>NZ_JBYLUH010000003.1:0-74559 GCF_058107345.1 Aristophania sp. ESL1142
CCTGGGAACCCCTCCAAGCAATATAGAAACAAATAATAATTCTAAAGAAGAAAATAATAATGGCAACATAATTGGAAATCCTTTTGTAGTTGATCCCAATGATGCTAAAAAATCTACTGAATCACCTCAAAATAATTCTACAATTTCATACGAAGCTGAGAATGAATTATTTAATTCATGGTCTGGAAAACCTTTAGTTTTGACAATTTCTGAATCAGAGAAAAGCATCACACATAATATTTCTAATTCTAATGGCAATAACAGCCCTCAATACGCTGTTGATCCAGACATACCTAATAAGGCTAACACGAGGAAAACGTTTAATTATACGGGAGCAAGTTTAACTTCCCAAAGAGGTATTAAACCAATAATACCAGCAGGCCACGGCGTATATGGACATTCTGTTTTGAATGTAAATAGTGACTTAGGAGGCACTGTAATTGCAGAGGTTGATACTGGTCCACTTGCAGGAGCTAGAGTAATCGGTTCATTTCAGAGAAAGGATATCAGGTTAGTTATACAATTCAGTAAACTAGTCATTAATGAAAATGATCCAATGGCTATTTCTGCCTTTGCCATCGCTCCAGATAGTATGGAAACTGGTGTCGCATCAGAAGTAAACGAACACTATTTGACACGTATTCTTCTTCCAGCCGCCGCTGCGTTTGTTGAGGGGCTGGGTAACGCTTTTGAAAATACGAATACGAGATCCGTAGATAATGGTCTAGGAGGTGTAAGTAGCTTCACAAAACTAACCTTACCGCAACAAATGGGCATGGCGGCTGGCAGAGTAGGTGAAAAAGTCGGACAAATTATTGAGCACCAGACACCACAACAACCTACAGTAATTTTACACCAAGGTGATGCAATAGGAATCGTCTTCACCAGTCCGGTCTATTCCCATGGAAAGTGAAAAATCGCCACTCACAAACACATCACTTAGAATTAGAATTAAAGTGAAAACACGCTTAGGTGAGGTCGTTATATGAGCAACAATATTGCACAGTTAAGAGTTCCATCAAGAGGGATGAAGCCAGTGCCAGAAGAATGCGTTGAAAAAACACCAGAGGTAAAAAACTCTGTTAAACCTAAAACATCCAAGAAGATTGTTCTTATTTCAATCATTTCAGGCATTGTATGTATAGCAGTATTTGGTACTGTAGCCCTGAAAATCACTCATGCGACTGACACCAAAAAACTGTCCAAAGAAAGAGAACTTCCAATAAGCAGTCATAATGATGACACTCATAGCTTTAAGTTGCAATCGGACGGATTTAATCAACAACACATTAATAAGTTGTCCATTCAACAAACACAGAAAATTCCATCATTTCCCGAAGCAACCGCAAAACAAAATAGTCCAACGTTAAAAGAGAATTTACCTATTCAACAGTCAGAGAAAATCCTGTCTCTCCCTGAAGATAGTTCAAAACAAAGTAACCTAAAGTTAAGTGACTCTCCTGACGCAACATTAGAATTAGAACTTGGTAAACAAGTTTATGATTTAAATGAAAAACTTAAAAACCTCGAAAGTAGAATCAATGATTTAGATAATCATATAAATAATGAATTTAATATAAATTCAGGGAAAATTGATGGTAGAATTGATGAACTACAACACAGAATTGATATAATGGATAAAACATTATTAAATGATTTCCATAATCAAAATTCCTTACAATTAAAAAATCAATCTTTACCTAAAAATGAGAGAAAGGCGAATGTTTATCATAATGTAAAAAAAACGGTCACTCCAAAGAAACCTAATTACCATGTCACTGCCGCCGCAGGAAATGTAGCACTCATAGCTATTCCAGGATCATCACAAGACTCAATGATAAGAGTCACAGTAGGAAGCGTCATTAACGGGTGGGGCGTTGTAAAACGTATTGATGCTAATGGTCCCTTGAATTCTGATATTGTCACCGAGCAAGGAATTATAAAATAATGGAAGGCTTGTTTACATTCGTACAAGATATAGGGTCAGCTCTCGCATGGCTGGTTCCGTTCTTGTGCTATGTATCAGGTACATCTGCGATCATCTGTGGTCTATACGGGTTTGTAAAAAGAACCTCGAATTCTAACGGTTTTCTTTCCCAACCAGGCGTACCTTTCCTCATAATAATCATTGGCTCATTTTTGTTGAATTTTGATAATTTACTATCATCTGGCAACAAAACACTTGGATTTAATGGTGAAGTAGGCTTTGGCAGGTCAGAAAAACAAGAGTTTAATACGGACACAATAATAAACTCAGCCAACGACGGACCTTTTGCGACCATGATGTCTATAGTTCATTTACTTAATTATTTTGAATTTAGTTATGGCGCATTAATAGTTTATGCAGGTCTAATGAGATTTATAAATTCAAGTAAAGGAACAAAGGTAACAACAACGTCATCAAATTTTATAGTTGTAATGTTTGGTTTCTTCGTGATGAACATAGAAACCATACTAACTATAATATTAAAAGAAACAAATTCTATTTAATAGGAGACAAAAAAATGCTATACAAGAAAATAATTCCAAGTACATTAATAATATTAACAGCATTATCTATTTTCTTAATAATGCACGATAACGCATATGCAGCACAAACCATAGATGAACTAGCACAAAGTGCTACAGATAGATTTTCTAGAGCATACGGATATACAATAAATCTAATTTGCTATACAGCAGGCAGCGGGTTTGTTATAAGCGCTTTTTTTGGGTGGTATAGATCTCAAAAATCCCAGGGAGGAATGGGACAGTCCACTGTTGCCTCACTATTGATAAGGGGATTAATCGGTGTCGTCTTACTTTGCTTACCCTACACAATCGGAATAAGCTCCCAAAGCATATTTGGTACTAATACATCTATTACCGGGGAACAGAAACAATTGAGATTTGATGAATAAAATGATGAATATAGTAGAAAATATAGCAAAAAAAATACCATTAAGAATACAGCACTTAAAAAATAATACTGGTATAATTTGCGAGTGTTGTAATTTTCATGTAGCATTTTCTACTGTTCTGGATAGGCCATATTGTATGGCCTGTCTTCCTGCATTTGCCCTTGATGAGCCTAATATTGATGATTTAGCTTGCTTAATCTGGATTCCAGAAATAGACCAAGGGACATTAAATCGCCTCACAACACTACTGCATGCCTCGTGCGCATCAGTAAATAAGACAATTTATGATACAGATCTTAATGGGCAGCAAAAAAATGCTCGCATTATTTTTTATAATTTATTGTCATTAAGAGAAACAGCCAAAGAGAAAGTTGGAACAGATAAAATCTCTATACTAAGAGATATTTATAATAAAAATGATATGACATACATTAATAAAATAGACAATAATATATCTACAGACTTAAGCACTTTGTACTTTGGAAAATGGTTTAAACCTGAAGAATATAAATTCTATAATAATACTAAAAAATTTTGGGGATAAATATGTTACCATTTCAAAAAAAGGAAAAAGGAAAAAGAATCAACGTAACAAGTAACTCTTTTTTTGGTTTTTCATCAAATGGAATGATGAAAGCGCTATTTAATTTTGCCTTAAATCAAGTTGATGTTTTTTTAAAGAAAAATGTAATTACTTTTTGTGATTTAGCTACATGTGATAAATATGGCCTAATTAGTTATAGTGGTGATTATCTTTCATTACTGCGCATCAAAGGAATGAGAAATATCTCTACAAGCAGTGAAATACAAAAATATGCTACATCCCTAAAAACTTCTTTAAGTAGTTTATTCGAATCACCAGGGCTTGTTATGCAATTTTATTACGCGGCCGATCCTGAAGGAGTTGAAGAGCAAATTGCAGAGAACATCAAAGAAAGACGTAACTTCACGAGCTTATTAAACCTCGATTTTGATGACATATTCACAGAAAGAAAAAGATTTCTGCCACCTTATATGCGCCAAGAACGGATTTTTCTCGCCATTTGGACACGTAGCGGAAGATTAACCAAAAAAGAACAACACGACTTAAAAAAAAGGAGAAAGAAACTTTTTTTTGAAATTCCCGATACAGGAGATGGACAAAATCCTCTTTTAGGAAACGCTGAACTCGGTGTCATTCATGGAGCTTCTGTTCAACGTATAATTCAAGCCTTGCACACATTGACTGTAAAGGTAGAGGAATTAACTCCAATTCAAGCTCTCAAGGTCATCCGACAGGAAATTTACCCCGATAATATGAAAAGTGATTGGGAACCTATTACACCACAGTCAGAGTCTTCTAATACTATTCCAGATGATGAAAAACCACAAAATATTGAAGATGCTTTATGGCCCCCATTAAGGGAGCAGCTATTCAAAAATGACGCCTTAACCCCTAATTATACAACTGCTCGCTTAGACTTATTAGACTGGACATCTATAGACGTTAACAGATTTCCTAATCGACCCATGCCCTCGTTTACCGAACTAGTAAGGGGATTAGCTGATCGGAGAATGCCCTGGCGCACATGTATCACTATTGAATCGGTCCGTCCAACATACATGAGCTGGAAAAAAATGATAGCGACATTACTTAAAATGGGTTCAAACGTCGTTATCTCCAAAGCGTTTGATGAGCTTCAAGTCATTTCTGATGATAAATCAGATTCAATCGTTCGCGTTCGAATGAGCCTTGCAACATCTGCGAAAGCTGGCAAGCTGGACCAGCTCTATACTAGAGCCTCAAGATTGCAGCAAGCTGTAGAATCTTGGGGGGGAAGCCAAGCAGCAAAATTCTGTGGAGATCCACTTGCAGGAGTTCTCTCATCCGTGCCTGGACTGGCCGTAGCCTCTACGGCCCCTCCTACGGCAGCGGTCTTATCAGATATATTCGCTGTCATGCCATGGGTAAGGCCAAGCCAGCCTTATCAAAACGGATCTGTTTTATTTCGCGCAGCAGATGGAACAATCGTTTATTATGATCCCTATGGTAGCGGTAGAGGTGCGACGCTTGATTTATTTACTGGTCCGTCTAGGCGCGGGAAATCAGTATTAGCCAACAGTTTATTGTTGGGAACTGTGTTAAGTCCCGCTGCATCCACAACGGATGGTATAAAACTACCGCTTATTGGTAAATTGGACATAGGCGATTCATCCTCTGGGTTCGTGGACATGATTCAGACGGCTTTACGACCTGAGGATCAACATTTAGCACTATACATAAAATTCGACTTGCTCAATGAGAAATGCGCTTATAACATTTTTTCAACGGAAACTTGTTGTCGATACCCTCTTGAACATCATAAAAATTTTTTAGAGAATTTTCTCAATTTGGCATTTTGTCCCCTGGATGGGAAGCCCTTTGAAGGTATGGATCAAATCATATCGGACGTTATTAGATTATCATATAAATTGTATGATAGTAAAACTTCATCAAACTCAGCAAAATCTTACAGAAGGAAATGTATACCAGAAATTGACACTATATTAGACAAAGATAATTTTCTACAAAATAATAGCAATGTAAAATGGTGGGATGTCGCTGATTACCTGTCATCAAAAGGTGATATGAAAAATGCTTACAAAGCAACACAACAAGCAGTTCCAGTTATTGGAGATCTTGCATACATATTAAAGGAAGAATCAATTAAGGATAAATATATAAATGCAACACCAACATCTGGTTCTGAGAATTTAATTGATATATTTAGACGTTATTTAAGCACATTTATTCAGAGATACCCTATACTAAATAAACCCACCAAATTGGATATCGGAGATTCCAGGATAGTCGTTATTGATATTGATAAGGCGGCACCAGAGGGACAAGGAGAAGCTCAGAGACAAACTGAACTAATGTATATGCTTGGCTATTACATCGTTGCTCGAAATTTCTTCCTCGATCCAGATGAAACAGACAGATTGCCAGAGAATGTTCGTGATTGGCATAAGCGTCGCTTCCAAGAATTTAAAGAGAGTTTTAAAAGACTTGAATGTGATGAATTTCAACGAACGGCAGGCGCTCCACCAATTCAAAAGCAATTTGAGGACTCTGCACGCCGCGGTGCAAAATTAAATGTCAAAATAGGGTTAGCTAGTCAAAAACTATCAGATTATGGCGAGTATCTGATTTCACACTCTACAGGACGTTTTATTTTAGGTGCTGGCGATGAAGATGAGGCAAATGAAATTTGTGATCGTTTCAAACTCAGTGATGCAGCCAGGCAAATAACGCGGCATGGCCTAAATGGCCCACAACAAGATGGTTCAGGCTCGCCTTTTATCCTTAAAATAATGATAAATAATGAATGGTACGAGCTATATTTATTAAATTTGATGGGGCCTATGGAACTCTGGGCATTATCAACCACACCATTAGATATTGCTCTACGGCGTAGATTATATGATTCTTTAGGAACACATGAAGCCAGAAAACGATTGGGTTTAGTCTTTCCGAAAGGAACGGCCGTAACCGTTATTAATCATATGAAAGAAGCAGCCATTAAGAAAGCAGGCAGTCTTGATTCTGATGAAGCAACCTCAAGTGTAATAGATAAATTAGCTGATGACATATGTAATGCACGCGGACTAGGTGCCGCTCTCCTAAAAGAACGACCCACTATAACATAGAAAAAAATCAAAATCCCCTAACAAAGGGTTATGAATTTTACCCATACGCGGACTCACAAACGGAGTCTTTATAATGGCCGGTATGGTTAAAATGAAAACAATTTTCCTAATTCCGATTCTGCCTGCACTCGTTGCTTGTGGAGAAAAAGTCTCAAAAGAGCCAGTTCCGGTGGATGTGCCTGGAGTGCCTTCACCAGAGCTGGCCTTACAGAGGTCACTTGATCGTGTCCACAGCTTCTTGAAGAACATAAACGGACGTATTGATGCTCCCTTAAAAAGCACGTTACCCATATCCCCCCCTCCTACAACGGAAAGCAGTCATTTAGCCTCAGAAATAGACAGATTAAGACACATGCCATCAGAGCACGAAGCCGCTCCGTTATACGGAAAGAATGGAATAGTATGGTTTGTTTTCTCTGATGGTTACCCACGCATATCATGCAATACAACATGCCTCATATACCTACAGCCAGGTGAGACACTGGATGATAACGGAGTGATTATATCAGACACATCACACTGGAATGTTAAGTCAAAAATAAAAGGAAAAAGAAATTTTGTAGTATCACTTAGCCGTGAGAATAATGCCAAAAATACTAATTTGCAGTTAATAACTTCAAAACGAACCTATAATTTGCTCTTAGACGCAACAACAACATCAATGTCTATGACAAAAATCAAATTTGCATACAGTAAAAATGACCCATCAATTCAGGACAGTCCTCCAGTCTCTATAAATAACAATAATAATATTAATGAATCTGATTTCAGATACGCCATCAACGGCCCAAAATATATTTGGACACCACTACGCGTTTTTCAAGAAAACGGAAAAACATTTATCGAGTTTACACAAGAAGGTGCAGCCATAGCGCCGCAACTTCTGATTACGTCTCCAAGAGCAAATGCAGCACAGAGCTATAAAACAGTCGGAAACTCATATGTTACTGATATTCCAATTGAAAATGCCATCTTGAGAGACCCAACGGACGACAAGAAAATCATTCAGATAACGCATAAATAGGGTCATATCATGACAAAGAAACTACCTTTTTTTACCCTTCTTTTAGCCACCTCATTAGTAGGATGCGCCGAGACAGATCATAAAGCCTCTTATATGGTTGGGATCAATCAAAAAGATACATCGGCATTAACTGTATTTATAGCTGATATTTTAGCAAAAAGCATGGACCCAGCGAGTTCTACATTACAAATATTACCATATCGCGGTCAAGATAAAGAGAAATCAGAAGAGTATTTAAGCAATACATTAAGGGAAAAGGGATTTGCATTATCTCCAAATGGAATGAATTACCCAGATGCTCATGAAATTAGTTACAAAGCAAGCTCATATAATAATCAGATACTTTTAGAATTACATGTAGATGATGCAATTGCCAGTTGTATATATTCTCACAACAAACAGGGAGATTTGTACCAGAATGGTGGCTGCACTATCCGTCAAGGTAGCCAATTAAGCCTACAAATTCCTGATAGTAGCATAAAATCAAATGCCCCAACCCTGCTGACAGACGATGGGTTAACATCATCGGCATCAAGCTGGAGCTTGGTTAAGGATATGTCAGCACGAGAACAGATTATAAATTGGGGCAAGTTAGCAGATTGGCACGTTGTTTGGGACACTTCCCTTGATTGGTCAATTCCTCAAAATACAACATTAATTGGCGATTTTTATGTCGAAGGAGCCAGTTCGGACACCAGTGTCATTACACAATTAATCCATGCTGTCCGAAGCCAAGGCATACCGTTAACCGCTGAGTTCCATCCATCTAACCGTGTCTTATTGATCAAAAAAGAGGGATAAAATGAAATTTAAATCATTTGCCTTATGTCTGCTTGCCTCACCTTTCTTTGGTGGATGTCACGACTTTAATGAGGCAAGACAGGAAGAGAAAAATATCTCAGATGTTATGAAAAAGCATCGAGTTCCTTTATCTCAATCTGTTGTAGTATCAAACACACCATATCTGGTCGGCCCTTCATTAAAGCCGTCTGCAATTATACCAGGCCCTTTAAAACCACACATTGAATTAATAATCGCCAAGCCTCTTCCGATCAGAGAGGTAGCTATTCTGGCTGAAAATGCAACACACATACACGTAAATTTAGATGACGATCTCGACGATACTGCTCCCTCATATAGTGAAAATTATATACCTGCGTCTGATGGAAAATCAGTAGGTGGTCTTCCTGCACCACCAGACCTTAAAAAACCACTTCCTATGTCACGTATACCTCCCTCCATACCCAAGTGGCATGGGGTTGGCCCATGGATACGCTACTCAGGCAATAAAGCTGGTTTATTTCAAACTATTGCAAGCCATTATGGATGCTGGGAAAAATTTGAAGATGGCGCGGTCACTTTTTACCGGACAGAAACCAAAACATTTCCAATCCCGGCTTTCTCCGAAAAAACCGAACAAAATAGTGCAATTGTAGCCATAACAGGTGGAGGGGGCAGCAATTCCGGTGGCGGCATGGGAGGCATGTCCGGCGGCATGGGGAGCATGGGGGGCGGTGGCATGGGAGGTATGGGAGGTATGGGTGGCGGAAGTGGCTCCAACTCTGGCAATGCAGAGGGAGTTATGAGTTCTACCCGCGAAAGCTCAACAAATCCATATGATGATCTCGAAAAAACTGCCAAAGCTATCGCTAATGGAGGACAAATTGTCCTAGACAAAAATCTAGGGACACTCACCGTTACTGGCACTCCAGGTCAGGTTATAAGAGTAGAACGATGGATTAAAGCCTTACAAAGCAGCATGATGACATCAGTTTCGGTAGATGTTCATGTTTATACGCTTCAAGTGACACGCGAAAGCGCTATGTCTTTCTCGCCAAAAATTGCTGTCGAAAGTATGGGCAAAGCTTGGGGATCTTCAGTGATGCCTGCCGCAGCTCCTGCAATTCAATCACAACATCTACCATTCTCTGCTGGCGCATCTATCATTTCAGATAATGGAGCGTTAGGACAATTTAAAGGCTCACAAATCGCTGTCGCTGCGTTGTCAGAGTTTGGCAATGTTACAGAAGTATATGAAAGACAAGCGGTAACAACTAATGGACAAGCCGCAGATTTCCAAAACGGCCTAAACACAACCTACCTGCAATCGTCACAGTCTTATCTGGCAACAAATGCCGGATCGTCCGCATCATTAGAACCGGGAGTAGTAATGTCAGGTTTCTCTGGTTCAGTTACACCAAAACTCATTGGAAATAAAATTTTACTTAGAATGTCCTTCCTCATTCAAACGTTACAGAAATTAAATGAGATTGAATCTAACGGCAGCAAAATGCAGCTTCCCATAACTAATAGTACCACCATGGACAACCAAATTGTTCTGAAAAACAACCAAGTTTTGGTTATCCAGGGTTATGTTGACGATTCAAAAAGCCGTAATCGTTCTGGTGCAGGATGGGCAGATTTTTGGGGCCTTGGTGGTGGCGGTGAAGCGCAAAAAAAGAAGACCCTTGTTTACGTTATAGTTAATGCCCACACCCTCAACGAAGCAGTCACAGAAGAATCAAACGGTGACACGAACATAAATTAATCCTCGAAAGCGACAATAAAAATGGAAAAACATTATTTAAATATTGCCTTAATATCATGTTCATTTTGTTTTGGGGTTTCGCTTGTTAGTAATGCCAAAGCAGATACACAACTACCTTCTTGTGTTGATTCAATTATTACTCCTGAACCTGGAAAAATACTCTCAGGAGCTGCCCTTGATGTGAATATGTCATGTTTACAATCATTACGCACATTAAGTGAGGTCGCTAAATTAAAGGCTGAGATAGCTGAGACTGATAGACGTAGCCACAACACCAATCAGATCACTCAACCAGGCGGAAGTAGGCAAAATGAAATTTTCCAACCTGTAGCGTTACCAAATGACCCATTGCAAAGTGACACCTCTAACCAGCAGAAGACCATCATCTCTTATCCGAAAGTGGAAATGATAACAGGGAATGGAAAAAGCCGCACTGCTATTCTCTCAACCGGTCAAGAGGTCAAAATAGGTTCTGTAATTCATGGAGCACGCATCACAGCACTCACAAACGACAATGTTACACTCAAAGACGAAGACGGGCATACCCATCATCTCAATCTGGATATAACTCAATGAAAACACTTTTTTCTCAACGGTTAAGGATAGGCGATATTGAATGGGTCGTCGGTGGGAAATGGGAAAGTTTTATTTATCCCAAAGCACCTTCACACTCATCGCTACGCAGACACGCTGTGGAACTTGGCGCGTCTCATTATGTTGTTACAGAGAAAAGTGTTGGTTTTTTTAATTTTCATGAAAAAGTAAAACAAAAAACTGTTCATCCTCTAATCATTTCAACGGCACGAGAGAAAAAAGAAAAAAACAAATTTTATGGAGAATATTTTTTTACGGTCCAATCAGAAGAGAACGATAGCAGTGGACAAACAAAATATTGGATATTTTCTATAGATGAGAAAGGTTATCCTCTCTCACAAGGAGACCAAATAGTACAAGAAGAAAGTTTAGAACATATACGAGAAATTTTAGAAGTTACAGACATAGACAGCTCTTCAATTGAAGAACTATGCGATGATATAACTCCTCTTTCATATAAATTATATTCAGTATCACAAATCGATAGTATTAGAAATATATTTATCATATTTTTTATTATTTTAATATGTATAATTTCTTATATTTACATATCAAAAATTTACAATGACAAGAAAGCATCAGAAGAATTAAGGATAAAACTAGAAAATGATAAGAAAAATATTGCAAAAAGACTTGCTCCAAATAGACCTTATCCTAACACATGGGTGAAAACATGTATATCTAATGTACCAGATATACCATTTTATCATGGATGGACGCTATCAAGCTGGTCATGCACACTAAATAATTTGGTAATTATCTGGCATAGACAACCAGGAGCTATAGTATCTGACGCCCCCAATGGTCTAATAAAGAATGACGGAGACACTATCGAAACTACACAAAAATTAAAGTTTCCCAATGAACTTGGGGTACAAGATTATGCGGACAAAAATAGTGAAAAAGCTTTGTACTCCCTTCTCGAAGGACTGGGTGTAGTTATTCATACCGATACTTCCACTATAATGGGACGAAACGGCATAGCCGATGGTATGAAGTCAATTAATATTTCTATTCCAGTAGATCCCAGAAAAATAAATTTCAATATTAAAGGCGTAATCCTGAGTTCAATGTCTCATAGTACAGGCATTCCCAATAATTTTATGTCAGAAAACACATACAATGATCAAAAGTTGGAAATTAAATTATATTTTGTAGGAAAAATGCAATGAAAACTATAATAAATAAATTTAGTAAAATTTACAAGAAAAAGAATAGTGAAATATTCTCATATGATTTTATTGAAAAGAGTATTTACTTAGATGAAGAGACAAAGATTGTATCAGTCGATAAAGAATGGAGAAAAAGACCTGAATTTTTGAGCTGGTATGATAAAAATATCATCAGAAAAGATGGATATGGCAAATATAAAATAAGATCATGCCCAATTAGCACCATACAGGCCATGCAAAGAGCTGGTCATATTATAATAACGCAGGATTTAGGAAATGACGGGGCTGAAGACTCAGCGTTAAAAATTGGTATTGAACTTATGCAGCTTGCTGCGGAGTGCTCCGCGACAGACGTACGCATCGTTGTGCGTATAAACCATACTGAAATTTTTTTCAGAATCAAAAAAGAAGAAATGCTGTTACGTGAACTTTCTAAAGAACTCGGACAGCGTATAATTACGGCCCTATACAGATATGGAGAAGCTGGAGATAGCACGTATTCTGCACATAAGGCGCAAGACGGTGGTATTCCTGGTGAAAAAGTACATAATGACTTATCTAACATTCGTTTAAGCCGCACGCCAATTTATCCAGAGGGGCAAGACGCCCAAACTATGAGTCTTCGGCTACAGTATAAAGGCGGAAGACCTCCTATAAGAGAAAAGTTTCCCGATGGCGCAAATTTTATATCTCCAAAGATAAGAGAGATAGACGCTTACGAAATACTAGAACGCTCTGGATACGATCCTGCACAGATAACAACCCTTCTTTCGCTTATTTACTCGGGATCTGGCGCATTCATTTTAAGTGGCCCAACAGGATCAGGAAAATCCACGCTCCAGCAAATCTTAATGGAAATATATTTTAATAAATTTCCAGGACAGAGACAGATTTCAATCGAACAGCCTGTCGAAGAAGAAAAACCTTGGGCCATTCAAATGAGCATTTCAGATGCCTTAGACGAAGAAAGTGTTGGAGAAGAAGTTAGAGCAAAAGTGCGTCAATCATTACGTATGGACCCAGACTTTTTAAGTATCCAGGAGATACGTGATGCAGAAATAACGCGCGCAGCAATTCATGCTGTTCAGACTGGGCATGGGCTTATGACAACCCTGCATATCAGTGATCCATTTGAATTTGCGTCTCGAATTCATAACCTAGATCCTAAAAACTTACCTTATTCTATTGTTTGTGACCCATCATTATTCCGTGCGGTTATCTACCAGAGGCTTCTAGCTACATTATGCCCAGAATGTAAAATTCCCTGGTCCTCTGATTCCAAATCATTATTACCTGTTCATTTAGAAGCTCTTTCATCATGGGGAGATATGTCAACCGTATTCCAGAAAAACCCTACAGGCTGCCCAAAATGTGGATGGAGTGGGAAACAAGGCTTAACTTGCGTAGCAGAAGTCGTTGTTTCTGACAGAGAATTAATGGATGATATTATTAAACATGGGACGCATATAGCTCGTCGAAAATACCGCTCAAGGAAAAATGCTGATCGTTCGATTATACAGCGTGCCTTCGAACTTGCTCATGCCGGGAAAATTGACCCTATAAGTATTCTAACTCTAGACCAAGGTATGCCCACTAAAGAAGAGTATTTTGCTGAAATTGAGGTCGGCCGGAAAGAAAGATTACAAGAAGGACGTCTAGGATGAGTGTTGAATTATTAAACAACACACACCGAAGCCATTTCTTGGATAAATTAGACTTCGGCTGGAAAGTTCGTTCCGACTTATATCGTCTTCTTTCCACGCGTCTAAGTCAAAAAGAAGCAACAAAGCTTGAGACGCTGCTTATTTTCTATGAAAATAGAATGTCTGACCGCAGAAAAAGAGGTGCCGCAAAAATTGCGCGCGCTATCCAATTCAGCATGGCAGATAAGGGCAGTTCATTCGCAGAAGCTATACGTCCATACATTCCGAATAATGAGTACTCTCTTATCTCCGCAGGCGAAGGACACGGTAAACTTGCCTTCGCTCTACAGATGCTACTCAAAATGAGAAATCAATCAGACCGTATTAAGAAAGCTTTCAGGCGTCCAATACGCTTAATTATTGGCTTTTTAATAATGATGATTGGAACTTTTGTTTTTCTTGATATTTATGTTTTACCTTCTCTAGTATCCATGAAGGACTCTTTTCCTGGACAATCACAGCATAATATCGATAAATTACTGTTCTGGGCAAATTTATTTACTGGATGGCCCCTGATAATATTTTCACTATTAATTGCTTCTCTAATATGTCTTGTCATCTGGTCATTGCCAAACTTCACAGGACCTATCCGGTTAATTTTTGAACGCTTTCCGCCTTGGTCTTATTACCGAAATGTAGAGGGCAATGTTTGGCTTTTCGCCTACTTATGTCAGGTTGAAGCTGGAGAGAAGGAAGATCGGGTGTTGTTTAAGCAATCTGAAAACGCATCACCTTGGTTAGCTGAAAGGCTCACAGACATAGCCCGACTTTTACAGTCGGGAATGACGTTACCAAACGCTTTAAAACAAAGCGGCTACAGTTTCCCTTCCCGAGATATTGTCAGCGAAATCAGTATCTCGTGGGGGGCATCGAGCGATTATCAACGTCTTTTGACAGCCTCAGAACTTTGGGGTGAAGAGCTTGAGCAAAGCACTATCAACCTGTCAGAAACATTATACCTAGTCGTTCAATTGTTTGCCTGGGGACTCACACTCGGGTTCACACTTTTAACTATGAATATTACCCCATAAGAAAGGAAAAGAATTATGGATAGAATTGTTGGTATCGTAGCAGGCGGCGTTGTCCTTCTTCTAGCCATTGTTGGTGTAATTGCATACGCAGTACACGCATATTCAGCCAACAATGTAAATGCAGCAATAGCAAATTCTACATATATTCATGATAAGGCTCACGCATCATTTGGCTCTGCCCTGCATGCTATTGACTACTCTGGCATGAATAATTCAGTTGCTATAAATGCACGAATTGTTCCAGACAGTATGCTTAAAAAAGATGGTACCATTTATGGTCCATGGCGTAATTCTATAGTGACCTTATCCGGTTCCAATGATGGTGCTCAATTTATAGAAACTTGGACTAACGTTGGTGCAGATGATTGCGCACAATTCGCCGCTTCAAGCGGTGCCAATCAAGTCACTGTCAATGGGCAAACCATAGCCAATGACAACAGAAATGCTAATACCCAGATTGCCTCAGCTTGTGGAGGGAGTATAGCAACGATTTCATTTGCATGGAATGACTGAGAAGAAGGGCTTATTCCATGTGGGTTTATACGGCTTTCGTCATGGTTGCATTAATGTTCGGTATAATATTGGAAACCGGAGCAGAAATGTCTTCAGTAGATGATAAGCCGTATTTTGTCACTATTAGAGAGGCAATGGACTTTCTGGAGTATAAAAAGACAATACAACATTTAGTATCAGAACAACCTGGAATTGACGGTCCTATACCTGATGAAACACTAGCACCATACTTTAATGACAGTGTAAATAAATTTCATAATTATATTCATCGTGAAGAAGGCAGGACCGTCATTCTAACCTGGACTAATAACTCACCAGGTCTCTTGGAAGAAATTCTCCAGTTGGGAATTACTAATCATCAAGCCATTGGTCTTTCCGACGGTGACAAATGGCATTCACTGACATTGGGTGAAATGGGACCACTTCCAGTTAACGTCCCATCTGGGGCCATTGTTTCTGTTGTTTCCTACAACGGAGGAGGTTTTGAATGAACTCAATTCTTGGCATTATCATTGCAGCCAGTATTGGTTTGCTTGTTTTAAAACCACTGATTACGCAAAAAGAATTGGCTAATCAGCGTCAAACTGAAGCACTCGTTGCAGGGTCATTTAAAACATTTATTAATGCCGCACAACAATATGTAAGGAAAAACTATACCACCCTCGAAACATCGCTCCCGGTCGGGCTAAACGTAAGAGAAGTATCTCCGCAAACATTAGTGAATGACCATGACTTACGATCAGGTGTGAGTCCGTATAACGCGTATGGGCAATTATGGCGTGTGTACATCCAACAACCTGTTCAAGGTGATGTTGAAGCATATGTTGTCAGTAATGGAGGCAGACGAATAATGGAGCCTGAGCAGTTAATCCAAGTAGCAGCGATGACGGGACCAGAAGGCGGCTACGTGCCATATAATGGAATGTTAGGAAAGTTCAGCTCATCCATAGCACAGGGCGCTAACGGTATATGGACATTACCAGTCAATCAGGGTCCCAACCCCGGTCCAGGACAATTTCTGGGAAGAGCAACATTAATATCCGGCTCATTAGACCCATCTGACTCTCGGAATGCACCAGATAATCTGTACCGTGACGCTGTTGCTAACCACCCTGAATTGAACAGAATGAATACATCCCTTGATATGGGCAGTAATGACATTAACAACGCCAGAGATGGACGCTTTGAAGGACGGATAGCAACAAACGACATGGACCCTCTCGGGGGCTATCCTACCACTATGGGTGGCCAAGGTATTCATACTCAGGATCTATATGCAGAAGGCGCTATCGGCACCGGACAAAATGGCAAACTAGGTGTTTATTTAAATGAACGCGGATACTTAAGAGCTTCACAGGATATTTCTGCTGGTGTTTTTCGCCCTAAATTGATTGCTACACGCAACACCCCATGCAATGTAAATGTTCCCAATACTGATTTAGGTGACAATAGCCTTACACCTCAAGAGGGAAACTTTAAAGTGCAAAATGGTGATATTGCAAGAGACCTTGAAGGAAACCCACTAGTTTGCACAAACGGACAGTGGGGTACTATTACACAAGATTTCAGTAAAGTCATTTTTGATGGGGACCTAAACCCAAGCCAAGGATGGAAAAACACATCTAATAAAACTGTCCTGTTAGTTATAACATATATGTATTGTTGTGTTAAAAAAGGTGAGCCAAATTTAGACATATATCTTGATGGCCGTTATATAGGACATCTACATATAGGAGCTACAACAAACTGGGTCGAAGGAGAGTTGATGTCGACTTTACCCGTTCCATCTGGTTCAGTCGTATCATTTGCAGGCGGTGCACGCAGTTTACGCGCTGTTGCATTCGAATAAGAAAATAATATGTCAGTTCAAATTCCTCTACCCAATCTACCGCCTTGCGCCATCATTGCAGAACGTACTTACGGTATATCACATGATGAACTTCAGGCTCATTTGAAGTTCGTCCAAGACAAAAAGCTGCAAGGAAGTGGTTATTTTAAAATAAACCCCAGATGGCTACCCTGGCTATCCATGGTGGGATTTGATTCTTCAAAAATACAAACAGATATCTGTATGAATATAGCTGCTACTGCCTGGATTATGGCATGGGGAAAATTAAAAAAAGAACAACAAATAACCACAGCAAAAAAAGGGAAATACCATATCCCGCAATTCATTAATCAACCCTATGGAAAAGAATGTATTAATGATGCAGTTAGACAGAATAATATAGAAAAATCATTATTTCTAGCAATATTAAAAACAGAAGGAGGCCATCACGGCCAAGAAGTAAAGAATAAAAATGGAACTTATGACCTAGGAATTGCACAAATTAACTCTTCATGGCTGCATAAACTTGGATTAACTTCAAGTCAATTACTTAATGATGATTGCCTCAATATTCATGTTGGTGCTTGGATTTTGGGGCAAGAAATGTACGGAAAAGATCCACAAAAAGACCCACAAGGTTTCTGGCGAGCTGTTGGAAATTATAATTCTCACACGCCTGTTTTCAATGTCGCTTATCAAGCAAAGGTTTGGAAAAATCTTCACAGTAAAAGCCAATAAACAAATTTACTTCCAATCATTACCAAAGGAAATTTTGATATTGGCAGTTATATTAATAATATAGAATTTTATTCCGTTCAACTTGATTATAAAAATATTCCAAAATGTGAAGTATTAAAACAACTTTTTGGAGAACGCCAAGAATCTATAGATGAAGGATATGCGTTCATGCAGGAATTATTGGCTTACCCTTACCTACACTTGGAATTCTGCACATACAATGAAACTGCTTTTATAATACCACGAACAAAATCTGGATGTTACACGTTTAAATTAACTGAAACAGGACCTGAAATGTCTCTCCCTTGTGTATTATCAGGATTATTAATTTGTTTTTTTCTTTAAGTGCTTTGATTGAAAATGAAATTGGCTCAGAGAAACACCTTATTACTCAAATGTTTAACATAATAACTGTTGTTGACGAAATGTATCCTGTTAAAAAAGCATATTCAACTTCATTAACACTTATAGAATATGCGGAAAAATATCTTAACGAATACCAACATTTATTCACAGACTAATATTTAAAAAAAATGCTCTGATATGAGTATTTTTTTAGGGAAAGTAGTAGCAAAAACGTTCGATTATGCGACAATAATCTTGGTCGCTAAATTTAGCCATATTTTTTGTTGCAAAAAGGGGGTGCGTAATGACTCTGCCAATTTGTCCTCAAATATGGGGATATGCTCGAACATCAACCATAGATCAGGAATATGGATTGGAAGCACAACAACGCCAGCTTCTTTCTGCGGGTGTTCCGGCTGACAATATTTTTATAGAGCAGATTAGCGGAAGCGTTCCGGGACCAGAGCGTGCCATATTAAGGAAACTTCTTGAAACCATACAACCAGGCGATACTTTAATTGTCACAAAAGTCGATAGACTTGGCCGAGACACAATTGACATTCTCTCCACAACAAAAAAGCTTCGGGAAACAAAAGTGACAGTCCGTTTTTTAGATATAGGAACTATTGACGGAACCGTAGGCGAAATTATTCTCACCGTAATGGCGGCAATTGCTCAAGGTGAGAGGACTAGAAATATTGAGCGCACTAAAGATGGATTGCAGGCAGCCATTAGGCGCGGCGTAAAACTTGGTAGAAAATTTGCGCTTAATAAAACACAACAGCAAGAAGTTTTCAGAAAATTGTCACTCGGAGTGCCGGTTGCAGAAATTGCCAGATTATTTAATGTTCACAAGGCAACAATTTATCGTTTCAAACGTAAATATAAGCTCCCAGAGGCACTTCCGCTTGAAGCTTTATGCAAAACGAATACACAAGACTATTAACGCGCGATCAGACTCACAAACGCCCCTGATATAATTAGAGGATGAAAAGCTTATGCAACATCCTCCCGGTCATTATCTCTAGCTTCATTCTAGTAGCTGGATGTAGTGAACATACGAAAGACAAAAAACCGATAAGCCTTGAAATGAGTCATGTTCTCAATGAGTTTGACACGCAAGGGGTTGTTTATTTCCCGATGGCACATTCAGGATCTGTATTGCCTGCCGAATGGAATAAAATTGTCTCATGGCAATGGAAAGGATCTTTAAATAACGCACTTCGTTTAATCGCAAAAAAAATAAATTACAAATTAATATTGCCTCAACACAAAAACATTCCAAATATAGAAATAAATCATTCTTGTATAGCAATTTACAAAATAATTAATGAAATTTCAGCGTCAATTTCAGATTACGCCCAAATTATTATTAACATTCCACAACACACAATAGAGGTTAAATACTATGAATAAAACAATGTATAGATCATTAATATTTATTGTATCTTCTTCATTTACAATAAATTGTTCCTATGCCGAAAAAGAAAATAGCATTTCTTCTTATGAACTACCTCCCGTTTCACAATCAATGCCAGAATTGGGCAATGATATTAATTCACCCATTACAGGTGGACAGAATATCCCATCAATACCTGAGCCAAATCCTCCGCCCTCAATGGAAAAAATGATGGCTATTCGCCCCGGCTACTCTCCCAAAAAAGAGAAACCAGATGGCAGGGATCAAGTCATAAAAGGAGCTGCAATAGCGTATGGTGCTAGAGGTGGTCTAGCAGCGCGAAATTATGCAATTAATGAAATGCTCAGGCGATATGAAAAAACTCTCGATAAAGTTTATGACTTCAGGACTCTTGTCTTGCCGGTCGGGAATAGTGAGACGTTAATACGCCCACCTGTCGTGACTGAGGCAGATATGTCTGTAGCACTTTCTTTAGAAGGGCAAGACGCAAGAGAAACTTCTTTAATTTATAAAATTAACCAACAGGCTAAATTTGTCTCTGTATTACCACAATGGCGAAATTATCTCGTGAGAACGATTAATTATCCTCAAACGCCTAATGAAATAATGCGTCCCCGCACACCTCATGAAGTAAATCTTTGGCGTACATACATTGCTAAAGGATGGGCTGATGGAGAACGTCAGGCAGTAGATATTTTTCTTGACGACCTTTCCAGACTTGAACGTGATATCGTGGGAATGGCCAGATACCATATTTTGCTTCAGGCTGGGAAAATTAGCCCGCCCCAGATTACGCACAATTACCAAAATGTACAGGGGGGACATAATATGCTCAGGGTTTCTGATACGTCTATTCACATAAAAAGCCAACCTGGCCTTGATGCCAATAGCGCCCACTGGCATATGGCCGGAGATCAATAATGAGCATATATCCAGGACGTGAATTCAAACAGGATATGGATATTGAAAATGCAATAAAATGTTTATTTCTAACAGTGATACTTTTAGGCGTATTATTTTTTCTATTATGGAGATTTTATCACACACAAATATCAGAGTTTATTATTTCATCTGAAAAAATAGAAGTAAATGTAATAAATATTTTTTCTGATAAATATAAAATTATTGAAGAAAAACTAAAACACGCAAAACCAGAAAAATTAACCATAAAAAATATATTTATATTATATTCAATTACAGGAGAAGCAATTAAATGGCCATCTTTAATAATTTCTTTTATATTATGTGTAATATGTTACATTAAAGCACCTAGATTGTTATTTAAAGATCGTTTTAGAATTGATGGATTACAAAAAGTTCTGGCAAAAATACATCCAATTGGTACAGCATGGATTAATACAAGCTCAGAACTCGTTGAACCAGCAAAACCAGGCAGCCCTATTAAAAATACTGATCCAGCTTTAAAGGTAGATGAGTGGCTGCAACGATATGCAAATGATGATAAAATTGAATCGATTCAAAAGGCATTACGTGACCAGCTAGGCAATCCATGGGTTAACATAGAATCATTAACAACTATTGAACAGTGTATGTTCATTGTGTTTAGTTTTTTCATAGAAAGAAAATCAGAAGACGCAATAAATTTACTTGGATGCCTATCACAAGAAATTAAGCATAATAATGCCGTGAGATCTGTCAGCATTTCAAAATCATTTAGACGATATATATATGATTTGATTAAAACTACTGACTTAACGGCAGAACTGAAATTAGTTTCTCGTCACGCTTATACAAGGACAGCGCTATTAAGCTTACTCTACGAAGCTCGTCTTAAAAATGGCGTAGTAAACCCAGGCTTATTTTCAATGATTCAGCTTATTGACCGTGAGTTATGGATAATCTTATCCGCTCCATCATATCCCCACCCAGGCAAAAAATTCCCTACATTGGATATAACAGTTTGCTGCGAAGCGGCTGGTGCTATTTCTCATTGGCTAGCAGAATGTAAGGCTAAAAAAGCAATTAAGGAACCACAGATTGACCACCTATGCCTCTATATCACACAAATAACGCCATATACTTTTAACAAATAATTGTAGAACAAAAAATGAAAAACAACGATCTTGATATGATATTGAATTACTACGCAATTTCCCAAGAAGCAGCAAAGAAATTACGTTTTTGGGTAATAAATAATTACAATCTCAACAAAACAGACCTAGACCCTGACCTAGCAAAAAACTTTCCCAATCTAAATAACGTAACAGAAAATAATTTATTTTTAGGATATAAAATAAATGATGCACCATTAAGCCTGAAAAAACCAATTTATCATTATGTGTATCTATTAAGAGAAAATACAAATTCCACGAATAGTACGACCGTATCTATAAAACTCATTAAGCTACACCAAAAAATACAACGTATAATACGCAGAGGCACACATGGCAGATAACCATATTAACAAAAAAATTTGGGAATTAGATAACACATATCTTGATGTCACTTCCCTTGACCCTTTTTTGATGTGGTGCTCAGACCAAAATGCTTCGCGCATAGAAATGCAGACTGATCGGCATATTATGATACGCGCTTACGGAGTGAATTATATAGCGTCTGAACAAAAATTACAAAAAGATGATATTTTTAATATCATTAGTAGATTCTACAAATCTGATGGAGGAGTGATACAACTCAGTAACGGGTTTGCTATTGACGTTTCATATGTGATCTGGGGGGGGAAAGGTAAAAGGTATTCTTACAGAGTTAACGTCATTCAATCTTTTACAGGCTCTGAAATAGGGGCCTCTATTACCATACGCCCTCTAGTTGATATCCCAACCCCACTAGAACAGCAAAGAGTTGAACCCCGCTTACTGGATGCACTTGAGGGATCAACTGGCATGTTCCTCATTTGTGGAGCAACCGGAAGTGGTAAAACAACCCTTATCGGGGGAATAAATAGACAACGACTTGAGGACTGCAAACTAAATTGCGACATTATTGAAGGCTCTGCTCCTTTAGAGCTGCTATACGACTTAGTGGAGGTGTGCAACTCGACTGTCACTCAAGTTGAGATACCCCGTGATTTAAAAAATTTTTCGGACTTTATTCGGGCGTCTATGCGCCGCGAACCAACAGACATTATAGTAGGAGAATGTAGAGATCCTGAGACGATGAATGCCGCTATACAAGCGGCAATATCAGGACACCGACTAACGACATCTATTCATACGTCAAATTGCGTCTCTACCGTCAGACGTGTCTCAGCTTTATGCCCCCCTGACCAGAGAGACTCTTTGACCATTTCTTTTGCTGAAAATATAAAGCTAATCGTCAATCAAAGATTACTTCCATCCTTAGATGGTAAACGAATAGCCATCCGAGAATTCTTGCCATTTAACAATAAAATCAGAAATAGTCTTCTTGATTCCCAACATAATGAATGGCCTCGTTTAACTCGGGAAGCCCTAATGAATTATGGACAAACATTTGAACAATCCATTAAGTGCGCCCTTCAAGAAAAACTTATTTCAGAAGAAGTGGCAGAACAAGCATTAATAGAGGAAAGATAAAGTATGTGGCGCTATACTTCTGACCCTGTGAGGATTCTTTTTTTAGACGCTAGAGCGTTAGCTCCAATAAGCATTTGGCTTTGCCATATGAGACTATGGACGCTCGTTTTAGCTCTTCTTGGGATTATATTCTTTAGCATACTCTCCTGGTGCGGGTGGACACTCCCGGTTGCCTGGAGAACTACGCGTACATGGCTTTCTGGTCCAATACGTTCCAGACTTCCACATTATAAACAGCGAGACTACTACTAATATGAGCAACCTGCTTATAACTAGCATTGATAACCTGGAATTATCATTATCACTCGTCCTCGGCCGCAAAGGTTATAGCTTCACATCCACGATCAATAGTTTTGTTGGAATTTCTACCGAAAGATTAAGCAAACAAGATTATTTATTTCCTTTATTCGTAAGAATAGGGGAAGAATTTTGGAGAGAAAAAACATTAGGACAAGACTTTGGGTGTACATATATTCAAGATAAAACAACGATCACTGGCTACCGTGTATCTAAAATGAACATTCCATTTTCAATCGCACTTATGTCTATCATGTCGGCCATTGATTCTTTGTCAAATCAGTCCAAAGAGATTTCTATAGAGGATCTCTTGGCAAGATCGTACAACCTATCTTTATAACAAATACGGCGGAAGACTGCGAAAAAATCAAGAATTGCTGTACAGCAATTCTTGCACAAAAAAAATATTAGGTAAGAACTTATAATTACCAAACCACGCAACGCCTCACTCACAAACGCTAATGTTAAGCTAAACAAACCGCAAAATGAAGAAAGTATGAAAAATGAGAATTCAATTAGAACAAGATGATTATATTATTTTTAATCATAACGAAATGGAGATTGAAATAATAAAAAAAGAAGGTTCAAACCAGAATAACCTTATAAATTCCTTAAATTCATCTAGTAAATGGCAGAAAAAAGATTTTTTTGGAAAGAAAAAAATAAACATCATAATTATCATGATAGCAATGTTTACTATTGGTTACATAATTTCAACGGTAGTAAATAAATCAGAAATAAATAAATCTTTACAAAATGAAAGCAACAAAGCTCTAACATTAAAAAAAGATACATCTATCCCGCTACCTATAACGCCAGGGACAGGGACAGATACTAACCAACCTTTTGGGCTTAATTAAAATGGGAATAATACAGCGTAAAATTGATGGTCCTCAAGATTATAATGAACAAAGTGATGGGCTTAATTACCTTGATACGAGACCATTATCTACTATAGTTTATGAAGGTCTGACTGGTTACCTATCGCCTATAATAATTTTTGTCTCTACAATAATTTCTTTTACCATCCCTGCTACCATACATATTTTTCTGCCTTTTAATATCCTATTGACGCTTTTCATTATATCCCGTCCCATTATTATGCCTTTACGCTTGCCAGCTTATAGTGGTCACAAAGACTATAATTTTCCTGTCCCAGACGAAAAACACCCTGGAACAGAAATAGCAGGCAAAGCAGCAGGGGATTGGTTGATCGGATGGGATGCGCGAACGGGACAACAATGTTGGTTGGCAAGTAACGACCTGACTATGCACGCAGCTCTGCCTGGCGCCACAGGTTCAGGAAAAACGCAATTTATATATAGCTTCTTAAGTAATGCCCTAGCTATGGGTACAGGCTTTACAATAGTGGACGGAAAGGCATCTAACAATCTGTATTTTAGCGTCTTATCCATGGCAAGAAAATGGGGGCGAGAAGCTGATGTCAGGGTCATCAACTTAATGGTATCAGCAGGAGACCGCAGAACAAACACATGGAACCCTTTTTCATCTATCAACGCCGAGGGCCTAACAGAACTTTTACTCATACTTTTTTTGCCAGAATCTACACAGAACAGCGGAAACTCCGAACATTTCAGAAGCCGTGCAGAAGCACTCATACGCGGAATGGCACCTATTTTTATATGGGTAAGGGATCATTTAAATATTCCTATTACACCCAGCTCTCTTAGAGCCATGTTCTCAGATATTAATAGTCTCCGCCAATTATACTTGGAAAAAAAATTCACTTATTGCGACCTTGGGAGTGGCGAGATTATTTCGGAGGAACTGACTGGTAATTTTGATACATCTCTTTTAAGCCCAGTACGATCATACGTTATTGAGACCGGAGGTTTTAGTGAAGAAAAAACCATAGATAGCCAAGACAAAGTTAGGGAGCAACATTCTTATGTTGTTGGTGGATTTGGTAAAACATTTACACAAATGACCTCCACCCTAGGACATATTTTTGAATGTTCCATTGGGGACGTGGATTTTAGAGACGTACTATATAATAGACGCATTCTAGTTGTATTATTACCATCGCTGGAAAACCATCCCGATACAAACGCCGCTTTAGGAAAAGCCGTTATAACCGCCTTGAGATATGCGTCCGCTGAAGCTCTCGGCACTTCTATCGAAGGCAATTATGAAGACCTTGTAGTTCATCGCCCTTCCTCATCGACCACTCCCTACCCCATCATATTTGATGAGGTTGCCCAATATGCCACTCGTGGCATAGATGCCATGATGGCATTAGGACGTGAACTTAACCTTTCTATTCTTATTTCCTTTCAAGAAGTCGGAACTCTGTATGCCACTTTAGGAAAAGACAGAGCGACTGCTTTATTAGGAAATCCAAAATTAAAAATATTTGAAAATATTGAAGATGCAACCGTAACAAAAGAATGGGTTGAAAGCAGTGGCGGAGAAATGCCAGTTACTGTTCGCCCCGGCTATGACGGCGACATCGAAGGATCATTCCAAGCTCAACCACGAGCAGACATCCGTATGGTAAAAAGGATTTCTTGGACTGACATACAAAAACTAAGACAGGGGCAAGCAATTGTCCTGTTTCGGGGCAAGAGAATATATATGAATTTATTTTATGCCGGAATACAGCCAAAAGGCAAAGCAAGGGTTTTTCCAGGGCTGCCCTACATTTTTAAAAATACTCTTAACGTAACAGACAACACCATTATCAGAGATAGTAATGCCCACGCCCATAAAATGTTCGAACCAGTTTATGATAAGCTTGCATACCTTTTAGAGGAAGGCGATTTCAATAATTCAACAGAAACAGGTCAATTCATACTTGATGTCAGTTTCCCTGAAGAATCTGAAACAATAAACCCATTTGATACACTATTCTCTCCAGGATTAAGTAGCAGCATTTACGAAACCAAAGAAGAAATAGACTTACCAGATGATCTAAATAAAATATGCGAAGAACTTGCAAATTTTGAAGAATCCTATGGCTTATCTTATAGCGATGCAAAGAAAAGAATATCCGCTGCTCTATACCGAATAGCTCCTGAAGAACAAAAGAGTTTTCTATGAATATTTTTTAGCAGTTTTCTGCCAAAAAACAAGAAATTGCTGTACAGCAATTTTCGTACATAACAATTAAGATGCTTAAAGAAGATTTTTTCTCATGGAATATAATGCAATGACTAACACTCTCTTACTTAAAAATAGCACAAGGGTATCAATAGCTAACGCATGATAAAGTAATTATCTTCTGAAGCGAAACGCCCACTCATGAAGTAGGTTCTTGCTCTATAAATTGGCAGAAAACAGCCAAGAAACAAGGAATTGCTGTACAGCAATTTTCTAAACCTGCAACCGTAATTTTATTTCCTTACGACTTTTAATAAGATGGCGATCTATTAATTTGGGAATGATTATCTTTTTCAGGATTATGAACATTTTTAGGGATAGCTACTTTCTCATGAGAAATTTCATTGAGTAACTTTCTACCAAGCTTATTTAGCCTTCTATTTATATCATCCCACTGTCCCGGCTTTAGATATAGATTTTCCTCTATTTTTTCTCTAATTTTTCGACCAGGATCACTGCCAAGAGCTTCGATCTTCTGTGAATTCATAATCCATTCACAATTCTGTCTCTCGTAATTTTTTTCTTCTTTTTTAAAATCAAATTCCGTTTTCGCTAAATCGACAGCCAAGGACTTATAAGGGTGGCGACTTAGATCCTTAGCTATCTGATTATAAATATCGTCCAATGTTATCGGAGTAATATCACCAATAGCCCTTGACCATGTTATAGACTCTCTTATTGGCCCTTCAGCTATAACAGTCCAACACTTATGAATATGCCTACTTTCACCTACATATGCTTTAAATCCTGATAACCCGGCTGTCCCCTTTGGCATCGCGTTTATATGCTCGTCAGATGTTATTCCTTGCGCAGCATCAATTGTCATCGCATGTCCGAAACCAAGTTTAATACGCTTAGTTTCACTATCCATTATATTTTTCCATGGAGCCAAGCCTCTAATACCTTTAGAATTTTCTAAGATAAATCCTTCTCTTTCCAGTCCCTTAACCGTTACAAAGTCTCCATTAGAGCCGAGTTGCCTCCAACGTTTACCGTGAGAAGTTTTTACCTGTACCGAAACTCTTGAAAATAAACGAAACTTATCACCGACTGAAACGGGTAATTCATATTGCTCTCCTCTTTGATCCACGGCTGGAAAAACAATTTCCTTAACGCCAATCTCTCCACGCTTACGCAAATGTTGACGAATAACTTGGCTAATTTCCATCACATCAGAATTTG
Source organism: Aristophania sp. ESL1142 (assembly GCF_058107345.1). Classification (NCBI taxonomy): domain Bacteria; kingdom Pseudomonadati; phylum Pseudomonadota; class Alphaproteobacteria; order Acetobacterales; family Acetobacteraceae; genus Aristophania; species Aristophania sp. ESL1142. The sequence goes on from NZ_JBYLUH010000003.1 coordinate 27,621, forward strand.
TAGGGGCTGAAATAGTAATACCTTTTGTTGAACCTGCCTCTTTTAGCTTGTCACGACGGGTCAAATAAAGCTCAGCAATCTGTTCATTAACTTCTGCTGAATTTCCACCAAGTAGCTTTATTGTACCATCTAAACGTTTCATTTCTACCGCTTTGCAAACCTGTAGAAAATCTCTTTTCCTTAATTCTTCATGAGTCAAAGATGGGTCTGGTCCCAGACTCCTGAACTGTTCTGCGATATACCGTTCTCTATTAGTTCTCTGACGAATTGTACTGAGAAGCTGTGGAGCCTGATCTTGCGTTAACACCCGATTTAACAGCTCAATTATGTCTCCTGCTTCTATTGACTGTGCTTGCTCTCTGTCTCCCAATAAACGAATAATAAATTTTTGTTGTTCTTGATACTGCAAAATCGTTAGAAGCTGAGAAGGGGACAAAAGACTTACTTCATCAATAATGAGCACTGATGAGCTATCTAACCTTAAACTACCACTATCTAACTGATTTAAAAGAGGCGCAAGCGCTAAGGTCTTTTCTATACCTGCATCTTTAAGCGCATCCGCTTGCCTCCAAGCAACCGCCGTTCCAATTATATTACGTTCATCACTATGCCAGGCATCTACCAGAGGCTTTAGTAATGTTGTTTTTCCAGAACCTGCAACACCAGTCAGAAATGCCAATCCACCAGCAGTACCCAATGAATAAATTGCCTTCATCTGTGCTCGACCGTGATTCACCTCTTTCTCGAAATCAAGATCAGACCTAGCTATTGCAATATCAATTTGCGTTCTTGATAAGGCTCCGTGGGTATCTCTAGCGGCCTTATAGGCTTTCTTCGCCATATTATATTCAATAGAAACCTGTTGGTCAGTCGCAACTTTATTCTTTTTCTCCTGCTCATGTTCAATGAGTTTCGTTCTTACCCCGTTAACTTCTATCCCTCTTTCCTGTATTAAATTAACGACATTATCAATATCACGCGCATTATCGTATCCTGCCGTAATAAGACCATGAGTAGCATGTACTCTTAGAATATCTTTATCTAACACCGCAGAAGTTTTAAATTCATCAGACAAAAGTTTTGACGCAATCTGATAAGCTATTTCATAACGCTCCTCAGAACTTCTGGTGGCGACAATTTCATTGGTTAAAACACTCTCATGTACCCATCCTGCTTCACGCGCTTGCTCCAACCAAAACTCTTTATCATTTTTCCCATCATACTTTTTGGCTCTATAAACAAGATTAGCTTGGTGCATCAGCCGATACTTTTCTTCGGCTGACATTGCTGACCAATCACCCCCATGACGCTTAATATAATCTTGAGCCATTTTCTCTGTTTGTTTAGCTCTCTTCGAAAACAGATCACATATATTCTTAGGAATTGAATCTATAACAACCGCCTTGTTCCGTTGATCAACAGAAACTTTGACACCAATCTCTCTAAGATTCTTCGCAAGTTCAGCCTGAAAAACAGCACCAAATAGATGTGATGTCGTATTAGTTATCCGTGCTGTATCAAGCGACCCTATATGCCCACTTTCAGTAGCAACAACATTAAATAAAGCATTATGAATATGCGCTTGCGGATCTCCAGGAACAGGCAATTCTACAGCCGCTGTAGCACCATCGGATCCATCCTGTATCATCAATGTTGGACGTGAGGTGTAATGTCGAAATGATGTCCATGCAACCTCTCCTTTTTCGGCTAACCCCTTTCCCCCTTTGCCCCGTCGTGCATATCCGATTTCATTTGCAATAAATGCCATTGTTTTATCATTTGCTTTATGAATTGCTGTCCATATCAAAGCCTGTTCAGCTAATGTAGGTGCAAACTCTGCTGCCAAAGAAACAGATTTATCGGGAGAAGCTGTAAAATCAAAACCAGAATATTTTCTGGACCCTTTCCATGCTTCACCATTATCTGCACGCTTACACTCAAACAATCGGGCTAAAGCTTCATCGCTGGGAAGCACTGAAGTATCAATTCCCAATGCCGCCTTAATATGGGGACCAAGACCAGGCCCCCATTCTCCACGTCCTTCTCTCCCTGTATAATAATTATTTAATCGTTCACCATTCTCGCTATTATAATCTCTTATATGATTTTTATCCAAATTAGGTTCTGACTGATTTTCACGCAAATAAGCGACAACTAGCTTACCAGTACTTTTTCCCTCAATCTTTCTATATGTAATCATTATTATGGCCTCTTTTTCTGAGATAGGGCCAATACATTTTTCTCTAGCTTCTCTGTAGTCCCCTTTAGCTGCAACACAACATCTACAAGCTTTTCCAAAAGCGTCTTCAATGATACTTCTTCTTCACTATTCTTAGATGGAGTGAGTAAACGTATAATTTGCTCTTGCTGAGTTAAGACAAGGGCTATCCGGTTCTGTGTCTGAAGATTAGCTTTATTAAGCTGCATCAACCACGCACCTATATCATCTTCATTCTCATTACTCATTTTACCACTTTCATAAACGGAGTGCCTCTAAGCAAGAGTTTCACACATGTTTTTGTGAGTGGTGAGTTTCAAATCTGACATGCCTCAATGTGAACCTCCTCTGGGAGGTGCAGGACTAGATATTAATGAAAAGTTCCTCAAAGGGCATGTAACGTCTGTCAGGAAGAAGAAGCACAGCAAGAGGAATTCGCACAGATATCCAAACTCGAAGACCTCGAAAAATATTGGTTAATATTCTTGTATGAATCTCGATATTTAGATAAAATAACGAATATTTTTGATTATTAAAAAAGATTTTGTGTATGAAAAAAATTATTTACGTTGGGTCGATACTTTTTTTTTCTCAGGTAATCATACTTAGTACAATCATAGCATTTAATGTAGCACTCGTCCCGCCGCCCCCAGTTTCAGGAAAACCGTTATATTTTGTAATTTCGGGAGGCGAATCTTCTTGCTGTTATGGACCTCCTAGATTTCTCAAGAACCTCGGAATAGGAAAAGATATATATGGAATAGGAAAAGATATATATGTTGAAGTAAACCCTCAGAAAATTGAGAATCAGATTAAAATTTTAGCGAAAATGAAAGCTGAAGCAATTGATATAAACAATCTTTACAAAAAATAATTACTATATGGTTATTTATTATCAGAATATTCTATCTGATATAAAGCTTTGGATAGTTCTCTTCTTAGTTTCCAAAGCTTATATTATTCTATTACCCTGGCTAGGCGGTTTATGGTCGAATGTTCAGAGACGACCACAGCTATAAAATCCTAGTACAGAAATGTAATCCTATAAGCTGAATATGATATTCTTACTCACTCTACAAAAGACGCGGAAGCGCATAGGGAGCGATCGTTACCCAGAGAGCATGAGAGGTTCTTTGAGAGAGACTTATCCCTCATATCCGTCCAGCCGCGTCCTGAAGGCCAGATCGCGCCCTCTGAGTAGGGGAGAAAAGGACTGGGGGGTGAGGAGAAATTCCTCAGGAAGCATGTGAGGATCTGTCAGGAGCAGGAAGCACGCCAGGAGGCCAAAAGACGTAAAGGTACTGGACAGGGGCGTGTGCGCAGCAGGCCAGCGCTCTCGCTCGCAGGATTACGATGACAGCGCCAGGATGATAACGGGCCTGATTTCTTTTAGGTTATCTCATCCTCATACCGCGGCTTCGGCTCTGAGTCTGAGTGTAATCCTGTGTTTCCGTTATTCCCTGTTCCTGTCTTTCTCTCTTTAACTCCTCCCCTTCACGGTAAAGAATGTCCAGATACGGGTTTTCGGTAGACCGTCTCGCTGGTTGAGAGGGTATTTGCGCGGCCTTGTTCTCCGCCGTCTCCGACGATTTAGCCGCCTGCTCATGGACAGAAGTAGCATCTCGGGACGTAGCCTTATGAATGTCCTCCGGCGTAACGGAAACGGGTTTGATCGTCACAGAGTGCGCGGCCTCATGGAGCTGGTGGGCACCGCTTGTCAGGCTGTCCGCCTTCGGGGCGTGCCCGATGGCCTGTCTGGTGTCCTTTATGGCTTTGCGTTGCTGAAGCGGTTGGCGGATATTTTAGCGCTGATCTCGGGCCGCCTGAAGTAAATCGGCGTGCCGCAACGCAGGGGGCGGCCGCCCCTGACCACGATAAAGGCTTCATCCACACGGGTGTCATTAAGCAGCTCTTCCGGTCCGATGAGGGACCGCGCGATTTCCTGATAGCTTACATTCGTGCCTTGAGAGTTCCCGCTTCCCTTGCTGCTCCCGGCCGAGGCGGCGATCACCCCATATTGCCCAAACGTCTCTGATAGCTCCCTGGCCGTATCCAGATCGGAGATGGCCACATAGGTGCGGTGCACGGCCGCGTCATACCAGGCACGCTTTCCCTCACGCCCCCATTGTTCCTCAAGCTGCCCCACTGACTGGTAGAGAAGGCGCAGTGTGATGCCATATTTACGACCGGCATCACGGGCAGCAATAGCCATGATCTTCATGGGGCCAAGGCGGGCGACCTCATCGAGCAGGAAGAGCACGCGGCCCTTTGTCTTGCCATCGGCATCATAGACCGTATTGAGCAGCGCCCCGATGATGGTCCGCCCGACTTCAGGGGTGTTTTCCAGAGCACGGAGGGGAAGCTGAACAAAGATATCCGTCTTGCCGCTGGTAATGTCCGATGAATGGAAGCTGTTCCCTGATACCAGATCAGCAAAGGCGGGGTTGGAGAGCCATGAGGTCTTGTTGTCGGCATTGCCGTAAATGCCAGAGAACGTCTCCTCCACATGCCCCTTGATCGAACCTGCAAGATCGCGGGCATAGGAGGAAGTGCTTTTTTCATGGATTATGTCTAACAAGATCCTCATTTCGTTTTGTGGCGTACATATGGCAGCTCTTAATGTCCGTAAGGTTTTGTCTTCTTTTGGAAGCGTTGGTTTATAAAGCATGTCCGCTAACAGGCATGTAACAAGGTCCTTCCCTGCCTGGTCGAAGAAGTCCTCGCCTGACTGGTTCTGTCCCTTGCTCTCGGGACATATCCATGAGACCACATCCTGAATATTTGTCATGGCTTCGTGTGAATTGATGTCAATCCAGTCCAGCACATTGAAGCCCACATCGCCGCCCAGTTGCAGCTCATGGACCGTATGGCCGAGTGACTCCCTGTAATTGCGGAGCATGGGGCCGATTTCCGTGCTGGGGTCCAGAACCACGGTGGAGCCTGTCCATGTTGTCATGGTGGTGATGGCGGATGTCGATTTGAATGAACCTGGGCCGGCGAACACAAGGCTATGAGTGGAGCCATTCTCGCAGGAATCAATCAGCAGAGGGGCTTTTCCACCCTTGCCCCAGCTCTTCTTGTCCTTGGGAATGAACGGTATTTTTGCGCAGCTATCCTGATCGACCCGGTAAGCCTCACCAATGGCAATACCGCCATAGTCAGGGGATGGGCCGGAGAAGAGCTGAAGCGCCTGCTTCATGCTCATCCAGTCCGCATGGCCGTGATTTTCAGAAGCACCACGGACAGGGGAGCGGGATTTATTGAACAGGGAGCGGCGTAATGAAGAACCGCTTTTCAGGGCGGTTGTAACAAGTGCCACGATCAAGGCAGCATCAGCCACCGCCCCCACAATCGCCCCGATCTTCAACCATCTGACGACGGTGTCATCATCCCGGCCATAAAGGAAATAGAGCCACCATTGATAGAAGGGGTATTTGAATGAGCTGGACAGCCCCGTTCCCATAAGGAAAACAAGCGATGAGACAACAGTCCAGATGACAAGAAGTAACAATAAAGCAATGACCAGTTTTATCACCGCTGCTCTGGAACGTATTTCAATACCCATAGTTGCGTCCTATCCCCGAAAGAAGGAAATATTTCAATTAAATATTACGAATATAATGAACAACAATAAGACAATTAACCAATGGCCAGGCAACAGGTTATGTTCTTAAATAAGTCAATATTATGAAATTATTGTGATATTATTATGAAATTATGCACAATTTATTGCTGTGATGAATGATATGATCAGCTAGTCCCATGACAGAATAGATCAGCAAACCGGCAGAGCGTTCATGTCGCCGTGGATCTCACCAATCTGATGAATGATCGTTTTAGCCGTCTGAAAAATTCTCTCTCAAAAAAACAGGGCACCGTTTTGGGTGCATTTGTATATGGAAGAAGAAAAAAGTGGGGACAGAGTGGGGACAGAGCGGGGACAGAGTGGGGACAGAGTGGGGACAGAGCGGGGACAGAGCGGGGACAGAGTGGGGACAGAGCGGGGACAGAGCGGGGACAGAGTGGGGACAGAGTAAAGACAAAGTAGGAATAAATATGCCAATATATACAAACTAGGAAAAAGCAATTTGGACAATTTTAATGAGCAAACAAATAGATAATGAAAGTTTATGCGATGCCTTGGCAGAAGCATCTAAAGAAAGTTCATCTCCGATGTATGCTTTCTTTATAAAAAATTTTGACTTTTTTGAAAAATTACGTGAGAGCAAACAAATAAAATGGGAAGACATTTCCAAAATTATGGTGACTCACGGCATAACTACCGCCAATGGCGCCCCCCCCAACCCTGGAAATACAAGAAAAGCCTGGTTCAAAGTCAGACGCAAAATTGCCCGAACAAGAAAAAATGATCCCTCCCCTCAAGAAAATGACCTTATAAAAATTGAGAGAAAGCCAAAAGAAAACGATCGAGCAACAGATGAAGCTATAAAAACTTTCTCTAACATGATCGGACAAGCAGAAGGCCTTCCGACCAATATATCATTCACCGAGAAGTCGCAGGATAGCTATATAGGACCACGACCCAAAGGACTCCCAGATAATATCCCTCTAACAGCTTTAGCCCCCTTGACGGCGACGGCCAGGACACCAGACGGAAAAAATTTTGATTACTACGAGAATATGCCTGGGTATCCAAGACTCAGCTATTTCGATCTTGAAATACAATGGGCCAAGGTGTGTTGGGCAATAGGTAACGCAAAACCGAATAGTGATCTGACAAACGACGAGAGGCGTTTTTTAGACATGCTAGCCCGTATCCCTGGTATAGCATAACCTGACTCACAAAAAGGCCTTTTATAATTGGTTGGTTGTAAAAAAACTAACTGATGAGAAATCGTATGAAGACCATTAAAAATGCCTCATCCTCAAATTGCGAGGAAGTCAGGAAACCAATAGTACTCATAAAAGTCGGAAGAGGTAGGCTTGGAGGGTCAACTTTGCTTCAAGTTTTGTCTGAGCGGGCTATTCACGCGGGCAGATCAATCATTATGGGAGATGCCGACAGAAATAATACAGGTTTATCTGCCAGCCCTCTCTATGAAAAATACGGATTAAAGCGCCCTAATGCCCCTGATAAAGTCACTATGGAAGAATGGCTCGATAGTGCATTTGGAAAAGCGATAGAAGAACAAAAAAGTCTTTTATTAGATGTAGGGGGCGGCGACCAGCTCATTAAAGATTATTCAACGACAATGAGTCTTATCGATGCAGGTAAAGAGTTAGGTATCACCATTGTTGGTTTGTTTATGTGTGGTACCGCTAATGGAGATTTTGATTTTATTAAAAAAATTTGGGAAGATGTTGGCTTCCATCCAGAGAAAAGCATCCTTGTTTTCAATGAATTTACTGTTCCAGATGGAATCCCACCAAACAAAATGTATAATAAAGTTATCACCCATGATAGATGCGAATTTTTCGAGCAACGAACTAAACTATCTACGATTAGTATGCCAAAATTACGTTATATGAATGATGTTCTTGCCTCTGGATTATCGTTCCAACAAGTGATGGAAGGCATGGAAGGCAAAAACGGACATAAGTTTAATCCCATGGCCCGCTTTTGTATCAAAAAATTTTTCGAGGATATAGAAAAATCCATCCAATTGTCTGGAGCTGAGAAATTTTTGCCATGACACAGCAAACAAAAGAAATCGAACAACTTCAGGAACAACTTGATAATGCCCTCTACGCAGAGGGCATTATGCCTAATACACCGCTTTATCAATGGTCAAAAGTCATTCAGAAACATGTGATTACGCTCTCCTCTCAACTGTCAGAAGAATCAATTAACAGAGCCTCACAAATAAAAGAAATCAATCAGGCAACGAACGAGTTTACAACTCAGATTACTGTAGGCAGAAATGAAATTGAGCAATTAAGGAACATATGCTCAGAAAGCATGAATAATCAGTTAAAAATAAACCAAGCCAAAACCGACCTGATTGTATCAGACATTATTACACGCATTAGTGATTCAATCGAAAGAAAATCAGGAGAAATTATTAAGGAAAAACTTCCAATTTTTGAAAACAGATTTTATAAAACAGCAAAAATTATTGCTATCAGCAAAATTTTTATTATTTTAGCAGCAGTTTTATTATTGGGTTTCTCTGCGGGATATATGTATGACAAACAAAGTCATGATCTTAGAGACTATTGCTACTCGCATATAAAAATTGACAGAGCCACCGGCATAAAATGGTGTAAAATCGGCGATATCTGAGATTGTGTCCATTTTGGCGCATAATTTGCAAGACCTCACAAAAAAAACAGGCCCTGCCATAAAAGACAGAGCCTGAAACGACTATTCCTAGTCCCCCTTATACAGAGAGTTAACCAAGGAGATCCGTTACGCGCATAGAAGATCAAAACAAGACTAAATGTGCAGAAGAAACTACCTAACTGCGCATGAAAGGCATTCCTTAATGTTGTAGTTATTTACCTGAGAGATTGACAGAAAGCAATTGTTTATTAAAGAAAAAACAACACAACACTATGTAATAAAATAAATTTTTTGCAAAATTAGTGTGTATGCCACTTATAACAAATCGAAATACCATATAAAATTTGTATTAAAAGATATTATTAAGTATTTATATAAATACCAAGTGAAAGATTTTCCTTTCTGATAGCGCTTTTATAAATTTTTTTATCATTCTTTAAAGAATTATGACAAATAAGATTTTCATACAATTAGGCAGATATCATCTTGTTCTTCAGGGCCTGATTAAAATCCTTTGCCCGACCAGGGGGCAGTCTGCGATAGGTTTGTACGCCATATTCCAGAGCAAACCCCAAGAGACGATCAGCAAAAATATCTCCTGCACGATCATCGTCTGTAGCGATAATAAATTCCGAACCCGGAATTTTTTGCATTTTCTCTAATATGTTCTTTATGGAATCAATGGTTGTATTGCTCATTCCCCCAGCAGTGGACGCATATAATGTGTCGGGAGCCATTTCATCGTCCAAACTAGCAAAAGACAACGCATCAATTGCCGCTTCAGTAATGATAAAGCGTTTCACTGGCAATTTTGGATTGGGTTGAAACCTGAAGAGACGTTTTTCGGTATGTGCAAGACAGAGATGTGTGTCAGGTCCACGCAATTCAGCACCAGTAACGATGCCCTCGTCATTGGTATGAGCAAACCAGATTGATTTCCACCCATCACGGATCACATTGGTATTGACGGCCATACGAACAATACGCTCGGATAAACATCTGGTTTTGACTAGGTAATTCCACATATCGGAATTTTTGAACAAGATGCGTTTTTTTAACCAGCGTTGTCTGGGACTCAAAGTATCAGCATCTCCCCTTTCACTCGATTTAAGGGGGTCAACATAAGGAACATTTTTTGGTAAAAAACCAATTAATTTGGTCAAATCTCCCATTGCAACAGGGTAGGATTTTCCCGACAAGAGCTTATAGAGATCAATTACGTCCCCTTTTTCATCCGCGAGAGCGTTCCACCAACCTTTTCCTTGATGATTGAGGATAATAATTTTATCGGATGGAGATCCCCTTTTATATTTTTGATTGTTTTGTGAACTTGCTTTTTTATCAATATTAAATCCGAATTGTTCAAGAATATAGGCACAAGAAACCCCGGATTTTACTGCCTCAACGTCTTGTTCAGTAAATGTCTTAAAATGATTCATTTTACTTTTTCATCCGCTAAAAATTAGTTGTGATTTAAAAGAAACATATCACCAATTCAGTAATTTCAAGCTAGCATAATGGCTCACTTTTAGCAAGGAAAAACACAAGAAAAACGGCAGAAAACCGCCATTTATTGAACTTTCTTATATGATTTTTTCTTGCTAAAAAGAAAGAAAATCGAAAGCCTTTTGTTCGACCCTTAGCGGAGCGTCAGGGGCGAAAGGATAGCGCAGCGACGCCTTTCGTCCCGACAATTTCAGGACTGCCGGGATTAGCGATTTAGTCAAATGCGGCGGCCACGTAGTGGCGGCCGGGACCAGAGCCACGCACAGCCACGCGCACCCCGTAGGGGGAGCATGGCGAGCATGGCGAGGACCAACCATTTTACTTAATCGCTAATCCCGGCACACACGGCGCTGAGACAGAGGACGACCGGGACCATGAATATGACTAAGCTGCCAAATTGGCAGTTTGGCGTTTTTTTTGCAAAAATTGAAAATATATCTTGTACCAACCGTGCAAAAATGCCATAATAATTGAGCCGATGGAATTATCCTCGGCAGTAATGGAGGAATCCCATGAAACCTGAAAAACTATCCTCAATTAAATTAGTAATAGACGTTGTGCGCATTGTTTGCACCATCGTCACTACGGCTATTGCTGTGGGGACGTTTATCAGTCGTCACGTCTGCAAATAAGGCGAGACAGGGAGGAAGCTTACGCTTCCTCCCAACGAAAGGGATGATGAAATGGATAATTTAGCCTATTGGCTCTCTAATCGAGAAAATCGACAAATTATTTACGTTGCTGCGGCCATAGTTGGATTAACGATTGGCCTGTCAATTGGTCCCTATTTGTAGAAAGATTAAAAATGCCGGAAAACCATTTCAGAACACTTTTAGAAAAACTCGGCTTATCAAGAAGCGAGTTTGCAAAAAAATCTCATTACTCTGAAGAAACTGTAAGAAGTTGGATGCGGGGCAGAACCCCTCTCCCCCCGGAAATGGCTGACTGGACAACCGGAATCTTGGCTTATCTGGAAAAGAATCCCGTTCCTGTCAAAACATCTCATACTCCGCAATCCAAACAGTAGAAAAGGAGAAAGCTCATAAGAGCCTTTTGTTCGACCCTTACCGGCCCTGATACAGAAGAGAGATCTCGCGTGGCCGTGAGGTTGTCCGTAGAGTGAGCTGCGTCAGCGATCGTTACCCGTTAGGGCCAAGACCCTGAAGGGGGCTTGGTGGAGCGCCGTAGGCGCGGAGTAGAGCGCGGTCCATGCCCGATAGGGCAGGGAGACGCCCAGGTAGGCCATGCACGGCAAGAAGCAAATTGATGTTGTTTTAGATTGAGATTGAGACTACCATAAATAAATCATAATTAATTAAGGATTATATAAATGACAGTAAAAGTAATAGAAAAATTTTCTCACAATAATTTAGATTATCAAGTGCGAGTATGTAGAGATAATAATGATATATACGTGAAAGTGTTTGAAGAATCAACAAAAAAACCGGCTGATGGATATACTTATTCTGTTACAATTGAAACTCAAGTTGATGCAAAAGTTAGTAATGCTTTTATAGACCCAATTTCTGATTTGATTAATATCGCAAAGGAAGCTGTTAGATCTGGAATGTGGGAAAATTACATTCGGCAAGTAATAGAAGCTGAAGAAGAAAAGAAAAAGAAATCAGAGAAGTAAGGTCGATGGTTTCCTTTTTTGTCGTTTCGACCGATCATGCGCACGGATATAACGAAGGCCCGGAGCAGCAAACTCCAAGCCATCAGCGAGAATAGAATCCAAGCTCATATTAGATCGCCAGCGGTCACAGGCGTTCTTCTGTGAGACGCCCAGAAGAATATGATTTTCAGATAAAAAAATCCCCGCAGATACAGGGAAGTTGTATGCACCACATACTTTTCTTAAATCAAAAAGTGGTTCATCCCCATAAAATGGGGAAGTAGTTTGTGTATAAACGATCTACTAATGAGTGTAAAGAGCGGCCCCAAACAAAAATGCCCCGTCAGGTTGTCCACGCTTTCCAGCCCTTTAGGGCCGGAGCGAAGCGGAGCATATTACCCACCGGATAAGCGCGCCCTTATAGCGCGGCGTTCCGGTGGATAATATGTGGTAAGCGTGGGCAAAAGAGAAAGAAAACTGCCCAGATATGTCACAATCTGGACAGAAACTTTTAAAAATTATTCCTTAAACCCAAAAAATGGCATTCTTTCTGGTTTTTCTGGAATATCAGCGTCATTAATGAATGGATTACAGTCATCCTCTGGGTAAATCAATTGATCTGGATTTGCGTTATAGGCATTAAGAGCCACCTGAAACCACTCTTCATTCATCAATGAGTTTTTCCAATACTCGTTATCATTTTTAAGCCGGTCATTTTGCTCATCTATATTAATTTCGACGAACGCATCCCAATATCTGGAAACCCGACCAGCATACCCCTCATATTCAGATCTCTCAAAATAATGCTGAATAGCATCCCGCGTAACTTTTGATCTGACAATTGATCTGACAATAATTTGGCAAGCTAACTCGCTTTTTAGTTTATAGAGAGGAGTAAATGGCAGGCACGCCTCAAAAATATTGTTAAAAGCCGTGCAAAAATTATGGAATAATGCTCCATTGAGGCTTGTTTCTAACCTCCGAAAAGGCTCGATCTTCAATTCGGGCAGGATGTCAAAAACATCATCAAAATCTCCCGTTGTATTGTCATAACGAAGAACAGCTTTTAAATTATCCAGATTAAGCCGCTCATCAGCGAAAACTTTAAGAATTTTTTCTGCCTCGAACACGGGGGCTAATTTCACACACTGCATAACAATATTCCCTTTATTTAAAATAAGAGTAGTGTTTAGACTCTTAAAAAAAGAATTTACTTCCTTTTGTTATTATAAACATACGACAAATAAAAAATAAAGTCAATATAAAAATATTAAATACGCCAATACTTTCCTTAATTATTATCAATTAAAGAGTATTTATCAAGCACAACACTTTTATTATTTCGGCAAATACGTAGTTTATATTATAAAAGTCAATACAAGCCAGATCGAGTGCAGAGCAGGAGAGCCGTAGGCCAGCCTGAAAGGCTGTCTGGCGGTGTCGTGATCGAGAAATAAGGATAGCGTCAGCGATCGTTACCCGTAAGGGCCAAGATCCTGAAGGGGGCTTGGCGGAGCGCTATAGGCGCGGAGTAGAGCGCGGTCACAGGCGTTAGCCTGTGAGACGCCCTTAGGAACCGCCAATTATTTCATGCTTGTCTTTTTTTGAGAAGATCCAACAAAAGGGAAGGCACCAGACATAGAGCGTCTTTCTGTAGAGAGACACAAAGACAGTTCCAGTGACTACGATGCCATAGGAGGTCGCATTGCCTCATCATGTTCAACCACCATGAATGTGCAGAGCGCCATGATAGCCATCACATAAGCAACGCGACCGTAGGCAGCAAGAACATCTGAGAAAAGTTTTACAAGAACTTGTGAAATCTTTTCCATTTTATCATTACCTTATTTCAAAAAAAGACGTATCGCATTTCAAGCGTTTATATCGAACAGTCCCAGGTTCCCGGCCAAGTTCTGAAATGACAGCTTTACCAATGAGGGAAAAAGAAACGCCATTTATGGTCTTAATCCATCCTGATGGTCGTTGAACAAAAGGCTTGTCATATTGAACGATATGCCAAAAGCAGCCCTTATTATCCTGGCACTCAATAAGCCAAAGGGTATCACCGATCTTGAAGGAAGAAGGGGAAAGTGCGACGTGTCTACGTCGCACTTTAGTAGCGGTTGTCATGAACTCCTTATAGAGTTCATACGGGTTTTTTGGAAGGGATAACCGCACCGCAAAAATGAGCAATGATGCGATTAATCTGTTTTACAAGCTCAGGCTGTTTGATTTCAATATGAGCGTTACCATTTTTGCAAACTTTGCCAGAAAAATAATCGGTTTCAAATGTTCCGAAAGTTTTTTTAGCCTCTCGCACAGCGCCCACAAGCCCATAGGAATAATCCGAAGAGAAAACTTTGCCATTCAGAACATGGGCGACACGGTCAAGGTCAACTAATTGAGACGTATTGTCTGTTGAAAACCTATAAGGTCCGTAAAAGATTTTTATAATGACCTTTTTCTTAATTTCAAATGGGTCATGAGATTTGTAAATTCCGCTTAATCGGCGAAAGATATTTACGACCCCCCGTTCAAAGTAAAGATCGGCGTTTTCCTGAAGGTTCCTTAATGTTGAAATGATATTTTCTTTATTGGCTTCGATGGGAGATTTTTCCATATCACGCCTAAAGGCATCTTTCCCTTCATCATCCAACAAGGCCCAGAGAGGACTTTTAATAAGAAGGTTGGACCAAATCTTTTCATCAATAGCTTTGGTTAAAGCGCCTTTATCAAATTTATTGTTAGAAGACTTTCTTATTAAAAGATCATAATAGTTACGCCACTCCAGAATGTCATAACGGTCTCCCATTGAAGCGACCTCGACACACGTTTGAGCCTGTTTTATGAGTCCCCATGCTTCTTCAAATAATGAAATCGCCTTAGAGCGGTTTTCATCAATCATATTGAGATCAGCTTTTAGCATTGGCACTTTTGTCATAATATAATTCCTTGCCCTTCTTGGTGAGGGCCAACCTATCAACGCTTTGTTGATAAAATTTTTTATCAAAAATATAATATTAAGTCAACAATATACTTATATTGTAAATAAAATAATTTCATTATTATTTAATATTTATTTTTATTATTTATGTAATTAATTAAAAACATTAGCCTTTTGTTCGACCCTTAGCGGAGCGTAAGGGACGAAAGCGAATGCAGTGACGCCTTTCGTCCCGACAGTTTCAGGACTGCCGGGATTAGCGATTTAGTCAAATGCGGCGGCCACGTAGTGGCAGCCGGGACCAGAGCCACGCGGACCCCGAAGGGGGAGCATGGCGAGGACCAACCATTTTACTTAATCGCTAATTCTGGCACATACCGGAGCTGATACAGAAGAGAGGCCCTGTGAGGCTGTGAGATTGTCCGTAGAGTGAGCTGCGTCAGCGATCGTTACCCGTAAGGGCCAAGACCCTGAAGGGGGCTTGGTGGAGCGCCATAGGCGCGGAGTAGAGCGTGGCCCCTGGCATGCCAGGGGGACGCAACGATAGTTGATTTTGAATACGATGTTTCAGATACTCTACACAAAATACGAAGTACTGATCTTTAAATGACCAAAATTAAATCAGAGCTATTGAAGTCTTAGCTGAAATTCGGATGGTATATTACATAAACTAACCGTAAAATTTGATAGGAAATGGAGGATGTATAGTCATGAGCAGAGAATCACGAGAGGCTTTTATTGAAGACGTCACTCAAAAAATATTTTATATGCTTCTAATACAATTAAAAAGTATTAACGCAGATAAATTAATTGCTGACCATTTTGAATGGTTAGTTGAGGGTTACATTAGGGGAGCCTCATCGTATGCATTATTTACATCTGATATTAAACCAACCTACGAAGAGGCGGAAACAATTCTGAAAGATGTTAACGACAAAATAAACGAACTTATAAAAGAAAATATTAAAGAACATAATCATAATTCCTCAAAGAGGTAATAATGACCCGACCATCCCAAGCCGTCATGGGGCATCTTGGTTCCAGGCATAAGCCTGAGAGGCGCCCAGAGAGCTATCAGAGGAAGAGACAAAGTGCCTCACCTATGAGGCTTGATTTATGGCCTAAACGAGATCCAAGAAAAACCAGCAGTTAAAAACTGATCGTCAACCGTCAAGCCCAACTTCTGCAAGCCAGCCAACAAGAGATTAACCAGCCGCATGTTAGGGGTATTGCGAAGAATCTCTTCAGCACTAATGCGGACATAATTTGGGATGTAAACTGAGAGACCAACAGGCCCATCTTTCTTTGACGTACGAGGTTTCAGGTGACGTTTCCGCAAGACGGTGAGATCGTCCTGTTCGACATGCACCCCCATTTTTGAAAGAGCGAGCAAAATAGTGTGCTGCAAAGAGGTGTTATTGTTATTAACGTAAAGCTCAATCTGCCCCCGCACATCAGCGGGAATATCGAAGTAAGTCAGTTTTTTTGTTTTATCAAGACCGGTCATCACAGCGTCAATTCGTTGGGTATAGATAAATCACTTTACTGCCAGGCTCAATGAGATTGGCTTTGAGGTTCATAGCCAGCCAATCTGGCCTTTCGTTATTCTATTATATGCCACATATAATAGAAGACAAGTAAAAAATGCAAAAAAAATGAAAAACATCAGCCTTTTACCCGACCATCCTGAACGTCCAGGGCGAGAGCTGCCTGTCATATGCAAAGTGTTTATGAGGGAGCGCGTCAGGGATCGTTACCCGTTAGGGCCAAGACCCCGTAGGGGGCTTGGTGGAGCGCCAAAGGCGCGGAATAGAACCCGGTCCTAAGTTTGTGCTGTTATATAAAATTTGTCGTATTTATTAAAATAAAACATATTTATCCATATATATATTGACATTAATCATAATTTTCATTTACTATGAGAGCTATAGAACCTTATATGTAAGTTAAAATAATATTGAGCGCTAAACGAACGGCCAAGTTTTCGCTTGGCCGTTCTAGTTTTTATTCTGAATATTTCCATAAAAAACCACAAGCCCCTCCTGCTGTATTTGTCATAGGCTTACCCTCCTATTTTAAGATCGAGAAGCCAGAACACCTGATCTTTTGTTATGCTCTATTATATGATGCATATAATAGAGCATAACAAGCACATAGTTGAAGTTATTTTCACTATCAGCTTTGGGGGGGGGAGACCAACACGCTTCAAGGCAAAATGGAGGGTAAGCCAAGAAGCCAGACCGTAATTGGTGAAGCGTGCTGATCTTCTTTTTTTGACGCATAACGTTGTCATTTGCAATCCTAAAATTGAAGCTCTGGGTCTGTTAGGACCCAGAGCTTCCAAAAAGTTTATGCCGTTTCGGATTTTTCCTCTGGAACTGATGAAGCTGGGGTTCTCATAAATTTAGGTAGCCAGCCCGTTTCTTGAGCTTTCTGTGCTGCGGCAATCGCCAAATCAGCGCGCTTCATCTTCTGCCAATCCTTGGGCACTTCCCCCATGTCCTGCATAAAATCGGCAATAAGCACTTTTGGTAAACGTGAGAACAGGTTGTCAGCATCGGGTTTCCACCAATCCAGAACGTTTAGGCCAATGGTTTGAGCAATACGTCCCGCAGCATCCATTTGATCTGTCTCGGTTTCCATCCAGTTCTGATTTCTGGCTGTGATGCCACTAATGACCGCGCTCGCAAGAAGCCGAACTAATTCACTTTCTTTCTTCATCAATAGCCACGGCCAGAGTTTGTCAGGCTGTGGCATCTCTGAAGGGTTTTGTACTGAAGTGACGAAGGCTTGGGCAGCATTTAACGCTTTATTTTCGTTATGCTTTTCCGAGAGAGCCGTGTGAATTTCCACGGGAATTACAGTTTTGTGAGCTTCAGAAAACAAGGAAAATACCAGCGCCCGCAAAATCATTACCGGGTCTTTCGATAATGCGGCCTGAAGAGAAGAAGTGCGGATATCGTACAATTCGTTACGGAGGCTCGCAGGAATTGAAACAGAGTCTGGAATGACCGCTTCTTCTCCCGTTTCAGAATTGGCACGTTTCTTGTCCTTTTGAGAAACCGGCTTGCTTATGCCATAATGGACTGAGCCTATATTGTAAGTCCCTGTCAAAACGATGACGCCGGCCCCCGCTTTCTGCTTGTCGGTATATTTCTGAAACCGTTTCATTATCTGGTTTTGGGCTTGTTCAATGTTGCGCAGCTCGTCTTCCTGTGCGTCTGTGAACTCTGACTGTTCGGCTATAGCCACCAATTCCTCATAGCGAGCTGTCAACGTATCCATTTCAGCCTGCGATTCTGGGGGAAGTGGCTGACCTTCTGGATAGACACGCGGCGCGTAATATGCCCAACTCGGCGTTGTTTCAGCCAGTTCAACCCATGACCATCCATCCGCTAGGATTTCCGTTTTCAGTCGTGCAAGTTTTTCTTCAGCCAGTTTATGCAGCAAGGGCATATCCAGCAAATATGAATACTCAGAGAACAGGTCAGCGGCAATATAACCACCTGCGGCCTGATATGCGTCCAGTGTAACGAATTTTACCAAAACCGCATCTGAGCGGAGTTTCTGATCCGACAACAGACGTGAACGAATGTTTTCGGGCGTGGGGGTGTAATGTAACGAGTCAATCCACTGCAACAAGGCATCCTGATCGTCATGGTTGTCCGTGATCGTAAAGGCCATGACGATTTCGAGTGATAATTTACCCTCACGATACGCAGCCATTACATTAGGCGAGACACGGGCCAGCTTCAGACGCTTATTCACGATTGATACCGTAGTACCGAAACGGTTTGCCACCTCTTCAACGCTCAACCCGTTATCTATCATTTGCGCAAAAGCTAAAAACTGATCTGCCGGGTGCATGGCAATTTGCAAGACATTTTCGGCAAGACTGGCTTCATGGGCATCGTCGGCCGTAACCTCGCGGCAAAGAACTGGCGTTGTTTTCGGGAGATCGCCACGCTCTACCAGCAAAGCAATAGCTTGCAAGCGGCGGCCACCGGCAACAACACCGAACTTGTTCCCAACCTTTTCTACCACAAGGTTCTGAAGCTGACCGTTTGATTTAATGCTTGCTGCCAATTCCTCGATTCCTGCCGCTGCGTCAGTTTTACGGACGTTTTTTTCAGAACGGAACAAGCGATTAAAGGGGATTTCACGCGCCAAAACAGTGGTTTTATCACCTGTTTTTGTGGTGGTATTTGACATAGGCTTACCCTCCTATTTGTATGACCGTAAAGCCAGACCATCTGGCCTTTCGTCATGCCTTATTATATGCCACATATAATAAGAAAAAACAAGCATAGAATGTGAAAAAATCGCAGTTTTCTGCCAAAAAAAACCACTTGTAAAGCGCAATAAAAAATACCAGCCTTTTGTTCGACCCTTAGCGGAGCGTAAGGGACGAAAGGATAGCGCAGCGACGCCTTTCGTCCCGACACCTTCAGGACTGCCGGGATTAGCGATTTAGTCAAATGCGGCGGCCACGTAGTGGCGGCCGGGACCAGAGCCACGCACAGCCACGCGCACCCCGTAGGGGGAGCATGGCGAGGACCTACCATTTGACTTAATCGCTAATTCTGGCACTCATGGCCTTATGAGGTTATCCATGCTTTCCAGCCCTTTAGGGCCGGAGCGTAGCGGAGCACATTATCCACCGGATAAGCGCGCCCCAATAGCGCAGGCGTTCCGGTGGATAATGTGTGGTAAGCGTGGAGAACAAGCGCGAATGGCCCAAGTTTGGGACAACCAGGGCCGTTAAAAAATAAGGTGAGCTTTATAGCTCACCTTACATCAATCAAGATGGACTGAGTTTCACAATAACATCACGGGCGGCCCAAAGAGCACTATTTGAAAGTTTCCGCACCCAGGCGCCCCGGTTCGGAGACCATTTAAAGGCTTTACCTTTTAAAATGTCACGCGCTTTATCATCAGGCTTGCTTTCAAAAATAAACATGATGCGATTTTCGGCGATGTCTTCACGGTAAGTGAAGCCGTCAAAAACCTTTTCAACATCATTTCTCTGGGCGAGTTTCTTTAGATGAGCAATGCGCTCTTCAATGCGTTTAACATTTGCCCTCTTATTACCCATTATAACGGGTCCGTGTCCCCTAAATCTAATGAGATCATCAATTTCTCTTTCGCTATTACCGAGCGCCTTTAGCGCGTCCCGGTCAGCTTTCCTTGCAAGCTTATTTTCTTCTTTGGCTTTCTCTAAGACCTCAATAGCTTGGGCGAGTTTTTTCTCTAACTTGATAACAGCGTCCGGGTCATCGCTTGAAATTCCTCCGCGTCCAACAGTTTCGACTTTTTCCCTGAGATCTTCAGCTTTTTGGGATAGGCTTACTGATCTGGCAAATTTATCGTTAATTCTGGCCCGTAAGGCCCTATCTGCTTTTTCGCTGTAATGACCAACATGAATAGGTTGCCCCGGAGGAATGATGGCAAGAAGGCGATTACCTTCCACGGAGGCTGTTAACGCTTGTTCTTCCGCCTGATTAGCGAGATGGTAAAGACGCTCACGGCGTTTTTCCTGCTTCATTTCATAAGTATTCATGACATTTCCTTTTAGTTTCAGAGGAGTGTTAAACCTCAACAAAAGAATGTTTATCTTTTGTCATTATATAAATACATGAAAACAAATAATTAATCAATAAAAATACAATAAAATTATAACATAAACTATTCACAAAAGAGTGTTTTATTATATTTGACATAATAAATTACACACAAAACACTTACTTTTAAGCATTTAATCAATTAGTATTATGCAATTACTCACAAGTCAGATCGAGTGCGGAGCAGGAGAGCCGCAGGCCAGCCTGAAAGGCTGTCTGGCCGTGTCGAGATCTGCGGTATAAGACAGCGTCAACGATCGTTACCCGTAAGGGCCAAGACCCTGAAGGGGGCTTGGCGGAGCGCCATAGGCGCGCAGTAGAGCGCGGTCACAGGCGTTAAGCCTGTGAGACGCCCAGAAGAGCACACCGAAAAAGAAACAGGCCCTGCCTAATGAAAGACAGAGCCTGGAAACTAATCCTAATCAGAGAGAAAAAAGATTTTTCACTATGATCGAGAAGAATATGACATGAAAAGAGAGAAAGAGTAAATAGGGAGCTAAAAACCACAAACCCCGCTCAAAAGAGAGACGGGGTCTGGGTAACACTTTTATTTAAAATAAAAGGAAAAAACGATGACACTAAAGGAAATAAGAACAACGCTTTTTCTGGGAGGATCATAAAGGGAAAGCAAGAGAAGATCAAGGGAAAAGAGGACGTGTTATAGCTTGATGATATGCGGAGGGGACCAACGACAGATAAATGATGCTTTACCCGAGTTCTGGGCGAGATAAAAAAAGTTCCACCGAGGGTTACGGAATTTTTCTTTTATCTGAAGATCTGACAAGAGATCAGCGGCCTCATAAACTGCGCGAATATTTTTACCGATATGATTACCGACCTTTCTAATAGCGACGTCAAAAGGAGGCATCCACCGAAAACCGGAATGGGTTTTTAAAGGTTTTGCATAAATGGGAGAAGAAGAGAAAGCCTGATCGTCTATCTCAGGGGAATGAGAACAGAGATAAAGAACGAGAGAGAGGAAAGGAGCAATAGAAAGGGCCATGCCCTTTTGATAGCTATTGAATTTTGAAGTTATATTATGAGGAAGATCAGGGAACATATCGTGAATGTTGCAGAAGAAATCGTTGACGGCATCCTCAAGAGAATTGCACTCAAGATTAAAAGGGAATGGCAATAGAAAAATTTCATTTTGAACGAGCATATTGAAAAGGAAGCGTAATTGGGAATGAGCGCCTGGATCTTCGTCGTATATGAGATGAACCCAGAAACCAAAAACCGGAGCTAAAAAAGGCTCTGGGAACATGAAACCCGGTGTTTCAACGTAAATAGACCATTCAGGCAAGCGTAAGAAAATATCGGATGAAAATTTGCGAGTAATGGGAGTGTTTTTAAGAGCTTCAAGTAAAGACTCATCAAAACGATAGATACCCTGACTATACCGCCATGATCCGATAGCAGCGAGACGATAAACATCAGGAACAAGGTTACAGGGCATATTATTGGTAATATTAAAAGTACGACGCACGACAGAGAACCATCCATTTATTGGAAGGAAACACCATTGAGGCCAATCTGGAATACCATTTTTTCCTTTATTATCGAGAAGGAATTGAACTTGATCACCCATGAGAGGATATTTTTCGTCATATATTGTGAGCCAATCAACTGGAGAAATATCTGACATTTTCATGTCCTAACTAATTTAAAATAAATAAATATTAATCTTTCCATCAAGACTGACTATGCTATAGTAAGTCTTGCCAATAGTGGCAAAAGAGCAACACAGTCTCAAATTAGGTTTCATTACTATCATAGTCAAATGGCCAGGCGATAGTCTGGCCATTTGACTATCTTAACTTTATACCTCAAGCATTCCCATCAAATGGGAATCTCTTCTGAAGATATACTTTATCATCAACAAGGAAAACATCCTCATAAGAAGATTTCATGAGGGTTTTAACCCGCTTCTTCTGGTCATTATCCTCAGATTCAACGATATAAACACGATCTATATGGCCGGTATCAACAGCAAACACACCGGCCTGAAGACACTCTTTACGAACGAGATCCGGCTTATCAAATTCGAGTTCCTTACGTTCTTTTAGAGCCTCATAAACAACATAACCACCGGCAGGCGCACCATGAGTAGACGTAACCTGGACATAACATTCTTCGCGTTGCTGCTCACTCCGGCGATAATCCTCAATAGCCTCATGGGGATTCAGGGCTTCAACATCCCCCATGACCGTATCTGTCTCAATATCGACCAATATGAACCGTTTTAATAAGCGGGGCGTCCCCAACTGCTCCATGATCGCCCTGGATATTTCAAGCTTGGCCTCATCTTTCATATCAGTCGCCATAAATTTCATTGTAGGCACATCAAAATAAAACCTGGCATAATTAGAGAGGCGCAAGAGCGTTAAATCTGCCAGAAAATCGCTATTAAAATAAATCCGGCGCTTACTACCCTGGACCCATTCCTTTCCTCCCAGGGCAATGAATTTCTGAACCAATTCCTCTGTTTCGGGATTTACGTCAGGTTCTTGAAGCTCAACGGTGTCACTTTCAGTTTCTTTTGCCATAAATTCCAAAAACGGAGGCCGTTTATTATAGGCAGGTTGCCCGTGAAATTTGATAGGGAAGTAAATTGCTTCAACCTTGTTATAGATATCCTGACTGACAGAACCTTCTTTTATATAATAGCTACCACCAATAGCCCACCTATTAATAAGGTCAATTTTCTTTTCGACAATAATTAATTCCCGAAAACGATCTCTGGTGATTGTTATGTAAGAATCTTTCCGATTGTTGTAATCGGCATCCTTAAATAGGTGGTGATTATAGTAATTATCCAGCACAGCTTCTTTAATTGCATCTTCATTATCCCCGCACGTTTCAAGATATTCACCAGCTTCACCAGCTATTGAGAAGAATCCTTCTTTTTGCAACATACGGTATCTATACAGTTTCTGAATATAGGACCGATATTGACCCAGACTAATCGTTACAGTCCGTATGGAATCGTAATTTAAAGCCATTATTTTTTCCTTTTAATTCAGGGGAGTGTTAAACCCATGACAGAAAGAAAATTTCTTTCTGCAATTAAAAATGTAGCAAAATAGACTACATTTTACAATACAAAAACGTATTTATTTTCTTTTTTAATATTTAAATACTCCATTTTTATACAAACCATCAAATAATAAAGCTTTCATTTTACATTTTTTTATTGACATATTGTATCTTAATGATGAATTTACTTCTTTAGGAATGCGAACCCTTATGCTTTCCATATCTTTATATGATTTATCATCAGGAAATTCGCTCCGTCTGACCGAGCTATAAATATAGCTCGGCACATGAACCCCCATCACTCTAAATGCCTGCAATATCAGAGTCACAATCGTTATATTGTGCGACAGACAATAGTGATCTATCTGGCGTTTCTCATCACCCGTAACATGAAACGATATTTGCACAGTTTCTCTCATAATTTTCTTCTTCTTTACCTTAATTTTCAGTCATCAGCGTCACAATCCCACGACTGCTTTTGAACGACTTCACTAGGCAATTCATAAATAAACCGGCTGGCATCAGCGCTTTTATTGTTACGAAATTTACTCCACGTAATTGCCAGAAATTTCTCTGCTCTTGTAATGGCGACATAGGCCAGACGCCGCTCTTCATTTGGGATCTCACTACGGGGACTAGGAATGATCTGCGCCTCCCATCCGATCAAGAAAACATTCTTGAACTCCATTCCTTTAGAGGCATGGATGGTCATGAGCTTTACTTTCTGCGTTCCTTCAGGCAGACAATCGAGCTTAGCATGCTGGAAAAAGTCTTCTACGTCATCATAATCCTTCAGAACTTCAATAAGTTCATCAATATTGGCGAGATCGTCATCCTCACTTTTCCGTCTTGTTCGGCACATATCTCGATACCCTGTCAAATTGAGCAATTCACTCAATCTGAATGAAATATGAGCATTTGGATTTTCTGGTTTGTAATTTCTGATCAGATCAAGGAAAAGCCTCAACTTTTCATTACTTTTGGCTTTTGTGCGCGACGAAAATAATTCTGCCGCCTGAAATAATGAAATCTTCGCTTCTTCAGCCAGCGCCTGAATTTTCTCGATTTTTTTCGGACCCACGGCACGGGCAGGTTTATTGACAATCCGGCAGAATGATTCATTTGAACGAACGTCATCAGGAAATAAATAGCACTCAAGCAGCGCTATTGAGTCCTTGACAACCTCACGGCCCCAGAAAGAAAAATCCTTGACCAGCTCATAGGGAATATGAGCTTTTCTCAACGCTTCCTCGAACAACCTGGACAAACTATTATTGCGGTAAAGGATTGCAAAATCATTGAAACTCTCCCCTTGTGAATGACGAAGATCGAGAATTTTCTTTGCGACACCTTCAGCCTCTTTCTCGGCATCAGCAAACTGAACCAGACTGATTTTTTCTCCGGCATCAGCCTTGGTGTACAGAGTTTTTTTAACCCCATCAGGCCGAATAATGCCATTGGCGGCTGTAAGGATATTCCCTGTTGACCGGAAATTTTCTTCCAGAGATATAACGGTGGCGTCTGGAAAGTTCTCTTTAAACTCCCGAATATATTGGACCTTTGCGCCCCGGAACCCATAGATCGCCTGCGCATCATCCCCGACAGCGAAGATCTCATTATGATCCCTGACAATCAGTTTCAACCAATTATACTGGATAAAATTAACATCCTGAAATTCATCGACCAGGACATACTGGAAAATTTTAGCCCAATATCTCCGAAACCGCTCATCACGTGACATAGCCAGTGTCGGCCATAAAAGAAGATCAGAAAAATCCGCCAGATTTTCTGCCCTTAATGCTGCCTGATATACCGGGTAAATAGCGGCGGCTGCAAGCCAGACGCGGTTATAAAGGGAATTTTTACAACCATAACCCGTCTCAAGTTTCTGTCGAACAAAATCTTGCACCTGGTGAGGCTCAATAAGGTTTTCCTTAAATGCGCATATTCGGTTAAAGACAAATGAAAATGTCTTCTCGTTAATATTTATCTCATCGCGATAGCGATCAACCAGGTCTGGAAAAGAGGAAAAATCTTTATAATCCTCAAGCAATTTCTTTAAAATCTTCTTGGCCTGCCGGTCATCAGCGACCGTAACACCTGGTGCCAGAGAGGCGATTTCCGGGAAACGACTGATCTGGGCGTAACCGTGACTATGAAACGTGCCAACCCATCTGGGAATGAGAGAGGGGTCAAGTTGTTTTGAGAGCCGAAGCCTCATTTCCTGCGCTGCTTTATTGGTGAATGTCACGGCCAGAATATTACCAGGGTCTATATGACGCCTGTTAATGCGGTCCAGTATTCCGGCTACTAATGTTCGTGTTTTTCCAGTACCAGCCCCGGCCAGAACAACAACAGGCCCTTCAAGCTGCGATGCGGTCAACTGTGTTTCAGTTAGATCGCCCATTTTTAGTGCATCCTTAACTTTGCCGTAATATTGATTAACGGTCCCAACCCACATGAAATGGCCGGGTTTCCCCGACCATTCCATTCAAATGTATGATTATAATGTGTAGGCCATATTTACGGCCTCACTCAGGATTGCGGTCAGTTCTGCATTTGAGCTGACAGTCCCACAAAACCGATAGGAAAAGAATACCTGACGTTTTTTGTGAGTAAGAAATTGTTTTAATCTAATCATTACGTTTTTTTCCTTTTAATTTCAGAGGAGTGTTAGACCCCTAACAGAAAGAAAATCTCTTTCTGCAATTAAAAATGTAGCAAAATAGACTACATTTTGCAATATAAAAAACGTACTTATTTCATTAAATTTGTATTTTTATTTAATATAGGAGGGGCATTAAACCTAATATTAAATTACCAAAATATAAATACTATATTTATAATAATTAATCTTTACAAATAAATATTACACATAACAACTTCTTTAATGCAAATACGACATAAGTATCGGAAAAATTCTACAGACCAGAGCGAGCGCAGAGCGGGAGCGCCGTAGGCCAGCCGTAGGCTGTCTGGTGAAATATAGTGCCGATATAATCAAACAGGAAGCTTGATCAGAGCTTCAGGTTGTCCACGCTTTCCAGCCCTTTAGGGCCGGAGCGAAGCGGAGCATATTACCCACCGGATAAGCGCGCCCTTATAGCGCGGCGTTCCGGTGGGTAATATGTGGTAAGCGTGGACAACAGGCGTGAACTAACCCCGTTTCAGAAAGGCCAAGGCCATATAAATCAGACAGAAAAACAACTCAAACTGGCACCATAAGCTGCATTGTTATAGCTACCATGCCATTAGAAATACCCACCACACACAGACAACTGCAATCAAATACGAAGATTTTATCTTCATAAAAGTTATCTAAAGTAAATTAGAAATAATAATAATAATAATTTTTACTTTAAATTAAAGTGTGATATTTTTTTATTTTGCTAGAGATAGCAAAATATGGAAAGTCTCAAGTGGGAAATAAACTGTTAAATGGATCGAGAGAAATCTCGATCCATTTTCTTATTAAAATTAATCGTTAAGAGAATTTATCTATCCTACTCAAATAGGACGTGGGTATGATCTATGCAGATCACACAAATCGTCTAACCATCGGCTTTCTCTCGGCGACAAAGAGATTTTACCTTCAAGACCACGCCTAAGAGATGTCCTATGAACACATAACCTTCTCGCCAGTTCCCTTTCTGACCAACCAATAATAATCATAGCATTCATTATATCCCTACCCACAAAACATGGTCGGTTGCCAATCCCTCTTACATGCTTAGAAAGCGGTCCATATAATTTATAATGACCATATGCTAGTTTATTTATCCAGGATAAAAAACTTTCATCAGCTTCATATGTCCCAATTAACCATCGTCTAATCGTATCTCTAGTATACGAAGATCTTCGTTCTGCTTGTCTAATGGGCCATCCTATGATTTGAAGTTGACGTCGTAAAGGCAATTTCTGAATATCTGTAAAAGTCATTATTATAACCGATTATGGCTACCAGCTATTATATGTTTTTTTTCCATTTTAGAAACAATTCGGTAATTTCCATCCTTTTCAATCACTAAACCATCCTTGACTAACTCAAGAAGACTTTTTCTCACAGCTTCCTCTGGGATATTCAATCTCACCGATAAGTCATACTCATTCTGAACTCGTGTCAGAAAGGCATAAATCAGTTCTTTTACAGGAGCAGGCATAACAGCTCTGCCTGCCGGGTTCCACGGGACACGACTATAAACTGTATGTCCCAGAGGGACTATTTCTCCGGCTTGAAGCAATTCATCTAAAATCATCGGGAGATATTCCTTAACAGTATCATTACCATTATCGTACAACTCTAAAACAGTTGAAGGGTACTTCCTAACCATCTCCTTCACCTCTATTAAAGCATTCCTATAAAGATCAATCTTTTTTGCAGAATTCTCGGGAGCCATATAAAATTCCTAATTTCATTACAACTACGGAGCATATGTTAACTGTTTGTGAGTCTGTTGAGCATTATTATATATTGGGGCTGTATCCACCTCTAACTTACATGCAGAGCTATTTAACCTGACATGACAGGATGGAAACAGTCCCAAAATAGCAACCTCCCATAACCTAAACAGCAACTAAGATTTTCCTTCAAACGGAAGAATTCATAAGGCTTCAAAAATCTTAATGACGGTAAGGACTCTCAGCAGGGACTGGCAAAGGAAGCAGAGTTTCCTTTTCGTTGGAAGGGATAGTCGGGAATGGATCTATGTCTATCGTGTTGATAAGATTCTTTATCGTTATTATGGCACATTTAGGAAAAATAGAGTTTGAACACACATAAGCACCACCTGCATGTTTAAATGGGGCGTAAACCGCTTTCCATGTAGCAATGGGAACAAATACATGATTTCTGCCAATTGTACGGATTGTTGTTCCAAATTGAGGCCCTGTAACTACATAAATGAGTTTTTCAGTGATAGCCAAATTACGAACGGCCATTTCTACACCTGTCCAAATTCCCTCATTTAAATCAGGCGTTTGGGGAACTACATTAGTAATAGAGAATGTCTGTACCTGGCCTTTGTCTGAGTTTGCATCCCCTGCGGGGGCCATATGGCCTCTATCGTAACCTGAATGCCTATAATCAGAAAGATTAGCTTGTGCTCTATAAGGAATACGATCATCCATATAAAACGATATCTTATGACGCTTATAAGCACCGTTTTTGTAGTCATTACCCATTAAACGTTCAGCTACCCAAAGAGGCTCTCTGGCGATTTCCGAATATAATAGTACATAACTGTCATTATAAAGAGAAACTGCATAAACTGAGAGTCTTTTGTTTATAACATAGGGAGAGGTTCCATGATAACATAATATGCCACATCCTGTATAACTTGCTAGAGCAGGACTACAACATCCATACATTACAAATAAAAAATATATTTTCTTTGCAATATTTAACATTATATTTCTCTCCCTTTAGATCTAACTCTAATTTTAATAACTTTTTCATTTAAATTACTAATACATATTGTCTGATTATATAAATATACACCTTCACCTACTTTCGCCATTATACTACCTTCCATATTTACAAAGCTAAATACTGCGCCAAGAGGTAACTCACAAAAAAGAAGATTTTTGGGTTTTCTTTTTCTTTTTTGGATTTTTAAATTACTCTGTAGCTCCATAAACCTGTCTCCAATTTTTATAAAAAATTAAGAAACGGGCTTATAGAGGATAAAATTCAGCGTTATAAACTTCGCCTGACGTAAAAAGAGAGGTTTATATTTTTTATTTAAGAAAAAAAAATCTTCATAAAACAAAGAGAAATTGAAGCAGTAATATAAGAGCACTTTTATAGCTTTTATCTGTCGGCTATAATTCATAAGAAATACCCAATTCAACTAAGACTACATTTCTTTAGTTAGAAATTGGGTTTCTAGAAACCCAAAAAATAAAACAATTAGGTTATATATGTTTTTTTTGAATTTTAAAACCTATTTATTTATTTTTTTGGGTTTTTTCTATTATTTTTTATATGTGTGAGAATTGAGTAAATGAACAGCAGTTCAAGCCTGGCAGACAAAAAACACTTAAAACGACAAGAACAGATTAAAATGCGTTCTGCTAGGTTACGTGAGGCAATAGATAACGCTGGGGGGTTTAAATATGTTTCTGAAGAAACAGGGATTCCGCCACAAACACTGAAAAATTACGCTGACGGGCGCGATATAAAAGTCAGCTTAATAAATGATATAGCAACAGCATGTAAAGTCTCAGTGTTTTGGCTCATGACAGGAGATTCTCCTGATAATTTTTCATGTAATTCGCAATCAATTCACCATAATGATGAGCATGAATATTTTACAATACCTTATATAACTTCTTATGATTCTATATTAAATGATAAGGATATGTTGAATATAATACCCGAACGTAATTATAAATTACCAGAAAATTTTATTTCTAAAATATTGTATTCGAATAAAAATAATTTATTTTTTTTAAAAATAAATGAAGATAGTATGAATCCAACAATAAAATTTGGAAATATTATATTGGTTGACAGAAAGAAAACCAGTGTTGTTAACGGTATATATCTTGTTTCAATACATAATTTTATTACACTCAAAAGAATTGCTTTACATAAAGAAAATACTTTTTCTATTATTAGTGATAATCCAATTTATCCTAGATACGAAATTGAGGCTGAAAAGATTACATGGGAAGAAAACTCTCATTTACCAATCAAAATCATCGGTAAAGTATGTGCCTTAATCTCAAGACCTGTTGTAGGCTACTGACATACTCTACCTACACTTAGACGGGAAATTTTTTAGCTCAAAAAGAAGATAATCTTCATGTCTAATGTTTCCTGCTCTCATAGAGGAGCTAATGTCCATTCCTCGACAGGCTCCTACGATGTAACTCATTACTGTCGTCGACCCAACGCAGCAAAATTATAATAGCGACCATTTGCAGATAGATCTCTGGGTCTGGTTACAATGACCGCTGCACGACACTTCCGTTTCTGATCTTTATCCACAGATATTTAGGCCCCCAAGGTGAACTCAGAGACTACGGTACTGCCCCCTATGGCTTCTTTTCCTTAGTTTTTGATGAATGTGAAAGAAGACACAAACGAAATAAATTATAAAAATTTATAAATTTCTCACTAAATTTATTTTTTTTAGTTTTTTAGTGAGAAATTATATGATAACACAAAAAAAGTCGAAAACTTTGAAAGCTATAATCATGCAACATTCTCTTGGAATTACAGATACCATTCATTACCTGACCCAGAATGCAGAAAATGTGTTAAATAAGCTCAAAATTAATACATTAAATCAACGGGAAGTATGTAGAGAACCAACATTTCCCATAGGGAAAGTAGCAGAACTATTAGACATCAGTTCAGATACAATTCGGAAAGCTGAATCAGATGGAAGACTGCCAGAGACTCCTAAAAATGAAAATGGTAAAAGAATAAATTATACACTCAAACAAGTGAATAATATGCGGGAAGTCTTTAATAAATCCCCGCGTAGAAAGGGATCTGAAGCACCAGTTATTTTATCTTTTCAGAATTTTAAAGGTGGAGTTTCGAAATCAACATTATCTGTAAATATCGCTCAAGCATTGACGATAGAAGGTTATAGAGTTTGTTTAGTCGATTGCGATAGTCAGGGCAGTACTACAGCTTTTTTTGGTTATATTCCAGATCGGGATATTAATGTTGAGGAAACTCTATATCCATTTTTACGTGATGATGAATTATCTTCACTATCTTATGCAATTAAGAAAACACACTTTGATGGTTTGTCATTAATCCCTTCGAACTTAGGTTTATTTCAAGCTGAATATGACCTCGTTGCCAGGATGCAGGCAGATGGAAGTTATTTATCAGACCGTCTTGCCTTAGGACTAGCGAGTATCTCAGATCAATTTGACATTATAATCCTTGATCCTCCCCCTGCTCTTGGGGCCATATCAATGTCGGTCCTTAATGCTGTTAATGGGTTAATTATCCCAATACCACCGACAGTTATTGATATTACGTCAACAACGTCATTTTTATCTATGATTGGTCAAGCAATTACCCTTAAAGGGGAAAATGATTTTCCTCTCAAGTTTATAAAGTTCATATCTTCCCGAACAGAAGAAGATAAGAAATCCATGCACAAATTAATTATTAATGTGATGGATCAAATATTTGGGAAAAATATGTTTCAGACATCCCTAAAAAATTCAGCGGAAATAGACAACGCGTCTGCGAGGTTCATGACTATTTATGAATTAGATAAGCCCATAACTAGCAAGCAAGTCAGAGACAGATGTCTAAAATCATTTAACGGCATTACACATGAAATCGAACTTGAAATACAAAAATTGTGGAATAGAGATCAATATTAATCAATGATAATAGGAGGTTTAAAAATGAAAAATGATAAATTATTTTCTGATATATCGTTTAAGGATAATCAGGAAAATCCCATAAAAACAGAAAATAAAAATGCCCAGAACTTCCTTTTAAATAGAGGAAATGCTTTATCAGAAATGGCAAGGGGAGAACGTCAGCAAAAGACACATTATTTTGTCGATCCTTCAAAATGTAAAATGTGGCGTGGACACAATAGGTTATATTCTGCATTAACATATGAAAACTGCTCTGACTTAATCGAGAGTATTAAATCACAAGGTAGACAAGAAGTACCTGCTATAGTACGACGTTTAAAAGACGATCCAGATGGCTATGAGTATGAAGTTATTTGCGGGGCGCGTCGTCATTGGTCTGTTTCCTGGCTCAATGAAAATAATTATGCCAACATTAAGTTTTTGGTTGAACCTAATGAGTTAACAGACGAAGAGGCATTTCGTATATCTGATTTAGAGAATAGAGCCAGAAGAGATATTAGCGATTTAGAACGATCAAAAGATTATGAAAAAGCGCTTAATAGTTATTACTCAGGCACTCAGAAAGAAATGGCAAGACGCTTAAATGTTACAGAAACATGGTTAAGTCGTTACCTTGATCTTGGAAAGATACCAGAGCAGGTAATTAACGCATTTTCTGATCCATTAGAAATAAAAATAGCTCATGCTATTAAGCTCAAAAAATTTATGAAGGATGAAAATTCTCGGAAATGTATCTTGAGTAAAGCTCAAGAAATTACAGCAGAAAGGCAGAAAAATCCTGATTTTTTAAAATCTGTCAATGATGTTCTTAAAGAACTTATTCTTTCAACAGACATAGACCAAAAATCTAAAAGTCTAAAGAAAATCATCCATCAGATTGGTGATCAAAACTATACCTTAATGAACGGGAAAGAAGCATTTAGGGTAGATCGACTAACACGAAAAAAAATTACAATAACATTTATGTTGCCAGACATAACAAATGATAGCGTTAGAAATGAAACGATGGAACTCTTGAAAAAATGTTTAGAAAATAATGCTTAAAGATCTCTTCTTTAAGTATCTTATTCTTTCTGTGCAAGAATTGCTGTACAGCAATTCCTTATTTTTTCGCAGTCTTCCGCCATAATCTGAGTTTAAATTGAGATGTTTTTGATTAAATGTCTCAATTTGCAAAGTAAGAACTCACTTCATGAGTAGGCATTTCGCTTCAGAAGATAATCGTTTTATCATAGGTTAGTTCTGACGCTCACGCACTCTTTTTAGGCAAGATAGTGTCAGTTATCACCTCATAAAGCATGAGAAAGATCTCTTCTTTAAGCATCTTATTCTTTCTGTGCAAGAATTGCTGTACAGCAATTCCTTATTTTTTCGCAGTCTTCCGCCATAATCTGAGTTTAAATTGAGATGTTTTTGATTAAATGTCTCAATTTGCAAAGTAAGAACTCACTTCATGAGTAGGCATTTCGCTTCAGAAGATAATCGTTTTATCATAGGTTAGTTCTGACGCTCACACACTCTATTTTAGGTAAGAGAGTGTCAGTTATCGCCTCATAAAGCATGAGAAAGATCTCTTCTTTAAGCATCTTATTCTTTCTGCGCAAGAATTGCTGCACAGCAATTCCTTATTTTTTCGCAGTCTTCCGCCATAATCTGAGTTTAAATTGAGATGTTTTTGATTAAATGTCTCAATTTGCAAAGTAAGAACTCACTTCATGAGTAGGCATTTCGCTTCAGAAGATAATCGTTTTATCATAGGTTAGTTCTGACGCTCACACACTCTATTTTAGGTAAGAGAGTGTCAGTTATCGCCTCATAAAGCATGAGAAAGATCTCTTCTTTAAGCATCTTATTCTTTCTGCGCAAGAATTGCTGCACAGCAATTCCTTATTTTTTCGCAGTCTTCCGCCATAAATCACTAGTTAATTATGCTAATTTTTGAAATTAGTGAGCACGGACTTTATCCTTTATGTTGTAAACTATATAGTGTTTTATCGAGATTTAAATTACCTTCTATTTGACGACCTATCAGAGCGCGTAAATACCCACCTGGTGAACTAATTTCCTTTTTACCAATTTTAACGGAAATAATGCCAATAGCTATTGCGGTTTCATATCTACCAATGGTGTTAAAGCTCTGAAATAGTGCTGACCTATTAATGCCTAGCTTGTCAGATAACATATAAGCAGCCGCAATAATCTCTTCACTCGTTGGTTTATGAGAAACACAATAATCTCTAAATTCAGGCATATATTGTAATATCCAAATAGGCGATGCTCTAAACCCCCGCAATGCGGGATTTGCCTTCCAAGGTGAATTAATATCATTTTTGTTACGTGACTGCTTTTTAGCTTTGTGAGCGGAGCGAACTCCGTTTTCTACATTAATGTTTATAGGGTTTTGTATAGTATATTGGGGCTTATCAGTTGACCCCATGGGGTTAACATTAACAAGTTTCTGTTTTGCGTTATCCACAGGCATTACATTATCCACAGCATGGACTTGAAGTAGCTCGTCCTCTAATGCCTTTAACAATAAAGTTATTTTTTCATAAATATCGAATAACCTATCATTATCGAACGTGAATTTATCGCGTTGTCGTGACAAATTAAATGCTCGTGTTCCATATTCAGACGCGCTTTCTTTAGTCAGGTTAATGCCGTTCGTATTAACGATGCCATAAATATAGTTTGCCGTATTTTGAATCTCTCTATGCAATCGCTCCCCTTCCTGACGATTGCGCTTAATGCCTTCTCCAATCTCACATAATTCTTGATAACGTCGAGAAAGGGGAGAGACATTTATGCCGCTAACTGTATCAGAGCCATCATAGTTATCTCTATATCCTCTTTGATAATTGGGAGCGTCGTCGTAGAAAATCCAACCAGCCTCAGCCAATGATCGTAAAAGGTTTTTTGTTTGTGATCTGCTACGCCCCAACTCCTCCATTAAACGCTTATTACTGACAGTAGATACAGGTACACGTTCTGAGCACCAGTCCCGAACTGAAGTACATTTCAAAATGAATCTGAGTAATTCAAATGCTTTGTCGGACAGACCAAGGCCATTTTTCGCATTATCCAAAGCACGATAAATATCGGCTTTGTTAATATCCAACATAGGAAATTTTTCAATTTTTTTTCTTAAATTTTTTAATTTTTCTGGATCACGTCTCTTAGAAAACACAATAAATCTCCACATAAGTGCTTGTTAAGCTGTGGAAATTAGGAGAATTCAAGACGCAAAAAACCGTTTGCAAAAAAACTTGCAATTTTTTTTGTGCGATGTTATGAAGAGATTAATGCGTAGTTCTTCACAACATATCACTTCGTATACGAAGTAAATTTCCTTGAATTGGCCTCGCTCCCACAGCGGGGCTTTTTCATTTTTTGATAGAGCTAAATCATCAAACAGGATTCCTTAATAAGATACACCTACAGAGTAGCACGTTAGCAGTTTACGGCCATATTTAGCAATACTACTATGTAGATTTAACGGATTCATTAGCGCCACTACCCATTCTATGAGAAACAGTATTCATATACTGACCAACCGTCCAACCTGACATATTGTTTGCAGCTAATGCTTTTGATGAAACATAAGTACTTAAAGGTGCATCTGGATTGGTTTCTTTTGCAATATTCGATCCTGCACTCGGACCAAACATATAGGCAGCATAAGTTTGGGCACCCGTTGCCGGTGCTCCAATAGCGTTACTTACCGTATTTGAATAATCATTAATGATCGCACTTGCTACCTTAGCTTGTGCAGATGGATCGTTCCTATCTGCTTGGGTCAGACCCAATTGAGACGCATACTGATTCCAAGTGCCATCCGTCACCTGCCAAACACCTTGAGCACTGGAATTGGAATTTCCAACATTACGAAAACCGCTTTCGATTTGCCCAAAAGCGGCTAACGTATCTGGATTAATTCCCGCTGCTTTTGCTGCCGCGACGGCATCCTGCCCATAAGCCTGTGAGAGCATTTTAGAATAAGCATCTGTAGATCCCCAAGCTCCATTATACGGAGCATCATTATGAGGACCATTTCCTGAAGAGTTGTTGTTTGCCGATGACATGATAAATTTAGGGCTACCAAGCTCACTTATCAAAGGCACGATCTGAGGAGGGGTTTGTGCATGAACCTCATTATAGATCAAGGCAATGGCCACAAGTGGGATCAAAGAAAAACGCATGGTATTTATTGTAGCGGGTGGGTAAATAGAACAATGCCTTTTTCGTTTTCGCCCACAACGACACATTTATTTGTCCCACCAGGGACTAACGGCCGGAAGGCGACAAGTGTCCTGTTGGGCATCCATCCATATTGCTTTCCGGCATAGAGAATTTTGCGAAAGCCATTTTTCACATCGTTTGTTGCCGCGACTTGTGATGTAACTTTGCCAATCTGACGAGAGGTAATATCAGGCTGCTCATAAACTGTTACAAAATCAGACACTGGACTCATACAAGTCAGGTCTGCCTGTAAAGAAATAATTTTCTTTTGCAAGGGGGTGGCAGGAAGTGGTTTGCCCCAATTGCGAGCACCGAGATCGTTCTGTCTTGTTTGAGACAGTTTTTCCAATTGTTCAGGCGAAAGCCCTGCTGCATGTGCCAAGCACGGCAAGGCTGACACCCCTATGAAAAGAGCTAATATTTTTTTCGATCGCATATCTCATCTCCATTTAATCACGTTTCCAGGGAAGTTTACCATGCCCGTTTGTGAGTGGATCAATCAGAAATCTGACTCACAAACAGAGCTGATAAAAAAGAAGACGGAAAAGGAATAATGTTTATGAGATATTTTGCTTACGGGCTATTATTAACCCTACCAGGGATCGCTTTTGCCAACCCGGCATGTTCAGTTCCTCTATCGCCTGGTAATACAGCGTCAAAAGAAACCAATCTTCCAAGCACGCCGTCTCTTCCTATTATAAATGAACAGGAGATCCATAGTTCTGCGGCCTTAACGCGTTTGGCGAGCCAGGGAGCAACATTATACCGACTGGAAACAACACACGGAATGAGAGGCGTCTTTGCGCGTAATGGCAATAGGTTCAGAATATTCTATCTCACAAATGACGATCAAGCCGTCATAGGAGGGGTCATGTGGGACGCGTCTGGTCATAACATAACCCGTGACCAGGTTTCTGACATTCCTGGTGTGATCCCGACCATTAGGTGGAACACGAATACCCCTCACGCAGAAAAACCTCTTGGGAAAGAACTGACACTTCCATCTGAAACATCCAACCCAAATCTGGCAGATTTACTTAATGCGACAAGTTACGGCTTGGAAGGGAAGGATAGCGCTAGACGCGTTTATATGATTATTGACCCTTTATGTCCTTTCTCGACCCGTGCGCTTAATACACTAGATAAATACATTGAGAGCGGAAAATTACAGTTGGCCGTTGTTCCAATCTCCATCAATGATTACGAAAATAATAAGGCCAGTACGCCTGCTGCCTTGGAGTTGCTTTCAACACCACAACTGAAAATGATTGAGCAATGGCGCAAAATCATCAAACTCGGCCGTGCAGAAAACCCAGGGAAAACCTCCATGACGGCCGCTGCGTCATTAGAGCTTAATATGGCTGCGGCACACCATGCCGGTTTAACCGGGACACCAACATTTATTTGGAAAGACCATAATGGCGTCAGCCAAACATCAGTGGGACTACCTGATAATATAGAGGTATTTTTTCAGCAATGAGTGAGACAGGAAACAAGCCCTCCACCCTCAGAAGAATTGGGAAGGGAACTCTTAATGTGTTGACTTTCCCGATTATTTCTCCATTTCTGCTTCCGTATAAAATGGCCCGTTTTTTCATTGAAACAACGATAGCTCATTTTCAAACAATTCCCACTAACACGCTTAGCCTTGAGCAATTTGAGACATCCCAGGCACGTAAGTTACGTCAAATGAGCAAGATTAATGGCCGGGTGGTAGCCTGTTGTCTTGGGGGTGTTGACATATGGTTATGTTACCTGATTTTCTTCCAGCAGCAGAACCCATTTGCATATAATCAGATTTTACTGATTGCCATAAGTGTTGGTTTATTTCCCTGCTTGGTCAGACTATCCTTCACGAACTGGCAGTTACGAACAAAAAAGATCGGAAGTTTATCTGAGTTTTTTGAAAACCCACTCAACCTTTGGCCGAGATAAGAGGGACTATCAGAAAGTCCCTGCTTTTTTGTATTTATTTTCTATTGACCAGCTTGCATGTTCATAATCTGGCCGTTCGGCATTATCAGCGGGGTCGTTAGGGTTAACAATAGTACCTTCACGGTTAGCGACTTCTGGCCGCCAGATTGCCGGCACTGAACCATAAGCAGGATAAGGATCGGCGGAAGGATGTTTTACATGGGGAGGAGGGGGAACGTTAAAAGAGTCAAAAGACTTAACATTCCCTGATGCACAGGCACTTAAAGAGAAGGCAGATAATATCAAAAGAGAGGCTGAAATAAATCTCACTGTTGCTGCAAACCTTTAAGGCGATCACGCTCAGCACTTATGTTTTTCGCGTCTTGGAGCAATTGGTTATAATCCCCCACAAGAGCATTATATTGCTTCAAAAGAGCACGATATTTCTCTGCGATAGCATTATGTTTATTTATAAGATTATTATACTCATCGACAGAATTTTTGTGTTCCTGCCGACGTAATCTCTCGGATTCATCAAGCTGTTGCGTTAAAAGCTGAACCTGATCATAGAGCCTGGACACCAGAGCATTATTCTGGTTGCTTTGGGCAAGTAGGTTTGCCATTCTTCCCGTATTTGTTACGACTTGACCAAGTTTCCGATAGTCCAAGAGATCCAGGCTCATTCTACTCGTCCTCTACGTTTTAGGTGCATCCGATGGCGGTAACATTGCTCTTACCGCGGGATCTATTTGTTCACCTGATGCTGCTCCACCGACGCTACTTGCAATATCTTCTGCAAATTTAGATGTTTTCTGAGCGGGAACAGCAATTCCTTTTCCTGTTATATCATTTGCAAACGCATCACTATTTACCCTACCAATTGAACCCATCCCTGCTAAGTCAGGAATATGGTGCGGTAGCGTTGCTACCAGTCTAAAGCAAAGCACAGCCATTGTCATCTCTAAAACGACAAACATCGCTAATAAAACACCACTTCCAATCCAGTTATCAGTAAGATAACCATGATCGAAAACAAATCCCGTTGCCACGGTAAAGCTTTTCATTATTAACCATGACATTAGCGAAAAAACGGGATAGCTCAACATGAGGCCAGCCACCATAAATATCGGCCTGAACATGACTGAAAAGATAATCTGGTAGCCACGGATTGCCTTACCGTGAAATCCGTCTCCGGCAAAAGTGAGGTGAGCCAGGCCCCATAATGGCATCCCAATGACAGCTTCCACGACAATCAGAAACCACCCAGCAACACCGGCCATCCAGAACGCATAAGGCACCATAGGTAAAATAAACGCCAGCATGACACCAGGAAGGATCAGCATACTCGCCGCAGCAAAGATCGGGGTCAGAATGGCTTTGATAACGTCACTCATCCCCATAGCCGCAGCAGACGCCATAGCACCAGGCAAATCACCAACCGCCAAATTGGCAAGTGTCGATGCCCCGGCCGCTGTTTTAGATGATAATAAAGCAGCGCCTCCAATAATCGCCATACCAATGTGAATCAGTATATGGCCAAGTTTAATCAAACTAGCGAGAGGATCGTTCCAATTATTCCCTGATGTTGGAGAAAGCATTGTATTAATCAAAAGTGTTAAAACACCATTCGTCAAACCAATACGAGAAAGGATTATATCAATCACTGAATCTGGAGTGCTGATAACCTCACTTTTTTTATGATATAGGCGCCATTTCCCATTAGGTGCTGAAGGAGAATCTCCATCATGAATTTTTTCCTCTTCATCAGCCTGATATTGTTCTATAGCGTCAATATAGGGTGCCAAATCCTTGGTCAGATAAATACCTAACCCTTGCCAGTTTGGTGATGTTATAGAGGGTAGGATAGAAGTTGCTGAAAGAACATCTGCATTAAGTCGTGCGATTTCTAAATAATAAGCGCCTAAACCAGTCCAACCAAGATTTTTAAAAGCAACAAACCCTTTATCTCCCTGGGCATTTGGTCCATCTGAATATTTATCTCTTAATTTACTCACAAAGCTACTAGCAGCAGACGTCAGTGCCGTACTGTAATTAGTGTTTTGGGATATTAATATATCATCCATAGCCCTTAATGATGTAGCATCTTTCGTCGTCCAGAAGTTTTTTGCGATAGCTTCCATACGGGGTCTAACGGTTGAAATCAGGTTTGCAAGAGCCTCTTTCTGCTGTGCTGCTATATCAGACAGATCAATTGATTCTGTTGCTTTTTGAGGAAAATTGATCTCAATAGCTCCGCAAGTTGAAGTGCCTGACATTAAACTGGCTGCAAAACTATAATTAACTCTGACGCTTTGATTCAGCCCTGAAGAAATTTTTGGTTCAGCCATAAGAGACGAATTATTAGAAGCTTGGTTTATCAATGCCCTGCATAATTCACTCTCCATTATCCCCATCACAACCTGTCTGGTCCCAGGAATAATAGGCTCGGCAATAGGCAGTGCTTTAGGGCCAACGTCATTGGCTACCTGCTCATTTAGCCCCTTAGCCATACCAACTGCCATTTTGGCCATTTTGATGGTCAAACGTTGACCAACGGAAAAACCATTCTGACCTGGCATTGGTACAAGAATAACTGCCGCTAAAATCAAACGATATACAAAAGTAGGAGAAAAGCTAGGAGAAATGACTTTCCCACTCTCGGCGACCTTATGAATCTGAACAAATGTACTATAGGCAAGCCATCCGCACGCTATAAGCAATATGTAACTGCCAATCGTCGCGAACATATTTCCTATAACAGTTTCTCCACTTGGTGGAAAAATAGTGTCAAGTGCGCGCGCTGACCAATCATCACCAGGAGATAAAGATTCCCATGTAACTGAATCAAGCCTCCCTTTTCCTACATCCTCTGCAAAGGCATAACCAGGCATAAGGGAAACCAGCAATAAAAAAAGTCGGCCGACCATATTTAACATAAAATACTCTTTTAAGATCAGCTTGGTAGCTCACATACTTGGAGCTGGTGTTTCATCGCGTTTATGCTCAGCTTGTCGCTCATGAGAGAAAAACTCTCTGAATTTATCCGCAATTTTTTGAAGTGCTTCACTAACTCCTTTTAGAAAATTTTCACCTGCTTCCCTCCCTGGGATAGATTCTAAAGAGAGTGCAAGCCTGCCTACCGATTTCTCAACGTCTATTATTTCAGGATGATCAGACATACCTCTTTGGCGTGCATCATCCATAACAAAACCAGCCATTACTGAAAGAGCTTTTGACGATTTCTCAAGTTTGGCCCAAGCTTCTTCAAATGGCTCAGTTCTTGATAACGTTTTATCGAATATCATCCTTAACCTCTCAAAATCTCCGCCTTTTTTCATTCCTTCTATAACCTTCGTTGCATCAAGACCGGATACTTGGACATTTTTTTCAAAAAGTTTGAAAAAAGTATGACCACGGATTTTTAAATTATTTAAATCTTCTCTAACTATCTTGATTTTTTCATTAAGAGCTTGAACATTTTTATGGATATGTTTTCGATCATTTTCTTGACGAATTGTAGAAGTATTTTCCTCAAATTTTTTCTTCGCAGAATCAATAAATCTTCCCATAGCTGCACCAAAAGAACCTTGCTTAAGAATGAGTGCATCCTGTCTAGGCTGCATCTTCTCAATTTTAGAAGGATTGAATGGCTTATCTAGTCGTGATGAATATCCTGTATCCATAGCTTCTTTACTGTACGAAGCATCCTTTTGACGTAGATTATTCTCACTGGATTGGCTGTCAATTATAGTGCGGAATTCATTGGATATTGCTGATGGTTGATTTGATATAGTTTTCTCTCTAACAGCAGTAATACTGTTAGTTATCTTTTCTACCAATTGTTGTATGGCAAGGCTTGTTTGTTCTTCAATAGATTTACTTGCAATCTCCATAACATTTTTACGAATATCGAGGATAATATTCTGATCATAAATATCAGGAGTTTTTTTGAGTAAGTTCTTTAAATCCTCATTGACTAGCCCAGGATATTTCCCATTTCCATAATCAGCATTAAGCTGATTCCACGTTTTTGGAGAAACTGGTGGTTTCTTATAAGTCCCGCTAAATTTCTCCCAGTCTTCCAGTAACCAAACAAGCTCCGTTTTTGTTTTCTCATCATTCACCATAGACGGATCTTGTTTGATTCTTTCCTGTAATTCTTGAAGCTTTTCCTCCAAGCCACGTTTATTTTGCGGGACGCTTTCTTGCTCCTTAGCTAGAGAATTTAAGATCAGCTCAACGTCACTTAATTCCTTCTTCTCAGAAATGAATGTAGGTGTAATTGGCTCAGGAACTTCTTCATTAATGCCAACGTGCTGCGCATCTTTTTTTACTGATTGTTCATAAGCACTTAATGCAGGATCTTCCATGGTATTATCTCATTAATTCAAGGTTGATGAAGGAGTGGGCATTGGAGACACCGGGCGAAGGCGACTTCTCGCCTCAATGGAAAGAATATCTGCTTCCATTAAAGCTCTTTGCTGATTAAGCTTAAAATTCTGCCACTCGATCCAATTACGTTGTATCTCAATATTCGCAATCTGTATTAAGACAGCCTTTGAACTCGACATTGCTTGAAGATCAGCTTGCCAGTCTGGGCCACTATATTTTCTATTAATTTCAAGCTCAGTCGCCTCATATTGACTTCCCATCTCTGTATTGGGCAAGTTTTCTCTTTGTGCCTCAGCTTTTTGGGCAGGACTTAAAGAGACCGTTGCAGCACGCCATCCCAGAATCTCATCGGCAACATGGTGCGATAGGGACATCGCCGCATTATAGGAACGCCGTCCAGGTAATGCTGATTGGCCTTCAGGTGTTCTAAGCTGATCTCCACGCAAGGCCCCTTCTGGAACAGGCTCAATCAAGGTTGTTTCATAATCATTTGCTTTATCAATAGCTTTTTGATTAGCATAAACAGGTGCGTCAAGAAGGCTTGATGCTGACTGGTCTGCCCCCTGATCCTCTGTAGAAGACAAATTACATAAACCAGCATCCCCTTCTGCATCAGAACAATAAAGACTGAAATGTCGGTTATTATTAGCTTGAGCAGCCTGTCCCGTCCCATTCCATGCGGGAGTGTTTTTTCGTGCTTGGTTACGATTATTTTTCCCTGAATCTAATGCAACAGAGACCTGTGAGCTATTATGCGCAGCCACAACAGCCGCCTGTCCTCCTTCTAGATTTAGACAGTCCTGACGATTAACAGAATGATTATCACGTATATTCGCATTTCGGAGGTCACGGGCAAGCCGAGCCTGCACCATGTTATTTGCATCAGATATTTGCTCTTGTGCCCCTATCTGGGCTTTCATGTAATTACTGAGCTGAGTAAATCCATCT
Organism: Aristophania sp. ESL1142; assembly: GCF_058107345.1. NCBI lineage: Bacteria > Pseudomonadati > Pseudomonadota > Alphaproteobacteria > Acetobacterales > Acetobacteraceae > Aristophania > Aristophania sp. ESL1142. Next base: position 70,659 of record NZ_JBYLUH010000003.1, read on the forward strand.
CCTAATGTGTCATTAAGTAGATGACCCATTCCATTAACAACACTATTCATGGCTGTTTGTAATAAAGTGATAGCCGTAACAATAGGTGCAATACTAATGAACGCATATGCAGGTCTTGGAACAGATAAAATCCCGATAAAGAAACTAATGATACATAAAATAATCATTTTTCTCATTAGCGTGACCTCGACACATGTGTACCTGTATTGTTACCAACAAGTTTATATCCTGTAGGCAATTGGGTTGTACCCATCACATCCCAGGAATTATTACCTGACGTATTTGTGCCTGCCGAAATTAATGTATCACCACTGCCCCCTAATTGGAGAGTTGGACAAAACGTACCCTGACCCAAACCAAGATTAAAATTAGTGTCGATGCCCTGGACCGTTAAACCGCACTGGGCTTTCCCTTTTAAACTGTCCCATACAGATGTGAGTTGTGAACATATTTTGCCCATGGCATTCTGAGCTACGGAAGCAGGATTAAGACCATTTGTAATTACATTCAGTCCCATCCCGTTAAAAAAATTACCCAAACATGTGAATTTTGTAACTGACTGTGGCTGTTGGATAGTGGCGTCATCAGCTTTCATATCAGCCGCCATACCGGCTGCCGCTGCCTGGACCAAAGCGTCACAACCTGAACTGGCGGCCTGTAATGGTGTCGTGAATAAAACGCTCGGACAAACAACAATCAAGAAAAATATTTTAAATGGTTTCATTATCACCCTCTTTCAGGAGAAGGGGGGAAGGCATCCTTCAAAATTGAACGAATATAATCAAGAGACATCCATTGATTTGAATCTGAATCATTTGACATTTCGATCTCCAGATCTGTGATTAATTTCAATGTAATTTATCAAATAAATCTTTGAGTGGTGAGTAACAAAAATTTTCTTATTTTTGGTAAGATAATTTTTTTTAAGATATCTGTTATGCAGAAAATGAATACGTCAGAATTTATAGAAATATGTCTAAAAACAATATGTTTTTGATATTTTCATTATAGAGAAAGTTACTAAATAATTACATTTTTGACAAAAAATAGTTTTTTATTCATTTTTTTCAATGGATAGATCAACAAAATTTTCATGATAGATATTCTTAAAAAACATAATACAGAAATAATGGCTAAATACCCTGATAATTATATATTTTTCGGATCTAAAAAAAATTAGATGATATATTTATGATATTTATTTTTCATAAAAAACATGCAAATACCCAGTTGTCGAACATATAAATTAGGACAGAGTTGACGTGATTAATATTTCCTCACAAATAAATTCTACGCCTTTATCGAATCTCGTCTCTATCCTTCCGTCGGATAAAGCTGGGTATTTTTATAAATCTGTTCCTTCAGAAACCTCTTTCTTGTTTACCCTGCCCAATAAGAGCATTTCAAAAAAAACTGTTAACGGAAAAATAGCCAGAAGACGCTGGAATGAAAGTGAATTAAATCACCTGCGTTTATTTTATGGTACTAACGTTTCCGTAAAAAGCATTGCGAAAGACCTTAAACGGACTGAAGCCGCGACCCGAGCTAAAGCTTATTTTCTCAAACTGTCACGTCCATTTAGGGGGCTACTAGCGAAAAATATAGCAGAGCAATGTAAACACCTGAAGCATCGCAAAGACGGGAGCATAATGTGGGATAATCGGGCCGTTGCATATTTAGGAGCATTATGGGAGCGCCTATATAGCCCAAATCTTATAGCTAAAATCCTCAAAACGACCAGTAGCGCTATAAGCGAAGCAGCAAGACGTTCTGGCTTACCATCTCGTGTGGGACTAACTTTTTTATCAAAAGTACCAAATCAAGATCCATTATCTGCACCTATAAATCAAGTTATTAAAGAACAGATGATTGAACGTTACTGCGTACTTACACATAGATTATTTTTTCTAAAATCAGTTAACAGGAAAAAACAATTTTATAGTTATCAGGCAAACCAAATTATTGCACGCAACTCTGTTGAATCAGCATATTTATAATGCAATATAAATTAGCCCGTGCAGGCGTAGATCCTTTATATCTACAAAAAATCGGACAAATAGCACTTATTCTGGCATTGGGATTATTAATAGTTAATATTATTATATCTGTAGCATTGATAATATCCATTACGAGTAAACCTCATGTAAAATATATTTATCATGACTCTTTCGGAGATCCAAGAGAATTGCTTGTAACAGATAAGCCGTATTTTTCAGATGCAGATGTTATTAACTGGACGGTACATAAAGTAACAAATCTTTATTCAATGGATTATGTTAATTATGCAAAACATTTAAATGAAGCAAGTATAGACTTCACAAATACTGCATGGAACACCTGGGCTACATCTTGGAAAGGACCAGGTAATATTGAATATATCAAAGAAAAGCACCTCATTATCACTGCTACATCCAAAGCGGCAAGCGTTGCAGGTAAAGGAGTGTACGAAGGTGTTTATACGTGGTCAATAAAATTTCCTCTTTATCTTAAATGGGAAAATGCAGGTGGAGAAGTGACGAATCTTTTAAATGTGACTGTTAAAGTCATCCAAACAAACGATCCTCTACACATCAATGGATTAGCTATAGCTGAATTATATGCTCCACAAGAAAAAGAATAACAGTTTGTTACTGTTTATCTGGAAGAATGCGATATTTTTATCAGTATTTATTTTATTTAATACTGCATTTGCTCAGACAACAAACAATAATGATGATCCAAGAGATCCTATATATCGCGACGATTTACCACCACCACCGGATGTACAGAAACGTTTATTCCAAAAATATGATAGCGGACAAAGATTGATTGATGGCGTCGATGATCCATATCGTCCAGCAGGCATCCCTGAATCCCGATCAGTAAAAGTTTCATTTGCACCTGGAGGGGTGGTAAATATTGTAGAACTCGTCTCAGGATATCCAACATCAATCACATTTTTAGATAATACGGGTCAACCCTGGCCCATAGGATGGGATGTTTCTCCTAGCAAATCAAGTGATTGCAGCACGAATAAAGGTGCCAATACATCATCTGTTCGAATGGCAAATACTGGCATATCAGCCTGCGTACCAGAACCAGGTTCAAATATACTTATTCTAACGCCATTATCCCGTTATCCTAGCGGCGGTGTTTCCATCCATTTAAAGGGTGCACCAAAACCTATCTTTTTACTGTTTGATTCTCAAACCGGACATTTTGATGCTGATTTAACAGTTAAAGTAGGTGCCAGGGGACCTAATGCTCAAGAGCAAGCCATTTTTGAAGATGATTCCCCAACAACAGGAAGCGCTTTCTTAACTGCCATGTTAGATGGCACGCCTCCTGAAGAAGCGCAACCACTTATAGCTGTCGGCATCCCGCCTGATCGCATAAGAGCATGGAAGTTCAATCATCAATATTATTTACGAACTGACTATACGTTAATATCACCGGCACCGACAGCACACTCATCAGAATATGGAATTACTGTTTATGAAATCCCGGAAACGTCTAAGGTTCTTCTTTCCTTAAATGACAAAATAATAAGCGTATCAATTTCAGAAAATGAAGAATAAAAAAGGATTGTTTTATGGATAATAATGAAGAAGAATCATTAAAAAACGACATAAAAGATAACTTTTATACCGGATTAAAAAATTCCAAGAAAATATTCCCATACGTTATTATATTGATTATAGTTTTTGCTGTATTAATTTATTTATTTAATATGCGATTAACGCATACTCCACGTTCTATGACATTAACACCTCCTAAAATTTCTGCTCCAGCAGGAGGGGAAAACAATAACGAAAGAATTGAATCTATTGATGACGAGAACGCAAAAAAAGAGAGTACTATTGCCTTAAAGAAAGGAGAATCTTACACCGCGTCACTCATTAATAAAAAAATGAATGAAGCT
>NZ_JBYLUH010000001.1:0-585000 GCF_058107345.1 Aristophania sp. ESL1142
TCTTAACTGGATGAACCGCAACCCTTTTCACACTGTAGATATGATTTACCATCCCGGCCAGAAAAATGGCTATACAGATGTTGATCTCCGTGTTGCAGACCGCTTCCCTGTCTATGGCTATGCCGCTTTTTCCAATCAGGGAGACCCAACAACAGGCAGGTTGAACTGGTATGTTGGCACGTCATGGGGGAACGCATTTAACCTTGGCCAAATATTGACCTATCAATTTAACCGTTCTGATACAGGGCGTTCCAATAATCATGCTGCAAGCTGGACCATTCCGTTACCAAACCGTTCAGCTATACAGATTTATGGAAGTTTTTCCCAGACAAACCCTTTTTCTGACGATCATAATGAAAAAGATACAGGCAAAAGCGGTCAAGCTTCCATCCGCTGGCTTCATATGATTGATCATATTACCCTTGGGAAGGATTTTGGCCTGGATGGTATCATACAACTGGGATTTGACTGGAAGACAACCAACTCAGATACCTATAAACCCTATATGCCCGCCATAGAACGCCATGCTTATGTCTCTGAGGCTGACACAAATCAGTTTGTCATTGGATATAATGGCTCTATTCAGGACCCCTGGGGACAAACAAAAATCAATAATCAGTTTTATTATGGACCAGGTGGCCTGACAGGCAATGACAATAAAAAAGCCTATCGCGCTATCTCGGACAGAAGTGGACCCAACTATGTATATGACCGCATTTCACTAACACGTTCTTTCAAACTACCCTGGAAGCTCTCCACCACCACAAAAGTAACCTTCCAGCGCGCTTCAAAAAACCTGCTTTATAGTGAACAGCTTTCCGCAGGAGGGCTGAGTAACGGGCGTGGCTATTTCGTAAACAGCTCTTTTGGCAGTAATGCTAACAGCTTTAGTGAAGAAATTTTTCTTCCATCATTTTCTTTTGCAAAGCTGGTCCATTTGCCTTTTATCGAAGACACTCAGAAGCTCGGTTTTTTCTGGGATTGGATTGATACCAGACAGGTCAAAAGAACGTCAGACAGCTCTCGCGCCGCTACACTTTCGAGTATCGGTATCGATATTAATAGTAAAGTAAACCGCTATCTCAACATGACCTTTGATGTTGGCTGGCGATTAAGACATGTTCACATGACCGCTTTTGCCGAACCAAAAGGCGCTTTTTGTGATTTTCAAATCATTGCCGGTTTTTAAAAATGATTGAACGCCAGAGTTCTCATCTGGCGCTCATTTATATGGAAATCATGCTGCCTTGGCATATTCCAGCTGATATTCATCCCATAGTGTTGCCAGAGCAGATACAAGTGAATCAATATCGGCATCTTTATGAAGAGGGCCAGGCGTTAAGCGCATACGCTCCGTACCCCTTGGTACAGTAGGATAGTTAATGGGCTGTACGTAATGGCCGTAACGGATCAGTAAATCATCGCAAATCTGACGGCAAAGCTTTGCATCTCTCACCATAACCGGCACAATATGGCTCGGATTCATAATATAGGGAATACGCGCTTCATCCAGTTTTTTACGAAGATAAGCAACAGCATGTTTCTGTCCCTCACGTTCAACATTGCTGGTTTTCAGATGTTTTACACTTGCCAGAACACCAGCAGCAATGACAGGCGGCAGAGAGGTCGAGAAAATAAAGCCAGAACCAAATGAACGGACGAAATCACACAAGGCCGCGGAGCCTGCTATATAACCACCAACCACCCCGAAGGATTTCCCCAATGTCCCTTCGATAATCGTGAGACGGTGTTCAAGACCCAATTCCTGGGCAAGCCCTCCTCCCTGTGCGCCATACATGCCTACGGCATGAACCTCATCAAGATAGGTCATGGCATTATAGCGGTCCGCCAAATCACAGATCGCCTCAATAGGAGACACGTCTCCTTCCATGGAATAGACAGATTCAAAAGCAATGATCTTAGGCATCTCAAGAGGAATTGCTTTAAGATGACGCTCCAGATCCTCAAGATCATTATGGCGGAAAATACGTTTTTCTGCCCGTGAATGGCGGATGCCTTCAATCATGGAGGCATGATTAAGCGCGTCCGATAAAACGACACAATCCTTCAGACGCGCCGCAATCGTACCAAGCGTTACCCAGTTAGAGAGATAGCCTGAGTTGAATAAAAGAGCACTTTCCTTCCCATGCAGGCTAGCAAGCTCTGCCTCAAGGGCAACATGATAATGGTTTGTGCCTGAAATATTACGCGTCCCACCTGCTCCAGCACCTGTTTCGTCAAGAGCTTTATGCATGGCTTTCAGAACGTCAGGATGCTGCCCCATGCCAAGATAGTCATTTGAGCACCAGACTGTGACGTCACGCCCGATCCCATGATGAAACGCCCTGGGAAACTGTCCCGCCTTCCGTTCCAGCTCCGCAAAATAACGATAGCTCCCATCGGCATGTAACCCATCCAGAGCTTTCTGAAACAGACTGTCATAATCCATGAAATATCTCTCTTTCCTCGCTCCGCTATTCTTGCGCCACCCAGCTTCGAAAATGACCGAAACAAGACTCCCAAAGCGTTAAAAAATAACTATCCGGGCAAACCTATTCGTCCATTATCTGTTTTTCAAGTTAACTCTGTTTCCTCTCGCGACAAAAACAGGCCCACTAAGGTGATGAATATTTGGATTTTCTGTAAGAATCGCTACTTCCTCAACCCTTTCCCCTCCATATAAACAATGCTAACCCCTCTTGCCTCCTCTTTATGCTTTTAGGTTTTTTTATCCTCCTCTATGACTAAAACAGCTTCTTCCTCGCCATCTGGATTCAAGGCCCTTTTCCCTTATTGGCGCATTACTTTTGCAGCCTTTATGGGTTGGTTTCTGGATGGGTTTGACCTGACCACATTCATGTTCACCATTCCCGATATTGCTAGAGATCTGGGCTGCACAATCTCCATGCTGGGCGGGGTATTACTGGGACAATCTATCGGAAGATTTATTGGTAATACGCTTTGGGGATGGCTGGCCGATCATTATGGACGCAAGCCGGCTTTCATGATTGGCGTGCTCTGGTTTGCCATCTTTTCAGCGCTTACAGGTTTTTCCCACTCTTTATATACACTCATGGCTGTCCAGTTTCTCTTCGGTATCGGGTTCGGAGGGGAATGGACCGCCTCCGCAACCCTCTTGATGGAAACCGTGCCCTCGTCTTTGCGGCCTATTGCCTCTGCCATGATGATGTCAGGATATGAGCTTGGCTATTTTGCTGCGGCAGGAGCACAGGCATTGATTTTACCTCACTTCGGGTGGCGGGTGCTTTTCTTTATCGGGGTCATTCCTGCTTTACTCTCACTTTTTATCCGCTTCGGTATTAAGGAAAGCCCTGTCTGGTTAGCCCAGAAACAAAACCAGCAGCAGGCTGTCCTCACAAAACAGCGTCCTCAATTTCATTTCACCTGGAGCCAAGCCGCCATTCAGGCCATAATTCTGATGAGTATTCTCGCTTTCCAGAAAGCAGCTCTCTACACATTTTATCCCACGATTTTACGCACCTATCACCATCTCACACCTCAGGCTGTTTTCTGGCCCATTACACTTTATTGTCTTGGTTCTTTCTGCGGGAAAATTCTTTGCGGAAAACTCGCTGAATATTACGGCAATCTTAAGGTAATGCTCGGGACAATCATAGTCGTCATGCTGATGATCTGGCCTTTTCTCTGCGCCGGAAACTGGACCCTGCTTCTGGCATCAGCGTTTATAACAGGAGGAGCCGCATCAGGGATTTTCGCCCTGATCCCGCACTATCTGGCGCAGCGTTTCCCCTCCGAGCAGCGCAGCTTTGGCATGGGGTTAAGCTACGCACTTGGCTCGCTCGGTCAAGGAATAGCTGGCAAAATAGTACCATTTTTTGGAGCAACCACAGCAACACTCCCTTTCTCTGCGATTGCTTTCGTCCTCGGCTCCAGCATCCTAACTGCATGCAGTACACTCTATAAACCCAAAGATATGCCTAAATTCTGACTTATAAAGATCACAAAAAGGGTGCTGTCTTTAAATAATTTTGCGTCCTTCAACAGGATATCCTGGGTCTGTATAACCTGGTGTGGATGAATGTCCAGGCTTGACCAGACCATCAATAAAAGCTTCATCTTCGGCGGTAATTGTCACATCCAGAGCAGCACCATAACTTTCCCATTGTTCCAACGTTCTTGGCCCAGCAATGACTGAACTGACCAAGCAATTTTTCAGGATCCATGCCAGAGCGAAAGCAACAATCGTCACACCCCTATTCTTACAATAATTGCCGATTTCCCCCGCTATTTTCAATGATTCAGGGCGCCACTCAGTCTGCATGATCCTTATATCCCCACGCCCGGCACGCGTATCAGGAGCGGGAGGCATATCTGGGCTATATTTCCCTGTCAGCACACCACGCGCAAGTGGGCTATAGGGCACGACACCCAGACCATAAGCGCCAGCTGCCGGTAGCTGCTCCACTTCACACGTGCGGTCCACGATATTATAGAGAGGCTGGCTGACAATAGGTCGTTCCATCCCGAGTTTATCAGCAAGGCGCACAATCTCGGCAATGTGCCACCCTTTGAAGTTTGACACACCATAATAGCGTATTTTCCCTTGGCGGATCAGGTCATTAATAGTGCGCAAGCCCTCCTCAAGGGGCGCGTCTATCAATGTACGATGAAAATAGAGAATATCAATATAGTCAGTCTGTAACCGTTTAAGGCTGGCTTCAACCGTTTCTATAATCCATTTTCTTGACTGCCCTTGCTGATTGGGGCCTGACATTGCCCCACCATAACCAAATTTGGAGGCAATCACCCAGTCATGACGATGTCTGGTAACAGCCTTCCCTATAATAGTTTCAGAATTACCACCCTGATAAACATCCGCTGTATCCAGAAAATTGACGCCCTGATCATAAGCAATATCAATAATTCTCTGGGCCGTCTGGGCCCCTGTCTCTCCCCCAAACATCATGGTCCCGAGGCAAAGGGGCGATATTTTCAGAGCGCTTTTACCAAGATAACGATAATCCATTATTAAGGTACCTTTCTGAATATCATTTATTCTTTTCCGCAAAGATTTGACGGACAATATTCAAAGCTGTCATGGCTGTTGGCCAGCCTGAATAAAAAGCCAGATGCGTGATAATTTCGATAATTTCTTCTTTTGTAACGCCATTTTCCATGGCTTTTTTCAAATGGAAGGGAAGTTCATTCTCCCTATACAAGGAAATCAGGCTGGAAATAGTGACAATACTACGCTCTCTTGGCGTTAAAACCTTACCTTCCCAGACACGGCCGAATAATATTTCATCAGAAATCTCTGCTAGTTCGGGAGCTATATCACCAAAAGCTTTACGCGCGGCTACTGGTTTCCCTGTCATGATCGCACTCCTTATGAACATTTTAAACAGACATAATCTCTTCTCAGAAGGATGTTACTGTTTCCTCCCAAAAGTCATGGTTCAAAATGCGCTTCAAACCGTTCATCATCAACTGCCAACAGATTTTTACCCTATGACAGATTGCCTCCGCCACATTAGGGGGAAAACCATTTTTGAAGGAATAAGACCATTTTTCGAGTATTAGTAATGTATTATATTCATCATAACAATGAAATATAGTCATTACCTTCAAAGCATGCTGACGCCTAAAATAATCAGGACATTTCCTGTCGTCTCCTCTCTGGTTTGTTTAAAAGAAAGTCTTTCTGTCTTGATCAAACTTGAACGCTCTGACCTTGCTGATTGTGTGTATTTCCTCGCCATTGCGCGCCATAAAAATTTCCGCAAAGCGGGGTTGGAAATGGGTGTCAGTGCTTCAGCCCTCAGCCATTCTCTCAAAGCTCTGGAAACGAGATTAGGCATCCGACTTGTTAACCGGACAAACCGTAGTGTCACCCTCACGACAGCTGGTATGGCTTTGCAGGATTCACTCATCACACCCTTTAAATCCATAGAAAAAACATTTGAGGATTTAAATCGTTTTCGTAACAAACCAACCGGACATATCCGTCTTAACATTGTTTCAGATGCCGGCCCTCTTTTATTAGGCCCCGTGCTTCCGGTCTTTATGGAACGTTACCCTGATATTAAAATTGACATAACATCCACAAACCGTATGGTTGATATTATCAAGGAAGGCTTTGATGCGGGTATCCGTTATGGGGGTACTGTTCCACAAGATATGATTATCCAGCGGCTGACAGGTAATATTCGCTGGATCATCACAGCTGCCCCTTCATATCTGGAGCGTTACGGCACGCCACAAACACCCTATGAGCTTAAAAATCATCATTGTCTGCGGATACGCTTGGGCAATCAGGACATTTATCAATGGGAGTTTCAGCAGGATGGGAAGGAGTTTTCACTCTCGGTCCCTGGGACAGTCACAATTGATGAAAGCCGGACGGGCCTTTCATTAGTACGCCATGGCGCAGGATTGTTTTTTGCCTCTGAACCTGTTCAGGCACCCTTACTCGCAACAGGGGAAACCAAAACCGTTCTCGAAGATTGGGCTGTGACGGGACCAGGCTATTACATTTACTATTCAAGTCGTCAGCAAGTCCCATTAGGGTTAAAACTGCTTATTGAACTTATTCGTGAAATACGCCCTCTTGGCTTTTAAGCCACTATTTTAGTCATATTCTTATTGAAAAAAATTCAACACTAAAATTTTTCTGTCACGATAAAATCAGTAAGTTCGTTTTTAATTACATGAGCGTTAAAATAATGAACCCTGTTTATGATTTTAGAAATAAAGTATCCTTGATTACCGGGGCAGCCTCCGGCATGGGATTGGCAACAGCCCGTGCTTTTGCACAGGCTGGTGCTGTCGCAGTTATGCTCGACCATGATGTTGCAAAACTAAAACATGCATCGCATTCCCTCAATAATGAAGGTTTAAAAACATTCCCTATAATCTGCGACGTTACAGACGAAGAACAGGTCGCTGCTGCCATCACCCAGACCGTTCAAGAGCTTGGTAATCTGGATATAGCCTTCAATAATGCTGGGATACAGGTCCCCCCTTGCGATGCCGCTGATGAACCTGCCTCCAATTTTGACCGAGTCAATGCTGTTAATCTACGCGGCATATGGAACTGCATGAAACATGAGCTGAAGCAGATGCGTAAGCAAAATAGTGGTGCAATTGTTAATTGCTCTTCTATTGGTGGCCTAATTGGTTTGCCTTGTCGTGCAGCCTATCACGCTTCAAAACACGGCATCATTGGTCTGACCAAAAGCGCTGCTATAGAATATGCACCGCGCGGTATCCGCATTAATGCCGTTTGCCCTGGCACCATTGACACTCCAATGGTTGCGGACATGCTTGTCGGACAAGCCGCCGCCATGAAGGAAATTCTGAAAGAACAGCCTATTGGCCGTCTGGGACGTGCAGAAGAAGTTGCATCCGCCGTTTTATGGCTTTGCAGCCCCGGTGCGAGCTTTGTCTTAGGCGTCGCCCTTCCTGTGGATGGTGGATTTACGGCTCATTAAACCTTAATGGACCAGACTTGTTATAAGCCATTCAGCCGCCCGAATCCCATCAATAGCGGCTGACAGGATTCCGCCCGCATAACCTGCTCCTTCCCCTGCGGGGAAGAGGCCCCTGATGGTCGGGCTTTGTCCGGTTTCGTCACGGTCAATCCGCAATGGAGATGAGGTGCGGGTTTCAACGCCTGTCATAACGGCATCTTCCATAGTGAAGCCTTTAAGCTTGCGATTAAATTGTGGCAAGGCTTCCTTGAGACTTTCAATAACAAAGTCAGGAAGACACTCCCGTAAATCTGCCGGTGTCACGCCAGGTTTGTAGGAAGGTTCCACTTGTCCTAATGTTACTGAAGGCCTTCCTGCAAGAAAATCCCCCACTCTTTGAGCCGGTGCCTTGTAATTCCCGCCACCTGCCTTAAACGCTGCTTTCTCCCATTGGCGCTGGAACGCAATCCCTGCCAATACATCATCAGCCGCATAATCAATACCGGGTTTGACCTCGACAACAATCCCGCTATTGGCATTACGCTCTGCACGTGAATATTGGCTCATGCCATTTGTAACCACCTGTCCTTCTTCCGATGTCGCAGCCACAACCTGCCCACCTGGACACATACAAAAAGAATAAACCCCACGCCCATTTGAGCCATGGTGAACAAGTTTATAATCCGCAGCTCCTAATAACGGATTCCCTGCTTCTTCACCAAAACGGTCACAATCAATCAGTGATTGTGGGTGCTCAATCCGTACACCGATAGAAAAGGGCTTTGCTTTCATGGCGACGCCAAGTTCGTGAAGCACGCTGAATGTATCTCTTGCAGAATGGCCAACCGCTAAAATGACATGACGGGCTGGTAGCGTTTCACCGCTCGAAAGCCTTAAGGCTTTCAGACAACGTGCATCCCCCTCACCCTTTGTCTCAAAGCCATCAATACGCGTATTAAAACGATATTCCCCTCCTAATGCCTCAATCTGCTCGCGGAAGGACTGCACAAGACTGACCAGGCGAAATGTGCCGATATGGGGTTTTGAGAGATAAAGAATTTCCTCAGGAGCGCCTGCTTTTACAAACTCCTCAAGCACTTTACGCCCCAAATGACGCGGATCTGATACACCGGAATAAAGTTTGCCGTCAGAAAAAGTACCAGCACCTCCCTCACCAAACTGCACATTACTCTCAGCGGTAAAAACAGATTTACGCCAGAGTGCAAATGTATCAGCCGTGCGAGTGCGGACGTCACGGCCACGCTCACAGATAATGGGCCTCAGACCAGCACGGGCAAGGATCAAACCGGCCAGTAATCCACAGGGCCCAGCGCCGATCACAACGGGCCTGTCCTCTTCAGAAGGCAGAGTCATGACAGGCTGTGACCAACTCATGTCAGGGGTCAAACGAATATGTTGGTCGTCCTGGAATCGTTCCAGAACGGTCTTTTCAGATATGAGATCACAATCAATTGTATAAATAAAATGGATATTATGACGCTTACGGGCATCATAGCCCCGGCGAAAAATATGAAAATGCTTCAACTCAGCTTTCTGAATACCTAATCGCTTCAAGACAGCTTCTTCCAGGTCCTTTGAATTATGCGTCAGGGGCAGGCGAAGGTCTGTAATACGAAGCACTGATGAACTCTTTAAAAAAGGTGAATCTCTAAGTGAGCAATATGACCCTTTTTCTAAAGTAAATTCAGTTGTAGAAATAGTTTTTTCTTACCTTGCCGCTGCTTCATGAGCTATCACCTCTCTATGAGCCATATTTCACATCACTCCCATATTCATGATGACCATCATGACCACTCTCACTCTCATGGGGAAGGGTTAGGCCACCATCATCATCACGCACCTACATCATTCGGAACAGCCTTTGCCATAGGCATTACACTGAACATGATCTATGTGCTGGGAGAAGCAGTCTGGGGTGTTCTGGCTCACTCTCTTTCATTACTGGCAGATGCAGGACATAACCTTTCTGACGTACTGGGGCTGGCAGCAGCCTGGTTTGCCCAGTCACTGACTAAAAAAGCACCTTCAGGACGGTTTACTTATGGCCTGAAACGAGCAACGATCCTTACAGCCCTGACAAATGCCGTCATCTTACTCCTTGTCACGGGCGGCATTATCTGGGAGGCAATCCTCCATCTTATTTATCCTGAAACAGTCCATGGCATTACGGTCAGTCTGGTCGCCTTCATAGGAATTCTCGTCAATGGGGGCACTGCCTTACTCTTTATGAAGGGTTCAGCACATGACCTCAATATGCGTGGTGCCTTCCTTCATATGGCTTCTGATGCCATCATGGCCTTGGCAGTGGTCATTGCAGGCGGACTGATTGCCTGGACGGGATGGAATATGATTGACCCCATTGTGAGTTTGATCGTCTCCTTTACGATCATCTGGGCAACATGGTCTTTATTAACACAATCACTCAATCTAGCCCTTGATGGTGTCCCAACCGCCATCAATATTTGCGAGGTCGAGCAGGCGCTACGGGCTTTACCGGAGGTCGCTGACCTCCATCACCTACATATCTGGGCCATGAGCACAACAGAGACTGCCCTGACGGTCCACATCGTGCCACGTGCACTTACGCCCTCTCCCTCTGCGTCACAGCTCATTACCCAGACCAGACAGATTATTGCTGAAGGCCATAAGATGCTGAGAGAACGTTTTGCCATCCGCCACCCGACCTTCCAAATTGAAGACCAGACCTCTCATGACAGAGAAATTATCTGTCCCGATGAGCTCTGCCCCGGTGTAATCTGCTCAGAACCTCTTATTCATACAGAACATTGTGACAAATGGCCTGATTCAGATGAGCATGGGCATGATCATGCTCATCACCATCACTAAAAACGCCTGCCATCATGACACCCCTTCAGCTCAGAATTGCCCGTTACTCCATCGCCATCAGCGTCATCGTCCTGGCCATTAAATATGGTGCCTACGCTGTTTCCCACTCCAGCGCCTTGCTCTCTGATGCGATAGAAACAATTTTGAATGTCATAGCCGCGATCGGAACCTTAGGGGCTGTGACAATTGCCTCTCACCCTGCCGATCATAACCATCCTTATGGGCATGGTAAGGCAGAATATCTCTGGGCTGTCATCGAAGGGACACTGGTCGTTCTGACAGCGATCGGGATTTTTGCAATTGCCTGTTATGATCTGCTTCATCCCACTCCTCTAAAAGAACCATTTTTCGGTGTACTGCTTAATGCAGGCGCCGGCGTCATCAATCTTATCTGGGCAAGGGTCCTGATCTCTATCGGCCAGAAGCGCCATTCACAAGCCCTGACATCTGCAGGAGAGCATGTGCAGTCAGATGTCTGGGCCAGTCTGGCTCTGGTGATCGGCGTCTCGCTGATTCCGCTTCTACAGTGGTTATGGCTTGACCCGGTTCTTTCCATGCTGGTCGCCCTGAATGTCTTATGGACTGGCTTTGGCATGGTGCGTCAATCTACGAAAGGCCTGATGGATGAAGCACCAGACGCAGAGCTTATTCAGGGCGTTAAAAACGTCATCGCTCAAAGCGGCAAAGACGCTCTCGAAGCCCATGATTTACGCATGAGACGTGTTGGTGCCCTCTATTTCGTCGAGTTTCATCTTGTTGTCATTGACAATATGTCCATCACCAGGGCTCATGATATCTGTGACAAGATTGAAGCAGCTATCCAAAATTATCTAGGTCATGCTTCCATTCATATTCATGTTGAGCCCAAAAGTGTTGCTGATGAGGAAAAACGTTCCGGTCAGAAACATCGTCACGTTCTGACATTATCCTAAAATTCCTGAATTTTTCACCCATCGCCCATAGCAGCATATTACAAGAAATTTTATTGACTTTTCTCCCGCAGGAAATTCTATAATTTCCGTGTGGTTATGGTTTTTTGTGAGAGTTTTTCTTGGCCTATCCTGTACGATCCAGCTTTTTCTGGTCAATGACAACAATCGGATGGCTGTCAGCTATAACGCCCTTATCTGCAGAAGAAACCACAGCTAAAACCTATAAACACTCTGAAGACCATATTACAGTCCATGCATCTAACCCGGCCCGTTCACAAATTTCCTCTTCAGGCGCGACATCCTATCATCTTTCATCACAAACTATTGAAACCCTGCCACAGGGAGAGAACGCCTCTTTCAATCAAGTCATGCTGCATATGCCCGGCGTGGTGCAGGATGGCCACGGAGAAGTACATATACGCGGCGAACATGGAAACCTGACCTATAGTATCAATGGCGTCTTGCTTCCAGAAAGCCTTCAGGGCTTTGGGCAGGTCGTCGATACACGTATTGTGCAATCCTTCAATCTGTTAACAGGTATTTTACCAGCTCAATATGGCCTTCATACGGCTGGTATTGTTGATATTACGACTAAAAAAGGGGCGGGTCTCAATCATAATGAACTCTCCCTTTATGGCGGCAGCTATAATACGATCACCCCCTCGCTCCAGTTAGGGGGCACTCATGACAAGTTCGATTATTTTATAAGCCTTTCTTATAATCATAATACGCTCGGCATTGAAAACCCGACCAATTCATTTCGAGCCGTTCATGATCTCACGCAGCAAGAGAAAGGGTTTTCTTATCTTTCATGGCATTTTAATACCCATAACAGCCTGACCTTTATCGCCAGCACGTCCTATGGAGATTTTCGCCTTCCCTCAACACCTAATCTTGATCCTCTTTACCCCCCTATCGGCATTGGGGCAGAGATGCCCCATCATCTCAATTCACGCTTTATTAAAGACCGGCAGAACGAACAGAATCATTATGCCATCCTTTCCTATAATTATAAGCAGGATGATTTTGGCCTTCAGCTCTCACCCTATTTCCGTTATGGCAGGCTGGCCTATTTCCCCGATGAGGCAAAAGACCTGATCTATCAGGGCGTTGCACAAAAACAGATCAATGACTTCACAACAGGCGGTATGCAGGCTGACATTCATTGGAACGTCGCCCAGGATCATATCTTACGGGCGGGACTTCTGGGACATTATACTGACGAAAAGCTTGGCACGAATACGCTTTTATTCCCGACTGATCAGGAAGGAAATGTCAGCTCAACTACACCGCATCGCTTGATTGATCATTCAGGGAACTGGGCCATTGAATCCAGCGCCTATATTCAGGATGAATTCCGGATCAGCCATTATTTCACTTTCAATTACGGGATCCGTTACGATCATTTTGCCTCCTCCTTTACACATGATCATCAGCTCAGTCCCCGTGCTTCATTTGTATGGAAACCTGATCAGAAATTGACTCTCCATATTGGTTACGCCCGTTATTTCACGCCACCTTCACCTCAATATCTTTCTTCAAAGTCCCTAAAACATTTCGAAAACACAACAAATGCGCCAGAGACAAATGGGAATAATGTCCCAAAGGTTGAAACCTCCCATTATATTGATGCGGGTCTAACGGCAGCCCTCACCCCGCATCTTGATTTCAATATTGATGGTTATAGTAAATGGGCACATAATCTGCTTGATACCGGGCAATTTGGTCAGGCCATTATCACAACACCCTTTAATTACCGGCGCGGGCAGATCTATGGTGCTGAAACAGGGCTTTCATTCCATTCTGGCCCCTGGCAGATTTATGGTAATTTCTCCTACGTCCAGACCTATGGGAAAGGAATCAGTTCAGGGCAATATCATTTCGACCGGGAGGAAATAGATTATATCAAAAATCATAGAATTCACTTAGACCATCAAGGCCAATATACTGCCAACGCCGGCATCTCCTGGCATACAAAACGCCAGCTTGTGGCACTGGATTTTCTTTACGGAGATGGCCTCAGAAGAGGTTTTGCCAATATAGGAAAACAGGCCCCCTATGACGTGTTCAACCTAAGCTATCAATATAATTTTCTGCACCTCATCCCCGGCCACAAGGTCAAAGCCCGTGTTGATATCATGAATCTTTTCGACAAACACTATACCCTCCATGACGGCAGCGGAATCGGCATCTTCCAGCCCCAATATGGCCAAAGACGGAGCGCCTATTTCAGTCTGATCGGGGAGTTATAGATTGGATTCTCAAGGTAAAATAGTCTTTTAAATATTTATTAAAATTTAATTCCTATAATGGTCGAAGATTTGAAGAATAATTCAGGCCATGCCTGTAAAACTATTTAAGATATTTCTTTTAAGTGCATTCTGCACATTTTTAATATCACCTTTAATGGCTGATGACTTGCGAAATAATCAGCCTATCCACAGAACACAAATACAACATGCAAAGCATATTCCCCCAGCTTCTCAGAAAGAGGGCGTCAGCTCTGGTTGCGAGCGAAAAGTCTGGCTTAATACCCGCAGTATGATTTACCACTATCAAGGTAGCCCTTGGTATAATCACACAAAACAGGGTGAAGAACTATGCGAAAAAGACGCCATTGCAAAAGGTGCGAGAGCTTCTCGCAGTAATTGATATTATAGTGACCCTCTCATTAACATTTTAATCATAAAATAAAGGATCTTATGACAGGCGGTTCTGCCACCTGTCATAAGATTATTCATCCTTCAGCCGAAAGATCCACGACCCCGCAATAACCTTCTTCCGTGCCGAAGGCCATCATGCCGCCATCGGGGGAAAAAGTGATTGAGGTGATGGCGCCACGGGCAATGCCTTTGCTTCTGGCACCACGACAGACGGGAATGGCCCTTTCTTCTTCACCACCAACTTCGGCAATAATGATGGCCCCATCTTCATAGCCAATAGCAATAATATCCTGAGTAGGATGAGTTGCAACGACGCTACTGAAGAGACCGGGCAAGCGGGCCAGTTCCAAAGGTGGTTTCCCCATTGGACCACCTCCAAAAAAGGGCCAGAGGACAGCAGAATCAGCCCCGGCTGTCGCGAGCCAGTGACCTTTGCGCGTAAAAGCCATAGAGCGCACCTGGCGTGGATAGCCACTCATGCGCATATTATGCCCATCTGAAAGACGCCAGCCATGGAGCTCATTTTCCTGCATGGACGTAACGATAGCCTCATTATCAGGGTGAATGGCAACACCAATATGGCTGCCTTTCCACTCATAGGAACGGGGCGAGCTTTCTTTTGCCTTAACAAACCATAAGGACACACCATTATAATGAGAGGCTGCTATTTTCAGACCTTTTTTATCAAAGGCAATGCCCGTCACCGTTGAAGGATGCTTAAGGCTTTTAAGCTCATCCTTCCCTGCTGCATCCCCTATTTTTACATCTTTTTTCACGGAAAAAGCATAATGAGTGGGGGTACTCTCAAGCGTTTCTATCCAGCCTTTACTTGTATAAAGGACGTCATGGCTTCCATCGGGAAGGATTTTAACCACACGACCATCCTCTCCCCCTGTCAGAAAGCTGTTCCCTTCACATCCCTGTGCGATGGATAGGCCCCCATCATGCACGGTAAGAACCTGCCAGCTTTCAGAGTCACGCATCGTCAGGCGGTTTATCAGAACCACCTCACCATCAGCCGTCAGCGCCGCGATCATCTTGTTATCGCGCGATATTTTCACCCCAATCACAGGGCTTTCAAACTGTCTTTCCGCGCCGCGTGTTGCAAGCACTTCGTGACTTAAAGGATGTTGATTTGTCATGAAGCAAGGCAGCTCTCAAAACCACGGCGTAAAGCCGGCCTGTTCAGATTACGCCCGATAAAGACCAGACGGGATTCTTCATCAGTTGAAGGGTCTTTCGCCTCACCAATAAAATCACCATCAGCCATCATATGCACAGCTTGAAAGGCAAAACGGCGCTTTTCCCCTTTGAAATGCAGAATTCCTTTGGCCCTGAGAATATCTGGCCCCTGCTCCTGAAGGATTTTCCCGATCCATTCATGAAAGCGTTGCTCATCAATTTCACCCTTAAGACTGAAGGAAACGCTATAAACGCCTTCTTCATGATGATGGTGATCACTTTCCAGAAAGTCCGGCATTGTGGCCAGGGCACGTTTAAGGTCAAAACCGCCTTTATCAAGAATATCTGTCAGGCGTGCCTGACCGCGCTCTACTTTATGAATCTGCGCTACTGAATTGATCGAACGCAGTTTTTTTATGATCTCTTCCTGCTGCGCCTTATCCACAAGATCACATTTATTAAGGATAATCACATCAGCAAAAGCAATCTGATGAACAGCCTCGGGACTTTCTTTTAAGGTTTGCAGGATATTATAAGCGTCAATCACAGTTACAACAGCATCAAGACGCGCCTTATTACGCACATGCTCATCAACAAAGAAGGTCTGGGCAACAGGAGCTGGATCTGCCAGACCGGTTGTCTCGACAATAATGCCGTCAAAGCGTCCACGTTTGCGTAATAATTTTGTCAGAATACGGATGAGATCACCCCGCACAGTGCAACAAATGCACCCGTTATTCATCTCAAAAACTTCTTCATCCGCATCAACAACGAGGTCATTATCAATACCAAGTTCACCAAATTCATTAACGACGACGGCATATTTCCGCCCGTGATCCGTCGTCAAAATATGGTTTAGCAGGGTAGTCTTCCCCGCTCCCAGAAACCCTGTCAAAACGGTAACCGGAACGGTGTCCTGCGTCTCAATCTGCTGCTCTGAAACCGTCATGAATCTGTTCCTTCATTATAATGTCTTAACATATCAAGGAGCTAAGAATACGCCTTTTGGCGGAGAATGGGAGAGTTATTTTTATTTAAAAATCTATTGGTTACTAAATGACTTTAGCCAGTCCTCAAACTGAATCTCATCGCACTCACTATCCCATAAAAAAGCTATCAAGCATGACCGACCACATTTCACTCTAGCCTATAATCACTTTTGCACCACCCATAACTCCAAAGAAAACCCACACACACTTCAAGCAGAACATCTAAAACAAAGAAAACAGTTTTTTGATTCATCACGGTTCATCCCCGCGTGTGCGGGGAACACTACACAGGAACGGTTTCGTTCCCTATTGCGATCGGTTCATCCCCGCGTGTGCGGGGAACACTTTCTTTGGGCCATTGCTAAAGAGTGATGTGACGGTTCATCCCCGCGTGTGCGGGGAACACCTCTGTCTCTCCTCCTCCTCGTCCTCTGGCTGCGGTTCATCCCCGCGTGTGCGGGGAACACTAGATCAAAATGAGCCAGCGCTGACTGACCGCCGGTTCATCCCCGCGTGTGCGGGGAACACATCAATTATTTTTGAATGATCGTATTTTGCCCCGGTTCATCCCCGCGTGTGCGGGGAACACGTGAGCATGGTGATAATTTCAGGGCCAGTGCCCGGTTCATCCCTGCGTGTGCGGGGAACACTTTGACTTTGCTTCTATCAGCGATCAGGCCGTCGGTTCATCCCCGCGTGTGCGGGGAACACGCAGGACGAGAACTCAAGAATTTCGGAACGTCCGGTTCATCCCCGCGTGTGCGGGGAACACAGACATGAAGCCCTCCTCTCACAAATTGAGAACGGTTCATCCCCGCGTGTGCGGGGAACACCTGATGCCTTTGCTGAATTCCGCCGTGAGGCTCGGTTCATCCCCGCGTGTGCGGGGAACACGAGCAAAAATCCACCCTGCCCATTCAGGATTGCGGTTCATCCCCGCGTGTGCGGGGAACACATTTTGTCCTTTCGCTGAATCATTGACCAGAACGGTTCATCCCCGCGTGTGCGGGGAACACGAGAGCGTGCCAAGATCAGCGGGGTCACTATCCGGTTCATCCCCGCGTGTGCGGGGAACACTTGCGGATTGAAGGCAGAATTTCTCCGACGACCGGTTCATCCCCGCGTGTGCGGGGAACACCTTACGGTGCGGGATTCAATCCAGCGGGCCACCGGTTCATCCCCGCGTGTGCGGGGAACACAATATATCTAGTTCGGGCTACCCTATGAGTATCGGTTCATCCCCGCGTGTGCGGGGAACACGACGGAACTTGGACGTGACATTTCAGAGCGGCCGGTTCATCCCCGCGTGTGCGGGGAACACAAAAATCAGAAGAACTACCCAAAGGCGCTGAACGGTTCATCCCCGCGTGTGCGGGGAACACTCTTGTTGGAAGTTATTGTTATTCAATAGGAAAATTCCTGTCAAGAAATCTACCAAATTATTGCTTATAAAATAGGCAAAAAAAATCTCTTCCGTGCCTTTAGAACAATTTTTATAAAACCTTCCCAAACGCATCAAGAAAAATACGGACCATTATGCATACGGGCAAAGCAGCACTTATGATTAAAGCTGCTTTCTTATGAACATAATGAGCAGATGGGTAATGACACATCCATCCTATAAGGAAAAATACAATTAAAACGCCATAATAAACGCCATATAAAATATTATAATTTTGGCTATAGGACGTCAGTAACGACAAAATAAACAAAACTGATATTCCAGAAATTGTCCCAAAAACCCAGCTGGAATTTAATTTCTCAAGGAAGCAAATATCCCAACGCTCCTGCCCACGATCTGAACATCTGGCTTGTTTACGGCGCGTCTCAATCCAGAGATAATTACCTGTATAAAATAAAAAAGCTCCTCCCAAACCAAGAATTACGTACCCTAATCTGACAAAAATACCTCCATAACTGCCAAAATGAAGTGCAAAAAAGCTTGTCAGTACGGCATAACCGGCTGATTGATAGCCCGGCAGATAGTCATGAGAGATAATTTTCCCGTTATAGGGATTTACTGGAATGATACTTCCTTCAGGAGCACGGTGACTATAATGCGGGTCATATCCCGTGACGTTCAAAGCTAAATGATGATGTTTCTGACTATAATTCAGGCCTATTGGTCTGAAAGCCGGCGCCTGACTTTTTAAATTTTGAATAAGCGCCAGGCTCCCTAGTGGAATGTCAGAATTATGAAACCCACCAATATCAGCCACCTTCTGATGACGTACATCAGAAGATGACGGCGCAAATAAAGCATGTTCTATCGAGAAAATCTCTCCATGAAAGGCGAATACAACCGATGTAACGGCCATAATCACATGAAAAGGAAGTGAGAAAAAACCCAGAACATTATGAAAATCCAGCCATTTTTTACGAGCATTCCCGATGAAACGTACAGCAAAAAGCGTTTTCATCAAAGCTGGCAGATAAATGATAACTGCCGAAACCAGAGCCACAGCATAAAGCAGGGCAATAATCCCCATAAACATCTTTGCTGCTTTATGTGGTAATGGAAGGCCGACCTGACGGTGGAGAACATCAATAAAAAGAGCAGTCTGGGATAAACTCTCTTTTGTTACCTCTACTCTTCCTTCACGATCCAATGTGGATATCGTTACTGTACCGGAATTATGAAAATGACCTCCCTCTCCTGGCCAGCGCAGTAATATTTTTTTCTCAGGCGTATCGCTTAAAACAAGGGAGTAATTTTTCTGGGCCTCCGGAAATGCAGAAAAGGTTTTGGTGAGTAAATCATCTACCTGCTCCAGAGGAACAGAAGGCTTTATATTCATAGGAAAAGAAAGACTATTTTGCAGTGGGCGCTCAAACATCGTGATGGCCCCCGCATAAAAAGCGACAAAAAGGAATAACCCGCTAATAATTCCGACCCAGGAATGAACAGAGCGGTATAATTGAACCACGTCCTTTGATATTCTGGGTAAAGTGATTTTCATGAAAGCCATAATTTCACCCCGATGAAACCACTCCATGTGGCCATATTAGCGATTACGTAGAAGAACCAGGCTCTCCATGCGGTACTCCATAAAAAGCATGTAGAAAAAGAAAAGATCCAAAGTAAAACACCTGACCACATCAAATATTGATCCAGAAGGTCACCCGGTCTTCCCTTACTATGTCCTAACAGACCGATGATCCCCATAAAGCCTATAATCAGGGGGGAGCCCAGAAAAATGGCGGCCATTAATTTGGACAGCCATTGAAAATCTCTAGTCGCTTTTTTCATGATTTTTTACCGTGATTTTTCCAGAAAGCGACCCCAATAGGCCCTATTGACCATAAGATCATCATCATCATAACCAGTATAAAAGCCGATGTTCCATAACTATAATCCTGCGTCAGGCAAAGATAGGACGCACAGAAGCAACAAAACGCGCTACAGAAAACCGGCCTTTTAGAGAGAGGTTTTTTCAGGATATATTGATGATAGGAGGTCAGATAAATTAATAAGCACCCCATCAGACACGCAATATTTGCTATGATGAATAACCTCATTTTCTTATTCACCAACGATATTCAAGACGTGCTGTCATACTGCGTCCCTGTCCATAATAACAGGCTGCTACAGCAGTACAAGTTGCGACAAAACGCTTATTGGCAATATTTCGGACGTTTAATGAAAGATTAAGTCCCTTATAACGGGGGGAGGACTCCCCAAAGTCATAGCGTAAAAACGTATCGAACAGGACATAATCAGGAATAGAGAGCTTATTGGCGGTATCGCTATAGCTATCACCTGTATAACGGACCCCACCTCCAAGACCCAAACCTTTAAGCATGCCATAATGAATGCGCTGATCTATAAAAATAGAAGCCATCCATTTAGGGGCCTGAGGCAGATAATTGCCCTTTTGACCGATCTGGTTTGTCTTCGTGATGCGCGCATCGCTCCTCGTTCCTGTAAAAATCAGGGCCATATCCCAAGGCAGATTTGCACGCCCCTCAAGCTCTAATCCTCTAACACGCCCCTGCCCTGTCTGCACAAGACAGGATGATGTCCCGCAAATGGCATCACCGTCAGGGGTTGTCATATTTTTCTGCGTAATCTCATAGGCACCAAATGTCACATAAATTGACTTTCCATATTGATAACGCAACCCGGCTTCATATTGCTCTCCCGTTGTAGGCTTGAAAGGCTGCCCGGTACGTGACAATGAGGGATCAGATACCTGCGGCTGAAAAGACTGAGCATAACTGAAATAGGGTGCCATTCCATAAGGAAGAAGATAAACAGCACCAGCCCGCCAGGTAAACTTATTCGAGTTAATCTTGTAGCTATTATTGGTGAGCACATTTCTTGTATTATCACGCGCCCAATCCTGCCGCCCCCCTATTGTCACACGCAGGCGCTCAACCTTGATCTGGTCCTGAAAATAAAGACCATTCTGTTGGCTGACTGTTGCGGTATAAACCTGTGGGCTCAGATTGGCGCCAAAACCTGAAGATCCACCGGAAACAGGATCAAATATATTTATAGGCGCAACAAGCGAGCCCTTCACCGTATCACGGGAATGATTCCAGTTTGTGTAGAAATAATCTGTCCCTACCAATATCAGATGACGCACTACAGACGTTTTTAAATGTCCTTCAAGCTGCGTATCAGTAGCAATCCCCTGTGATTTCCCACGCCCCTCGACTGCTCTCCGTCTTACCGTCGCTCCGGGAATGCACCCTGCCAGAGACGGTGGACAGCTCGTTAATGTATCACCAGACAAGACGGTCGCCTTATAAAGCGTATCGATATATGTATAACGTGTATTATTCCGTAATGTTAGAAAACGGTTAAAACGATGCTCAAGAAAAGACCCTATCAAAGCCTGATTGCGGTCATAGCGATTCCATTTCGGTTCACCAATAAATTCATTATTGGCAATATGATGCCCATGAGACGGATAAAGTGTGCCTGTTGCAGGCAGAAACTGGAAGGTTGATCCCCCCTGATCGCGTTGATATTGAGCCAGAAGTGTCCAGCTTGATTGCCATCCATAACGCCATGTCACACTAGGGGAAAAATAATAGCGACTAAGAGACACATCTTTCAGCTGGGTATCGCCATGTTTCACCATAGCGACGACACGTCCCAGAAGAGTCTTGTCTTTATTCAAAGGTCCGGAAATATCTCCCAGAGCTTGTCCCTGCCAATTGGCAAGATTTGTAAAACCTGTTCCCTGAAGGAAAAACTCCCCCTCACTTTTTTTGGTAGGTCTTTTCGTTACAAGATTAACCACGCCGCCAGGGGCTGTCTGCCCATAGAGCGCACCGGATGGCCCTTTCAGAACCTCGATCTGTTCAAGAGCTGCCGGGTCAAAGGAAGTGCGTGTCCATTGTCCACCAGAAGGAAGGCGTAATCCATCGATAAAATTATTATTGGACGAAAATCCCCCTGCCCCGAAACCACGCACAGATACCTCATCAACACGGCTGTCGATCCCCTGTGGCTCTGCCTGCACCCCGGCCGTATAGGCTAGTGCATCCGCGATTGTAGGTGCTGCTCGAAGTTCTATTTCCTTCCGGTTTACAATAGAAATTGTCTGAGGAGATTCAATAATAGGCGTGTGTGTTTTTGTCGCTGATGATGCACGGGAAACCCCCGTTGCCGTGACGATGATGACTTCCTCCTTAGTCTTCTTTTCATCCTCTTTCTGCTCAGGCAGAGAAGATTTTTTTAACATAAGAGGGAGCACTCCCTTTGCATGAGCAAAACCACATCCTGCCATAGTGCTACCAGCCATGATAAAAACCGAGAAAAAACGCCCTGCAACACAAGGGAAAGACATTTTTCGACTCTCTCAGATATGAAGATTAAGAGAGTCTCTCATAATTTTATTGAGAATGATTGTCAATTGCGCTTAAAGAACGCTTATTTTATCTAAGAAATCAAGATGTTGGGAGAAGCACCGTCGCAGGTAAAGCAGCCTCAGGGCCAAAAGCAACCAGTTTCAAATCATCAAAATCAACAGAAACCCGGCGATTTGCACCGCATGTATCAAATTCAAAACCAGCATCATTGGGAGCAGACCAGGCAATGACGGCATTGCCCCCCTCAATGGCTGAACAAACCTGCTGCCAGATCATTCCTCTGACTTTTCGCCCATAAGAACCGATATAAACGCCAGCTCTGACCTCCAGCAACCAGACTGCTAATCGCCCCCTTAAACGCGGTGGAGCATTTTCAACCACGATGACCAACATCGCCTAACCCTTCTGGATCTTCAAAAGCAATTGGCATTGCCTCTTCATTGGCTTCGGGCATGGCAAGCTCACCCGCTGCCAGAATCTCAGCAATCAGCGGAATAAGCCGATTTAAAATCGATGTACGTCGAAAAGCATCTCTACAACGTCTTCTAGTCGTACTGACAGGATCAGAAATCACCATACCATCAAGAGGTTTATTCTTTTGTACTGCTGCCGCAACACGAAAGGCTTCAGGCACAACCGTTTCAAACTTGACGATATCAGCAATATCATAAACAAAGCTCTGAGGTTTCCCTGTATGAAGAAACCCTATCGCTGGTGCATATCCTGCAGCCAGGATAGCCGCTTCTGTAATACCATAAAGTGATGAAGTGGCTGCTGAAAGGCAACGATTGACCACATCAGACACATCCCAATCATGAGGGTTATAATTCCTTCCATCCCACTCAACACCATATTGATTGGCCAAAAGGCTGTACGTCTTCCTAACCCGACTTCCCTCAATACCTCTTAACTGATCGACCGAACGCTTATCAGGTGCTTCCTCTTCAAAGCGAAGAGCATACATTTTACGGACAATTTTCAGACGGGCCGTATCATCCAGAGCCAGTCTTGCCTGAAAAAGAAGCCTGTCAGCACGCGCTCCCCCCGGCTGACCGGCAGCATAAAGCCTTACCCCTGCTTCACCAACCCAGATCAGTAATGTACCGGCTTTTGCGGCAAGCCATACAGCTTTATGACTGACTCTTGTACCAGGCTCCAACATTAAACAGGCCAGCCCGCCAATGGGTATATGCATTCGCGTGCCGTTTTTATCAACCAATACAAACGCCCCATCCAGCACATCAAGCTGGCCTTTTTCTACAAACAGAATAGAGGAACGTTCTTTCAGAGGGATAGGCCGTGGCGGTGGCAAACCCGTGAGCTTGTCAGACATGGTCTATGAGGCGCGACGAATGAGCATCAGACCACATCCAAAAGCTTTTGCCCTACCAAACCCTTCTTTCAGCTTTTTTAGAAATGCGTCGGGTTCCGTTACCTGCAGGACACCCGTCAGATCCATCACTCCAAAAGTCGCCGGGTCAACACTCCATTGCCTCGGAAGGCGTAAGACATCGCAAGATTCAACCATGAAATTGTCAGTTAACGTAAAACCTGCATTTTCACCTTGCTTGGAGAGCCACGACAATGCAGTATCCTTCGCCAAATCTTCCCTTTTTTTTGCACGCTCTGATTTGTCGATTTTATGTAATGCATCCATAACAATATCGTAACGTTTCCCTCTTGTTCGAATATTCTGCGAAGAAGAAGGGCCCTTTCTTGAAACTGTCGCATTCACATAGAGCTGGAACTGTAATTTATCACCTATACTCAGTCGTGGATCAAAAGATTTTGTCTCCACCTCAAAGAGGTCATGTTTATTATCCGGTAATCGTTCCGATAGCGTAATATATGAGCCACTCCCTATATCACGCCACAGAAAGTCACGTTGACGTGCTGGATCATCACTAAATAAAGACCAGATCAGGGAATGGGACATCACGACATTCTGTGCATTCGCTTTCCCATCCCTTTTGGATTTCCCGGGGGCTTCCCGCATTTGTTGCAAAAGCTTCGTAATCGTCTGGACCGATGGCTGGTGGCTTATAGAAATACGTGAAAGGAAAAGGCTACTCATAGCTGTCCTCCCTGCTGCGGCATGCTCAAGACAGCTTCTTCCCGCAAACCAAACTCCCAATTCCGACGAGATAAAGGCTGGTCACGGCGCATGATCCGGTGCCTCGCCACCCACTCTCCTCCTTGCATTTCTATATCTGCAGCATCCATAACGACCAAAACCTCTCCCCCTCCGTCAGATCGATAGCCCGTTTCACGAATATGCTGATCACGATAAAGAGCAGCTGGCTTTGTTATCCCACATCCAGTTTTCTCTTTTTCCTTCCTTCGTGCGTATCCTATGGAAAGTTCTGCTTCTCTTCCGTTTTTCTGGCGTTCTGACAATGCTGCCGTTACTGAATCTGCTTCAATAATCTCTGGTGCAAGAGGTAAACCAAGTGGGCATGATTTCCGCCCGAGATAAGGCGTAAAAACAGGCTGCCTCATCGCGCTCTGCACATTTTCCAACGTCCATGGCCCCGTATCATCACGTAACCATATCGCCCCTAAGTGCCAACTCCCCATCCGATATTCACGACGGGAGAGAACCGTCGCAATATCCTGTGGATCGGTCGAAAGTTCCTCAGCCCGTGTTGCATATGTCCTTTTCTTTGTCCCCGGCGCCATTTGTGCTGTATGGAAATCAATCAGCAAGGCACCCGGAGCCTGGCACAAAAGAGCAACCCCACAAGAATTTGAAAGGGTCTGATGCTTCTCTTCTTTCTCGCGCGTTAGGCCAAGGCAACCAGCAATAAGCCCCAAAACAGCAGAGCGCGCAGGACGTGTGAAACCATCACGACGCCCCCCTACAGCAATATCTCCAAATGATGCCATAGGGGCGACAAGGGCAAATGTCAGGAATTTTTCCATAACATGAGCCTTTATAACTGACAGAATTCTATAAGTTTTTCCAGACTGTGCCCGTCAGATTTTCCCAAAGCAACTTCATAGCTTTCATGACCGGAAGAAACGCCGTAAACAGCGTCTAAATCATCCCTAAAACTTGCAAGAGCTTTTATTGAACTCTGCATCAAATCCTGACCTGTTACAGGTTTGGCAAAAGCCCCTGCAAGTGTGCGCGGTTGGTCATCCCCCTTCTCTGCCAACATATATCCGGCACGAGCATGCGCAGCAAAACTATTCTGTTTTCCTGAAGGGGTTACTTTCGCTGCTGCCTCTATCAAAGCCGCCAAAGCAATATTTATGAGTTTCTCATCAGCTTTAGGGCCAAGATTTTGTTTAAACAGGTCAAGATTAATGCAGAAATAGAGGTAAAATACACCAGACCCAAAACCTGCTTCACTAATAAAACTGGCACCACTATCCGTTTCTGCCGTTTTAAGGTCATCAATCGCAGTGTAATAATCATCTTCGACAATAACACGATGTGTTGTAATCGCATGGGCAACCTGTGCTGCTGCCTCGCGATTTTTTGCAGGACTATTGGCCAGCATTCGACCAAATAAAGCAATATCCACTGCCGTATCAGCTTCGGACAACAAAAGAGATTCCGCTTCCTTTGTGGGTTTCCTTTTTCCATTTTCCTTTTTCATTAATGTAAATTTTTCTCCCGCAGCCATTCTCTCTGCCAAAGAAAAAGTTTTGTTACGTTCATCAGGCGATATAAAAACCATCTGCTCTGTAAGAAGGACGCCGTCCTTTTCTTTGATCTTTCCAAATACCTCTGTAATCTTGCCAGCAATATCAGTCGCGGTTTTTTCATTCACATCTTTACTGCAGAGATGTTTAAAAATTTCCTCAGCCAATCGCTGCGTTCTCTGCCCCATATGCCCATCAAAAGCTTTTTTAAACTGTGGGGATGTCCTCCATGCCCTTTTCAAAGCCTGAGATGAAATGCGCAGACGAGGAAAACCTCCTACAGTCGCCGTCTTCGGCGCTCCTGTATCATCGCGATTAACATTTGAAGGAGGATAAAAAGTCAGAAAATGTAACTGAAGAAAACGGCTCATGAAAAGAATTCCTTATGTGAAATTTACGCTGATAATTAACTTTCAGACAATGAAGAGTGTGTTTTCACCCTTCTCCAGACGCCCCTATATTCCAATAATCATAAACCCATCTGACCCGGCGCCTCTTTGAGCGTTCTTCCTGCCCAAAAAAAATCGGCCAATCCATAAGGGATTCTGCCAGATCGCTCACATTCGCCGTACAACCCATCAAAGCGACCAGCCTACGGAAAGCCACCTGACATTCTTCAACATCTTCCTTTGCCAATAAGCGCCTGAAACGGGCAGTCTTGCACTTGGCTGAAGATTCATCATCTTGCGTGCTAGGGCCTATAGTACGCGCATTCGAAATTTCCCCTGCGTCATACCGAACGTGGGAAAGTACAGACGCAACAAGGCCAATCCGCATTAAATCATTATCATTATCGATCTTGCAACGTCGGGCGAGCGCCACGGCTGCCGGCTCTGTCAAAGTATTGTCTATGGATCTGCAGCGCCGCAATCGCGCCAAAGACGCACGGTCTGACAATCTTTGCTTATAAGTGTCATCTGGTTGCATTTTCTGCCACCAATCCTTGATAACCTCTATACGCCAATTTTTATCAGGCTTACTGGACATGTTATTCCTGCCTCATATGATTTATGAACGAATATTGACCGGAAGACCAAGGCATTCTGCCAGTTTCTTGCCTTCTTTTTTCCCTCTGCAACTGACCATCGCCCCAAGACGCCTCCTAGCCAAAACAATTTTAGCCGCTCGTTCCAAATTCGTTTCAGATGTTAAGGGAACGATCGAGTCAAAAATTCCAAGGGCGGCTTTTTTTATGGAATCCAGCCAGCCCTTTGATCTTTCCTGACTTTCTTTTTCTGAAATAAACAGTCTGAAGAAGTCATTTTCAGTAAATTCAGTAAATCTTCGTTCAATTAGTTCATAAAATGTCGCGTCATATGAAGTATCTTTTTTATTAGGGGTCGCATCAGTAATTACATTTTTCAGGGTTTTGAGCACCATATTAGAGGCTTTAATGGCCCTGCCCGCCCAATCATCACATTGTTGCTGAAACGTCAGGTCACCCGCTCCAGGCAAAGGCATTTCACTTTCCAGAAAATTATGCACTTTCGCCTTATCCACAGCGTAGCCAGCTGCGAGAAGCCTTACATTCAGACTTTGCTTTGGCGATAAACCCGTACGAACAGCACGTTTATTACGCCAGACAGACACATTATCTGCCGGAAGACAGTTTCCATTTTCTCCCATAGCGACTAAACCTGCCCAGTGTTTGTAATGAACACCCTCAGGCTTTGGGTGACGAGCACGCCACTCTGATTCCGGTTTTTTCCAATATCGTGGCGTTAGAGGATGGATAACCATAACACCATCTCCCTCAGCCTCATATAGAGGTTCACCTATCCAACCTGTATAATCCATCCCATAAGGACGCTGTTTCCACCCTGTTACCCGAACTTCATTTCCACCTCGTGTAAAGCATAATCTTATACGCCTTGGCATACCCCACCAGCAATGTCGCTTATCAATGACTGGATCTTCTGGACCAACTTTCCGCCCCTGTTTCCCTGATATAATTGTCGGAGCCAACCAGGGAAATATTTTTGGCAAATCCTTTTCCTCAATCGCGCGACCACAGGGCGTATTCGCCCAAAGTCTGTCCCATAATGTCTCAGGCAATATTTTATCAGGGCGATCAGGATCCGGCCGACAGGGCAGAACCAGCGTCACCATAGGCCCTCCTCCCCTTATGCCCGTCATATTTCCTGCTCCTCCACTTGGAGCCCATGATTGAAGCGTATAAAGAGCCATTGCCGCGTCTGGTAAAGATAAGTCTTTCATACGTTCTCTATGAATAAAAAGGTCCTTATTCTCTTCGACTGTGCTCTCCCCCGGCGATTCAATTAAGAGCCGCTCAATCGGCTCTATAGAGGAATCAAGCTCCGAAAAATCCTGTAAAAAACACTTTTGGGGTCGATTAAGATAAAAAGCTTCACTCACGCGCCCAAACGCATCAGCCAGTTCTTTTACACTCGGCGGATGATCCCAGCATTTCTCCCATTCATCAGTCGTCGCTGGCGGAAAAGCCGTCGCCAGTAATCCGATCATAAATTCATGACAGGCTATTTGAAAATCTGGACGCGGCCAGTCAAACGAAATAACTGGATCAGAATCAATTTGTTCCACAATTTGCGCCGGCCTAATTCTTTGGCACAATCCCGAAAGACGACGGACAGGAAGCCAGGAATCATGGATGAGATTAAAATAGTCGGTGCCGTTCATAAAAAATCCAATAAAGTAAACAGATTATTTAAAACATGAATATCTCAAAAATAATATTATAACATTCTTCAATAAAATTTTACTAAAATCTTTACATTAAATTAACCATCCATAATTTCATCAATTTCTAGTCCAAATATTTCACTATATTTTATAGAGACTTTGCGGTCTTTTTTACCAATCCCTTCTGCATGCCAGTCTTTTTCTCCCGGTTCCATAACAAGTAACAGATAATTTTCTTCATCATCACGTTCCCACTTCGACCAGTCAGACCGCGCCTTCTTTACTGCCTCTTTCAAAGACGGTGGAACCATAATCTTTTCAAGACGATTTCGCCTGACAGCAATTTCAGATAAGGACCATGCTTTTCGCTTCTCTCTGAAAGATGAAAATGCTTCTCCTTTTTTTACGGCCCAAGGGAAAACACGCCCTTTTTTCTCATAAGCTAATCTGACCGTAACGTAACGGCTGGTTTCCAAACGCGTAGGTGTTTTTTCTTCTGGGGCCCAGAGAGCTTTCCCACGATCATAACCATTTTCAAAACGCATGACATTTTGCCTACCTTGCCGCGCTGCTGCCAGATTATCCCCTTCTTTATTGTTCGTGTCATATTCTAGAGCCGCAGGAACGGCACCGCTGGACATTCCGTCAGCAGCCTCCTCAATCAAAGGTCGCATATCATCGGGTAAAATAATTTTCCCCCGCCTGAACAATGCTCTCGCTGTCCGCCATAATAATGAAGGATCCCCATAAACTGCCGCTGTTCCAGGGAGAAAAGACTTAATCCACCGGGCATCCGGCTCAGCAACTGGGTCAGGCGACAAAATAAATAGCTCGGCCTTGTCAACCGGGCGTGACTCACGCTCATGACGCCGCAAACGCCCCGCTCTTTGTAAAATCAGATCCATTGGGGCTAAATCCGTGCATAATACGTCAAAATCCAAATCAAGGCTTTGCTCAATGACCTGAGAGGCAATCAATAAACCGGCACGTTCAACACCTTTGCTCTCTTTACCAAAATGCTCAATCACTTTCTTCTCAATATTCAATCGGTCAATCATCGCAAAACGTGCATGAAAGACTGTAACATCCTTTCCATTTTCAGAAAGCGCACGGGCCGTCGTAATAACATCATCAACTGTATTACGTATCCAGCAACATGCAGCCCCCTTTTGGAAACCATCCAGCAGGATCGTCTCCGCTTCTTGTGACGTGTTGAGGCGTGTCGCCTTTATTGTCCTAGCTAGCCCGCGACGTAATTCACACGGAATTTCTGCTTTGAAAGACGAACCTGCAATCGTAACGAGGGGATAAGCCTCATTTTCCAGATAAAGAGGCTGAGCTTCCCCTAAACCAATCCGAAACTCATTAACCAGCTTTTCTCTCATCGCTTTCGTCAAGGTCGCAGACAGCAAAATCGCTGATCCCCCTAAAGCGGCATGAAAACGTAATAAGGCATAAATTTCTTCATTCATATAAGAATCAAAGGCATGGCATTCATCAATAAGAAGGACCTTATGAGCAAGGCCGGCCTGTCGAATGGCTGTATGACGCACGGGCAATACAGATAACAAAGCCTGATCAATTGTCCCCACCCCCACCTGCGCCATAAGCGCCCGGCGGGATTCATTGCCTAACCATGCCGTGCAATAAAACTCAGCCGTATCATCAGAAATGGTAATATCTCTCTCTTCAGGCATAAGTGCTGCACAAAAATGTTCATATAAATCAGCTCGACCATGAGCTAGGGCTAAGGAAGGATGAAATTGCCCCGTAAAGAGCTTTTGATAGGCTTTACTAAGACGCTCATACATCGCATTGGCCGTCGCCATAGTAGGCAACCCGACAAACAACCCCGATGTTCCGTTATTCTGAGCCGTTTTTTCCATCAAACGATGTGCTACTGTCAAAGCAGCTTCTGTCTTACCACTTCCTGTCATATCTTCAATAATGACCAGAGCAGGCCCATCAGGCAAAGTCGTGCTCTCAAGCAAACTTTGCAGCGGGGAAGGTTCATCGATAAGCGGAAAAAGATTTTTGATCCCCTTAAACGCTGCAACAGATAATGTTGCCAGTCCCGCTTTTTCTACAGCCAGTTTTGCCTGTGGAACTGCAATTTTCTCAAAATAATCTCCGGGATTACAGAGCGTTTCTGGCGCTGCATAAGGGAACCATTCCTGACGTGATCCTACCCAATCAGCCTGAATGGTCAAAGCCGTGAGTTTCCACTCTATTTCCCTAATATGATCCAAAACAGATTTCGGAAAAGGAGGGGGTTGAAATACATCGAACAAGACAGCCGACAACTCTTCGGCACGTTTTAGCGTTTCCTGTTCAAGTATCCCTCTATATTGGTCCTCTATTGGCTTTCCATGATGACCAGCAATACCTCTTAAAATATCCTGTAACCGTTTCAAAATTCTGAATTTTTTTAGGCCCGCTTCACTGATAATATTTTCCAGAAGCGGTTCCATGACTTTCTTTTCACCATCAAACCACTCAGTCAGTATCTGTAATGTAACGACTGTATGATCTGCTGAAACAGTCGTCTCAGAAGACAAAAAAGAAGGACAACATTCAGGCACTTTCCCCTGAAAAGCAGGGGATAATTTACCAATATCATGCAACGCTACAAGGAAACCAACCAGACGGAGATCAAGACCGCATGTCTTCCCAAGGGGAAGTTCCATTGCGACAGCCGCAACATCAAGCATATGCGCCAGAAGTGGGTGCATAACAGAACCAGACTGTTCATCAGGACGTGCTTTTCCCCAGAACTGCACCAACTCCTTGATCGCGGCCTCAACCATTTAGCAGCCTTATATTCATTATGATCACAATATAAAAACTTCCGGGAAGCAAATGTCAAATTATGATGCGCATATATTTTACGAAAATCCGTTTATTTTTTATAATTAATGATATTGAATATAAAAATATGTATTCTGTAAAAACTCTTTCTCAATGAGCACTCCGTAAATAATTAATATTTTATTATCGGTATAACTGTTCATTCTTTCCTGTGAGATCCTATCTCACAGACTATAACTTCATGAAAGGTAAGAACTTATGAGTCAGAATAACGTCCATATTCCCGGCCTTGAGCACCCTGTCAGCCGTGTTGCTTTAGGCACCTGGGCTATTGGCGGCTGGATGTGGGGTGGACCAGATGATGATAATGCCGTGCGTACGATCCACAAAGCGCTGGATGAGGGTGTTACGCTCATTGATACAGCACCTGTTTACGGCTTTGGCCATTCTGAAGAAATCGTCGGACGTGCGTTGTCTGAAAAGCCTCATAAAGCCTATATTGCCACCAAACTCGGACTGAACTGGAAAGAGGAAAAAGTCTTTCGTGATTCCCGCCCTGCTCGAATCAGAAAAGAAGTTGAAGACTCCCTTCGGCGCTTAAAAGTCGAACGGATTGACCTTGAGCAAATCCATTGGCCTGACCCTAAAACATCTATTGATGAGTCAGCACGAGAACTTGAGAAACTTCACAAAGAGGGAAAGATCGGTGCATTAGGGGTCAGTAATTATTCCCCAGAGCAGATGGAAATTTTTCGTCAGGTTGCACCTCTTGCGACCATACAATCACCTTACAATATTTTTGAGCAGGATGCCGGCAAGGACATTCTCCCTTACGCCAAAAAACATAAAATGCTCATGCTGGCTTATGGCCCACTCTGCCGTGGCCTGCTTACAGGGAAAATGACTGAAGATAAGACGTTCCCGCACTCTGACCTCAGATCAAGCGACCCAAAATTTCAGAAAGCGCATTTCCCTCACTATCTGGCTGCTGTAGAAGAGATTAAAAAACTTGCAGCCAAACATGGAAAATCTCCCATGATCTTCGCCATACGCTGGGTCCTGGATCAAGGACCGACCATCGCCTTATGGGGTGCCCGCAAGCCAGAACAGATTGAAGGCATAAAAGACGTTTTTGGCTGGAACCTCAGTGAAGAAGACAAAAAAGAGGTTGACTCCATCCTCAGACGCCACACGCCTCATCCAATCGGCCCAGGCTTTATGGCACCACCTGCAAGGTAATTTCAAAACATTCCTACTATTGGGGGGAAACACTCCAAGGTCTTTCCCAAACCTGACTGTTTCCTCTCCCTAGATAGATCAGAACAATAACTTCAGATTACTCTCTACCCCATTATAAAGAGCCAAGACCTTCAGCCTTGAAAGCGGCGATAACACCTTCATCTTTTTGCATTTTTGCAAAAAAGCGACTGCTATTCTTATAGCCAGAAAGATCTAGCTTTACTCTTTTCGCCCAATTTAATGTCATGAATAAATAGGCATCTGCCGCGCTGCGGAAGCCTGCGATCCATTCATGCCCATCAAGCTGCCGGTCAATAATTTCATAAAGTGATAATAATCGCTTACGCCCCCCCTGATCCAGTGCCTCAATGATTTTCTGATCAGTGCTGATTCGTCCTCCTCCAAAAATCATCGCAAAAGCAGGATGAATATCGGAATTAACGAATGAAAGCCAACGCAAAGCTGTCGCCCTATTCTGTTTACTCCCGTCACCTAATAATTCAGATTCCGGGAACAGATCGGAAATATAATGCATAATGGCAACATTTTCGGTCAGGACAAATTGCCCATCAACCAATACAGGGATCTGTCCCATAGGATTTAATTTCAGAAATTCGGGGCTTTTCAGAGCTTTCTGATCCAGAATTTCAAAATCAAATTTACATCTGCTCCAGCATAAAACAATGTGACATGCCGTAGAGCAGGCTCCGGGTTTTGTGTATAATTTCATTATATTTCCCCCGTAACTTTCCAGATACTTTAATCTTAATTAAAAAAGTAATCAAAAGGAAGAAATATTCGTCAAGCAATTTCCCACGCATCAGGATCACATCACAGGGATTATCGCTTTTTTAATTCCATGCTATGATACCCTCAGTAGAGGTATAGCTTGCTTGCTCTGCTTCATCTGACAATAAGGTTTTTAAAAGTTTTCTGGAGTATGGAACATGGTCTCAATCTGTGCCATCAAGCCTGAAATCCTCGCCTGTACTGGCTTAATGTTGCTTCTTGCGGGGTGCGCTTCCTCCCATAAGTTACCTGCTAGTGGTCCTATGGGACAATATGCAGATGGCACGACGACAGGCTGGGGCTATAATACGCATGTACCTGATTTTGCCACACGTAATTTTACGCCTTTTAACCGTCAGGATGTTGCAGCAATTGCCCTGCGGGAATGGCGTCTTTTCGGGTCTCCCATTGCAGATGAAGACCCCCATGACCGCCCAGAACCCACCAGTCCTGCCATGAAGCCCGAACGTCTTCCAGGATTGTGGCAACGCGTTGGAGAATATTGGTGGATCGGTCAGGACCCTTATGAAACTGAATCACGCTGGACTGGCAGGACAGATGGTGATGGGACGCGTTTTTCCATGATCCATGATGGTAACTATGCGTGGTCTGCCGCCTTTATCTCATATGTCATGCGGATTGCAGGCGCCAATGACCGTTTTCCTTATTCCCCTAACCATGCCACTTATATCAATATTGCCGCCAGTGGACAGAATGCCGGGCTGTCAGCACGCAATCCTGCCGATTATGCCCCCCAGCTTGGTGACCTGATCTGCGTTGGAAGAGGAAGAAGCAGCACGCTTAATTTTGCCATGCTTCCGACATCTTATGGCTTCCCTGCTCATTGCGGCATCGTCGTATCAACCAACCAGAATGCAGAACCTTTCGGCCACGAAATCAGCATTGTCGGAGGCAATGTCGATGATAGCGTCTCACTGACTCACGTCCCGACTGATGCTCAGGGCCGCATCAGTGCAAGTGATGGTACAAGCTACGACACCCGATACCCCTGGCTTGTAGTCCTTGCCATTAATTATGATGCAGAACAGGAACCAGACAGCGGAATGTAAAATTATTCCGCTTTTGGCTTTTCAGACATAGGAATCAGAATAAAAGGCAGACCGCTTGCGCGCCATCCTGTACCGGGGCCATGTCTGTCTTCAAAACCATCCTGAACATTGAGAATGTCCTTATAGCCAAGCAGAAGAGCCACATCAGCAGCAAATGAAGAGCGCTGCCCGGAACGGCACATAAACATGACCGGAAGCTCTTTCTGGGGTACAGCTTTTAAAAGTGCTTGCCCAAAAGCATCTTCCTGGTCTGGCACCCATGTCAGGCGAAGCGCCTCACGACCCATTGATGAAATATCGGGAAATCCGACAGAGGCCCATTCAGAAGGGGTACGAACATCAATCAAAATGGCATTTTTATGGTCTTCTAAAAAATCCCATGCTTCTTTCGCCGTTAAATTTTTCATCTTTGTCCTCATGCGTTACAATCCTATAATTGTACTACGCTTTTCTATCAGGGGTATATCTCGCCATGAAAAATTCTTTTCAGACACAGTCTGTCTATAAAGTAGATCACGCAGCCCCCGCGGCTTCCATGCTTCAAGCCATTGGTAATACACCCTTGATTTTACTCCGTGAAGCATCAGAGCAAACAGGATGCGAGATTTACGCCAAGGCTGAGTTCATGAACCCCGGCGGTTCCGTTAAAGATCGTGCAGCACTCGCGATATTACAAGATGCCTTTGCTCGTGGGGTTCTGAACAAAGGAGGGACTGTTGTTGAAGGCACAGCCGGAAATACCGGGATCGGCCTTACCCTGGTGGCTCACGCCATGGGGTGTAAGGCGACGATCATCGTGCCAGAAACACAAAGCCGTGAAAAACTGGATTTTCTCCGCATGATTGGCGCTGACCTCAGGCTCGTTCCAGCTAAACCCTATAAAGACCCGGGTAATTATGTTCATGTTTCCCGGCGTCTGGCTGAAGAAACAGGCGCTTTCTGGGCGAATCAGTTTGATAATACTGCCAACCGTGAAGGTCACCGTCAGAGTACCGCACCGGAAATCTGGGCACAGATGGGCGGCCAAATTGACGCTTTTACATGTTCATGTGGCACAGGAGGAACACTGGCAGGAATTGCCCTTGGATTGCGTGACCTGGCAAAAAGAAACAACACCAAAGCCCCCGAGATCGTGCTGGCTGACCCAGAAGGCTCTGGTCTTTACGGGTGGGTGACAAAAAATGACCTCAGCATTGAAGGCTCCTCTATTACTGAAGGGATCGGCCAGTCCCGCATTACAGCCAATCTTGAAGGCAGTGCACCAGACCATGCTGAACGTATTAGCGACCCGGAAGCGCTTGAGCAGATTTTCTCTCTTACAATGAAGGAAGGACTATCTGTTGGCGGCTCTTCAGGCATTAATGTTGCTTCAGCCATTCGCACCGCCCGACGCCTGGGACCAGGTCATAGAATTGTAACGATTTTAAGTGATGGCGGTGCACGCTATCAGTCTAAAATTTTCAACCCAGCTTTTCTGAGAGAAAAAAATCTTCCAACACCCCCATGGATGTAAAATAAAATCAGAACAAAAAGGCCTGCTGACTTAAGCAGGCCCACTAAACTAGCAACATGGCAAAGCAAATAGATAACGATACTTATACGCTGAATGACTTACATTCAGCCATATTTGCGCGCAAAATCTTCATCAGACTGACAGAGGTATATAATCCCCTCAATAAAAGAAACAATACTCGGAATAAAAGTCCAGAAGAATAATATATATAATATCGCGATCCCTGGTCTTCCTAAATAAAATTTATGGATTCCAAATGAACCGAAAAATAACGCCAGAACCCCAGCCGTAATTCTTCTTCCTGAAGTTGTATTTCTGGATTTTTCAAATTGAACAGCACCACAAAAAGGGCATGCCTCTGCGGAGACATGTATTTCTTTTCCACAGCCTCTGCAAAAAACCATTGAACTCACAGCATTCTCCATATTTATTTTTATATATAACTACAATCAAGAATCATACTTGATTGTAGTATCTTTGAATATATCTACTTTAAGACTCAAGACAATTACAAAAATTATACAAAGGTAATAAATATATTCTTTATTTAATTATTAGGTATTATATCCATACAAAGAATTATCACTCACGCAATTTAAAATATCAATATCTATGTCTTTGGATTGCTACGAGGTTTTTAGAAAATTATCTTACTCTGAATATATGTAATCAGAAATAAAAACCTCATAGCATGACCATTACAAATTCCTTTAATTACTTTTTACGAACCTGCCTTAATCAGACGGGCTGCGAAAAACCCATCCATCCCACCCTTATCGGCCCACATACCGGGATGCGTGCGGTAATAACCTTCCCTGGTACGGGCTTCCGGTAGATCGGCCAGCTCTTCTTCACTGAAGGGCGAGAGTTTCCAACCCCCTTTCTGCAAGGCCGCTTCAATACGCTCTGGTCCTTCTTCATCCTGAAGTGAGCAGACAGCATAAAGCAGCATTCCCCCTTCCTTCAGCATTTCATACGCAGCCTCAATAAACTGATCCTGCCCCTCAGCCAATGCTTTTACATCACGGGGACGTTTCACCCATAAAACATCAGGATGTCGTCGTAACGTGCCTGTAGCAGAGCAAGGAGCATCAAGCAGTACGGCATCTAAAGGTTCTTTGGGCCGCCAGGTCAGGGCATCATTTACGATTAAACGCGCTTTCAGCCCCAAACGGTCGAGATTTTCCCGTAACCTTTTAGCGCGAGGTTCCTCGCGTTCCAGAGCTGTCACTTCAGCGCCCGCACAAATAAGCTGCGCCGTTTTGCCGCCTGGGGCCGCGCAGAGATCGGCAACCTTTATCCCTTTGAGAGACCCCATCAATTTGACAGGAAAGGATGCTGCAAAATCCTGCGCCCAGAATGTCCCTTCCTCAAAGCCCGGCAAGGCCATCATTTTTGTTCCAACAGGAAAACGTACTGTTCCTCCTGGCAAAATATCTCCCCCTTCAGGTGCAGGCGCTCCAGGACGAAGCGTTAAATCCAATGGCGCTTCCTGATAAAATCCTTTTGTAATAGCGCGTGCCCGGCGTCCCCACGCGCTCCAGAGCCATGATGGAACATCAAGTCGTTCCTGATCCAATCCCTCCTGCATGGCCACCCCTTCACGGGAAATACGCCGCAATATTGCATTTGCCAGACCAGAAAAGGGCGATAATTTACAACGATGCAATAGATCAACAATCGTGCCAACAGCCGCATGAGGGGGGGTCTCAAGGTGAATAAGCTGTGCAACCCCCAAAAGCAGCGCACAACGCACAGCCATTGGAGGTTCCTTGCGCAAGAGAGGGGCGATCATCTCATTCATGCTGCCCCAATGACGCAACGTCGTCGCAGCCAGACGGTGTGCCGCAGCACGATCACGACCATCCGCCACGATATTACGGTCCAGAGTCGTTTCAAGCATACGACGATGCTCCATAACGCCACGGACAATTTCCAGGGCCATATCCCTTACGGGATCTGCCTGGATCTGTGGCATGTTACGTTTCTTTCCTGGAGAAGAACGTCTGGAGGAGGATGGATGTGATGATGCATTTTCTTTCATAAATGACGAAATTGCATCTTGTGGTCTGAAGTGCAATGAGGTCATGCTCATCATTATGACTAAAAATGAAATTTCTGATCATTTAAAGCAGATTCACAGCCGGATTCAGCATGCTTGTGCGCAGGCACAACGTTCTGAAAAGGATGTTGCACTCGTTGCAGTTAGCAAATTCCACCCTATAGACTCCATTAAAGATGCTCTGAAAGCCGGTCAGCGCATCTTTGGGGAAAACAGGGTACAAGAAGCTGCAACAAAATTCCCTCTCTTGAAAGAAGCATGGCCCGACTTGCGGCTGCATATCATCGGTGGCCTTCAGACGAATAAAGCGTTGGAAGCCTGCCGCCTTGCCGACATGATCGAAACACTCGACCGCCCTGTACTTGCTGATGCCCTTGAAAAGGCTGCACAGAAACTAGGAAAGCTCCCTGATTTATTAATTCAGGTAAATACAGGTAATGAACCACAAAAATTTGGTATCGCACGAGAAGATGCGGATCTGTTTATTGAGGGCTGTCTTAAAAGATTCGGCCCAACAATCAAAGGACTTATGGCAATACCTCCTGCCCATGAGCCTGCCCGCCCTCATTTCCGCCTCCTGGCAGAGTTAGCCCGACGGCATGGAGTAAAAACACTTTCCATGGGGATGTCCGCTGACTTTGAAGAAGCAATTGCTGAGGGCGCAACAATGATCCGCATCGGGAGCGCGATCTTTGGGGAAAGACATACTCTTTTCCCTCTATAGAATTCGTTAATCCTGGAAGGGGGCTTGCTTTTTGAGCCCCTCTTCTGCCATGTCATAAGAACAATTTTGTCAGAAATCCTCTTAGTGAATAATGAGGATGCATATCTAAAGGCAGCTTTTACGCTTTTCCAAAGGCCTCGGGATTTTCCTTTATGACTGAACAAAAAGACAGTTTTGCTCCTGTTTCTTACGATACAAGCTATCCTAGTTCCATTGGGCGGCCAACCACCCATCCGGTGCAAAGCCCTTCACATCATGGAGAAAAACCAAAAGGGATCGGGGCACTACTGGCTGTTCTGGGCGTCGTTTATGGCGATATTGGTACCAGCCCGCTCTATGCCTTACAGACATCGGTGCATAACGTTGGTTCAGTCGCACATCCCCCGCAGAGTTGGGAGATCATGGGGCTTACAAGTCTTACCTTCTGGGCTTTGATGCTGGTCGTAACGATTAAATATGTGCTTCTCGTTATGCGGGCTGACCATAATGGAGAAGGTGGCATAATCGCCCTGATGTCGCTGGCACAACGCGTTTGCAAATCTCCACGTATGCGCTGGATTATCGGTTTTATCGGCATTGCCGGCACATGTCTGTTCTTTGGCGACAGTATCATTACGCCTGCTATTTCAGTCCTATCTGCTGTCGAAGGTATTGAAATTGCCCTACCAGGGGCCGAAGACTTTGTTATTCCTATTGCTATCATTGTATTGATCGCTCTTTTTGCTGCTCAGGCTCTGGGAACCGGGCGCATCGGGCAGGCTTTCGGACCAATCATGCTTGTCTGGTTCTGTATTCTGGCTGTCCTGGGTGTGAAAGGGATTATCCTCTACCCTAAAATTCTTCTGGCTCTCTCCCCTACACTTGCGCTGCAATTTATCATTACACATGGTGCTATTTCTTTTTTATCCTTAGGATCTGTCGTTCTGTCCGTCACAGGGGCAGAAGCACTTTATGCTGATATGGGCCATTTTGGACGGTCACCTATCCGTTACG
The DNA here is from genome assembly GCF_058107345.1 of Aristophania sp. ESL1142. NCBI lineage: Bacteria > Pseudomonadati > Pseudomonadota > Alphaproteobacteria > Acetobacterales > Acetobacteraceae > Aristophania > Aristophania sp. ESL1142. The sequence goes on from NZ_JBYLUH010000001.1 coordinate 39,419, forward strand.
CATGGCTGTTTTTCGTGCTCCCGGCCCTTTCTCTGAACTATTTTGGCCAGGCTGCCCTGTTAATTCATGACCCGCGCACATTGGCTAATCCGTTTTATCACCTTGGCCCTCATTGGCTTCAGATTCCACTTTTAATCCTCGCTACCATGGCAACTGTTATTGCCAGTCAGGCAGGTATTTCAGGCAGCTTCTCGCTTTTTCGCCAATTAATACAATTAGGCTATTTCCCACGTTCACGGATTGTTCATACAAATCCCTATGAAGAAGCTCAGATCTATATTCCTTCCCTGAACTGGATCCTGGCTTTTGGAGCCTTGCTCTTAACGATTTCTTTCCGCTCTTCCGCCGCACTTGCTGCCGCATACGGAATTGCAGTGACAGGAACATTCCTCTGCACCAGTGTTCTCTCCATGGTCGTATTCAGGCGTATTTTCAACTGGGCACCCTGGCTTGTCACATGCGTGTTCGGCTTCTTCTTCCTGATGGATGGTACCTTCTTCTCCGCCAATGTCCTGAAAATTCCTGAAGGGGGATGGGTACCTCTTACCATCGCTTTCATCTGCACATTAATCATGACAACGTGGAAGCGTGGACGTTCTTTACTCAAAGCGCGCTACCTGACAGATGCCGTTCCCATGGCTTCCTTCCTGACAAGATTGACACAATCGAGAACGATCCGTGTCCCTGGTTGGGCCGTATTCCTGACAGCAGATCCAGATATCGTGCCTAATTCCCTTCTACATAATCTGCGTCTGAACCGCATGATGCATGAACACATCATTTTCGTCACGGTCCGTACTCTGGACCAACCAGAGGTCAGTGATAATCAACGTCTGACGGTTAAGGAAATAGCCGCTAACATTTATGAAGTGATTATTTATTACGGCTTTATGGAAATGCCCAACATTCCTCTGGCACTTTCACAGCTTTCAACAGAACATGGGCTGGATTTTGACCCCATTCAGGCTTCATATTTTGCTTCGCATGATCTTGTTTTCCGTTCACAAGTACCGAAAATGTCACTATGGCGGATGTGGATATTCCTTTACCTCTTAAACAATGCCACACCAGCAACCGAATTCTTCCGGATTCCACCAGAAAGGGTTATGGAATTTGGCGTTCGTATAGCCATATAGGACAGCGTGTCACACTCACTTGCTCTTTATATTCACTGGCCGTTTTGTCTGGCAAAATGCCCTTATTGTGATTTTAATTCCCACGTTAGGGAAACGATTGACCAAGAGCGTTTCTCCCGTGCCCTGATACAGGAACTGCGCCATGAAGCTGATCGTCTCAACCAGGACGGCAAACGTACTTTAGGCTCCATCTTTTTTGGTGGTGGTACGCCCTCTCTTATGGCGCCCCAGACAGTCGCTGCCCTTATCGAAGAAGCAGGGCGAGTTTTTACCCTGAAAGAGACAGCTGAGATAACACTAGAAGCAAACCCTACCAGTGTTGAAAGAGAAAAATTCAAGTCATTCCGGCTGGCAGGGATTAACAGGGTCTCATTAGGCGTGCAAAGCTTGAGAGACGATGCCCTTAAAGCTTTAGGACGCCAGCATTCTGTTTCGCAAGCCAGAGAGGCTTTGGAACTGGCCCGTACCTTGTTCCCGCGTTTATCTTTTGACCTTATTTATGCGCGCCCGCATCAAACACTCAAAGATTGGCAAGATGAACTTAAAGAAGCCCTCTCTTTAGCTGCAGATCATCTTTCTCTTTATCAGCTTACAATTGAACAAGGCACAGGTTACGAGGCTTTATACAGACAAGGGAAACTCATCCTCCCTTCTGATGAGCTCGCCTCTGAGCTTTACCAGATGACAGAGCGTGAAGCAGCCTCATTTGGTCTTTATTCCTATGAAGTATCAAATTATGCCAAGCCAGGATGTGAAAGCCGACACAATCTTACTTACTGGCGGTATGAGAATTATTTAGGAATAGGTCCGGGGGCCCATAGCCGCCTTACAGTACAAAACAGTCATTATGCCGTAAGACGCCACCGTGCCCCTGAACCCTGGGCCAAACTTGTTGAAACAAAAGGCACAGGAACAAAAGAAGAGACATTACTTTCTCAACAAGATCAGGCCAAAGAGATGCTTCTGATGGGCCTTCGCCTAAAAGAAGGCATCACCCTGACCAGTTTCGAGCAAAAAATAGGCCGTTCTCTTTTAAAATATCTTGATCCAATCATTCTTCAGGCATGTATAGAGGAAAACTACTTACTGCTAACAAAAGAAAAACTCTGCACAACAGCTGAAGGACGATTACGGCTCGAACTGATTCTCAATCGCCTCTTACTTTAAGAATAAGCCTAAGGATTTAACCATGTTAAATTACTGCTTACATGATGTTCAGAGCACATATCCATAAAGAAAGAAAACCGCCTCATGCTCCATATGATCAAACTGGCTGTTGGCTGCTCTACCATAGAAGAATTACAGGACTGGGTCAGACAGCAACGCTATAAGAACTATGGATTTGTCCGCACCCGGACAATGCCCAAACAGGCAGAGGAAATCCTGAATGGTGGCTCTCTTTATCGTGTTATGGATGGTTTGATACTCTGCCGCCAGCCAATTAAGGGCTTTGAGCCTTATACACGCGAGGATGGTCATACTGGCACGTTGATTCTGGTCTCAGATGAAGTCATTCCAGTGCAGACCCGCCCCATGAGACCCTTTCAGGGCTGGCGTTATTTTAAGGAGGCAGACGCCCCCCCTGACCTCAGCCATGATGCATCAGAAAGTGGAATTGATCTCCTACCGACACATTTAAAGAAACGCCTGACTGAGCTTGGTCTTCTGTAACCTGGTTTTCATAAATATCCTACAAATAAAAAGAGAGCCCTTCGGCCCTCTTTTACCTCTTATAGCAATCCAGCCTCAGTAGCCGGACATAATCCGGTCTACTAATCCCTGAACTGTAGGAATATGACCATTGGCGTAAAATGGATCCTGAGCAAAACGCCACGCATTTGTCCCGCCAAACATCAGATTATGATCCATCATCTCATCAGCTTCCTGTGGGGAAAGCTCATCAAAATGAGAAACAGTCTGCAATGTTTTCTGGATACAGAAAGACCGTGGATCAGCCCTCTGACCAGTGGTATATTTAGGCCCTCTCTGGCACCAGTTTGAGAAATTGCATTGAGAGAGACATCCCATACAATTTGCCTGATCTGTAAGGATCATGCGTGCTTTTTCTGGTTTAACAAAAATCAGCGTTTCATCAGGTGTTCGCAAAGCTTCACTAAAACCAGTCTCACACCAATGTCTGGCGCGTTCACAATCTTCAAAGGTCAGGAAGACCTCACGTCCTCGTGCCCCTAACGCTAAAGGTTGATCATAAGGAGCAAACGGCACGGATTTATAGGGCACCTGCCGCTCGGACCTGGCTCTTAAATCCTGTAGAAAAGCATTATTCACTGCTGAAGAATAAAAGCCCGTTGGGGAGAAACGATTAAGGTAAACATCACCCTTTTTCAGGGTCATGAGACGTCTCTTCCAGGCGTCTGGAATGGGACTTTCCTGTGTCAGGAGAGGGCGCGTACCAAACTGGAAAGCAATCGGACCAAGCTCTGGATTATCGATCCAGTCTTCCCACTCACTCAGCCACCAGACACCCCCTGCCATAATAATCGGTGTCTCATCCAGGCCAAAACTGCGCATAACACGACGCAATGCCTTTACGCGCGGCAAAGGGTCTTCTGGTCTGAGAGGGTCTTCCGCATTGGAGAGACCATTATGCCCACCTGCACGCCATGGGTCCTCATAAACGACCCCACCCATCAGCTCAGGAACACGGGAAAAAGACCGCTTCCATAAGGCATTAAAAGCACGTCCTGATGAGATGATCGGGTAATAATAAACGCCAAAGCGTGCTGCAATTTCACTTAAACGATAGGGCATACCCGCCCCACAAGTCAGACCATGAATGAGACCCGGAGCTCCTTCAAGGATACCAGAAATAATCTCTTCAGCAGCACCCATTTCCCATAGGAAATTGGCATGAATACGCCCTTTGCCGCCTGAAATATCACGAGCAATCTTAGCCTGCGCTATTCCACCAGCAATCGCATATTTGACAAGTTCTTCCTGCCGTTCACGACGCGTACGGCCATGATAAATCTGCGGTATGATATTACCATGCTCATCATAGCTATCTGCATTGACTGCAGAAAGTGTGCCAATACCGCCTGCTGCTGCCCAATATCCAGCTGACACACCTGTTGAAACGGAGACACCCTTACCCCCTTCAATCAGAGGTAACACCTCCTGGCCAGAAAAACGGATGGTGTTAATCGACTTCATAGAGGTCTGATCTCTCCGTTACTCAGTCTCATGATCCTGCAGGGGAAGAAAAAACTCCCCCCAATTGCTTAAAATTACTCTGACTCGCGACGTGGGCGGCCAGCTTTTTCACCAACTGTCTCTGTTATATCCGCACCACTCTCCTGATCAACCACTCTCATGGATAATTTTACTTTTCCACGATCATCAAAACCGATGACTTTCACTTTCACTTCATCACCTTGCTTGACAACGTCAGTCGTCTTAGCAACACGTCCCTGAGCCAACTCAGAAATATGAACCAGACCATCACGAGGACCAAGGAAGTTCACAAAAGCGCCAAAATCAGCCGTTTTAACAACTTTACCATTATAAATACGGCCAATTTCAGGCTCAGCCACAATTCCTTCAATGCGGCTTATTGCTTTCTGTGCCTGTTCATCGTTATTGGCAGCAATCGTGATCGTGCCGTCTTCTCCAATATCAATCTTCGCACCAGAGAACTCAACAATCTCACGGATAACTTTACCACCGGACCCGATCACATCACGGATTTTCTCCTGTGCAATCTGCATTGTCACGATTTTGGGGGCATTATCAGAAACCCCCACGCGACCTTCCGGTAAAGCCTTGGCCATTTCACCAAGAATATGCAGACGTCCTTCTCGAGCCTGCTCCAAGGCTGTTTTCATGATTTCAGGTGTAATGGATGTAATCTTGATATCCATTTGAAGAGCCGTCACACCTGCTTCTGTTCCTGCAACCTTGAAATCCATATCCCCGAGATGATCTTCATCACCAAGAATATCTGTCAGGACAGCGTAGCCACGCTCTTCTTTAATCAACCCCATGGCAATACCAGCAACAGGGCGAGGCATTGGCACACCAGCATCCATCAAGGATAAGGAGGTACCACAAACTGTCGCCATAGAAGAAGAGCCATTGCTCTCTGTGATCTCAGAAACAACACGGATGCTATAGGGGAAAGCTTCTTTTGAAGGCAGAAGCGGGTTAATCGCACGCCATGCCAATTTCCCATGACCAATCTCACGGCGACCAGGTGAGCCCATACGCCCACATTCACCAACCGAGTAGGGAGGGAAATTATAATGCAGCATAAAGCGTGAACGATATTCACCTTCCAGCGCATCAATAACCTGCTCATCCTGTGCCGTACCCAATGTCGCAACGACAAGCGCCTGTGTCTCACCACGTGTAAAGAGCGCAGAACCATGGGCACGAGGCAATAAGCCGACTTCAGCAACAATCGGACGAACTGTCGTCAGATTACGCCCATCAATACGGATTCCCGTTTTAAGGATAGAGCCACGAACAACCTGAGCCTCAAGCTCTTTAATCATAGGCTTGGCACGTTCTGCATCCAGACCTTCTTCAGTCAGAAGCTCTGCAATACGTTCTCTCGCAGCATTAAGCTTTTCGACACGAGCCTGTTTCTGGCGTTCCTTATACGCCTCAACCATGATTTTATTGCCGATTTTCTCGACCCGTTTACGCAGATTTGCTTCTTCCTTGGTCGTCTCAGGCAGAGACCATGGCGCGCGAGCCGCAACTTCAGCAAGAGAAATAATAGCGTCAATGACAGGCTGGAAAGCAGTATGACCAAAAATCACAGCTTCAAGCATACGTTCTTCAGAAAGTTCCTGAGCCTCTGATTCAACCATCAGTACGCCCTCAGAAGTTCCTGCAACAACGAGATCAAGAGCACTTTCTTTCGTCTCTGAAATCGTGGGATTGAGCACAAACGCGCCATCGATCTGACCAATTCTGGCACCAGCAATCGGACCAAAGAAAGGAATTCCAGAAAGCGTCAGGGCTGCCGAACAACCGATCATCGCTGGAATGGCAGGATCATTCTCCATGTCATGACTCAGAACCGTTGCAACGACCTGTACTTCATTAAGGAAGTTTTCAGGAAACAAAGGACGGATCGGACGGTCAATCAGACGAGAATTCAGAATCTCACCTTCGGAAGGACGCCCTTCTCTTTTAAAGAACCCCCCTGGAATTTTCCCCGCTGCGTAAGCTTTTTCCTGATAAGTGACTGTCAAAGGGAAAAAATCTTGCCCCGCCTTAACGGTTTTTGCGCCAACAGCCGTACAAAGCACGACCGTACCGCCGTAAGTAACCATAACAGCGCCATCAGCCTGACGGGCAATCTTACCTGTCTCAAGGATAAGGGGACGGCCAGCCCACTCAATTTCTTTACGAAAATAATCAAACATACTCTTTCCTTCCGGGCATTAAATGTTCGACTACCAGAAGATTCTTAAGGAAAATGAGAAGCATTTCGGACGGCATGGCGGGGAAAACGGATCACGGACTCCGTAACGACACCATGTGGCCTGAAACGCTCATTCATCACATTCCTACCTTCTCATAGCCTATGAGATATAACTGGAAGGTCTGTAAAACCTCCCAGTTATCAAGATTTTAACGACGTAAGCCGAGACGTTCAACCAGTGTCTGGTAACGAGTCTGGCTTTTACGCTTCAGATAGTCCAGCAGACCGCGACGACGGCCGACCAGCATCAGAAGACCACGACGGGAATGGAAATCCTTAGCGTGTGTCTTGAGGTGTTCAGTCAGATTTACAATCCGCTCTGTCAGCAGGGCAACCTGCACTTCAGGCGAACCTGTGTCATCATCGGTTAGACGATATTCAGCGATTAACGCAGTACGACGTTCAGGTGTGATCGACATCGTTTTCTCCAAAAAATAAATGGTTTTCCAACATACGCACCGCCCTCAACCGTCCTTCATCAAAACGGCAAAGACCGATAACGTGTCCTTCAAGCACAACCCGCCATAGAGAATCTGCCTGAACAGACACTTCAGGGCCATATTGTGAAGCACCACTCCATGAGGAAACATCAATCGTTTGCCCACGAATCAGTGCTTTCCCTTCAGCCTTGGTCACAGCCAGCGCCGGGATGTCGGCCAGCGCGGTTGCCACTTCCAGCAAAGGGACCGGAAGAATTTCAGACTTGTCTCTAGTTTCAGAGCATTTGTCTAGTAATATCTCATCAAGAGTATAAGCATGAGATAAATTAAATGGACCACACTGAAGTCTCCGTAAGACTGTAATATGGCCTACAGTCCCACAAGCCAGCGCAATATCGCGTGCAAGAGAGCGCATATAAACGCCCTTTCCAGACTGGACTTCAAACACTGCATGGTCTCTATCAGGACGCTCAATCAACTCAACCGAATCGATTCTTACACCACGTGCAGGAAGTTCAGGTGGTTTTCCTTCCCGGGCCAGGTCATAAGCCCTCTTTCCGCCGACCCTCAATGCCGAATAGACTGGAGGGACCTGCATGACATCGCCGCAGAATCGCGGTAGCGCAGACCGAATCTCTTCATCGGAAGGCCGATGATCGGAAAAGGCAAGCGGCTCCCCCTCTCCGTCATCTGTTGTGCGACTTTCCCCGAACCTTAACGTAAAACAATAACGTTTCGTCGCGTCCATAATATAAGGGATCGTTGCTGTTGCACGCCCAAAAGCGATAGGCAGGATACCAGAAGCCAGTGGGTCGAGTGTCCCACCGTGGCCGGCCTTACGCGCATCAAAGAGATGCAGCATTTTATTGACCATATTGGTAGAGGTCGGCCCTAGCGGTTTATCCAGAATCAACCAGCCATTAATCTCGCGCCCACGCTTGCGTGCCATAAAAAACGCTAAACCTCTGTCTCCGATGAACGATCACCCTGAAGATCACGTTGAACATCAGGAGAGCGGATCAGCGTTTCGATCTCCATAGCATAATCCATGGAAGTATCAGGCTGAAAATGAAGTTCTGGCACAATGCGTAATCTTAAAGCTTTAGAGAGGGCAGTCCTCAGAAAAGGCGCAACCCGTTTTAAGGCAGGAAGCGATTCAGAAACATCGCTACGCCCTAATCTCGTCACGAAGACAGTCGCATGGCGGAAATCAGGCGATGTCCTGACCTCCGTGACTGTAATCTGCACATCATGCAGCTCGGGGTCACGAAATTCGGTCCGCGTAAAAACACCGGATAGGACGCGCCTTACCTCTTCATTAACACGTTTCTGACGCATAGAAGGACCTGCGGGATCATGCCCCGCAGGTCCACCAAAATCAAACTTCAGACGTTTCTTCAAGCTGGAATCACTTCCATTTCATAACATTCAACGACATCGCCTTCCCTTAAATCATTATATCCGGCGAAAGAGAGGCCACATTCATACCCACGAGCGACTTCCTTGACATCGTCCTTGAAGCGCTTGAGCTGGCTGAGTTCACCTTGATGAATAACAACATTTTCACGAAGGAGGCGGACACCACAACCACGCTTGACATGGCCCTCTGTGACATAACAGCCAGCAACCTTACCCACCCGGGAAATCGAGAAGACCTGTCGAATTTCCGCATAGCCGAGGAATTTCTCACGATGCTTCGGCGCAATCTTGCCTTTGACAAGCTGCTCAACATCATCAGCAACCTGATAGATAATTGAATAATACCGGATATCTACACCTTCACGGCGCGCCAGTTCCCGAGCTTGGGTTGTTGCGCGGACATTGAAGGCCACGATAACGGCATTGGAAGCCTTGGCAAGCTGGACATCACTTTCTGTAATCTGTCCCACTGAAGCATTCAGCACACGGACGATGACTTCTTCGTGAGACAGTTTCTCAACAGTTGAAGCCACAGCCTCAGCTGACCCCTGAACGTCAGCCTTGATCAGAAGAGCAACTTCTTTCTGCTCACCTGCCTGAATACGAGCAAGCATCTGATCAAGCGTGCCACGCGCCGCTACCTGACGAGCATTTGTCTTTTCACGGATGACACGCTGACGGAACTCGCTGATTTCACGGGCACGGGATTCACTCTCGACCACCACGAAAGGAGCACCAGCATCAGGCACACCAGACATACCCAGAATTTCAACAGGCATTGAAGGCCCTGCACTTTTAACCTGCCGGCCACGATCATCCAGCAACGCCCTTACGCGACCCCATTCTGCACCGGCGACAACAATATCGCTTCCATGCAGTGTCCCTTTCTGGACCAGAACCGTTGCAACAGCACCACGCCCACGATCAAGGCGACTTTCGATAATCGCTCCTTCAGCCATACGGTCAGGATTTGCCTTGAGATCAAGAATTTCTGCCTGTAGCAGGATAGCTTCAAGAAGCTTATCCAGACCTGTTTTCTTCTGAGCAGAGATCTCTACATCCTGAGTGTCACCACTCATACTCTCGACGACAATCTCGTAATTCAGCAGCTCACTACGTACGCGATTAGGATCTGCACCAGGCTTATCCATCTTGTTGATTGCCACAATAATAGGCACATTAGCTGCTTTGGCATGTTTGATAGCTTCTACAGTCTGAGGCATCACCCCATCATCAGCAGCTACAACCAGAATGACGATATCCGTAACAGAAGCACCGCGAGCACGCATGGCCGTAAAGGCTTCATGGCCAGGTGTATCAATAAACGTAATTTTCTGTCCTGCAGGCAGTGTAACCTGATAGGCGCCAATATGTTGGGTAATTCCCCCAGCTTCACCTTCTGCTACATCAGCAGAACGTAATGCGTCCAGTAATGAGGTCTTACCATGATCCACATGACCCATAACCGTAACAACAGGAGGACGAGACTTTAGATCATCTTCACGATCTTCAATCCCCTCAATCCCGATTTCAACATCGCTTTCAGCAACGCGTTTCACCCGATGACCAAATTCCGTCACCAGCAATTCAGCCGTATCAGCATCAATATTCTGCGTCGCGGTCGCCATAACGCCCATTTTCATCAGGGCCTTAATGACTTCGCCTTGCCGGGCTGCCATACGATTCGCCAGCTCGGCAACTGAAATGGTCTCAGGAATCGTCACGTCACGAACAACACGGACCTGATCTGAGCGCAAACGCTCCAGTTCCGCCTGGCGGCGTTCACGATCACGCTGACGGCGCACTGAAGCCAGTGAACGGGTTTTTCCGTCATCACCTTCAATCGCTGCCTGAATATCAATACGACCGGAACGGCGATCCTGCCCACCACCTCCTTTGCGTGAAGGCGTACGCTTTGACGCAGAAGAAGCGGAACGACGTGCACCACCACCCCGACGGTTTTCCTCTTCAGCCATGGAAGCTTCGAGAGCAGCACGGCTGCTGCGCAAATGCAGGGTTTCGTTATTTCTGGGAGCGGTTTTAGCGCCCGTTTTAGCAGGACGTGAAGGCTCTTCATCACGCGGTGAAGGACGTGCTGGCGCAGTGCGCTCCGGCATAATCGCCCGCTCAGCTAGGGGACGCAGACGCTTCGTCGGCGCGGCCAGCTGCACACCGCCTGATGCAACATTGTAATCCAACGGCGGAGGAGGCTCTGATTCTGCCTTTCTTTTCGCGGCTTTGCGCGCTTCCTCTTCAGCCTTGGCTTCAGCTTCCGCCTGACGTGCAGCTTCCTGCTCTTCACGCTGGCGTGCAGCTTCCTCTTCCTGCCTGCGAGCTTCTTCTTCAGCTGCGGAGCGAATACGGATTTTTTCCGCTTCTCTCAGAGCAGCTTCTTCCTCAGCCTGACGCTGCTGCTGTTGCTCAAGAACGCGCTGACGCTTTTCCTGTTCTGAGGCTGTCAAGCCGCGTGCACCAGCGGCACCGCGAGCACGACCAACGCCCCCCCCTGCTGCAGGACTTTTACGCTTAGGTTTTCTTACCTCGACGCGCACTTCCTTGGAGCGACCATGACTGAAGCTCTGACGTACAGAGCCAGCATCAACCGTACGGCCGACTTCCTTTCTTCCTGCAGGACGAAGGGACAACCGCCCACTTCTGCCTTTTGTTTCCTTGGAGTCCCCACTCTTGGAGACTTCTGTTTGCTTTCCGTCCTGGTTGCGCTCGTTGCCGTCGCTCATAGTTCCGCCTGTTCCTTACTGACCCATATCAGTATCTGGGAGCGAAGTTTCAGCCACTCCCGAAAATCTCTTACAATCCGCCACAAGACGCTGTGCCAGTGCCCCTTGTCCTATCACGGCATATATCGCCTGGTCACGTCCAAATGCTGAAGCAAGCACATGCCCCGGCACTTGAGCAACCGGCACTGACCGGCACCCTGACCTCAACCTATCAAGCTCGCCTCGACTGGCTCCCGACGAGTAGAGAAGTATCCCCACTTTGCCAGAGACGAGTCTCTCACGACATTTTTGAAACCCGCATACGGCCTCACCGGCACGCCGTGCGAGACTGATACCATCCTGAAGACGATTTGCCAGCCCCTTTCTTATTAAGTTAATCATTCCCTGAGGAATTTGCACCTCTTTTCGGACCGCTTTTGAAAAGATCTGCTTCAAACGAACCGATTCCAGAACCTCACGCTCCGCCTTGACCCAAACACCCCTTCCGGGCAGGCGTTCAGACAGATCTGGAACAATCTGTCCTTCAGGCCCCATGACAAAGCGGAGCATAAAATCAGATATCCCATGCTCACGCGTCACAATGCAACGCCTTTGCGAATTACCCGCCAAATGACGGCCCTTCACACTTTTCCCTCTTAAAGGACCTTCATCAAGATCGCAAAGATTGTCCGTATTATTCAGCGTCATTACCTTCCGCTGGCGCTTTTGATGAGGATTCCTGGTCAAACCAGTGAGCACGTGCTGCCATGATAATCTCATTGGCATCCTCTTCACTCACGACATCACTTCCAAGAAGCTCGACAAGCTCATCACCAGAAAGATCAGCCAGGTCATCAAGGGTCTTAACCCCTTTCTCACCCAGCTCAACAAGAACCTTCAGGGGGAAAGCCTCAAGGGCAACCAGATCATCTGAGACGCCAAGCTCTTTACGGCGTTCATCGAGCTCCTGCTCGCGCCCGATCAGATACTCATTGGCGCGGGTCATCAACTCCTCTGCAACGGTTTCATCGAAGCCATCAATATCGTATAGATCGGAAACCTCTGCGTAAGCAAGATCCTCAATCGTGTGATAGCCTTCTGTCACCAGAAGTCCTGCGATAACATCATCGACGTCCAAAGCTTCGACAAAAAGCTGTGTCCGCTTACGGAATTCTTCCTGACGGCGCTCGGATTCCTCTGCCTCTGTCAGAATATCAATATCCCAACGCGTTAGCTGGCTTGCCAAACGCACATTCTGCCCACGACGCCCAATCGCCAGAGAGAGCTGCTCGTCTGGCACAACCACCTCGACGCGCCCCGCTTCCTCATCCATCACCACTTTAGAGACTTCAGCAGGAGCAAGAGCATTTACAACAAAGGTTGCTGCCTGTGCACTCCAAGGAATGATATCAATTTTCTCTCCCTGTAGCTCGGCTACAACAGCTTGAACACGTGAACCACGCATACCCACGCAGGCGCCAACAGGGTCAATTGCTGCATCATGGGACATCACAGCCATTTTCGCTCTTGAACCAGGATCACGGGAAACAGCCTTGATCTCGATAATACCATCATAAATCTCTGGCACTTCCTGCGCAAAGAGTTTCGCCAGAAAACCAGGATGCGTACGGGAAAGGAAGATTTGCGGACCACGAGGCTCGTCACGCACATCATAAATATAGGCACGGATACGGTCAGAATTGCGGAACGACTCACGAGGAATCAGTTCATCACGGCGTAGCAAAGCCTCAGCATTACCGATCTCAACCATGAGATTGCCGTATTCCGTCTGTTTAACAGTGCCGTTAACGACTTCACCGATACGGTCTTTAAACTCGTTATATTGGCGTTTGCGCTCACATTCACGCACGCGCTGGACAATAACCTGCTTAGCCATCTGAGCGGAAATACGCCCAAAATCAATCGGTGGCAGGGGGTCAATCAAATGCTCACCGGCTTTAATATTAGGCTGAAATTTACGCGCAATATGAAGCGGTATCTGAGTATGTTCATTTTCAACCGTTTCAACAGCTTCAGTCCAACGGCTTAAGCGCACCTCACCTGTTTTGCGGTCAATTGTCGCGCGAATATCTTTTTCATGACCATATTTGGCGCGACCAGCCTTCTGGATGGCCTGTTCCATGGCTTCAAGCACCTGTTCGCGATCAATATTCTTCTCACGCGAGACAGCCTCTGCAACCAGCAGTAATTCGGGACGTGTAACAGACGTGTCCATTAAATCGGACCTCCTACCAACATCAGACGGGTCATGAATATTTCTTTCCCGGCTTTTTCGGATTCAATTTCGGCACACGGCGCTTCTGGCCTCCCTCTTCGAGAGACTCATCCAGACCCGCCAAAACAGCACTCGCTTCAATAAGCGCATCAGTCAGAACAAGACGTGCTTTTCTCACCGCCGAGAGCGGCAATGCAGCTTCCGTTCCATCATCCAGCCTGAGAATCGCAGCGCCATCTCTGGCACCCATAACGACCCCGGCAAATCTTTTACGACCTTCCAGAGCAACATCCAACTCCACGCGAGCCAGATGTCCGGCAAAACGTTCCCAATCTTTCAGCCGCGTCAAAGGACGGTCAATACCAGAGGAAGAGACCTCCAACGTCCAGGCTCCTGGAATAGGATCATCCACATCCAGGATAGCCCCGACTGCATGGCTGATCTGCTCACAATCATCAACTGAAATCAAAGATCCATCCGCTTTATCTGCCATTACCTGAACAGTTGGCGTCTCATGCCCCATAACAGACAAGCGTACAAGCTCGTAACCAAGATCAGACAAGGTTGGCGCGATACGTTCGGCTATCTGTGCCTCAAGCCCGCTGAGACGGAGAATGCCATGGACGGATTCAGAAGACTCAGTCATGAAAAAATATTGATCCCAACAAAAAAAGGCGGCCCTATAGGGCCACCCTCCAAAAAACCGGAAGATGAATTAAACTCCTGGTGACAATAATCCTCCTGTCCCAAGGATGCAAGCTCTCTTTTACAGAACCCTACTTCCATCACATACAACCTGACAGGTTCCCAGCCCACTTCAATTTAACGCATACCCTACAGTAATCTCTTGCTTGATCTGCTTGTTTTAAGCAAGAATTAGCTTTCTTTAAAATCAGTTGAGAGTTTTAAAAGCCCCGCTAAAGAACTTACCGTTCAACCAGGATCATCAATTTCTATGCTGCGTTCTCTGATGAATTTACTCACAAAAGCGATGCCCCTCTTGCTGCTTTTATTCGTTATCCTGGCAGTTTGTCAGCTTTTCTTACTCTTACCGGTTACAGGGCAGAAATTTCTCTCTCTTTACGAAACCATCATTGATCACGGTCGGGCTTTTTTCCTTCCATTGGCTCTTATATCGCTTCTTCTTGTCCTTATTGGCTATGGATATGAATTTTCCTCTAACCGGCTTGCCCGATTGGGACTAAGGCGAAGACGGGGTCTCTTGCTCTGGTTGCTTGACCATTTTACCAGTCGGCAAAAAATAAATGAAATTCTTGCCCGCTCCTATCAGGACAGGAAACTGGACGCTGGCGAACTGGCAGCCTCTTTAAGAGCGCGCGTGATCGGTCAGGATCTCGTCTGCGAAGATATTGCCCAGCAGCTTAAGTTGCGTCTCACAACCCAGAAACCATACAGGCCGATCGGTATTTTCCTCTTTCTGGGACCAGCTGGGACCGGGAAAAAATTTCTGGCCCAGCAGATAGCACGGCAATTAAATCGTCCCTTTTTTCTCTTAAAGGCTGGAGAAAATCTTACAGGGGATCTTTCTTTTTCAGCGCAGCTTACGGCGCTTATAAAAAGCACACCTCAAGCTGTTTTTATCATTTCAAACTGCCATGCTCTTTCTTCTAAAGACTGGTCACAACTTTCAGAAAAATGGCTGAGCCAGAATGGGCCTGTCTCCCCTTTCCGGGGAGCACTCTTTATTTTGACCGAAAGCACGGAAAAGCCAGAATCATACACAGACTCAAAAAACAGTCAGACAACTGAAGACAGAAGACTCATCAGCAACAAAGCCGCTCATGAGGCCAGAATACAGGCTGAACTCATCAATCAATGTGACAGGATTTTTCTTTTACACCCCCTTCAAGCAGAAAACCTTGCTTGTGTTTCTGCCATCCTTCTTGAAAACATGATTAAAGATTATGGGCTGAGCGTTGAAACTGGCGGAATTGATCCCAGCCTTATTCTCCCCCTTATCAGGCAGCAACGTGACCCCTCTCTCACCGCTCACGGGATCATCCGTTTAATTGAGGATCAAATTGGCGAAAGCCTGATTGCACTAAGCCAGCAAAGTGCCGCACCCATTCAATTAACACTGAAAGAGCATGATGGACGGATGACCCTCGTCGCTAAAAGACTCTCCATAGTTCAGGAACGCCTGACCCCCGCCACGGTAAAAGGATAATCCATGAGTAGCTTTCAATCTTTATGGCGACGCGCTCCCTTATGGCGTCTCTCGCTGCTCATCTTTGTCCTTTGCCTGGGACTATCCCTCTTTTATCCAACACCATGGCTAAAACATCATTTTCCATGGCTCCCTGGGAAAGATCACTTTGAAGAAAACGCTGTTTCAGCTCCACAGAAAGACGGGGATAACCAGAATAATGGCGACCCGATTCTGCTCCCCGATATGCAGGTGTCCTTTTCAGACCATATTGCCATCGCTGGCCATCTGCTTCCCTTACCTGAAGGAGAATGGCACCCTGTTGTGCAAACAAAGGGCAATGCCCCAGACAGCGTCAGCTTTATTGCTCTGGCACGATTCAATAATAGTGTCGTAACAGGGATGATTACGGCACAATTTTCGCAACAGGCCCTCCCACCTATCTTGGCTGAAAATCTGCTAAACCCATGCCACGATGACAGAAATTATTTTTCTTCCATCAGAAATGCACCAGGACAGGTCAATTGCACATTCCTCGCCAATGCCCTGATGGCAAATGACGTTGTCAGCCTAAACCCCTTTATTCACACGGCCGTCACCCGTATCAGGGATGCTGGACTTTTGCTGCCACCACTCATGATAAGCGTTGGATGGCGCCATCTTGCCCCACTTCCTGCCGGGCAGGTAACAGGCGCTGCCGTTGATATATTACTGGCACCTATGGAGAAAAATACAGCACGCCTTCTCGCCCCTCTTGATCACTGGGACAAAGAAATCCTACCAAAGGATAAAGAGGCCCTTAACTTTATTCATAAAACAGAGGAATGGCTGCCTCTCTGGGCAAATCTGCTTACTGAAGGATATAATAACACCCTCCCCCCTAGCGCTAGTCGAGGTGGGAAATATGACCCCGCCTCGAACCACTATTAGAGCTATTTGCTTAATGATGCCCCTGATGAATTGCCTTACCCATACGCTTTTCAGCCATATGGGCCAGACGGACAAAGGGCAGGCCCACAAGAAGGTAAGCTGCCCCCACCATCAGACCGGTACCGATATAATCATAATAGGTAGAGGAAAGACGGATATAGGTCTGACTGAGTTCCGTTAACGTAATCACAGACACTAAGGAACTGTCTTTCAGTAAAGAAATAAAATCGTTTGTCATGACAGGGACAACGGTCCTGAAAGCCTGCGGCACAACCACCAGACGCAAAGCCTGAAAATGGGTCATATTTAACGCAATGGCAGCTTCCATTTGCCCACGTGGCACAGAAAGGAGACCAGCACGATAATTTTCAGCCTCATAAGCTGCGTAATTCAACCCCAGAGCTACAACACCAGCAAAAAAAGGTGACAGCCTTATTCCCAAAGTGGGCAAACCATAAAAAATAAAGAGTATCTGGATCAGGAGCGGCGTACCACGGACAATCTCAATATATAAACCTGCTAGAAAACGAAGGGACGTAGCCCCATAATGTCGCAACAGGGCAAGCCCTACTCCCAGAACAACGGCTATGATCATGGCCAGAGCTGAAACAGCAAGCGTCATGAGCATCCCTTCCCCAATCAGAGGAAGAAAACTCATATAACGGTGCATTAAAGCCCATGTGCTGCCATCAGATATACCGGCCATTACTGTCCGGTATCGTTCCCATGCAACAGGCTGAACAGGCGAGACTGAGCTATCGCCTGTATAATGGGCCATTTGAGGAGTCCAGAGATTCCACTTTGCCAGAATGTCATGCAGCTTTCCATTCTGGATCAATATCATCAATGCCTGATCGACCGCATCACGCAAGGCAGGGTTCGATTTTGAAAACGCAATACCATAAGCAATTTCACCTACTGGTTTGCCAACAATTTCCATATCAGCCGAGCAATAATAAAGCGCAATAGGCTCATCAATCAAAATAGCGTCCAGCCGCCCCGTCCTGAGATCCGTAAAAAGATTGGTCTCTTCATCATAAGCCCTGAAATTTTTAGCATCCTGCTGCATCAGAAGGCGCTCAGCAGCTGTACTTTTTATGGTGCCTATAATGTGTCCTTTTAAGGACTCAAGTGTTTCAAGGCCCTTCGTCCCCTTACGCACGACAATCCGGTCCGTTGTCACATAATAGGGACGACTGAAAAGCACTGCAGCCTTATGCTCAGGGGTCATCTCGATCCCATCAATGACCATTGCATAGAGATCGCGTGACAGACCAGGAATGAGCCCCTCCCATCCATTTTGCACAAAACGTGAATTACGATGCAGAAGAGGCGCAATTTCATTCATCAGATCATATTCAAAACCAGTAATATGACGATCATCAGCAGGGTCATGAAAGACGTAAGGGACATTTGCCTCCCCATCCGAAGACCAGGGTAGATCTGCCTCATTTTGTGCCCCGGGCACAGAATAAGCCGCAATTTCTGCCCGCGATAAACAGGGCAGAAATGACAGGGCAGCGAATAGACAGAGCAGAAAAAATGGTCTCCACTTAATCATGAAAGAAGAGTCCTCAAAAAACGGCGTGTCCGCACTTCCTGTGGATGAACAAAAATTTGATCAGGGCTTCCACTTTCAACAATTTCGCCGCCCTCCAGATATAAAACCCTATCTGAAGCTGCTCTGGCAAAACGCATATCATGGGTCACGACAAGCTGGGTCATACCCTCTTCGTCCAATGCGCGCATGACCGACAGAACCTCTTCAGAAAGCTCCGGGTCCAAGGCCGAAGTCGGTTCATCATAAAGCATAACAGAGGGCCGCATAGCCAAAGCACGAGCAATGGCGGCACGTTGTTTCTGCCCCCCTGACAGTCGGTCAGGGTAACGGTTAACGGCCTCTTTAAGTCCTACTTTCTGTAATAATTCCATGGCAATCTCTTCGGCCTGCGCGGGAGCCATTTTTTTGACATGCACCGGAGCCATGACAATATTTTCCAACACCGTAAGATGAGGAAACAGATTAAAAGATTGAAAGACCATTCCTACATGCGCACGCAATTTATGCGCCTGTGCTTCATCCTGCCGAGTCCAGCGACCTGAACAATTTAGACTGACATTTTCGATCTGGACTTCACCTGAATCAGGATGTTCTAGAAAATTCAAACAACGTAAAAATGTTGATTTCCCACATCCAGATGGACCGATGATCGAGATCAGATCACCACGCTCCACATCCAGAGACACACCTTTGAGGACTTCCTGTCCACTAAAGGATTTGGCAATTTTTTTGGCCTGTAATACCAGATCAGTCAGTTCAGGAATCCCCATTTTACAAAACAGAGCAAACCTGCTCGTTCACATTTCACCGTTATGCCCTTTGCTCATAACGAAAACTTGTTCTTTTTAAAACAATTTTACATCATCTTATTTCAACCCAGACTTCTCACAGAAGGGGAGTTCCTCTATTTTGGCCCGAGATTCATGTTCAGGCGGATTTTCTCCATGACGTCATCCTCCTTAATGGAGCTTTCATCGGTCTCCGTTTTCCGTGGAGAAAGACTCGTTTTAAAAAACGTCTCTGCAGAACTTAAAAAGGGGGAAGCACTCCTTCTTACTGGTCCCAATGGTGCTGGGAAATCCACTCTTCTTCGTGTGATTGCAGGTTTATGCCCTATTTCAGCCGGAACACTGAATCGCCCTGCAGATATTGCCTGGCTGGGGCATCTTGATGCTCTCAAACCTGCTTTAACTGTAGAGCAGAATTTACAGTTCAGCCTGAAACTCGGACAAGGAAACATGCAGGAATCTCTCGCAAACCTTTCCCTGACTTCCCTTGCAAATCGCCCTGTCCGACTCCTTTCAGCCGGGCAGAAAAGGCGTGTGGCTTTAGCGCGCATAACCTTGAGCAAAGCCCCCCTCTGGCTGCTGGATGAACCATCTGTCGGGCTGGATCAGACAAGCCTGGAACAGTTAGGCGTCCTCATGCGCACCCACCTGGCCCGCGGGGGCGGAATTATTGCCACCTCCCATGTTCCTCTTCCACTGGAACATCATCATATTCTTTCTTTGAAAGCTTCTCCCCTGCACCATAGAGAAAATGCCTCATGACACCGTTCAAGGCCCTATTAGAGCGAGAAATCCGTCTGGCCTTTTTCTTCGGTGCCGAAACTCTGGCCAGTCTGCTTTTCTTTATTTTATGTGCTGCTCTTTTTCCACTAGCTCTTGGCCCATCTCCTGCCATGCTTCATCAAATGGGGCCAGGGATCCTTTGGGTCTGTATATTTTTGGCCAGCTTTCCATCGCTTGAAAGACTTTTCAATCAGGATTTCGATGATGGCTCTCTCGACCAGCTGATGCTGTGCAGCGTACCTCCTTCAGGTGTAGCTTTTTCCAAAATCATCACACACTGGCTGACAACCGGCCTCCCTCTTCTTATTGCCGCTTTCCCCTTAAGTATCATGTTCGGACTGGAAGGCAGGGAACTTCCTCCTCTTTTCGCAAGTCTTACTATGGGAAGTGCCTCGCTCTCTCTTATTGGGGGAATGATTGCCTCTATCAGTCTGGGAGCAAGAAGAGGCAATATTCTATTACCCCTTTTGGGCCTTCCTTTAAGTGTCCCCGTTCTCATTTTCGGTGCGGCTGCCTCTTACGCAGTTCAGTTAGGTATATCACCTGCCTCAAACCTATATTTACTGGGAGCTTTTTTCTGCATTTGCCTGCCATTATGCCCTTTGGCTGCTGGCATGGGACTTAAGGAAGCCTGTCGCTAAAACAAAATCCCCGCTCAATGGCGGGGATCATGACAATTCAGATAAACACTGAATTTCCAAAAGGTAGTTTTCAGGAGACAGCGTTCAATCTAGCGACAAAATTTTCCAGCCAGTGAATTGTATAATCACCTTTCTGGAATTCTGGATCGGCCAGGATTTTCTGATGAAGCGGAATCACTGTTTTCACGCCATCTACAACACATTCTTCCAAAGCCCTTTGCATACGGGCAATCGCTTCCATCCTCGTTGGAGCATGGACAATCAACTTAGCAATCATGCTGTCATAATAAGGGGGAATCTTATAACCTGCATAAAGAGCGCTATCCATCCTGACCCCTAGACCACCAGGAGCATGGAACACATTAACCGTTCCTGGATTAGGCACAAAGGTCGCAGGATCTTCTGCTGTAATGCGGCATTCTATAGAATGTCCGTTCAGGTGAATATCTTCCTGACGATAAGAAAGCTTCTCACCAGCTGCAACACGTATCTGCTCACGCACCAGGTCAAC
The DNA here is from genome assembly GCF_058107345.1 of Aristophania sp. ESL1142. NCBI lineage: Bacteria > Pseudomonadati > Pseudomonadota > Alphaproteobacteria > Acetobacterales > Acetobacteraceae > Aristophania > Aristophania sp. ESL1142. The sequence continues at coordinate 60,203 of NZ_JBYLUH010000001.1, forward strand.
GCCTGAGATCATTTCAGTCACAGGATGTTCAACCTGAAGACGTGTGTTCATTTCAATAAAACAGAAATGCCCATCCTGATAGAGGAACTCCAGTGTCCCGGCATTACGGTAACCCATTTTGGAAAGAGCTGCTGTAACAGTCGCCCCGATTTCATCGCGTTGCTCAGCCGTAATAGCTGGAGAACCTGCCTCTTCAAGCAATTTCTGATGACGACGTTGCAAGGAACAATCACGCTCACCAAGATGAATCACATTACCGAAATGATCACCAATAATCTGCAATTCAATATGACGGGGACGGTCGAGATATTTCTCGATATAAACATCCCCATTACCAAAAGCAGCCTGTGCTTCGGTCCGGGCGACACGCCAGGCTTCTGCAAGCTCACTTTCGTCATTAGCAACTTTCATGCCACGACCACCACCTCCAGCAGTGGCCTTGATAATAACCGGGTAGCCAACTTTTTCTGCCACCGAACGTGCCGTTTCAAGGTCATCAACCGCACCATCAGAGCCAGGCACAAGAGGCACGCCTAATGCTTCCATCGTTGTTTTGGCGGTGATTTTATCACCCATCATGCGGATATGTTCAGCCGTCGGACCAATAAAGGCAAGCCCATGTTCAACAACAGTTTCAGCAAAATCAGCATTTTCAGACAGGAAGCCGTAGCCTGGATGAATAGCCTCAGCTCCTGTAATGATTGCCGCTGATAAGATGGCCGGCACATTCAGGTAGGATTCGCGAGAATTGGGAGGGCCAATGCAAACTGCCTCATCTGCCAGGCGAACGTGCATGGCATCGGCATCAGCAGTAGAATGCACAGCAACCGTTTTAATACCCATTTCACGGCATGCCCTGAGAACCCTCAGAGCAATTTCGCCACGATTCGCAATAAGAATCTTGGAGAACATATGATTACTCAATAATAGCCAGAGGAGCCCCAAACTCTACTGGCTCTCCTGATGTCACACAGAATTTTGTTAATGTCCCAGCACGGGGAGCCTTGATCTGATTGAAGGTTTTCATAGCCTCAATCAGCATAATTGTCTGTCCAGCTGCCACTTGTGATCCTTCTGCCACAAAGGGAGGTGAAGACGGATCTGGCGTAAGATAAGCAACGCCCACCATAGGACTTGGCACAGCACCAGGATGAGATGCCGGATTCGTTTCCTTGGCCGGAATATTTGCAGGAGCTCCTGATGGCGCCGGTTCTGCGATTACAGGCGCTGCAACCGGGGCGGCAGCCTGCACCGTGACACTACGCGCCACACGAATGCGACTATCTGCCTCTACAACTTCAATTTCGGTCAGGCCTGTTTCAGTCAGAATATCGGCCAACGCCCGAATAGCCTCTTTATCCACGAGCATATGGCTCATCCTTCATCCTCTATTATGTCTGCCATCGCTTGCAATGCGTGGGCATAACCCCGCACGCCCAGCCCACAAATTACACCACGGGCAATTTGTGACACGTAACTATGATGACGAAACGCCTCGCGACGGTGAATATTTGAAATATGAACCTCAATCACAGGAAGGTCCACTGCATGAAGTGCATCCAGCAACGCGATGGAGGTATGGCTATAGGCAGCAGGATTAATCACAATACCGTTTGCACGACCGTGACATTCCTGCACCCAAGAAACCAACTCTCCCTCGCCATTTGTCTGGCGAAAATCAATTGCAACATCAAGCCGCTCAGCGGCCTGAATACATATCTGCTCGACATCATCAAGCGTTGCCTGGCCATATACATCTGGTTGACGTAAACCAAGCATATTGAGATTAGGTCCATTAAGGACTGCTATTAAAGGCCGTTTCATCAATCTGGCTGATAACATTTTCTTGTCTGTCAGGGAAGACAGTATATAATCCATAAAAGCGATTATATCTTATGAGGTGAGAGTATGTTGGGCTCACATCAGACAAAAATGATCCCCCAGAGAAATCTCAAAAGAAGATTCTTCCGTTCGCGTCTTGTACGCTACAGCATCGGGCTAAGTATTCTTTTAACGCTTCCTGCTCAAGCTATGGCGATTTCTGCTTCAAGAACGGCACCAGTCCGCAAAGCAGAGCAACGCTCATTTTTTCAGAAAGGGCTGGCAAGCTGGTATGAAGGCAGAACTAGAAGAACTTCGCGTCATATAACGCATAGTAAAAACAATCATGACAATCCCTCATTAACGGCGGCCCATCCTTTCCTCCCTTTTGGAACGAAATTACTAGTGCATTCGCCTAGTACAGGCCGCTCAGTCGTCGTTACCGTCAATGACCGTGGTCCTTATATAGGGAAGCGTATTATAGACCTCTCAAGAGCCGCTGCCGCAAAACTTGGCATCCTTAAAAGTGGTGTCACAAGGGTTGTCATCACCAAATATGTCCCTAATCATGAGACGTAATTTGCTCCCTGACTTTCTCTCTCAGCCTTCCCTCTCGCATATTTTTCCAGACTTGCGTTAAAAACAGCGCCGAAGATCACAACATAAGCACTGACGAAGAACCACATCATGACAGCAGCAACAGCGCCAAGAGGGCCGTATGTGGTGCTGTAACTGGCAAAATGTGAAACGTACCAGGAAAATGCAAGAGAGGCGACAACCCATAAGAGAGTGGCAATAGTAGCGCCCGGGACGATACGCCCCCAATGGGTCCAGTCACGGCAAGGAGCGAAGCGGTAAAACAGGCAGACGGATATAAAGACAAAAAGCAGCATAATAGAGGGAGCAAGCCAATGCACGATCACAGGCGTACTCTGATTGAGAAAAAACTGCATAATGTCAGGTAAATTACGAGAATCCAGCCCTAGATAGCCAAGATAACGCGGCAGATAGTCAATCAATGCAGGTGCAGCCACCATAAGAGCCAAGGTCAGACAGGCACCTAATACCGTGAGAATTGTTGTCCCGAAGGCGAGAAACTGGAACCGAAGGAAACTACGTGTCTCCTTGGCATCATAAGCCATATTCAATGCTGAAATCATGGCCCTGCTCCCAGCAGACGCCGTCCATAAAGCGATCGCCAGTGAGAAAAAAAGTCCCATCGTCAAAGAGGAATGAGGCTGCATGACCAGAACGTGAATCCGTTCGACAATTAACGTATAAGCTGCCGTTGGAAGCAAATTTTTCAAAACATGAAGCTGCGGTTCAACAGTTTGGAGATCGAAGGCCAGTCCATAAATGGAGATAGAAGCCGTCAAAGCAGGGAAAAGAGAAAGAGTCGCAAAAAAAGCACACCCAGCCGCCGAAAGGGAAGTCTGGCTATCTCCGCTGACAGCCATGATTTCACGCAGCACCCCAAGACGGCTCCGCTTCTTTTTTTTTCGAGCTGAGAGATGCTTGGTTTTAAGTGATTGATCCGATTCTGACACTTTTCTTCCTTATTTTTATAGATCTGACGACCCCCGGCTTTCTGCCCAAACTTCCCTAAAAACACCTAGGATAATTAGGGGAAAACCCTTTCTGGAACAAAAAAGTTGTATTCTATATAAATTTACTTGAATTAATTGTAAAAATGCGCTTTCTCCGCAACCACGCAGCAACGCACGTGCCACTGGCCCTATTTCGAGGTTACGCAACGACGTCAAGCGTTCTGGCTCCTTTCTTTAAAGCTTCGGCCTTGAAGGAAGGCACTTCGCCGGTCCGTTAGACCGTTTCGCAACATTCTGCTCCGATTTTTGATCGGACGGAATTCTTTATTTGGGACGTGAAGTTCATGACTCCTAAAATCAATCAGTTCCTTGCCGACAAGAACCCGGCAACCCCTTGTCTTATCGTCGATTTGGACAAGGTTGAGCAAAATTATCACATTTTGCAGACAGCCCTGCCTCAGGCTGAAATCTATTATGCCATGAAAGCTAATCCTTCCCCGGCAATCATTAAACGCCTTTATGCCTTGGGCAGCTTTTTTGATGTCGCCTCTATGGGGGAAATCAAAAGCTGCCTTGAAAATGGGATTCCTGTTGAACGCCTTTCATATGGCAACACTGTCAAATCCATTCAGTCCATCCAGGAAGCAAGAAAGCTTGGGGTAAAACTCTTCGCCTTTGATAGCGCTGAAGAACTCGAAAAGTTAGTTCAATACGCTCCTGGTGCCGAAGTTTATTGCCGCATCCGTGTCGTCAATGATGGTGCCGACTGGCCGCTTTCACGCAAATTTGGCACTGATAGCAGTCAGGCCATCAAATTACTCAGCCATGCTGTGCAAAAAGGGTTAAAACCCGTTGGGGTTTCCTTCCATGTAGGCAGCCAGCAGAAATCGGTTTCTGCCTATCAGATGGCAATCCGTCAGGCAGCGCAGATTTTCCAGACTCTGGAAGCTGAAGGAATCAAACTCGACTTCCTCAATCTCGGCGGTGGATTCCCGACACATTATAATGATGAAGTTCCCTCTCCTGAGAATTTTGGCACCACCATCACAGAGACGATGAACGAGCTTTTCCCCGCGGAAGCTCCCCGCCTTCTCATTGAACCAGGCCGGGCAATGGTCGGCAATGCAGGGATCGTCTGTTCGGAAGTCGTTCTGGCCAGCCAGCGTGATGAGCAAGGACTGGAACCACGGTGGGTCTATCTTGATATTGGCCGCTTTGGTGGACTGGCCGAAACAGAAGGCGAAGCAATTCGCTACCGCTTTGAAACGCCTTATGACAACACGACAAAAGGACTCGCCCCTCATGTAATGGCAGGTCCAACATGCGACAGCGCTGACGTCATGTATGAAAAAACACCCGTCATGCTGCCGCAGGAGCTGAAGAGCGGTGACAAAGTCATCATTCTTTCAACTGGCGCTTATGTCGCCAGCTATTGCTCGACCGGCTTTAACGGTTTTGCTCCCTTATCGGAATATTACCTGTAAAACCAGCTCATAAAAATAAGGGGAAACATTTCCCCTTATCTACCTCACCAGACGACTTAAACTTTTTCCAGCTCAGCCTGAATTTGATTCCAGCGTTCGATATTTGTTTTGACGTCTTTGACAAAGGCTGAATGACGAACTCCACCAAGGAAGAGTTTCTGCACGAAACGCCCAAAACCTTTAGTGGGTCGTTCAAACTGGATGAATAAAATGGCACGTAAATCGTCCGTGTCATTTTCGACACTATGCTGATAAGTATCATCAAAGACAAAAGCCTTGCCTTCCTGCCAGTTTATTTTGTGACCATCAATCATGATCCAGCATTTACGACCATCTTTAGGCACGACCAACCCCAAATGGCAGTTTAACATGCCTTTTGTGACCCCATAATGAGGATGTATCACCCCGTGAGGGTCCAGAACAGAAAAAAGGGCATTACAAAGCCCCGGAATCCCTGCCACAAGCTGCGCTGTTACAGGCGCCTTTGCACAATTTCCCGGCACTTTAATGCCATAACCATAGAGGAAGAATGATTTCCACCGTTCATCAGGCGCGATACGCCGATGATCTGGTGATAATTCCCTCAAAGCCGGGAGTGCCCCGCGCTCTGCCAGAATCTGCTGACATTCCTTAATAATGAGATCTGATGCCTCTTCCAACGCCTTCAGCCATGGAAAATTTTCAGCTTCAAGCATTGGGGCGTTGGAAACTAAAGAATCGCGCGCAATAAGCCTATTACATATTGGGCGCAGTTTTTTACCCAATCGGACCAGAAATGGTCGCTTGGGAATAGCGTTACTGCTTGCCACAGAAAGATATCCTTCCAGGAAACTCTTTAACTGCTCATAAATTAATAACGCTTTTATTTTTCTCAACTATTTTAAATAGTCCAAAAGCTCTTCAAAACATAATGTGACATATAAGCAACAGCATTACCCGTAACAAACGAAATAACGATAAAGTGCTTTTTTATAGCTCCGCATCCAGAGACTGTAACTGGACCAGATGCTGGTACACACCCTCCTTCTGCTTCATCAATGTCTCATGTGTGCCATCTTCAATAATTTTTCCGTGTTTGAATACCAGAATACGGTCAACATCACGCACAGTTGCCAGACGATGTGCCACGATAAAAACCGTTCGCCCCTGCATCAGACGGCTCATGGCCTGCTGAACCAGTTTTTCTGATTCAGAATCAAGGCTTGCTGTCGCTTCATCAAACAAAACAATTGGCGCATCTGCCAGAAAGGCCCGCGCAATGGCGATACGCTGGCGCTCTCCGCCTGAAAGCTTGACCCCGCGCTCCCCGACTAATGTATCGAACCCATCAGACAAGGTTTCGATAAAAGGCAGGGCATTTGCCATACGTGCGGCCTGAATAATTTCAGCACGCGTAGCACCTGGGCGCCCATAAGCAATATTTTCAGCCAGGGAACGATGAAAAAGCACCGGCTCCTGCGGCACAAGGGCAATATGGCGGCGCAGACTCTCCTGCGTCACAGAGGCGATGTCCTGGCCATCAATCGTGATATGCCCCCCCTGAACATCATAAAGACGCTGCAAAAGCCGCGTCAATGTCGTCTTTCCAGACCCGCTGGGACCGACTAACGCAATATGGGTACCGGGCTTGATTGTAAGGGACAGATCTTCATAAAGCGCCTTTTTCTGGGAAGGATAACGGAAAGTGACGTGGTCGAACCTGATCTCTCCATGTGAGAGTTTCAATGCAGGAGCGTTTTTTCTGTCCTCAACATCTGGACTAAGCGTAAAGAGTGCCACAAGTTCTTCCATCTCATTGACAGAACGCTGCACCTGGCTGACCTGCTGGCCCAGATCGCGCAGATAACCCTGAATCAGAAACATCATGGTCAATACATAGGCAACATCACCAGGGCCTGCTTTCCCCTCCCACCAGAACCACACAACCATGCCGATCAGCATCATCCGCATGATGAGAGATAATGTCGCTTGCGTATTGGCACTATTGGTCCCACGGATCCATCCCCGCAAGGTACGCCTGCTCCATATATACATGATTTTTGAAAGGTGGCGTTCTTCACGCTTTTCAGCGCCAAAGGCCTTCACCACTGCATTACAGGTAATAGAATCAGCCAGAGTGGCACCAAGCCGAGTGTCCCATTGATTGGACAATCTTGAAGCCGGCGCCACATAATAAAGTGTGAGCCAGATCGAAACGACTGCAAAAATCAGAACAGACAGCCCCAACACAGCCCCCATTAGAGGTGATTTGACGATCAGGACAGTCGTCGTGCCGATCAGGACTAGAAGTTCCGGGACGATCAGCAGCAAAATCATGTCATCAAATGTATCCAATGCCCAAATACCACGCGTCAGGCGGCGCACTGTGGAGCCAGCGAAACTGTTACTATGCCATTCAGAGGAAAAACGCTGCACACGGGCAAAAGCATCTCCCAAAATACGCTGCATCATGGCCAGAGTCATATGGCTGATGCCAATATAGGAAGAACGCCGGCCAAAAACCCCGATTATTCCAAGCACAAAAAGTCCGAGGACCATCCAGAAGGCATCATGCAGAAAATTGACATGGACATTCTGCCCCTCACGCACGGGATGAGAAATATCGCCAACCAGACGCCCTGCAAGCAAAGGTGTACAAATATCAGCGAATGTTGCCAGTGCCACCCCTCCCATTGTCCAGGCAAGAAACCAAGGGTGATGAAACCAGCGTTTGACAACAAAATGCACGATATCAACAAAAGAAACGGAAGATTTGTCTTTTTTAGTTTTGCTTGCAGGCATGAAGAGAATTATGTCCTTAAAAGTCGCACCTAATCTGATAGCTTATAGGCTATAAGATAATGTCACGACAGATGAATGCCAGATCAAGGGGAGTAAACGATTCATATGGCCCGCGCGACACCCCGGAAAACACCAAAAATGAGTCTGAAATCTGTCCGCGCCTTTATGGAGATTCTTGAGCAGGATCACCCTGATGCCCAGACAGAGCTGGTTTTCCATAATCCTTTTGAGCTTCTCGTCAGTGTCGTGCTTTCTGCCCAGGCGACCGATAAATCTGTCAATAAGGCAACAATCTCTCTTTTTGCCGAGGCCCCTTCTCCCCAGCTTATGGCCAGCCTGGGAGAAGAAGGAATTGCACGCCATATCCGTACAATCGGTCTATGGCGCGCCAAGGCCCATAATGTCGCCCTTCTCAGCCAGCAACTGCTTGAACGCCATGGGGGCGAGGTCCCCCATGACCGGGGCGCTCTGGAAGCCCTGGCCGGTGTCGGGCGCAAAACAGCCAATGTTGTATTGAATGTCGCCTTTGGAGAGCCGACCATGGCGGTGGATACGCATATTTTCCGTATCGGCAACCGCACCGGACTGGCACCGGGAAAAACGGTCCGCGCTGTGGAGGATGGTCTACTTGCACGTATCCCCCCTGACCTGCTCCCCAATGCCCATCATTGCCTAATCTTACATGGACGCTATCTCTGCAAGGCACGCACGCCGGAATGTTGGCGCTGTAGGGCGAAGGAATTTTGCCTCTTTAAAGAAAAAAATCTTTTCCCACCGCCAAAAACAACAAAACCCAAAATCACTCGGACTTCGCCAAAGGCAGCCCCGGATCTCCCTCCTGACCAGGCTCCATAACCCATAATCTCTGCCCACGCATCTGGCGGTCAGAAACAAGCCGCCATTTTCGCCTGGAAGAAGGATAGACAGCCCAGCTTCCCTCCTGCCAGAGAGCATAACGGTTGATTACGGGAACTTCCGGGCAGGGCGCGCTCTCTGGGGAGAGGTCAATCACCAGACTGAGCTGAGAGCAGGATGGACGGGTCTGTAAATCTGCCGGCAATTGCCTGTAATTGGGCCACATAACCCAGACAGCCCGGTTTTCATAAGTCAGAAGACACGCCCCCTTACGACATTCATCAGGAAAAGGCTTGAAAGGCAGAGCCATGGCTTTTTGCCAGTCCTCAAGGATATAATCCTGTTTTTTATGAGGTTTTACATAAAGATAATGGTGATTGTGGAAGAGGATTTCTCTCCCATCAGCTGAAATGAGAAAAACAGGTTTTTCTTCAATCCAGGGAGAGACCATTCCTCCACAGAGCAGAAACACCCCTACAAAACGGGCTTTTCCCCGCCACAGGCAAAAAAGACAAAGCCCGGGCAGAATCAGGACCAGCCCCCATGAAGGCAAATGAGGCACCGGGACACTGGCCAGAGGCACATGCGCCATAAAAGAGGCGCTGTAGCGTACCAGCTCAACGCCCCACCCCATCATCTCAAGAGGTATTTTTTCCAACCCCAGAGGCATAACCCCTAAGGAAACAATCCCCAAAGGCATGATCCAGAACCCCATCACGGGAACGGCAAGCATATTGGCAATAACAAACCAGGGTTGCAAAGCCCCGAAATGCGCCATGCTGATGGGCAGGACTGCTGAACCAGCCAGCAAGGATGTCAGGGCCAGAAAAATAAGAGGCAGCCCCACCCTCCCCCACATCCATGAACGCTGCCCCAGCTCTGAAAGAGGCCGGCGCAGGGTTTCATACCCCACGATCAGGCCCATGACAGCCATGAAGGACATCTGAAATGAAACATCAAAAATGCGGGAAGGATGCGTTACTTCCAACACAACCGCAACAAGGGCCAGAGAGCGCAGTGACAGGGCCTTCCGCCCTGCCAGCATGGCCAGAACCACCAGACCCGCCATTCCCAATGCCCTTAGACCCGGGAGATGAAACCCCGTCAAAGCAACATAAACAGCCCCCATAACCAACGCTGTGACATAAGCGATCGTCCGGCATGGCCAATAAAGTGCCAGATAGGATGAACGTGCAAGCAAGGCGCGTACTGTAAAAGCACAGAACGCCATGACCAAACCGAGATGAAGCCCGGCAACCGCCAGCAGATGAGCCAGTCCTGAAGCAGCAAAATCCTGCCGCGTCTGCGAAGAAAGCAATGACGTCTCCCCACAGAGGACAGTCGCGACAAATGCACCATTCTGACCGGAAAGGATTCTACTGATCCGCCCCGCAATATGCTCTCTCAAAGCCGTCCAGCGCAGTAAATAAGGGTCATGTAAGGAGGATGCTGTTTCAATAATCACAGCAGAAAGGGCCCGTCCCCCTCCTCCCCTGCCGGAAAACCAGCTCGTCCGCTGGAAATCCATCCCGGAGGGAAAGGCTGGAGGAGGTGTTTTTTTCAGAACCGCCTTGACCCTGACCACATCCCCCGTTTTTGCGTGTAAGGCTTCTCCTGGTTTGAGGAAGATACGCAATGTCCGCTCCAGAGGGAGCGGTCTCTCTTCCGAAGAAGAGATGAAAACCACATTTTTCAAAGTGATACGCCATCGCCCCAGCTCTGGACGCTCCCGATTAAAACGCGCATCGCCAAAGCGTGGGGGAAGAAATTCTGACTGTGTGACCATCCCCTTGATCCACACCCCCTGAAAAGGCAGAGCCGGGATGGGCGGTTGGAGATGCGCCTCTCCATAAGCGAGCAGAAACCCCACCATAACAGAGGCAGACCCAGCCCCAATGACCCTAAAAAGCAAGGGATAGGCACACTCAGGGCGGGCAATAAACCACAAACCAACACCAGCTATAAGTGCTAGACTTGCGAAAAACAGACTATAAAAACCCGGCTCTTGCCTAAGTGTAAAATAAAGGGCGCTTCCCAGCCCTGATAAAACAGGAATCCAGCAGAAAAGCTTGCGCCCCTGCCTTGCCAGATTTTTTTCAGAAAAACTTAGCAATAATTCACAAACAGCCAATGATTGATAACTCTAGATGAGCAGAACCTGTCTGATTTATATTTCATGAAGCATGTAAAAATAAATGAAATTTTAATAAAAATTAACGAGATATTAAAAGTGTCAATCCCCCTTTATGCCCTCATCATTGATAAAAAAACTCATAAGACTTTCTGACTATCTGATAAAAAATTATGAAATAACAACTAGATATACATCACACAATGATGACAGACTTTATAAATATAATCATACGACCGGCATGAATATTACCAACAAGAATATAATTACCAATTCATTAAGAAATAAATGCTATGATGAGATTATCCTCATTGACAATGAGCAATGGAAATCTGCTCGATTTTAAAATGGACTGACAGATATGTCTTATGAAAACAATAAATACTCCATTGATGATATTCTCTTTATAGATATAAATATTAGAATGATATGATGCCAATAATTTCCTCCCACTCAATGGAACCATTTATGATTTAACGAATAAATTTTTATAGAAAAATGGATTACTTATGTCTTTTTATGTAGATCCGTCATAAATTACAAAGTGTTTACAAACGATATGTTTCCGATTTAGATATTATACAGCATAAACTTTGAAAATGTTATTGACTTTGATATAATTGTATCTAGCACTTAACATAAATGATCCCCAGAATATTTTCCATGAAGATAAGGAAGAGTTATTTTCAGATAATTATCAATAATCTCTCACTAATGGCTTTTTTCTATCAAAACCCTTTTAAATTACAAGTAATTCCACCAGGGCTATAAACAACTTGACTTACATATCATGAAGCGCAATGAATAAGGCAGGTCACAAAGGTGTAGCAGCACCTCTGTGACCTTAACCACGAACCGAAAGGAACTCGGCCATGGCTATCCATGCTGTTAGCACGCCTGCGCGCGCAAAATCCAGACGTGCACCTCCTCTCTTGAGGCTGGGTAAAGCAGTAGGTCGTTCTTATGGTAACGCTTTACGAGTTTTTCGTAAAAAAATGTTACCTGTTAAGAAATATACATTCCTTACGCACAACCCTCCTGATAATCTGGAAGAAGAGGCTCCAAAAAATGGCTTATATCGGGAAGCCAGTAGCCTCTTTCTTGCAGAGAAGGTGCGTGCGTTAAAGGAAGGTTTGCCAACACCATAGGCTGCCATTTCTGGAATGACCGGCCATGAAAGCAGAATTTTTGCTTTCATGGCCTGGATAGCAGAGATATGATTTAAAGAATTTCCTAAAAAGTCCTTAAAACTTCCTGCCCTGAAACCAGATCTGCAACCCTACACCAGATAATCCCTCCTCCCCCCTTGCGTTTTTCTGTAAAGATAAGGGACTATTTCTTCGGATAATTATTCATAGTCTCTTACTACTGGCTTTATTTTATCAAAACCCTCTTAAATTAGGCTATCCAGCATATCGAGGTTGATGGCGCCTGATTTTGTCCACCATCGGCATTAAGGGTGAAGAAAGAGCATCTCATGCTGCCTGCTAACCCGGAAAATTCCGAAGACCGCGCAATATCCATCGAAGGCATGAAGCGTGGGCAAAGGACGCGACTGATCCGTAAATCGTCACGACCTCGGTCTGTCTTAGGTCGAATTTACCAGCTGTTTTCCGCGCTCCTGTCGGCACATTACGGAACTGGAAGCAGGCACGGGCAATGGTTCCCGACTTCGCTATAGCCTAATTAAGGTCATCGGACGGCACCCTGATATGGTGGCGCAGACGGCAGCCTGAGATTCAGCCCATCACTCCCAAACGCCAGATAGTCTTAAATTACCAAGTAATTCTACCAATGCTATAAACAGCTTGACTTAACACATCATGAAGCGCGACGAATAAGGCAGGCCACAAAGGTGCTGGAACACCCCAGTGGCCCTAACCACGAACCGAAAGGACGTCCGGCTATGGCTGTCCATGCTGTTAGCACGCCTGCGCGCGCGCAATCCAGTAATATACGCGCTCTCTTGAGGCTGGGCAGAGCAGTAGGTCATTCTTATGGTGCCACTTTAAAGTTCTTTCATGAGAATTTGTTACCTATCAGAAAATATACATCCCCCGCGCACAACCCTCTCGGGAAGTCAGTGGTCTCTTTCTTGCGGGAAAGGCGCGTGCGTTGAAAGAAGACCCGCATATATCATAGGCCACCATTACGGGAATGACCGGCCATGAAAGCACGGTTTTTGCTTTCATGGTCTGGATAGCAGAGATATGATTTAAGGAATTTGTCAAAAATCCGTTAAATTTTTTCGTCCTGAAAAAATGTTTATCTCTCTTTATAGATCAGTGATGGCTATCATGGTCCATAGACCCATGCTCACTGGATAGACCACTTTCATGGAACCTGATATAATTTCTCTTTATGAAAATTCGTACCCGCTTCGCGCCCTCGCCGACGGGCTTGCTCCATATTGGCAATGCCAGAGCAGCCCTGTTCAACTATCTCTTTGCCCGTCATCATGGCGGCGAATTCCTCTTGCGTATTGAGGATACAGACCGTGAACGCTCCACTCAGAAAGCCGTCGATGTCATTTTCGAGGGTCTGAAATGGATGGGGCTGGATTGGGACGGCGAACCCGTCTTCCAGTCCACACGGCAAAGCCGTCATGAAGAAGTGGTTCAGGCTCTTCTTGAAAAAGGACAGGCTTATCGCTGCTATTGCACGCCTGAAGAGCTTGCCGAAATGCGTGAAAAAGCCCGTGCTGAAAAACGTCCGCCCCGTTATGACGGCACATGGCGTGACCGCGATCCAGCCGAAGCCCCTGAGGGCGCTCCCTACACCATTCGCCTCAAGGCCCCTCTGGAAGGTGAAACCATCATCCATGACCTCGTGCAGGGAGATGTTAAAGTCGCCAATGCCGAGATGGATGACCTGATCCTCCTCCGCTCAGACGGCACACCAACCTATCTCCTCGCTGTTGTGGTGGATGACCATGACATGGTGATTACCCATGTCATACGCGGGGATGACCATCTGACCAACACCTTCCGTCAGGCCATGATCTATAGAGCCATGGGATGGGACCTGCCTCAATTTGCTCATCTCCCGCTCATTCACGGCCCTGATGGTGCCAAGCTTTCCAAACGTCATGGTGCCCAGTCCGTGGTTGAATTCCGTGATGAAGGGATTCTGCCTGAAGCGCTCTGTAATTACCTCCTGCGTTTAGGCTGGGGTCATGGAGATGCGGAAATCCTTTCTCGCGAAGAACAGATCAAGCTTTTTGACCTCGATGGTGTTGGGCAATCCCCCTCCCGCATGGATTATGTCAAGCTCGCCCATATTAACGGCGTCTGGCTCCGCCGTGCTGATGATAAGCGCCTGACAGATGATGTGCTTGAACGCCTTAAAAACCGCGATGATGTCGAGGTTAATGATGATGTTGCCCAGCGTATTCTGGCCCTGATGCCCGGGCTGAAAGAGCGCGCTAAAAACATGGTCGAACTGGCCGATAATGCTGCTTTTGCAGGCTTTAAACTCCCTCTAACCTTTACACCAAAGGCAGAAAAACTCCTCACCCCTGAAGGAAAAGACATTCTGCGTGGTGTGAGTGAAAAGCTCGTCGCCCTCCCCTCCTTCACTCCTGAGGAAATTGACCAGACCCTCCGCGCCTTTGCCGAGGAAAAAGACCTCAAGCTCGGCTCTGTTGCCCAGCCCCTGCGCGCAGCCCTGACCGGCACAACAACCTCCCCCGGCATCGACCTTACACTTTCAGCACTCGGCAAGGACGAGGTGCTCGCCCGTATCAGGAGTGCCATAGGACAATGACCCTTCAACGTCACAGCACCCATCTGCTAGGCATTGAGGGGATGGGACCGCAGGAGATCATCCCTTTCCTCGACCTAGCAGAGAGCTATGCCCTACTCAGCCGTTCCCGTCAGGCTCCGCGCGATGTCCTGCGGGGGCGTACGCTGATTAATCTTTTTTTTGAAGACAGCACGCGCACCCGCACAAGTTTTGAAATTGCGGGTAAACGCCTCGGGGCAGATGTTGTGAACATGACCGTCGCCACAAGCTCAGTCAATAAGGGGGAGACTTTACTTGATACAGCCTCCACCCTGAATGCCATGCGGTGCGATCTGCTGGTCGTCCGTCATGCGCAGTCTGGGGCCCCGGCCCTTCTATCGCAGAAAGTGGAAGCCTGCGTGGTCAATGCTGGAGACGGTATGCATGAGCACCCCACCCAGGCTTTGCTGGATGCCCTGACCATCAGGCGCCATCTCGGCCGGCTCGACGGCCTTGAAATTGCCATTTGTGGTGATATTGCCCATAGCCGCGTCGCACGCTCCAACCTGCATCTGTTATTGGCAATGGGAAGCCATATCCGCCTTATCGGCCCCCCGACATTACTCCCGGCCTCTTTTGCCAGTCTACAAAATGTGACTCTGTACCATTCCATGGAAGAAGGACTTAAAGGCGCAGACGTCGTGATGTGCCTGCGGATCCAGCGTGAACGTATGGGTGCTGGATTAGTGCCGAGCGAGCGGGAATATTTTGCTCTTTTCGGGCTGGATCAGCGCCGCCTCTCACTGGCAAAACCAGGCGCTCTGGTAATGCATCCCGGCCCGATGAATCGTGGGGTAGAAGTCGCGTCCAATGTTGCAGATTCCCCCCAGAGTGTTATTTCAGAACAGGTGGAAATGGGCGTTGCTGTGCGCATGGCTGTGCTTGATCGCCTCTTGCGTATGAGGAGTGCCGCATGAAGCCCCCAACACCCACTATCATCGTTTTTAAAAATGTCCGCCTGATTGATCCTGCCTCCGGGAAGGACGAAAAAGGTGAACTCGTTCTCCAGAACGGAAAAATAACCGGTTACAAGGCAGAGGAAGCCCCTGCCAGTGCCATGGTGATTGATGGCAAAGGCGCTGTACTCTGCCCCGGCCTGGTCGATATGCGTGTCTCTCTCGGAGAACCCGGCGCCGAATATCGTGAAACCATTGAGTCAGGCGCTCAGGCTGCCGTTGCGGGTGGCATCACTAGTATGGCTGTCCTGCCAGATACAGACCCCGCGATTGACACCCCATCCCTCGTCTCGCTCATCAAACAGCGCGGACAGGAAACCGGCCTTGTAACACTTTACCCTTACGGTGCCCTGACACGTAAATGTGCTGGTCAGGAAATGACCGAGATGGGTCTCCTCAAACAGGCAGGTGCCATTGCTTTCACAGATGGCGCCCGTGCTT
This sequence comes from Aristophania sp. ESL1142, assembly GCF_058107345.1. Taxonomy (NCBI): domain Bacteria; kingdom Pseudomonadati; phylum Pseudomonadota; class Alphaproteobacteria; order Acetobacterales; family Acetobacteraceae; genus Aristophania; species Aristophania sp. ESL1142. The sequence continues at coordinate 76,002 of NZ_JBYLUH010000001.1, forward strand.
TGGGAGATGCTAAGCAGATGCGCAATCTGCTAGCCTATTCGCGCTTTTTAGGAGCCATGATTGTTCTCCACCCTGAAGAACCTTCTCTGGCGCGCGGAGGCTGTGCGACTGCCGGCCCTCTGGCCGTTAAACTGGGACTGCCACAAATTCCCGCCCAGGCTGAAGCAATGATGATTGCCCGTGATCTCTGCCTGGCTGAAATGACTGGAGCACACGTACATTTTGCCCATATCTCCACTGAAGCAGCGCTTGATCTTATCCGTGCTGCCAAGGGGAAAGGGCTTTCTGTTACTTGTGATACAGCACCGCCTTATTTCACCATGACAGAAGAAGCGATCGGTGATTTCCGGACTTATGCCAAACTTTCCCCTCCCCTCAGACAGGAGAAAGATCGTGCCGCTGTACAGGCAGCTCTGGCTGATGGTACAATTGATGTTGTGGCCTCTGACCACGCCCCGGCTGATCCTGACGATAAGCGCCTGCCCTTTGCACAAGCCCGCGCTGGTGGCACAGGTCTGGCAACCTTGCTCGGAATGACGCTGAAAGCTGGCTTGCCACTTATTGACACACTGCGTCTTCTCACTTCTGCTCCGGCTAAACTGCTAGGTATTGAAGCAGGCACACTTGCTATTGGCGCTCAGGCGGATCTCTGTCTTTTTGACCCGGAAGCACAATGGACCGTCAAGGCAGGTCACATGCCGGGACGCGCGCAAAACACACCTTTTGATGGTGTCACCATCAAAGGAAAAGTCCTGCGTACATTCCAGAACGGACGCGAAGTTTATTGTGACAAAGCCCTGTGCGAGGAGTCTCTGTAACCATGTCCCTCTTTTCTCTCTACCCACCCGGGCCGGTCTGGGTCTTTGTCATTTCCTACCTTATCGGAAGTGTCCCTTTTGGTTTTGTGCTGACAACATTGGCTGGGTTAGGAGATATAAGGCGGATTGGTTCGGGCAATATCGGAGCAACAAATGTCCTGAGAACGGGCAAGAAAAGCCTGGCAGTCGCCACCATGCTGATGGACGCACTGAAAGGCTTTCTGGCCATTCTTCTTTTTCAGGCACTCTGCCCTGTAAAGACCGAACTCTGCATTGCTTTGGCCGGTCTTGGAGCGATTACAGGTCACTGTTTTCCCATCTGGCTAAAATTTCGCGGAGGGAAGGGTGTTGCAACGGGCATAGGCATTTTCTGGGCGTTTTGTTGGCCTGTTGGGTTAATCTGCACTTTTGTGTGGGCTTTTACTGTCAAGCTGAGCCGCATTTCATCAGCCGGTGCTCTGGTATCATTCCTAATCGCACCCTTTCTGATCCCAGCAATGACAACACACCCCGTATCCTCCCCCATCCCGGTCGCGACTGATATAATCGCCATTCTGGTCTGGATCCGTCATTACGGAAATATCGTGCGTCTTGTTCAGGGGAAAGAACACCGTTTTGAGGCAGAGATGTAGTATAAACAGGTCTGGAGGCCTTTGAGCATGAGGCATGATATGACTGAACCGATGCAGGCTGAACGAATTGCTATGATTCGGCTGGCACGGACCCCTCATATCGGGCCGGTAAAATTTTACCGGCTTCTCACTATTTATGGAACAGCAAGCCGCGCGCTGGAGGCAATTATCAAAATGCCGCGCACAAGCGGCTCTCAAAAATTAGTACCGCCCAGTCTGTCCCAGATTGAAGATGAAATCGCTTTTTTAGAAAAAACAGGCGGAAGGCATATTCTTCGTTCGGATACGGATTATCCGCTCATGATGACCTATATGCCTGATGCCCCTCCCCTGCTTTTCTGCCGTGGACATATTGAGCGTGCTTCTATGAACAGCGTTGCCATCGTTGGAGGACGCAATGCGTCACTTGCAGGAATCCGCATCGCTGAAAGCCTGTCAGCCGAACTTGCTGCTGCTGGTATATGCGTTGTTTCAGGTCTTGCACGCGGGATTGATACGGCCGCCCATAAAGGGGCCCTCCATTCCGGGCTGACGATTGCCGTTATTGCTGGGGCCCTTGATATTGCTTACCCGCCTGAAAACGCCCGTCTACATGAAATGATCGCCGAAAAAGGCTGTCTCATTACCGAAGCCCCACCTGGAACAGAAACATTGGCGCGCCATTTCCCCCGTCGCAATCGTCTGATTGCCGGTATCAGTCAGGCCTGCCTTGTGATTGAGGCTTCAGAACGTTCTGGCACACTCATTACAGCCAGACATGCTACTGCTTATAACAAAACGATTATGGCCGTCCCCGGTTCACCCCTTGACCCCCGTTCCCGTGGCGGCAATGATCTTTTACGGCAGGGTGCGATCCTGGTTGAAACCTTACAGGATATCCTTTTTAACCTGAATGAAGACCTACCAGCACGACGCCCTGCCCCCTGGATTCATGAAGAAGAAGAGAAAGAACTTTTTGGCGCCCCTGACCCTCGCGGTTTTGAACAGACAAAATACCGGGCACGCCCACTGGCTCATCAGATCCTTGCGGAGTCTCTGGAAAAAGAGGACCTTTCTTTCCTGACAGAAAATGATTCCAGCGAGGCAGATATGCTTTCGGAGGATTCTGAAGAGAATATCCGTGAAAAATTGCTTTTATGGCTTTCACTTACACCGATAACGGTTGACGATCTGATCTCACGCTGCCAGTTCTCCGTATCGGACGTTATGACGACTCTCAGTGAACTTGAGATGGAAGGTGTGATAGAAAGCCTTCCCGGTGATCAGGTCGTTCTGATACCAGAAACTCTGTAGTACTAACCTAGACTCGATAAATGGATGATAGCAATGACGAGCATCGTAGTGGTCGAAAGCCCGGCAAAAGCAAAAACAATCAATCGGTATCTAGGTAGTGACTATACTGTAATTGCATCATTTGGCCATGTACGTGACCTCCCCCCCAAGGATGGCAGCGTTTTACCTGACGAAAATTTTGCCATGAAATGGCAGACCGATGAACGCGGCGCTAAGCAGATCGCAACCATTGCCAAAGCAGTTAAAGGCGCGCAAAAACTCATTCTTGCGACTGACCCAGACCGTGAAGGAGAAGCCATTTCATGGCATGTCAGAACCGCACTTGAAGAGAAAAACCTTCTCAAAAATATCGAAGTCCAGCGCGTTACTTTCAATGAAATTACCAAAAATGCCATTAAGGCAGCCATGGCAGCACCACGCGCGCTGGATCAACCACTGATTGATGCCTATCTTGCTAGGCGTGCCTTGGATTATCTGGTTGGTTTCACGCTTTCTCCTGTATTATGGCGCAAATTACCAGGCAGCCGGAGTGCCGGGCGCGTACAGTCAGTCGCCCTTCGGCTAATTTGTGAACGTGAAGCTGAAATCGAGGTTTTCAAACCGCGTGAATATTGGGACGTGACAGGCACCTTCCTCACCCCAGGTCAAGAACGTTTTGAAGCCCATCTCACGCATCTTAAAGGCAAAAAACTGGCGCAGTTTGACCTTGTAACGCAGGAACAGGCTTATGCCGCCCGCGATATTGTCAAAAAAAGTGAGATTACCGTCCATGCAATCGAACGCAAAAGGACAAAGCGCCACCCTTCCCCCCCTTTCACCACCTCCACCCTCCAGCAGGAAGCCTCGCGTAAATTGGGAATGAGTGCACAGACAACCATGCGCACAGCCCAGCAGCTTTATGAGGGTGTTGACCTTCATGGTGAAACTGTGGGCCTGATTACCTATATGAGGACTGATGGCGTCGTTATGGCTGCTGAAGCCATTAATGCCATACGGAACCATATTAGCAGCGCTTTCGGCAAAGATTACTGCCCTGAAAAGCCACGCGCCTATACTACAAAAGCCAAAAACGCTCAGGAAGCACACGAAGCCATCAGACCAACTGACGTTACACGCTCACCTGAGCAGGTTGCTGCTTTCCTCAATAATGACCAGAAACGCCTTTATGAGCTGATCTGGAAACGTGCCGTTGCCTCCCAGATGCAATCAGCCGAAATTGACCAGACCGCAATCACCCTGTCTGACCCAGAACAACAGACCTTATTACGTGCAACTGGCTCTGTGATTGCCTTTGATGGTTTTCTGCACCTATACCGCGAAAGTCATGATGACCCGAAAGCTGACGATGATCAGAGCCGCCTTTTGCCAGCCATGAAAGAAGGAGACCTGACAAAGGCTGAAGAAATCAAGGCTGACCAACATTTTACCCAGCCACCGCCCCGTTACTCCGAGGCTTCTCTTGTCAAGAAAATGGAAGAAATCGGCATTGGCCGCCCTTCGACCTATGCTTCCATTCTCAGCGTATTGAGAGACCGCAATTACGTACGCCTTGAGCAGAAGCGTTTTATCCCTGAGGATCGAGGCCGGCTTGTTACTGCTTTTCTGACGTCTTTCTTTGAGCGCTACGTGGATACAGGCTTTACAGCCTCTCTGGAAGAGCAGCTTGATGATATTTCAGGCGGGCGGGCAGACTGGCATGATGTTATGTCGGCTTTCTGGCGTGATTTTTCTGCCAGTATTGATCAGACCAAAGACCTCAAGATCACCGATGTAATCAATGCTCTAGATCAGGATCTGGGGCCACATTTCTTCCCCCCTCACGCAGATGGAACTGATCCACGCCTTTGCACAGCTTGCGGCACAGGACGGATCGGACTGAAACTCGGGCGGCACGGTGCCTTTCTTGGATGCTCCAACTATCCTGAATGTAAATTTACGCGCCCATTAAGCCTGGAAGATGATGGGCAAACAACCTTGAAAGACGGAATCCGTGCTCTGGGACAAGACCCAGAAACAGGCGAAGAAATTACCATACGCCGCGGCCCCTATGGTCTTTATATCCAAAGAGGCGAGGCTGACCCTGATAATAAAAAGATCAAACCCAAGCGCGCAGCCATTCCCAAAAATCTTGATGGTGAGACCATTACATTTGAACAGGCTGTAGGATTATTATCACTTCCCCGCATTCTGGGCACACACCCTGAAACAGGCGAAACCATCCAGGCCGGATTGGGTCGTTTTGGTCCCTTTGTCAAAATGGGCGCTATCTACGGCACGCTTGATAAGGATGATGACGTGCTGCATATCGGCCTGAATCGTGCCATTGATGCGCTCGCCCGCAAGCTTGCTTCCATGAAAACATTAGGCCCCCACCCTAAGGATGGTGAAAGCGTTATCGTCCGTAAGGGGCGTTTTGGCCCCTATGTGCAACATGGCTCTATCATGGCACCCTTGCCAAAAGACCGCTCGCTTGATGACATCACCCTTGATGAAGCAGTGCTTCTTCTTGAAGAAAAAGGTAAATCAACAAAAAAGACTGCACGTGAGACAACAGCGAAGAAAGCTGTGACTAAAACATCGAAAACAAACGATAGAGAGGCTGAAAAAAAACCAGCTGTAAAAAAAGCCCCAGCGAAAAAGAAAATGGCGCCTGCAAAACCATCAGAAAAAAAGAAAAAAAGTACGAAGGCATAAGATTTGTGCTTTTATTATCAAATAACCATGCCGCCACTTTCAAGTGGCGGTTTCGGATTATTTCATGATAAATAGAATAAGATATTATTTACGGGCTGAAAATGTATCTTGATTTGAAAAACCCTTCACAAAAAAAGATATGCTTGCCCAAAGGCGCTTTTTTTCATTGTATCATATGGCCTGTATCACACTTTCTGGGATCTGGACTCTCTTCCTATTTCGTTTTTTTCTTCAGATCTGTAGAAGCCTCTCTCAAGAAGGGCGTTATTTTTATATGTACGCTCAGCTTTACAGCCTATGCTGACCCCCTCCCTGATGAGTTATTTCATCAAAACCAGTCACTGATCCCCTCTCAGGTTAATCCTAACCATCCAGCAATAAACCAGCCACTCCCGGCCTCCGGGCTGAGCATGATGGGCCAAGTAATCCAGTCCGCCTTTATTTTTATGATGCCACGCCTGATGCAACCCCATCAGGCGCAAGAACTCATTTTATGGGGACTTGATGCCTTTATTGCACGTGACCCTGCCCTCTCCATCACAGAAATCACGTCTGATCCTTTGACCGAAGATCAAAAGGCCGACCTCCCTCTCCAGAAAGCGTCTCTTCACAAACTCATTGCTCTGAGAGGCAATAAATTACTGAATGAAGCAAATTACCCCTCTGAGACAGATTATCGTGGCTGGGCCGAACTGGCTGTATCCATTATCAGGAAAGAATGGGACGCTGATCTCTCACTCCAATCACTAGGAGAAGAGAATCTGCTGCCGCTGTTTTTTTCTGGAATTTTCAGTCATCTTGACCCTTACTCACGCTATCTGCCGCCCGATATTGCGAAAAAAGAACGCTCAAACCGTCAAGGAACACAGTACTCGCTCGGCCTGACATTAGAGAAAAAACCTGGCCGCCATTACCCGGTTATTGATAAAATAAACTCTAACAGCTCCATCTGGGCCAATGGTGCAGACCACGGACAAAAAATTTATGAAATCAATGGCCATGATACATCCACACTCTCCCTCGAGACGATGACATCCTGGCTCACGCAGGAAAAACCTCAAAATCTGACTATCAAATATGGCCGCTCCCCTGCAAAGGCGAAATTCATCACCATCACCCTTGAACGCCTTGCCCCCCAGACGGTCTTTCTGGAATATTTTAAAAATGGTTATCTGTCCCTGAAGATAACGGATTTCTCAACACAGACAGCCGATGAAGTCAGCCAGCTCCTCTCAGACTCACTGCCCTTAAAAGGTATTATTCTCGATTTAAGAGGTAATAAGGGAGGTGTCCTGCAACAGGCTGTCATGACAGCCGCCCTTTTTCTCGATCACGGTATTATAGCAACGACAACAGGGCGTTATCCTGCTGCCAACCATGTATGGGCCGTGCAAGGGGGAGATATTACGAATAATGCCCATCTCGTCATCCTGGTGGATGGTCTGACAGCTAGCGCTGCCGAGGTCTTCACGGCTGCGCTGGCTGACCACCACAGGGCAGTCATTATTGGAAGTGCAACCTATGGGAAAGGACTCGTGCAGGATATCGGGCAGATGCCCAATGAAGGAGAAATCTTCATTACCTGGAGTCGTAATACAGCGCCGCTTGGAGAACCTATCCAAATTCTCGGCGTTATCCCCCAGCTCTGCACGTCTTCCAGCCGTCCAACCATCAATGAGCAAATTCTTGCCCTCAAACAGGGGCACTCCTTACAAACTGATTCCATCGCGCAATCACGCTCAGTGCGTGAAAATACATCCGCTGAGACACTCCTTAAAATCAGGGCAACCTGCCCTCCCATCCACGAAAGACCCGAAACACTGAATACGGCATTCCAGGTTCTGACCTCTCCCGAACTCTATCAGACAGCCCTCATGTCAGTCCCTTCTCTGACCGATGCAACGCCATAAGAAAGCAGAAAGACCATGCCTTATGGACTAAAAGCCGGTTTCTGGGTCAGGGCCACCTTGCGACGTTTTAATCAGGAGGGGCAGGCAGCGTTGATTGTCAGAAAAGGAGATGAAGACGCCGGGGCAATTTTCATCCTGCTGACTGATATAAATGGTCACGCAGCTATTTTGCAGGAACATGGTCATTCATGGCGTCGTCACGAAATAAAATCAGGACCACCTTATGAGGTAGCCATGGCCATAAATTCCTTTTTTGAGAAACAGACACGTTTCGATCCTGATTTATGGATTATTGAAATAAACGTTAAAGATGTAGCGTCCCCCCTGGAAACTCTGCTAGAAACAAGAAAATTTTCTGACTGAAAGACAGGTTATTGCCTGTGAAATATTTTGATCCCTTGTTTAATGCCTCGAAACAGGTAAATAGATTGCCTTTCTTACCGCTTTCAGCGAAAAGACTATTGTCAGTCATAGTGGCACTTTGGTTGGAGAGAAATCACATGGTACAGCGCACCACTGTCATGGCCCTTTTGGCCCGGATATGTCTGGCCTCAGGTATGTCGGTGATGACTTTTGCGATTGCCCAGGCCCAGCCAGTCCGCGGACTTTATATATCCGGCGCAGGTGGTGCGAGCTTTAACCAGACCCAGACCACCAACCCCAGCACAAAGGTTTTCCCCAAAGGAAGAGACCAATTCAATCCTGGTATTACAGGTTTAGGCAGTATCGGGTGGGGTCTTGATAACGGCTTCCGCGTTGAACTGGAAGGAAATTACCGCCAGAATCGCTATTCAGGCTTCCATAGTCCCGGAATTTCTTCAAGAACAAGCGGCCACCAACAGCGTTATGGCTTTATGGCTAATGCCCTGTTTGACATGGATATCGGTCAAAACTGGATCTATCCTTATTTTGGTGCAGGTATCGGTTATGGCCGGCAGGACATGAATACCAGACTGCATTATAGTGCCAATGGAACTGCCCACACGCAGCGTATTAATGATGCTTCAGGTAATTTCGCCTATCAGGGCATGATAGGGGCATCCCTACCTGTACCCTGGGTTGTCGGGCTTTCAACAACGATGGAATATCGTTTTTATACAATTCTCGCCCCACATAACCATCACGCCTATAGTGTCGCGGATAATTCCGGGGGCAGCAATGGTTCTTATGGTCGGCGTAATACACGCACAGACTTTAACCATTCTCTTATGCTGGGACTGCGCTATGAATTTGACCCAGCACCACCTCCACCCCCTCTCACAGAAGCACAAACCGCTGCTCCAGCCCCTTCCCCAGCAAGAAGTTACCTTATTTTCTTTGACTGGGATTCAACGAATCTGAGCAACCGGGCACGAGCGATCGTCGCAGTTGCTGCGCGCAACTCCACCTCTGCACAGCTGACCCATATCATTGTTAATGGCTATACAGACAGCTCCGGAGAGCAGACGGCCAAGGGGAAAGCTCATAATCAGACCCTTTCCCTACGCAGGGCCGATGTCATAAAATCTGAATTAGTGCGTGATGGCGTCGCCGCCGGATTAATTTCCGTACATGGCTTGGGGGCAGAAAATCCCCTTGTACAAACTGCCATCGGCGTGAAAGAGGCTCAAAACCGACGTGTAGAAATTATCTTCCGTTAAAATAATATTCCAGACCTGTTCATTTCATACCCCCCCCCGAGGGAAAAAATCTCTCGGGGGGGGTCTTATATGCCGGTCTTATTTTTTCTTCGTTTCTACCGGTTTAGACGGAGCGGCCTTTTGGGGGGCAGGCTTTCTGCTTCTGGTAGCTCTATGCACATGATGTGAAGAGGCTTTCGAGCCTGCTTTCTCTTTTGTTACGGGAGCCTCAGCCGGTTTGACGGCAGGGACGATAGCTGTGCTACCGCCACCGACAAGTTCAATCTTCACCTTGACCGTGATATGGCTTCTTGGCTGCCCATGGGCAGGGATCAGATCAACCCCGAAACTATCTTCGCCATTATAGGCCGTCACTGGCTGGTAATCGATATAAGTGCGCCCATTATAGTTATACAGGAACGCTTTTCCATGTTCCGGTGCCTGATCTACACCAAATGAAACATAATTCCCGCCACCACCTTTGCTTACGGAAAGGGCACATTTCCCTTCATCACTGCCAACGGTCATTTCAACATTCATTTTGCCAGAAGCATCCGTTGTTAACGGGCTCAGCTTACAGAGGGCAGAAACTTTTTCATAACCAAAGGGATCTGGTGCAGTCAGTATCTGCGAGCCACCCCGATGCGGCCCCATACAACCAGATAAGAGTAACAGGGCGGCACATCCTCCCCCCAAACGTAAAACATTTCCTGACAAGGGCACGAGTCACTCCCGCTCATTTAAGGAATTTTTTCAACCAATCTCATTTTTTTAGAGTCAGGTCTCTTCAGAGACACCCTCTATGCGTTATAGAATAGGCTCTATCATGTTAATTGAGAATGATGAAAAAATCTTTTTTCTTTCTCACCTGATGTTTTAGCCGCACCTGACGTGTTATAGGTCCATGTTATGGGCAATTCTGTGGCCCATAGGGAGTTTGCAGATGATATCCAGATTTCATAAAAAAACGTCTTTCGGCCTGATAGCCCTCACCGCCGTATTCACGGCTTTCTTGCCTGCACAGGCAGCCACCACAAGCTGTCATCCTCCTCAGGATGTTCATGCGGCCTTTAATGTTGTCGGACTGAAGTCGGAACTTATGGTAACGGCTCTCTCATGCCAGGCTCAGGACCGTTATAATGCTTTCGTCTCCCATTTCAAACCCGAATTAAGCATGGCGGAAAAACGTCTTGAACGTTATTTCCAGGCAACTTACGGTAAACGGTCACGCCAGCAGCATGACGCCTATATTACGCAGCTAGCTGATGTCCAGTCTCTGGGAGGGCTGAAATCTGGCACCGTATTCTGTGACCAGCGCACACCCATGTTTGAAGAAATTGAAGCGCTTGATAATGCCAGTGACCTTGCTCATTACGCAGAGGCCAAGGACATCCTTCAGCCTGCAGCCTATGAAAGCTGCACTGCGCCCAAAGCCCATTCAAACAGAAGACGTGTTGCCCGCCGTCACAAATCATAAAGTGTGACTCTGCAATACTCCCCTTTAAAGGCATGTTGTGACTGATTCATATAACGCCAGAGATATTGAAGTCCTTGAAGGACTGGAACCTGTCCGCAAACGACCAGGCATGTATATAGGTGGCACTGATAATGTTGCCTATCATCATCTCGCGGCAGAAATCATTGATAATGCCATGGATGAAGCCGTGGCAGGACATGCCACGACAATTGACGTCTGCCTGGAAAACGCCCATTGCCTGATGGTTCATGATAATGGCAGGGGCATCCCAACAGATCCTCACCCCCGTTTCCCGGGGAAATCTGCGCTGGAAGTTATTTTTACAACACTCCATGCGGGAGGGAAATTCTCGGGGAAATCCTATGCGACTTCTGGCGGTCTGCATGGTGTTGGAAGCTCTGTTGTTAATGCTTTGTCAGAGAAACTGGAAGTAGAAGTAACGCGCAACCGTCATCTCTATCGTCAGGTTTTCTCCAAAGGGGTTGCCCAGTCCGGGTTAGAAGATGTCAAAATCGATTCGGCCAAATCCGGTACGACCGTACGTTTCTGCCCGGATCCGGAAATCTTCGGACGGGAACAATTTTCTCCTGCCCGTCTTTACCAGCTCTGTCGCAGCAAGGCAGCCCTGTTCCGCGGCGTTACGATCAAATGGTCATGCGCTCCTGATCTACTCAGGGAAAAAGACAGTGAAATACCGCTAAAAGAAACCATACAGTTCCCTAACGGGCTGGAAGACGCCCTTCAGACAGAATTAGGAGAAAAGGCCCTCCTCTTGACGCCGTTATGGTGTGGTCTGGCTGATTTGCCTCTGACGTCCAGCGGGGCCTCTGGTGGACGCGTTGAATGGGCTATTGCTTTCCTCGAAGAAGGTCCGGGAACACTGGTCTCCTACTGTAATACGATCCCCACCCCGCAAGGTGGAACGCATGAAGCCGGCCTCAGAGCCGCTCTGGTCAAAGGGTTTCGTCAATGGGGCGAAACACGTAAGATACGTCGTGCAGCAGCCATTACGGCTGAAGATGTTTTCAGCTCTATTAATGCTAAACTTTCAGTCTTTATCCGCGATCCGCAATTTCAGGGACAGACCAAAGACCGCCTGACCACTCAGGAAGCCAGCCGTTTGGTTGAAGGCGCCCTGCGTGACCGGATTGACCACTGGCTTGGAGGAAACCCTCAACAGGCTGACGCACTGGTTGGCTTTCTGGCGGAGCGCGCTGAAGAGCGGCTACGCAGACGGGAAAAACGCGAAACAACACGAAAAACGGCGACAAGAAGACTGCGCCTGCCAGGGAAACTGACAGATTGCGCCAGCACTGATGCCGATAAAACAGAGTTATTTCTTGTTGAGGGGGAATCAGCAGGAGGCTCAGCCCGTCAGGCACGCGCACGTGAGACGCAGGCTGTTCTTCCCCTACGTGGGAAAATCCTCAATGTCGCCTCAGCAACAAGAGATAAGCTTCTCGCCAATCAGGAACTTCGTGACTTAACGGAAGCATTAGGCTGCGGAACGGGCAAGGATTATAATCATGCCAATCTACGCTATGGCCGTATCATTATTATGACTGATGCAGACGTTGATGGCGCTCATATCGCCTCATTACTCATGACTTTTTTCTACCGTGAAATGCCTGATCTAATCAGGCAGGGCCATCTTTATCTAGCACAACCCCCTCTCTACCGCCTGACACATGGCAGTAAGACTGTCTATGCCATGGATGATACAGACAAGGATCGCCGCATTAAGAGAGATTTCAAAGCCGGAGCCAAAATCGACATTTCGCGCTTTAAAGGTCTGGGAGAAATGCCTGTTTCTGATCTGAAAGAAACAACCATGGACCCCAAGCAACGTACATTACTGCGTGTTATCATCCCCGCTGAAGACCGCCTTCTAACCAAGGACAGGGTAGAGAGCCTCATGGGGCGTAAACCGGAATTACGTTTCCGCTTTATTCAGGACCACGCTCGTCAGGTCGAGGTCCTCGATATTTAACTTTTACAATCTGGCATCTGGTTTCCTAAGGTACCAGATGCCAACTTCAAGCCAGAAGAACTATCAGAACTGAGGATCAGCCGGGTCTTCCCCCATACGCCCGTCAGCCCTATCCAAAGCGTCAATTTTCTGCATATCTCCCGCCTCCAATTCAAAATCAAAGAGTGAGATATTCTCTTTCATACGTTTGGCATGCACTGTTTTGGGAATAACCATGATGTCATGCTGAAGGTGCCAGCGCAAAATAATCTGTGCTGGCGTTTTCCCATATTTCACAGCAAGCTGGCCTATCGTTGAATCCTCCAGTAAAGCACCTTGACCTAATGGCCTCCACGCTTCCGTCTGGATCTGATGGCGATGATGGAATGCCCGTAACTTTTTCTGCTGAAAATAGGGGTGCAGCTCGATCTGGTTAATAACAGGCACAACCCCTGTCTCATCAATCAGGCATTGCAACTGTTCTTCCATAAAATTGGAAACACCAATGGATTTGATGCGGCCTTCATCACGTAAACGGATAAGAGCCTTCCAGCTTTCAAGATACAGCCCGTTAGCTGGCATCGGCCAGTGGATGAGATACAGATCCACGACATCACGCTGCAATAGCTTCGCACTTTTATCAAAAGCCCGTAATGTCTTGTCAAAGCCCTGATCATCATTCCAGAGTTTTGTCGTGACGAAAACATCTGGGTGACGGCTTAAGGCAGCTCCAACACCTGCTTCGTTTTTATAGAGCATAGCCGTATCAATAGCCCTGTAACCAAGACTGATGGCTGTTTCCACGACACTCTCGGTGTCAGCTTCAGGTGTTCTCCAAACACCAAGACCGATCCAGGGCATATCATGACCATCACGCAATGTCACACATGATGAAGCATCTACTGGTTTTTTAACCATAACAGTAAGTCTCCTTATATTTACTGATGAATCTCATACTGCACCCTATGGCTGGCAGCGTAAAAAACCGGACAAATCTTTTTATAACGCAAAGATCTTAAACTATTTGATGCTCTTAACAAAATAGTCTCAAACGTTTAATAATTCTGGCAAAGAACATTTTGACGTTACTCTTCTGTCTATAACACTATGCCCCCAAAAAAAGCTCCCTGCCTCTAAAACCATTCTAAAAAACACTATCCGCATGACGTGCCTGTTGGATAAAATACACTCACGTAACTGTTCCGAAGGAAATTCCATGATCAGCTTTTTTCAAATCAGAACATGGCATGATGCCCGTCTGTGTGTAAGTTTGGAAAATGGACAGTTAAAACAGCATATTCAACCAGAAGAAGAAGGATTTTCTCCCCTTATTGCCTTTCAGCTAAGTGACTTTCCCCGGCAATTATTCCTGACCATAGATCAAAGCGAAAAACCCCTGATCTGGTTAGAACATTATGGTGCCCCGCGCGGCATGATCCTGCCCGTCAATATGCAATATTGTGGGGCAGGCAATTCTTTTTGTTCGCTGGAAGACCCGCATAGTCTAGGAAAATTTTTTACAACCCGCCCTCTCCCTGAAAATGTTAAAGTTAATAATGTCGTCGGAGACTGCCATCATGTCATGGCGTGGGAACAATTTTCACTCGAACCCGTAATGGTCTCCAGAGAATTACAAGAAGAAGCCGGTTATGTTGCCGAGCTTTTCAGCTATAATATTACGGCAAAGAATATTCTCGACTTCATTAAAAACTATAATGGCACGAATATTCAACCTGTGCTTGATGCTATTCTCCCTTTTCTACACTGGGAAGAACTTAATGAAGTTGGTCAATCCGTCCTGAAAAGCAAGACCTTACTAAAAAACCTTCAGAAAAAAACTGCACCAACCATATGGCTTGACAAGATTATTCCAGCCCTGCTCGAATGGGACAGCAAACACTCTTCTCCCCGAAAAAAACCTTTATCTCCAGCACGAAAACTGACCACAACCATTGATGAAACCCTCTTGGCATGGAGCGGCAGTGATAGCACGTTTGCAGGCTTTTTCCATGCATTAACGCATATTATGAGACGGTCATTCAAACCGACACGTGGCCCCTGTCTGGTTTCAACGCAGCGCAATGAAGGGATCTACCTTCTGGAATGGATTGCCTATCACCAAATGCTGGGGATAGAGCATTTCTTTATCTATAGTAATAATAATGAAGACCTCTCTGACCTTCTTCTTGAAGCACTCTCCCAAAAAGGCATTATTACCTGGATTTCAAATGAAGTCGATTCAAAGACCAGCCCTCAATTCAAGGCTTATGGTCACGCCTTTAATGCCCTTCCCGATATTCTAGATTTTAAATGGTGTTTTGTTCTGGATGGCGATGAATTTATTACACTTAATCCCGAACCTTTTCCAAAAATCACAGATTACCTCAATGAGGTTGAACGAAAAGAGACCGATGCTATTGCCATAAACTGGCGTTTTATTGGTTCAAGCCTCAATGTACATGGGCTAGCAGACCTTGCTTTGCCACTGACTGAACGTAATTCTCAAATTGTCGGTAGCGGTGCCATTGGTGAAGGGTGGCGTCTAGTTAAATCAGCGTGCCGCCCCCAGAAAACCCTTCACTCACGGGCCCATCATCCACTGTGGTACCGGTCTGCATCCTATAATTTCCGTCTGACGAATGGTGAGGAGCATGAATATATCAACCCTCCCCCTGGTTTTCCGCGTGACCCTGCCTTTGCTGATAAGGGATATTTTAAAGAAATCTATATTTCACATTTCTATTTTAAATCCATGACTGAATGGACCTGGAAACATGCCCGTAATAGTGGTGCTGACCCCACCAAAAAAATGGATTCAAGCCGTTATAATAATCAATGGGCCAATGCTTTTGGCCTCCAGATGAGAGATCCCCAGTCTGAAAGAAATGAATGGGTCCTCCAACGCGCCGATGAAACCAGGTCAGCTCTCGCAAAACTCCGTGCTATTTCTGATATTTCGAAAGCCGAGACGGAAATCCGCAAAGCTGTTGAAAGCTTCCTCTATGATCTTCATTCCCGTCTGGACAAAAATGAACTAAAACATAAGATCAAGCCTGAATGGCATTTTATCCTTCAGGACCTTGATCTTGAAATTATCGGTCATATTCCCGTTAACGAAATATAGACCCACACTTAAAGGGGCAGATCCATATGGCGCTGCCCCTGAACCTTATAAAACTCACTTTAACTCGTTTTATTTCGTATCATAATAAGGAGAACGCGGGCCATAAAGCAGTCCATTCGGCGTTCCCGTCGCCAGAAGGCGTCCGCTTGCAACCCCTGCAAGAGGATAGGCAGAATCAGAAATTGAATTGCCTATCTGTTTAATTGCTGCCCCAACCAATTTACCGAAAATATTGGTATTACTTGCTGCACTACCGTCATTATCGTCCGCTCGGGCCTCCCCGCTCCATAAAATGCTTCCTGTTTTCAAATCCACCAACTTGGCTGAAATGCTAACAACTGTCACACTATTAATAATCGTGTAACGAGAGCCATAAGCTGTTACAGTTGAGTAGAGCGCTGCATCTGCTCCAAAGATAGAATGTAATTTCTCGGCAGAAATCTGTGCCATTTCATCAGGCACAGAAACACCATTCTGATGAAAAGTCTCAAGCTCCACATCAACTGGAACAACATAATAACCACCTTCAGCCAATGGATACGTCATTTGGGACAGGAACCCGTTTGTCGCATTAATACTCTGTGTATGGTTGATCGGCGGTAATACAAGAATTGAGCGTGGTTTAGCGTCCTTAAACGCCGTATAATCCATCTTGGCAGACGTACCACACGCTGCCAGCAATAAGGGGAGTATGCCACAAATAGCCAGGCGCGCTTTTCCCATAAAGTTCATAAATGGCCTCCTAGAAACGTAATTTTATTCTGAATTGTGTTTCGTAATGAATCGAAGAAGATTGAGTTTTCCTAAACTACGACGCAATCTTGGCCTGAGATTGTACTTGCCCGGATGTGTTTTCCGCCCCGGCAGAAGGTGCAGCAGGAACCGTTCCAGAAGCGGTTCCCATATTTTTCAGGAGAAAATCCATATAGGCAGCTGATTCAGGGAATAACGTCTTCTCCTGTTGAAACTCCGTCTGTGCCTGTGAAGTCTGGCCTAACTTTGCGTAAAGCAACCCAAGATGTGCATGAAATCCTGGAGGCAAAGCCAACCCTTTTGCGCTTGCCTTTTGTTCATCAGCTTCAAGGATCGTCAATTGCTGCTGGGAGTCCCCATTTTGCATATAGGCATATAGTTGCGGCTGATAATGATACCATGCGTAAAGAGATTTTCTACTTGACCCACAACCGGCCAGTAAAAGCAAGCTGCATCCCAGCAGCCCATACCTAAAAAATGACATAAGATCGTTACCCGTTAATAATATTTTTTGAAGATTTATTTCAACTGACCAGCATCAATAGCTGGCGTTAAATGGTTAACGGCATCCACAATTGCGAGATCAAGCACTTTGCCGTTGAGTGTGGAATCGTAGCCTGAAGTGCCACCAAAACCCAAAATCTCGCGCTCGGAAAGTTTATATTCAGCAGCACCATCACTGGTCAGCACAATCTGAGAAGTTAAAGGATTAACAATCTGAAGGCTTACTTTGGCATAAGCAATCTGGGCATGACCTGTCCCGGCAAGACCAAAAAGGGCCATATCACCTGTTTCTTTACGACCAAAGACTGTTACATCACCTGTAACCAGATATCTGGCCCCCTGAATGGTCTGGCCTTCATGTAGGAAAGCTGCTTCCTGTTTTCCTTCAGTAATATTGTCCCGATCCATTACGTTAAAACGGCCACTCTGCTGCAATCTTGATAATAACAGCGTGCGCGCTTGATTTCCCAAACGGTCAATTCCATCAGAGAAAATACCATTCATATAATTTGAACGATTAGCAAATTTCCCCGCTGCGATATCAATACGCGGCCCTTGATAAATGACCTGACTCATTTGCACTGGTTGCGCCGCTACCGTACGAGACGATTCCGTCGCACAACCACTTAGGGCACCTGCCAAAAATGCCAGAGCTCCACAATAAGAACCAACTTGCAGAAAATTCATATTTCACTCGTAATTCTAAATCAGAACAAGTGTAAGTATAATTTACAAATTATTAATTGTCTAATAGACAAATACTAAACCGCACTGAAAAACACTTTCCAATCCTGTCTTCCAGAGAAATTTATACCTTATTTATTTTTTATTATACCAATAAGACATGTCTGTTTTTATAGACATAATTGTCTTCAATATCACTCAAATATGTCTCAAACAGTCTCGTGATTAAAGGGGACAGTATTTTTAAAGACCTCAATACCCGCCTTCGGACCACAAAGCGGATATAGAAATTTGGGCATCAGCCCCCGTTCAATCAGCCATGCGTCGAGCGAAAATCTGCCAGCACCAGAAAAAAGAAGAGAAGCATAAAAAACAATAAGTAAAGCTATATATTCCCATCCTCTATCACCCCAGGCATAGCCATGAGTCCACTCTCCGCCAAAAGGGATAGTCGCTATCAGAAAATAAAGAATACCACCCGCAGCAGCCAAGCGTGTCAGAAAACCGCAACCAACGCCGAAAGCAAGGGAAAATTCTACCAAACCTGCCAGACACACAAATATATCCGGTACAGGTGTTCCTAATTGGGTAAATATATGAACAAGTTTCTCGTGAGATGCTTGGCCCGCAAAAATCTTTTCAACAGAATGACCAATTTCATTCATACCAAAATACATGCGAGCAACAGCAAGCTGCCACATGAGAGCCTCGGTAAATCCTGTTATTCCGTGCGTTCTCCAGTTTCTGATGACCATACCCGCAAATTGTGCAACCATGAGAAGAAACGCCAGAAAGCATATAACCTCAACAGGCCAGACAGCATTCATCGCTGCAATACGCCAGCTGGTTAAAAAACAGAGCATAGAAATAAGATAACCAGCTCTAATCGCCACTCTCATCACAAGTGCATTCGCCAAAAGAGCTACCAGCATCAACGCAAAGGCTGTATATCGGGACCAGTCAGGAAACAGTCCTTTTACACAGCACCAGAAAACAACAACCAGACATGAAATAAGCATTATGGAAGTGTAAATAGGCGGTATCATCATAGGCTGATGAGGATTTATTCTGAAAAATATGACAGACAGACTAGACTTTTTTTGTTCCAGATTTGCCGCCACTTTATATAAATCCCATAGCAAGAAATAAGAAATACACCCTATAAGGCGGCAACCTACCTTTATCCGCAAAACTTTCCAACCCTCAAAAATCTAACTCATTATAAATTTATAGTGAGTTAGAATATGAAAGAATTTTTAAGAAAATCAAAACCAATCTATACTTAAGTAAATCTTTATCTATCTTCCATGCTATTTGAGCGCTGATAAACATCTTCCAAACGAATAATATCATCCTCTCCCAGATATGGTCCTGATTGTACTTCAATAAGAATCAAAGGAATACGCCCCGGATTTTCAAGACGATGTATACACCCAATGGGAAGATAAATACTTTCATTTTCCCTTATAATCATCTCTTCATTATCACGTGTTACAAGCGCTGTCCCTGCAACAACCACCCAGTGTTCCGCCCGGTGGAAATGCTTTTGTAATGACAGCTTCTCACCAGGACTCACATGGATCTGCTTAACCTGAAAGCGTTCTCCCTGTAATAAAGTTTCATAAAACCCCCAGGGACGATATTTACATTGATGCCCCTCGGCTTCGTCCCGCCCTGCTTTCTTTAAACGGGCTACGATATGTTTAATATCCTGTGCATAACCGCGATGAGAGACCATAACAGCATCTTTGGTCACGACAATCACCAGATCATCAACACCAGTGACAGTAGTAACAATATCATCGGTGTAAACATATGAATTATGAACCTTGTCAAGAAAGACATCTCCTTTTACGGCATTCCCTTCCTGATCCTTTGGGGCCAATGCCCATACTGCACCCCAACTCCCCACATCCATCCAGGTAAAAGATGCTGGCACCACTGCAGCACGCTGCGTTTTTTCTGCAACAGCATAGTCAATCGAAATAGAAGGCGCATGATGAAAAGACTCTGCGTCAAGGCACATAAAGCCTAAATCCACCCTGCGAAGACTGACCGATTTTTCAACAGCTTCATAAATTTCTGGCACGAATTTCTTCAGCTCTTGGAGAAAAACATTGGCTTTTGCCAAAAACATGCCAGAATTCCAGAGATAGCGCTCATCGCTAATCAGCTTTTCTGCTTCTTCCTTGCAGGGCTTTTCCAGAAAACGGCTTATATGGAAAGTGTTCTCGGCCCCAGGCAAAGCCTGGCCGCGTTCAATATAACCATAACCCGTTTCAGCTTTATCCGGCTTTATGCCAAATGTGACTATATAACCAAGTTCAGCTGCGTTTTGCGCCTGTGTTAAAGCCTGGGAAAGCGCATCAAGGTGGTTGATATAGGCATCGGCAGGCATAAACCATAAAATTGCCTCAGGGTCAGTTGCAGCCTGCAGAAAAGCCGCCGAAGCCATAGCTGCAGCAGAATTACGGGCCTCCGGCTCGAGAATAATCGTCACCTCTTCTTCATCAATCTGTCGTGCCTGCTCAGCCATAATAAATCTATGTTCATGATTTCCAACAATCATGGGGGATGACTGAATCCCTAATGCCCGAACCCTGAGCAAAGTTTCCTGAAAAGCTGTGTTTTCCCCTAATAATGCGCAAAACTGCTTCGGATAACTCTTGCGCGAAACAGGCCATAGCCTAGTACCGACACCACCAGAGAGAATAACAGGAATCATATGATCACTCTTTCAACCCTAATCTACTCTTACCCGAGTTCAATCTGTCACCCTACATAATCTTCAGGTATAATAGAAAGCCGGAGCGCGTATCATCATATATAATATCTTCATGGAGGCCACAAAATGAAGCGTACTTATAATCCTGAAACATTAGCCTTGCACGCAGGTTGGCGCGCAGACCCGACAACCGGCTCCGTCGCTCCTCCTATTCATCAGACAACGTCCTACCAGTTTACAGACAGCGACCAGGCTGCAAGACGTTTCGCGCTTCAGGAACCAGGCCCCATTTACACTCGCCTAGGTAATCCTACGACCGATATATTGGAGCAGCGCCTTGCTGCGCTTGAGGGAGGGGCTGCAGCCGTGGCTGTTGCTTCTGGTCAGGCTGCCTCAGCCTGTTGCGTCCAAACCATTGCCGCAGCAGGCGATAATATTGTCTGTGGCACTGATATTTATGGAGGAACGTGGAATCTTTACGCCCATACTTTACGTAATATGGGCATAGATGTCCGTTTTGTTGATCCTTCTGATCCTCATGCCTTTTTAAAAGCCAGCAATGACCGCACACGCGCCTGGTATCTGGAAATGCTCCCCAATCCCAAGCTAGTTGTCCCTCCTCTGGCTGAAATCGCAACATTGGGGCGTAAGCATCATATCCCGCTCATCGTCGATAATACCGCTGCTCCCTTACTGGCTCACCCTCTGGAACATGGTGCTGCCATCGTCATTTATTCTGCTACAAAATATATTGGCGGGCACGGCACATCCATCGGAGGCGTCATCATTGATGGTGGAAATTTCGACTGGAGTGCCAAACCTGAGCGTCATCCTCTCCTCACACAGCCAGACCCCAGCTATCATGGAACGATCTGGACTGAAGCTGCAAAATCTTTCGGTCCGATTGCTTATGCTCTGCGGGTTCGTGCTGTTCTGCTGCGCGATATGGGTGCGGCACTCTCTCCCTTTAACGCCTTCCAGCTGCTTCAGGGGATTGAAACGCTTCCACTCAGAATGCCCCGCCATTGCGAAAATGCCGTCATGGTCGCACGTTATCTGGAAAAACATCCCGCTGTGACAAAAGTCATTTACCCGGCCATGCAGAAAGGAGAGGCCTTTAAAAGGGCACAACATTACCTTCCTGAAGGTTATGGCGGTCTCGTCGGGTTTGAACTCAAAAACGGTCTGGCAGGCGGCAAACGCTTTATTGATTCCCTGGAGCTTTTCTACCATGTAGCCAATATTGGTGATGCGCGGAGTCTGGCCATTCACCCCGCCTCAACAACCCATTCACAATTAACACCAGAAGAACAGCGGGCCAGCGGCGTGACACCAGGCTATGTCCGACTATCCGTTGGGCTGGAACATCCTGATGATATTATCGCCGATCTGGACCAAGCACTTGAGCAGGCACAGAAAGCCTGATTTTTTTCGTGACGATGAAGGGATGGTATCAGGAGAGCAGCACTAGGACGAGCTTCCTCATTGCTTAAACCCGGATTAGCCTGCTTGCTGAAATCACATTTCATTCCTTCCGACACACCATATCGACACAACTCAGAAATGCGGACGCTAATATCAAGAGAAGCCTGGATTGACCGTCTCCTTGGGCATGAAAGCACCCAAAAAACCAAAAGGCCACGACCCATTTCAGACATTACGACTAAAAACCTCAGGCAGACTGTGGAAGGAGTGAGGTATCCGACACTCCACTTGAGGTATTATCTATTGATCACTTTACTCCAACATAAACGTGTCCAACGCGGCTTCATTGATAATGATTTTGTCCGCCTTCACTCCGTGGGCTACCGCCAAACCCACGCTACGGTCGATCAGGTTGGCGTTCAAGCGGAAGTCGAAGGCAGCATTAGTTATGCTGTTCAAGTGGTCAAGCTCGGCCGTGATAGCGGTAAGGACTTCCTTCAGCTTGCCATCCAGCTTGGACTTGAACGCTTCCATGTCGTTCAGAAGACACTGGGCGACCTTGTCGTTCTGGCCGGTGGTGAACTCAGCCACCATCTTGCCCGCTAGGCTGCCAATGACGGCACCCAGAATGGGAATCGGGATCAGCGCTTGGCCCACAGCTGTGGACACGCCAACAATAGCAGACTCCGCACAGACGATCATGCCTAAGTCAAAGAATTCACCGAAACTGATGTCGCCCTTGCGATAATCTTCAGCAAGCGAGGCCATGCCCTTGACCGCGCTTACGACGGCGGAAGCGAACGGAGCGGCCATCCCCGCATAATTGGTCATCAGGTAGATGGATCCGGCAGCTACAGCTCCCCCGGCCGCGCCTTTGATCGTATCGAGGCCAATCTCCTGCCAGTCAGCCGCAGTGAAGTCACCCTTGAAGACGTTCTTGCCTGCCCTATACTTGGCATAGAGGCCCGTCGCCATGGAGAGAGTACCGCCGACAGCTCCGCCCACGAAAGCGGCTTGTGCAACCCCCTGAAGCGACGGTTTGTGGTCGTCGACAATCTTGTCCTTCAGTTTCTCGTTCTTATTGGCGAGATTCTTCTGCTCATTGTCAAGCGTCGTGGGCACCTTGTATACTTGGACGTCTGAATAATCCACGACCGATGACTGGACTGTCTCGGAGAAGGGCTTGCCCGTCTGCTCCTCAATCTGCTTTACGAGCACCTTGATGGCTTGCTCGGTCGATGCCCTTCACACCCTCGATATGACCCCCATTCAGCAGGATCTGGATTGCTTCATAGGTATCCTTGGGGATGATGTAAAAAGAGCCATCTACAGTGAATCCCGGGTAGATATTGAGGTGCTTCAGGATATGGTTCAAGTTTGCGGAGATACCATTGATGAACTTGGACTGAACTCCGATTCCGTTAATTAAATAGTCGACCGGACCAGTGCGATGAACACCATCGAAGGTCGCTGTCATGGTTTCCTGGACTAAGGCTTGGCGGGCATTGCGGATACCGACCTCAACCTGTTCGGCGATCTCGCCGTGCTTCGTCAACTCACTGCCTAGGATGTTTTGGGGGCGAGATAGAAAGTCGCGCACCTTATCAATCTGGTTCAGCGCAGTATTGAACGCGGCATCCTGCGCAGCTAGCTTGCTGATTTCGTCGTGAAACCGGATCTCGTTGATGGCATGGACGACGATACCAGCGGCCTGATCCCGAACAAGGCGACGACCGCGGGTTTCGAAGGTTTCTACGGTCATGCTTGCACCTTCTTATTCAGGAGTTCGGACAGGGAATGGATGTGGTTAATAAGTGCGCCCAGCCACTCCTTCTGGACACTGCTGAACTCCAGGTAATTCTTTGGAGCTTGTTCCTTGAGCTGGGCCAGCATTACGGTGACACCGTCCACATGGCGTTCGGTCAGGTTGAACAAGCGATTGATTTCCAGCTTGGCCGCAATGAGCGCAGCGATCTGCGTCTGGATTTTCTTGGTTTCGGTGGCAGCCTTTTCGGCAATCGACCGGTTGCGACTACGGGCAAACAATCCAGCCGCCACTAAAGCAGCACCGCCAATGGTCCAGCCGACTGGCCCCGCCAATGCCAGGAACGCTTCACCCGCAGCAACGCCACCGCCACCAGTTGCCAAGGCCCCGCCTCCCAACCAGGCCAACGCAGCATTTATAGCAGCCGCCCCTGACAAGGTGGAGATCGCAGTGCCGGTGCTGGCAGTGCCAAACGTGGTGGCAATGGCCATGGCCGCGCTTGGAGCGAAAGCGGCAACACCGACGCCAGTAGCAACGCCCGCGGCCGCGCCAGCGCCAGCCTCGGTATTGACCTTAACGGCTTCTGCTTCGATGGTGGCGACAATCTCGTTGAAGGTCTTGAACTCGGACCGGTATTCGTAGAACGTCTGGTCAAATTCCTTAGGACTTCTGGCCAGAGTGCTTATGTAGCTCTCGACTTGGGTGATGATCTGCTCGCTGCTAGACCGGCGCAGTTCGAACAACCTTGTCGACGCTTCACCGATAGCTTTGGCGTCGGATTCATACTTGGCCTGAGCAGCCTTCAGAGCTGTGATGGCCTCTTTTTTCATAGAGCCATTAAAACTTTCCCTTGGTTGCAGCGCACGTTCGGCATCCCGCGCTCCAATGTTTGCGCAGGCACCGACGGCTAAAATGTTGAAATCGTCTACTGTTTAGACTCTAGGCTGTGGCACCATTCGACTGCGGCACAGGATCTCTTGAACAGCGCTTCATTCAGAGAAATAGGAGCCGTCTCCACATAGTCGCTCATCAGCTTGATCTGGGTGACAGTGCCCCCCGATAGAACGCGCCGTAATCCAGTCCCTACTTCGTTGAAATGTCGCCGCAGTACATCCCCGGACTTTTACAACACAGAGAGAAGTATTGTGCAAGTCTTGCTCACAGCGAAAAATCTGGCTCTGAGAAATGCTAAGATGAGTCGCTATTTCTTCTTGCGAGAGTTTGACGTCGGCTCTCATCTGAGCGAGGTCGTAAGATTGAAATGCAGTCATTTATGCCACTCCGCTCTAAGAGATGATTAACCTTTGAAATTATGCAATTCGACCATATGCGCCTGTCCGCATTATTTATTTGAATACTGACGAGTACAACCTAAAAAGACAACGCGAAGCACTATGATATATTACATGGTGAAACATTATTTTTACTGCGAAGGCAATCGAGTTTCCCCCAGACTCCTAGATCTATACTTAGGTTTTTTGAAGAGTTAATCAACAACCAATATACACAATAAGAATAGAGTGATTAAAATTAAACTTTTCTTGTATATATTCTCAATAGATATGCCAGCGATACCCACTTTAGACGACTGCCTGCTGGCTCAAGCAAGTGCATGGCAAGATCTTTGATAGCCTCGGGTAGGATTATAGGCGATCTGCTAGTGCTCTCAGCCGTCACGGGCCTTGACCTGACCGCTCGGCACAGTAGTACGGCAAATGCTAATAGCCATCATGAGCTCGAACCAGATAGGGCTGAAATTTCCTGTGTGGCCTGCCCGATAGGACGGCCTAGAGCCAGAAAGATATCGGCAGCCTCATACGCGCGATCCAAGTTACGTAGAAATACAGCTTATGATCTGCACGCCGTACGGATTGATGTTTACTTTCCGAAGCATCCACATGTGGCTCAGACATCTGACATAGAAGGCGTAAGGAGAGCATGTCTAAAATCTTTAATTCATACTGAGACATGTTCCCCCAAAGTCTTCTCAATTTTCAGTTCCAAAAATTTATTCTTTTTTCGTTCCTCGCATAGAACATAGATTACCTTAGTCTCCATAGTGTTCTGGTCAGGAATTAGGAGGAATGATGGATAACGCTAAAAACAGAATAAGAACGATCGTCGCTGAGATTCGAAATCTCGCCCCGACCATCGCGGAGCTAACACAACGGGTCAGAACGGTCATGACCGCACCACAGATCGCAGGCCTAGAAGGACGGGAGTGAGCGGAGACGCTATTGCCCTGCGAAATTGGGGCCGAAGCCCTTGACCGCTGTCAGATCCTAGTGGAGAACAACGTCGTTTTCTTGGAAACGCTCGGTCTCGTTTCTCTGACTAGGTACGTCTTCGAATTGCTCGTATGGCTCAGGACCATCCAGGCAACGCCCCTAAAATCTCTTCATTTTCTTGGTCTTGTGCTGAAGGACGGGGAAAATCACACCTCACAGCACATCGACCATCTAAAAGCCGAAGCTGAGTTCTTCGACGACCTCCAGAAGCGTGACAATTCGGTACCGAGCATAATGGCGCTACAAGAAGAGCATGGCGAGAACTTGACGGCTGAAATTGTCAGCGAAGCTAAAAACGCTCGGAAAGAAGTGATTGATAACGAAGCCCGACAGCATTTTACTGCCTACGCCGATGACGCCAAGGACAACGGCTATGGATACCAAGCTTATTTGATCAGGGCGAAGGCAGTAGTAGCCGCTGAGGAGGACCTCGAAACTTGGCGTCAAGCATGGTCAGACTTTGTCAATCGATATAGTCAATCACTTATTGACGAGGCTGGTGGCGTATCGAAGTGGAAATGGTTCAATTCCGCGAAGACGGTAGGTATGGAATCGGAATATCGGTACATATACCAGTATAGCTCGCGCCTCCTTCATGCCACTCCAACGAGCTTTTATACGGCTTCCAAGAATCTTGAACTCACCGAAATGCGGTTGTTCTTGGATTATGTCTATGTCCGCCTTCTGGACATAATAGACGTCGTCACTGACTTTGCAGTCCGTGCCGAAGCAAAATGTGGTTGAATCTCAAACTGATGCTACAATAAGGAGCAAAACAGTATTTAATTAGCGACTGACGGGTTCCGGTGAGAGACGGCATTTGCGCAGCATCATCGGAATGGCGCATTTTGGTCGGTAGGTGTCATGAACATGAGCGCTAAGAATGACTGCTTTCGGTTATCACTTCCCGATAACCGACATCCCACTTTCCCCAATTTCTGACATAAAGAGGGGGTTCACGGGGGAGAGCATTGCTCTCACCCTGACCAGTTTGCAAACCATTGCGGCGCAACGTGTCCGCTGGTTTGCACGGCTGGCTATCTTAAATATTGCGCCCCAACGTGCTGAGAAAACTTTAATGACAAATGAACTGCTGTCGTAACCAAACGGCAAATGCGTCCTCCTCCATATCACCTGAAGCAAGTGTCACCATAACTTCGACCGCCTCTGGTGCATGGACTTGAATATTTACCCCATTCACTCTCAGAAACAGCGTACAACAACTCCAGGCTGTCCGTTTGTTTGCATCATTAAAAGGGTGGTTACGAGCAATACCGTAAGCATAGGCAGCCGCCAGAGTAGCTATATCTGGCGCTTCACTCTCCGCATAATGCCAGCGGTTTTCTGGCCGGGCTAACGCGCTATGCAACAAGTCTTCGCTTTTGACGCCTTGTGTTCCGCCATATTCCCTGAGTGCTTGGTCATGCATAAACAGCACCACATCAAGTTCAAGAAAATCTGGTTTCTCCGTCATTACCGCTTAGCCAGTTCCTGAAGCACATCAGCCTGCTCTCTAAGCGTCTCACGCGCCATTTGCATCTGACGTTCCAGCTTCAAATTACGCTTCACCAGCTTGATGCCATCGGCCATCTCAACGAGCGTGAGTTCCTGCCCTACTTCCAGACCCAGCCGAATACGCGTTTCAGCAGGAAAGGTAATTCCGATAGAATTTCCCTGTTTCCGCACAATAACTGTTTCCATGACACATCTCCGTAATACAATCCGTATTACATAACAGAGACTATTGACGCTATTCAACAACCAAACACTTATAAGCAGCCCACTGAATTAAACTCTGCGCCAGTATCTTGACTACCCCACGGGTTTGCCCGCGCAGAAACCCGAAGTCCCCATGTGAAGAATGATTTCGTCTGAAATTATCATTCTGTTTCAACGGGTTACTTTATTATTTGCGACCAAAAAGAGCTAGCCAGCGGCGTGACACCAGGCTATGTCCGACTATCCGTTGGGCTGGAACATCCTGATGATATTATCGCCGATCTGGACCAAGCACTTGAGCAAGCACAGAAAGCCTGATTTTTTCTCTATGACGATGAAGAGATCATGATAATCTTCATGATCTCTTCTGTTTTTTACATCAGATCCGCCCCAGCAGGGACAGGAAAGTCAAAACTGGCAAGAACAACCTTCCCTTCTTCATTGCAGACACCAGTAATTAATATTTCAGATTTAACACCAGCAATATGTTTCGGTTCAAAATTACAGACACACAGAACCCGTTTGCCTATCAATGCCTCCACCGCGTAATGACCCATCAATTGCGCGCTGGATGTTTTAACCCCTAAAGGCCCAAATCCACTTTAATAATATAAGCCGGTTTTCTCGCCTTTGGATTAGGCTCAACCGCCTTGATAACCCCAACTTTCAAGCGAAGTTTTTCAAAATCAGACTATTCACTGTAATCAGGTTTCACATTACAGTTCTTCTGACATAGTAAAATCTTTCATTCAGATTTTTATTTTTTAGAGCAAGCTGTTTCAGCCTCCCTAAAGCAATTCATAAAACCTGCTAACAGCCTGGCTGACTCGCCGGTCCTTATGACGGATGATATAGTAATTTCGGTTCCCTAGCTCATAATCAAGACGGTGAATAACACCAGCCTGAAGACGGAATATAGCAGAACGATCTGTTTCAGCAGTCATGAGCTCACCTTCTTCGACAGCTTCAAGGACAGAATCATTGGAGGGTAGTCCTAATCTGATCGTCAAATCAGAAAGCTCAAGATCAAATTGCGCCTTTAAGGCATTAGCAACAAAATTCCTAGTTCCGGAACCTTCTTCCCGCAAAACCCATTTTGCCTCCAAAAGATCCTTACGATCTGGCACACGCCCGGAGAGGAAATGCGTGGGAGCTACATAAAAACCAAAACTGTCGCCCTTTATCACCTGTACATCCAGTAAATCCTCTTGTACGTCCCCCTCAATGACACCCATATCCGCTTCACCTGCAAGAACATGCTCAATAGCCTGGGTTGTATTACCTGCCATCAATTTGAGATTAAGACCGGGATGCTCTGAGGCAAAACGCGCCATATAGCGGGGAAGATAGCAAGTTGCCACGGTCTGACTTGCTGCAATGGACAAGGAACCACGCACTAAACCGGACAGTTCATCGAATAGGTGAGCTGCTTCTTTTGCCTTCACCAAAATAGCTTGTGCCTCAGGTAAAAAGAGTCGGCCAGCTACGTTAAGTTCCAGTCTGCGACCGATACGATCAAATAGTTTTGTATCATATCTATTTTCCAGCGCAGCGATCGCGGCACTTACCGCTGGCTGAGTCAGATATAATTTCTCGGATGCCTGGCGCATATTGAGCGTTTCAGCCACTGCAACGAAAATACGTAACTGTTCTAAAGTCATTTCAATGATTAATTTATTTTATTGAAAATATGAATATAATATATTGGATTTATTATTTAAAATCAACAATGATCTCGGATGTGAAATATTTTCTTTCTTATTAAAGAAAAAGACGTAATAGTCTCCGGAGAACATTCGTGAATTCTGAAGAAAACATGATGAATACCCAAGAAATTCCAAAAACAAATGAAAAAGCCTCGTGGCTCTATTTCGGCCTGGGGCTTCTTTCCGTACGTTTCATTCAGGGGTTTATTTACTGGGGAGGTGGCTCACGCCGCTTTATCTATGCTCCCTATAAACTGAATCCTGCCCATCATCCATGGATGGCCAATAAATTTCAGACAGCCATGCCCGGTGCCCTTTTAGGGACGGAACATCTGGTCAGCTTTGTACTGCAACATTTCTGGCTCCTTTATATATCAACCATTTTATTCAGTGCCGCGGAGCTTTTCGTCGGTCTGGCTTTGATGGTTGGTTTCTTAACCAGACTTTCTGCCCTCATTTCCATGGGGTTCGCCGTCTTCCTGATGCTTCTTTTTGGGTGGCAGGGTGCAACATGTATTGATGAATGGACCATGGCCGCCTGCAACCTGGCAATGGGTGCGACCATATTGCTGGCAGGCGGAAAAGCTTATTCGATCGATAATTACCTTCTGACACGCAAACCTGCTTTGGCGCAGAAATCATGGTTTAGGCTAGCAAGTGGAGCTCTCCCACTGGATATGTTCCCTCCAAAAACCCTGAAAAAGATTGGTCTCTGGGTTTTTGCGTTTGTCGCCTTATTTGATGTGACGACTTATAGCCATTATCGCGGTTCGGTTATCACACCATTCCATGGTGGCCCTGTCAGTCCAAGTGTGCATCATCTCACTCTGGATCATGCTATAGTTGACGAACAGGGAAATGTGCGTTTCCATGTCTACCTTGACGCTGGCACGCCTGAGGCACGAGTACATGTTGTCCGTGCCACTTTGCTTGATGAGCAGAAAAAACCCATTTTACAGTGGGACGAAAGCGCTCTTTCCGCCCTGCCACCATCCGCTTTTGTCAATGACTATAATTACAACAAATTTGGCCCCGGTCCCTTTGGGATCAGAGCGCCTATGGGTGCAAAAGCAACCATTACGCTTCCTTGTCCAGAAGGTCAGGACTGCTCGAAAGCTGTTGCCGTCAGCCTAACTGATGTGGATGGAAAATCCTTTAGTGCAAATTTCGGAAAATAAAACCTGACCTTTATTTATTCAAACAGGAAATTACTTATGAAACGCTTTACGACCTTATCTGCCATGCTCCTTGCTGCAACGGGGCTTTTTTACCAAACCTCCTTAAGCACAGCATGGGCTGATGAAACCGCCCCAAAAAACACTGCCTCATCCGAGGAGCAGCCCGGTTTCTGGACGACCCCTACGATTCATAATTACGGCAAGATCCACGTACTAAACCAGACAGCTTACAGACCAGATCCAAGCAAGACTTACAAAATCATTTTCATGCTGACTCATGGTGGAAAAGACCCAGGCAAGGTCAATAACGGACTTGATCATGTTGCACGTATGGTCAATCTCTATACAGCCGCGGGAGTTCCGCTAAATCACCTGAAAATTGTCGCTGTCATTTCAGCCAAGGCAACATCTCTTGTTCTGAAAAACGATGCTTATCGTGCCCTTTATAAAGTTGATAACCCCAACCTTCCCCTGATCTCTGCATTACGTAAGGCAGGAGTTGACGTCACTGTCTGTGGTCAGGCCATGCCCGAAAATCATTTTGATTACAGCCAGATCAGCAAAGACGTGACCCTGTCCTACTCATCACTTCTTACAGTGAGCATCCTTGAACAGCAGGGTTATGGCTTCATGCCATTTTAAGAATGAAGCCTCATAAAGGAATCTTCAGAATGAATTATTTCAAACCACTTCTGGCAGCACTGGTCATGGTTTCCACGTCACTGGGCGGACTTTCCGCCCAGGCTGAAACGGCGCCTTCCACCACAACCTCCCAGAAAGACTTTTTTCCACCCTGGCAGAATGGCTCTAATAATGACGTTTCTGACCGTGGACTGAACTTCACAATATCAGATGCTGATAATCTGGCTGACTTTCACGGGAACCCTGCAAAACCTTCTCTCTCACTCTTTGTTGGGGGGAATTATTATTTTGCCATGGCGCCCCTGGTCGCTGCCTTTGAGAAACGCTACCCTGAATATACGGGCCATATTTACTGGGAAACAATTCCTCCAGGCCGTTTAGTTGAGCAGATCAAGGCAGGCGGTACAATTACAGTCGGAAATATGACCTGGACTGTCAAACCTGACCTTTACCTTGCCGGCATGAAAGCTGTTTCAAAACAGGTTGAGGCTGGACTTCTGGTCGGTCCCGCAGTGCCTTATGTCACGAATAATCTGACAATTATGGTCCCAGCCAATAACCCAGCCAAGATTAAAGGGCTGACTGACCTGGGCCGTACGGATATTACACTGGCCATGCCTGACCCTGCCTATGAAGGAATCGCCCGTCAGATCAAATCTGCCCTGACAAAAGCAGGTGGTGAAGAACTTGCCCAGAAGGTTTATGAAACAAAAGTCGCACAGGGTTCAACGATCTTGACCCGTATCCATCACCGCCAGACTCCTTTATGGCTCATGCAGGGCAAGGTTCAGGCAGGCGTGACCTGGCAGTCTGAAGCAATGTTCCAGGAAAAAGCTGGGCATCCTATTAAATCTGTTGCAATCCCAGAGAACCAGAATGCAACAGCCATTTACGCAGGCGCTCTTGTAAAAGACGCTCCACACCCTGAAGCAGCCAAGCGGTGGCTCGACTTTATCCGCTCACCTGAAGGGCTAGCCATTTTCGAAAGCTATGGCTTCAAACCCTATCAAAAGAAATAAGAACGACTGACAAGCAAAATAGTTACGCCTTCTTAGATAGAATCTAAGGAGGCGTTTTTCATATTCAGGATAAAACCACCATAACATGGTGCTGTCAGAAACATTGGATATGAAGACGAGACATTCTAGTAATGTCTGCTACTCAATCTCTATATTTTTCATGAAAATGGTGGAGGGGGTTGGATTCGAACCAACGTAGGCGTACGCCAGC
This sequence comes from Aristophania sp. ESL1142, assembly GCF_058107345.1. Taxonomy (NCBI): domain Bacteria; kingdom Pseudomonadati; phylum Pseudomonadota; class Alphaproteobacteria; order Acetobacterales; family Acetobacteraceae; genus Aristophania; species Aristophania sp. ESL1142. The sequence continues at coordinate 108,157 of NZ_JBYLUH010000001.1, forward strand.
GGATTTACAGTCCGCCCCCTTTAGCCACTCGGGCACCCCTCCACGAAGGATGGGCGTTTAATAAATGTCATTTCGCTCTATGTCAATAAAGATAAGCCTATTATAGAGAGGTTTATGGCTAGAAAAATTTCATCCCGTCCCCCCCGCTCCCTTTCCTCTGTGCCTGATCTTTCACGCCGAGGAGATAAACATTCCCAGACACGCCAGCGCTCAAGCGCTATGGCAAAAGGTGATTACTGGATTTACGGTCTTCACACCGTGACAGCTGCACTCGAAAATCCACACCGGAAAGCCCATGAATTATTGGCAACACGTGAAACTGCCGCACATCTGCCAGAATCTGCTTCCTTACAGCCACGCATTGTCACGCGTGAACAGCTTGATACGCTTTGCGGACGTGATGCGGTGCATCAGGGTGTCTGCCTCCATGTCTCTCCCCTTGAACCACTGACCATTGAAGAAGCCCTTGAGCGTGACGGACCCATTCTTGTGCTCGATCAGGTCACAGACCCCCGCAATATCGGGGCTATTTTGCGTTCTGCCGCTGCTTTCGGCGCGGCAGGCGTTCTAGTGCAGGACCGCAATACCCCCCCAGAAACCGGCACAATGGCCAAAGCTGCTTCTGGCGGGCTGGACATTGTTCCTCTTCTTAGGGAAACAAATCTCGCGCGCGCACTGGCACAGTTACAGAATGCAGGACTGTGGGTCATTGGCCTGGATGCAGGCGGAACCCCCTTGCACCGTGACACTTTGGGAGACCGCCGCGTAGCCCTTGTTCTGGGGGCAGAAGGAACAGGCCTGAGACGCCTCACCCGCGAAACATGCGATGAAATCGCCTCCATCCACATGCCTGGCACCATGGAAAGCCTGAACGTCTCCAACGCCTCCGCTGTTGCTCTTTATGAGCTGACGCGACCACTATAAACGGCATAAATTACAGCACAGCTGGAGAAAACTAGCACTGCCACATGGAATTTTATGATGCAGTGCTGGCTGAAAGGCCCGTAAAACCTTTCACAATTATATTTTACAAACTTTCCCTATGAACGCGGCGTGTAATAAGGGCCTTTTTGTTCATTAGCAAGAATGCGTTCAACCAACGCCTTGAGTGCATTAATGGATTGCATCTCGGTATCATGTGTAACGGCCTCCTTGCATGCAACTGCTGCCTCCGTCTTTGAATCCTTGGGGGTGTCAACTGTTCTGCTAAACAAGGTACCGTTTGGCGTGGCTGAAAATTTATAACTAATCGTGTTGGGATTCCCTTCCTGACCGATCGTAACACGCTTTCCTTCCTCGAAATCAACAACATGCCAGGTAAGCTCCTGAGTACCCTCAGGGGTGCGAATAAATTCCGTGAATTTATCTCCGGGGCGAAAAGGCCGCTGCGTAGTACCTGTAACCGCTCTTGTAAGCACATGCCACTCTGGCCAGAAACGTGCTTGAGTAATAATATCAAACACCGCCTGGACCGGCCCATTAATTTCAACTTCAATAGGAATGACAGACATATACTAAAATCCCCTTATTGTAGGAAAATACAAACACCTACAGATATAAGACTTGTCTTAAAGCTATATTTACGGCGCTTTGATTACAGTTGATCAGGATCAATGAGAGCAGTTTTGATGCCAATTAAGGTTTCTTCACTCTTCGCTAAAAAATAAAACAGCCCCAGTCTTTGCAGAACCTGGGGCTGTTTGTAAAAATTTACTCCTGATTATCAGGGCGCAAAGGGATAATCCGTATAGCCTTTTGCTCCAAGCTCAGCGCCATACCATGTTTCCATGACGTCTTTCTGAAGAGGCAGTTTTTCTTTTAGGCGGCGCACAAGGTCAGGATTGGCGATGTATTTACGCCCGAAACTGATGGCATCAGCACGTCCTGTTTCAACGGCTTCTTCCGCCTCTTCCGGGGTGTAATCCTGATTCAGCACGAGAGGATTTTTGAAGATCTTGCGGATTTGAGGTGAGAGTTTTGGCTGATCTGTTGTTTCAGCAAAAGTGAAGTCACTCACAGGACGCGATTCACGCAGCTCCAGCCAGGCGAGACCAAGTTCCTGCAACATTTTTACAGCCGGGATATAAACAGCCTCGGGGTTACTGTCTTTCGTCCCCTGCACTTCCCCATTAGGGGAGAGACGGACACCCACTTTATCAGCACCAACAGCCTTGATGACAGCTTCTGTCACTTCACGCAGCAGACGGATACGGTTTTCAGGCGACCCACCATATTCATCAGTCCGGTAATTTGTACCATCACTCAGAAACTCGTGAATCAGATAACCATTAGCAGCGTGAATCTGGACACCGTCAAACCCAGCCCTGATCGCGTTCTTTGCCGCTTTTGCATAATCTTCAATGATTCCAGGAATTTCGTCCAACCTCAGGGCGCGAGCCTCTTCATATGGCTGTTTCCCTTCATAGGTGTGAATATAACGCGGAGCCGTTGAAGGTGATGGCGCGACTGGTTGCTCACCTGTCACAGAAGAATGAACCATACGGCCCATATGCCAGAGCTGGCAGACAATCTTACTGCCTTTATCATGCACAGCCTTGACGATTGGTTTCCAGGCCTCAATCTGTTCGTCATTCCAGATACCAGGAGCATTAATCCAGCCCAGCCCCTGGCGGGAAATTCCCACCGCTTCGGAAATAATCAGTCCGGCAGTTGCGCGCTGGGTATAATATTCCACCATCATGGGCGTAGGCACACAGGCCTTTGTAGCCTTGGCCCGTGTCAATGGGGCCATAAAAACACGGTTGGCAGCATGAATGGCCCCCAGCTGAATAGGGTCAAATAAAGTCGGCATAAAACATCTCCCTGAAAGTGATAGATATTGTTCTATAATATTCGAACTATATATCCTCATTCTTCCTTGTCAAGATTCCTGCTTTGCCTGTGAGTTACGGCGCAAGGGGATAATCAAGATATCCTTTAATATTCTGCGGTCCATTATAGAGATTTTCAAAATCCACAGGCTGAAAAGGCAAATTCTCTTTCAAGCGGCGAACAAGGTCTGGATTGCTGATGAGAGGGCGTCCGAAGCTGATCGCATCTGCCAGACCGGCTTCAACCGCTTTCTCCGCATTATCATGACCATAACTCTGATTGAGAATAAGAGGATTATGAAAGATCTTGCGGATTTCCGGGGATAAGGGCGGTTGATCTGTTGCCGGCTCGCTTGTAGCAGTCAGCTCACGCAATTCAAGCCAGGCAATCCCCAGATTTTGAAGCATTTTCACCACAGGAATATAGATCTCTGCAGGATGACTATTACCGGCCCCCTGAATTACGCCATTAGGCGACAGGCGGACACCAACCCTCTCCGCCCCAATAGCGTGACAGACCGCCTCGGTCACTTCATGAAGCAGTTTCATACGGTTTTCAGCTGAACCACCATAAGTATCTGTACGGTGGTTGGTACTATTACTCAGAAACTCATGAAGCAGATAGCCATTGGCTGAATGAATCTGCACCCCATCAAAACCAGCTTTCAGCGCATTTCGGGCCGCTCGGGCATAGGCTTCAATGATAGATGGAATTTCATCCAGTCCTAAAGCACGGGCCTCTTCATAGGACTTTTTACCTTCATAGGTATGAATATACCCTTGTGCTGCTGAAGGAGAAGGTGCGACTGGCTGCTCACCACTATTTACAGAATGAGCCATACGACCCATATGCCAGAGCTGGCAGACAATCTTTCCCCCTTTATCATGCACTGCCTTGACGATTGGTTTCCAGGCCTCAAGCTGCTCTTCATTCCATATACCGGGGGCATTCATCCACCCCAGGCCCTGACGGGAAACGCCTACCGCTTCAGAAATAATCAGTCCAGCCGTAGCGCGTTGCTCATAATATTGAACCATAAGAGCAGTCGGCACGCCCTCTCTCGTCGCTTTGGCCCGTGTCAACGGAGCCATCACAATACGATTAGAGGCTTTAACTGGACCATAGGAAATAGGGTCAAAAAGGGTTGGCATATAGCTCCTCAGAGATCGGACTGACGGCCCACTCTAATTAGAAATGGACAGGATATAAAAAAACCCAGGCCCCTATAAACAAGGCCGGGGTTATTATAACGGGTCCTGCAACTATCGATCATAAAAAGGATAATCCGTATATCCTCTTCCCCCAAGCTCTGCGCCATACCAGAGCTTACTGGCATCTCTCTGGACATCATCTTTCAGGATGGGAAGGTCCTCTTTCAGACGGCGCACCAGATCAGGATTGGAAATAAACCAGCGTCCAAAGCTGATGGCATCAGCACGTCCGGCAATAACAGCCTCTTTGGCACTTTCTTCCGTATAATCCTGATTCAGCACAAGTGGGTCCGTAAAAACCTTACGAATCTCAGGTGATAATTTGGGCTGATCTGTAGATTCATCTCCAGCAAATGTACTATGTGTACTTGATTCACGCAGCTCAAGCCAGGCAATCCCCAGATCCTGCAACATTTTTGCTGTCGGAATAAAAACTGTCTCGGGATGGCTATCAACATTACCCATAACCCGACCATTAGGAGAAAGCCTTACCCCTACGCGCTCAGCGCCAATCGCCTCTATGATCGCTTGAGTCACCTCACGAAGGAATCTCATACGATTTTCCGGTGTGCCACCATATTGGTCAGTCCTGTGATTACATCCATCACGCAAGAATTCATCTATCAGATAGCCATTAGCCGCATGGATCTGAATCCCATCAAACCCGGCTTTAATCGCGTTTTCAGCAGCCTGAGCGTAATCAGCCACAATGGCAGGAATTTCATCTAGTCTTAAAGCACGGGCTTCTTCATAAGGTTTTTTACCCTCATAAGTATGGATCATTCCTGGTCCAGTAGAGATAGAGGGTGCCACAGGTTGCTCACCAGTCGTGGATGAATGAACCAGACGTCCCATATGCCAGAGCTGACAGACGATTTTACCACCTTTCTCATGAACAGCCTTTGTAATGGGTTTCCATCCCTCAATCTGGGCATCATTCCAGATTCCTGGTGCGTTGATCCATCCTAATCCCTGACGGGAAATCCCTGTTCCTTCAGAAATAATTAGTCCGGCCGTCGCACGCTGGGCGTAATATTCCACCATAACAGATGTCGGGACGCTATCGCGCCCAGCCCGCCCCCGCGTTAAGGGTGCCATAAAAACACGGTTTGAAGTTGTAATAGCCCCGATGGTTAGAGGATCAAATAAAGTCGGCATATTTACGACCCCTTCTCGTCCTTTAGCCCATTCACAAAGAAGAAAGATGGGCTTTCTCGGTTAAAAATGATAGGATGCATAAAATTAATTGTTCGGTATAATTCGAACAATAGGCACCTTAATTTTCAACGTCAAGGTAACTTTCAGTTCGATTATGCCCTATTCCTATACGCATCCTGATATTGATACAGTTACAATTCTTTCTATTCTGCGCGCTCTTGCTGATCCTGTAAGGCTGGATCTTGTGAAACAAATCCATGAAATGGGAGAGGCTAACTGCACAACGCTTCTCGGTAACAGGCCGAAATCAAGCATGTCTCACCATTTTCGTGTTTTGCGGGCGAGCGGCATTATCTGCACCCGAAAACAGGGAGTGAATTATATTAATTCATTAAGAAAAGAAGAGCTTGATAAACGTTTTCCAGGCTTTATGGATGCCCTTCTAAAAGGACTGGTGCTTTCACCAATCCTCTAGGTCATTCATCGCTCAGACTTGTTGGATTCAGACTTTAGCTCCAGCTCTGCACTAATGCGTGCTTGTTCTGGAATCCATATTACAACACGTTCTGCTCCCTGCTCTGTCCTGAGCGTTACGGCCATGGAGCCATCATTGCGCGCCGTCAGAGACTGAAGCTTCTCGCCTTTGCGCAAGATCATATTCAAGATCGCAGGAGGCGCCAGAACGTTTTGATAAGATGTTGAAACAGATGATCCCACATTGTTGGGAACAAGCTGGGTTACTGCGGAAGGAGCATTTATGCTGTGCTCTTCCTTATGATGCTGTATTCTATGCACAATCACCCAGAGCAGTGCGACCACGCCTATAATGATCATAACCCCCATAATGATCACCGCTCCCAAAAGCCATTTGGGAGAAGAAGGAGGGGGAACAGAATCTGATGAAGGGGCCTCGCCTGAAGACGGGCTTTCAGCTACTGTCTCTGGCATGTCTGAGTTTACCAATTTTGAATCATCCTCTATTTCGCAAACGCCTCATGACGGCGATTCTTTTACTATAAAAGTCACTTCCCAACAGGCTGGAGAGCGTATAGACCGTCTGTTATCAGAGCAAAATCATAATCTTTCGCGCTCGCGGATCAAGAGCCTGATTGAAGAAGGACATTTATGGTGCAATGGCATCATTAAAAAAGATCCCTCTCTGACAGCAAGAGAGGGAATGACAATCAGGCTTGAAATCCCTCCTCCTGAACCTGCCAGACCACAGGCTGAATCCATAGAACTAACGATCCTGTTTGAGGATCGAGATCTGATTGTCCTTGATAAACCGGCTGGCCTGGTCGTTCATCCTGCTCCGGGAAATGAAACCGGCACACTGGTCAATGCCCTCCTTGGTCATTGTGGGCCGGAATTTGAAGGGATTGGGGGGGAGAAACGCCCCGGCATCGTCCATCGTCTTGACAAGGATACGTCTGGCGTCATGGTCGTTGCCAAAACTCCTCTGGCCCATCAGTTCCTGTCTGATGCTTTTGCAAACCGGACAATCAGACGCTCCTACCGCGCCCTTGTCTGGGGTATCATGCCGCCTGAAGGACAATTTGATGGCGCGATCGGACGTGATAAAAAAGACCGTAAAAGAATGGCCGTTGTCCAGAATGGTGGCAAACATGCCTTAACCCATTTCAGAACAATTACCGTTCTGCAAGACTCCGTCAGTCTGATCGAATGCCGCCTTGCAACGGGCCGGACCCATCAAATCCGAGTCCATCTTTCTCACGCCGGCCACCCTCTATTGGGAGACCCTGTTTATCTAAGGCGTATCCCTTCTGCTGCCCGCTCTCTAGATAAAGCACTTCGTCAGGAATGTCTGGATTTTCCCAGACAAGCCCTCCACGCTGCCAGTCTCGGCTTTTCGCATCCACGAACAGCTCAAGAAATGGAATTTGCATCTCCTCTCCCTGCTGATTTTTCAGACCTTTTAAGCAAATTGTCAGATTAATGTTTTGTAATCGGTATAACTTTAATTAAAATTTGACTTTGTTAGAAAAACCTATTATAAGAAGAGTCAATCTAACGCATCATTGGGGCCGATGCCCTCATTTCCGCGGAAATCTCTCATAAAGACATTGCGGAAATATCTTAGAGGCAGGCGGTCCCTATATGAGCGTTCTAATCTGAGAATGCTTCCTTCATGGACGCTTATTCAGATTTAAGGAGTCGAAATTTATGAACTCTCCTGCAACAATTCCAACCATCGGGCCTGAAAGCAATCTGACTCGTTATTTACAGGAAATTCGTCGTTTCCCTATGCTTACTGCGGACGAAGAGCTTAGCCTCTCCCGCAAGCTTAAAGACCATAATGACATGGACGCGGCACATCGCCTGGTAACATCTCATTTAAGGCTGGTTGCAAAAATTGCAATGAGTTATCGCGGATACGGCTTGCCACTCACTGAGCTGATCAGCGAAGGCAATATCGGCATGATGCAGGCTGTAAAACGCTTTGACCCAGAACGAGGGTTCCGTCTGGCAACTTACGCCATGTGGTGGATCCGTGCCGCCATGCAGGAATATATTCTTCATAGCTGGTCCCTCGTCAAAATGGGAACAACCGCTGCACAGAAAAAGCTTTTCTTCAATCTCCGTCGTCTCAAAGGACAGATGCAGGCTTTTGAGGAGGGTGATCTTCAACCAGAGCAGGTTACTAAAATTGCTGAGACATTAGGTGTGCCAGAACAGGACGTTGTTTCCATGAATCAGCGCCTCTCTTCTGGCGACCATAGCCTGAATGCTCCATTACGGCTTGAAGGTGAGGGGGAATGGCAGGACTGGCTTGTTGATGAACATGAAAGTCAGGAAGACGTACTTGCTGAAACAGAGGAGCTGGACAGTCGCAAAGCCTTGCTGACTGAAGCAATGCAGACCCTTAACCCACGTGAGCGTCACATCATTACAGAACGTCGCCTCAATGAAGAGACCTCAACGCTGGAAGATCTATCACATCACTATAATGTCTCTCGCGAACGTATCCGCCAGATTGAGGCACGTGCAATGGAAAAATTGCAAAAAGCTATGGCTGAAGCCGTACAACGTCGCCGTAAAGACCAGGGTCTGGAGGATTAATTACCCCGCCAATTGATAATCAGGCTGCTTATAACGCAGCTTGATTATTGAATAATATATAATTTCCTCCTCATAATAGCCTGGTTTAGGTGATTCTCTGTCACCATTATGAAATAATTGCTTAATCAAATTGACAGTCATAAATTATATAATCACAGGATTATGCCAAAATAATAAGCGGAGCTAATGTGAGAAAAGAACAACCACTAGATTGCGTTACACATTTATCGTCACTGACGCTCGTTGTCCCATGTTATAATGAAGAAGATATATTTCTATTTTGTGTCTCAGAACTATCAGCATTACTAAACAATCTTATTGAACAACGGAGCATATCAACAGATAGTCATATCCTATTTGTTGATGATGGTAGTCGTGACAAAACATGGCAGCTTATTGAAGAGACTGCACGAACTTCCTCTCTCATTCATGGGATAAAGCTTTCGCGTAATTATGGACATCAGATCGCGTTATTATCCGGGTTATCATGTGCTGAAACCGATATGACCATCAGCATTGATGCCGATTTACAGGATGACATCACAGTCATACCTGAAATGATCAGAAAATATTATGAAGGAAACGATATTATTTATGGTGTAAGAGCTGATCGAACAAATGACAGTTTTCTAAAACGTTTTACAGCAAATAGTTTTTATAAATTCATGGATTTTATGGGCGTCCAGCAGGTCTCGAACCATGCAGATTTCAGACTTCTCAGCCAACGGGCTCTCAAGAGCCTTCTCAAATATGAAGAGCAGAATATCTACCTGCGCGGGATGATCCCTCTCCTTGGTTACAAAAGTGATAAGGTATTTTATTCACGTAAAAAGCGTATAGCAGGTGAGTCAAAATACCCTTTTCGCAAAATGCTTGCTCTCGCAGTAAACGGTATCACATCTTTTTCAATAAAACCGTTACGTCTGATCTCCACCTTAGGAGGTCTAACCTGTATTTTATCACTTCTTCTCAGCTTTTACGTCATAATCCAACGTCTTTATGGCTTCCATATTATTGGATGGGCCTCAATTGAAATATCAATAATTTTCCTTGGTGGCGTTCAATTGCTTTCACTCGGTGTTATTGGCGAATATGTCGGTAAAATTTATTTAGAGACCAAGCACAGGCCGAAATTCTTTATTCAGGACAGGACAAAATCCTGATTTTACAACATAGCTATCGGACTCGCTTATGATGTTAACTAAAAGAACACTCTTAAAACTTTTCCCAAGCTCTTCACTTCTTTTTTTAGCAGGATGTTCCCAAGGAGACTCTCATTCCGAGTGGCATTTTTATGAAAAAAATCCTGTTCTGGGAGGGAATTACGGAACCTGTTTCGATCCCTATGTCATATTAGAAGACGGTATGTTCCGCATGTGGTTTTCCTAGCGTCACAAACGTGCCATAACTTATAGCGAAAGCACTGACGGTATTAACTGGTCAGTACCCCAAGTAGTCCTGTCTCCTCCTAACGAAAAAATAGATGAACTGGAATTTAATCGTTGTAGCATTTTAAAAAGAGAGGGGACTTATCATATGTGGTTTACCTCTCAAAACGAAGTTAAGTCAGCTATTTACTATGCTACTAGTTCCGACGGATTTAAATGGGTGCAAAAAGAAACAAACCCTATTTTAAAGCCGGATATACCATGAGAAAAAACATCCGTTATGTGCCCAGATGTTGTTATTGATCCTCAGAATGACAGCTTACGGCTTTATTATTCAGCTGGAGAACAGTATGAACCAGACGGGATTACATGGAAAAAGAATCCTCAACCAATTTTCAATGCAAACCCAGACAACTCTTGGGAAAAGAGCAAGGTAACAGCTTGTAATGTGCATTATATGAATGACTGGTATTATATGTTCTATATAGGTTTTTCAGATATAAATCATGCCTCAATCTGCCTTGCCAGATCAAAAAATGGTATTGATCAATGGGAAAGACGCCCAGCTAATACTCTCCCCTCTGCCCCAGGAATGACGCATTTCTTTTAATGGGACCGTGATGCACTTTATAAACCTGCTGCAGTCAGAACAAATGCAGGATGGGCGTTATTCTTTAACGCCCGACGGCACCATAAAGAACAAATCGGTATAGCCTTATATAAAGGTTATGATTTGGGATTTTAAACCCTTCGTCAAATCTGGAAAATCATAATCAAATATAATATTGAGGGATAATCTCCATTTCAAAATGGAGATTTCCTTTTAAAGACTGCTATCTGGTAGCTTCCATGACTTAAGCGAGCATCCTCTCCGTATGGACTTTCCTGATTATTAAAACATTGCATAAGAGGAGAAAAAGGGGAAAGAACAACCAAACTGGGGCCTTTTATATTTATAAGATCACAATACTGACTCATATTAGAAGCCATAAGAAAATGAGAGCTTCTAAAAGAAACTTTTTCGAACCATCCTAATTGTGTTATTTGTCTGGTTATCGCCGCATGCGGGAAAGAATGCCGTGACTCATCAAGCAACCAATGAGCTTTCATATCCTCCGGAAAAAGAAAAGAAGGACGTGTTACTATATGCTGGTCTTTCAGATAAATCAGGAACAGCCTCTCTCTCCAATCTATCCTCGTAGATTCCCAGTATTTATTCGCATATTTATTGTCATTATATGATAAATAATTCATTTTATATAATAGAATAGTATTTTTAATATTAAAAAAAGATAGAAAACAAAATAAGACAAAATTAATTATATGTATGTGACGTTTTGAAAATATTTTTTTATCAATTCCATTAAGAGATATAAATGAAATAAAACAGATGCAAAAATTTCCTATAAAAAGCTGAATATAGTGGCTCCAATAATGCTCATGAAGCATATAGATCAAACAAAACAGTCCAGAAAAAAATGATATAATAAACAACTTTAAATTAGAATTATTATTTGAATACTTTCCTATGATATAATTTAGAAAAGTTATTAAAGAAAAAAACAACCATGAAGTCCAAAATAATAATGATGGTATATTATTTATATACTCAAGAAAAGATTCTATTCCATGATCATGATTAATTTTTCCGTTAATATAAGGGGGATTTATGTTACTTCTTAAAAGAGAAATCCCATCATAAAAAGCACCAATATTTCCTGTAATTACGTAAGGAAGAATATTAAGAACTCCCCCCCATATGGCAAGCACAACACCCCATATGCACATTACATAGAAAGATGATAAAATCTTATATATTTTGGAAGAATTACTATTACTTTCACTCAAAAGTTTTGAAAGAAAAACTGTTATAAAATAGGAAAAAATATAATAAGGCCTTATTGAAATCGCTATAGCCGAGAACAACGCTCCAAAAACAATATATAAGAAATATTTATTTTGACTTTTATCAAATACAGACCTTAATATCATGAAAAATGATACTATATAACAACTCATAGCTATACAATTTATTGAGTAAATATTTCCTGGGGAAAATATAAACAAAAAAGTATATATAAAGCATATGAAATTTATATTATAATCACGTGCCTCTTGTAAAATTCTACGTAGTGACACTCTCATATATAATGATGACAATATTATAGAGGTGACAGATATAATACCAAAAACAAAAACACTCTTAAAATATGCAGGAATTATAAATAAAAACGGAACAAATGGCAGTTTGTCATGAAATTCCTGTGTCCATATAAGCTCTCCATGTAAGAGCCGCGTGCCATAATACATCTCATGATCAAGATCCCAGTCATATGTCGGTCTTGTAAATGCGTTAATAATTAGCAGCAATGTGATTACAGCATAAATAATAAATTGATTACTAAAATATTTACGCATCTCATTTTTCATTTCTATGATAATCTCCATGATACGCTTTTAAAGAAGTTGATTATTAATCAAATAAGATGCAATTTTACGCCCTTCTCGTATGGCATAATTCGTCCCACGGTCTTCTGGGTAAATCTGGGCCATAGAGCATATATAAAACCCAGAATATGGCTCTTGAGACGGAATAAGACTGGAATAATGTTTCTCTACAACAGGCTGTGACCAACGTGCTTTCCACAAATCATATTTGCATATCCAAGAACGATCAAAATCTGGAAACATTTTTTGGATATAGGGAAGAGAATAGTCCAATAATTCAGATGCATCCATACTATATAAAGCATCTGTATGAGGCAGATATTTAGATAAATAAATTATATGACGTCCACCATAACGGGATTTATCTTCAAAATTTGTATGTTCTATAATACCCACAAAAGGAAAACTCGGATCATTCACATTCAACCAATAAGTCGATGAAAGTGAACGGTTCAACTGTAAGACCAGACAGACATTTGCTAAATAATCAATGCGATGCAATTTTTTTAGATAATTCTGATCGGCCCAATCTTTAATCATATCAGCTATAAGTGGGAGTGCATTTGTAGCAATAACCTTGTCACTTTCCAGACGTCCCCACGGTCCGCTGACCTCCCATTTTCCATCTTCCAAGGATTTCACACTGGTTACAGGAGCATTACACAGGATCTCACCGCCAGAATTTTGAATTTCTGTTGCAGTTACATCTGCGAGCCGAGCAAAGCTACCTTTTAAATAAACCAGTCTTTCTCCTCCGCCTTTTCCACGACTACCACCTCGTAATTTCAGCTTATTCCAGAACCATACAGCTGAAATCTTCTCGGCATAAGGGCCAAATTTCCCTTTTAACAAAGGCTCCCAAACAACACGATAGACTGTTTCACCGCCTAACTTACGAAGCCACTCAGAAGCAGTTTCATTTTCGAGCATTCTCCAATTTTTTACATGCCTTGCACGCAATGTCAGAAGACCAAGACGAATTCTGTCAATAAATGGCAAAGCCGTGAAACGGAGAAGGTCAAACGGTGTTGAAAGCTTGAAAAAATTCCCTGCATAATACATTCCGGTTCTGGTCGGTTGTATTTCGATGCTTTCACTCAGTCCTACATCCCGGATTAACCCCATCACTTCCAAATCATTGGTAAACCAATGATGATAGAAACGATCAAGACGTTCACCTTCTGTTTCAAAGGCACCCGCAAGCCCACCAACGCTTGATTCTGCTTCAAGCACTGTGACCTGGTTTCCAGCTTTTACAAGATCATAAGCGGCGCTCAACCCTGTAAATCCTCCGCCTATAATGACAATTGAAGAACGTTTAACCATTAGACACTCCGACCTAACCCTTATGAGAAGGTTGATTCGTGGGACGCATTACCCAATAAACAAAACATCCTGCCCCAGCAATAGTAACGGGAATCCACAAAATAAAATGTATTAATATGGCATATGCCGTCGCAGATGCTGGCGCGTTACCCGCGGCCTGCATGGCAATCCTAACAAAATAATGAAATGTCCCGATATAACCGGGACTAGCAGGTAAGACTGTCGAAAGTGTGCCAACAGGCATGGCAAGCCAGCCTGCCATTTTATTGGTAATTTCCGGTACAGAACAGGCAGCAGCATAAAAAGCTGCTGCCTCCGAAAACCACGATAATACTGAATAACCTAATAAAGGAAGGATATTAGAGCGGTTGCTTACCATCTCTAACGTTCCAAAAAGGCTATCAATATGTGGCTGAAGCTTCCTGACAAGTAATGGAAAAAATTTCCCGCTCATATCTGCAACCCATTGGGTCGGCATATGAAGGACCTTTGGGAATAATAATAATATTACTATAGACAGAGAGATCAAAACAAGAAAAAAAGAACCAGAATGAAGTAAAACACTTTCATGACTATTTTTTGGCATCGATGAAAAAGAGAGTGCTATTCCAAAAGCAGCAATAACAGTTAGTAAATCCATAAGATGTTCTACAAATATAATTGCTAACATGTTTGCAATGGATATCTTAAGCCACGATGAAAACTTTATAACTCTAAGGGCATCACCTGCTCTTAAAGGCAACACATTATTTGCTGCAACAGAAATCATAAAAGGAAGAGTACTTTGAATAAATGTAACCCCAGGCTTCGTGGAGGCAAGCATAAGCTGGGAACGCCTTATGCGTAACACATATGCTACCGTAAGTGCTATAAGGGAGATACAGACCCACAAAGCACGAATATTTCTGAAAGAGTTTCCCAATTCTTCCAATGAAACCGAACGGAATAATAAAAAAACAAAAAATACAGAAGCAGCAATACCAAGCAAGAATTTTATTACACGCTTCATATAGAACCTTAATATTCGTTATATAAATAAAGAAAACGGCACCAGATCAAATTCACAGTGCCGCTCTTATGTTATTTTTTGCCAAAAGACAAACTCTGTTTTTTGAAAAGAGAAAGTCTTTATAATGTCACATTTACTCTAACCCGAGCTGCTGGCCGATATTGCTGAGAACAATGATCCCTGGCAGGATCTTTCCTTCCAGCCATTCAAGAAACGCTCCACCAGCTGTAGAAACGTAACTCATCTCATGGACAACACCTGCATGTTTCAGGGCTGAGACAGTATCTCCTCCACCAGCAATAGAACGGAGTTTTCCTTCTTTCGTCAGCGTTCCAACCGCTTTGGCAACTTCATTTGTACCACGGTCAAAAGGTGCAATTTCAAAAGCACCAAGGGGGCCATTCCAAACAAGAGTCTTCAGGTCTGAGAGATGTTTTGTAATTAGTTCAATAGTCTTCGGCCCAACATCAAGCATCATAGCGTCAGAAGGGATCTGATCGATCGGGCAGATTTCTGTCTGGGCATCCTCTTTAAATTCACGCGCGACTACAGCATCTACCGGAAGAACAATTGAACAGCCCTTTTCTTTAGCTTTCTTTACAATTTCAAGAGCCGTGGCATGCATTTCAGTTTCCTGAAGAGACTTGCCGAGATTATAGCCCTCCGCAGAGAGAAAAGTATTTGCCATCGCCCCGCCAATAAACAGGACATCGACTTTCTCAATCATATTTCCGAGCAGATCAAGCTTAGTCGAAATCTTTGAACCGCCAATAATCGCCCCGACCGGGCGCTCAGGACATTCAAGTGCTGCTGTCAAAGCCCCAAGTTCCGCCTGCATTAACCGCCCGGCAAAAGAAGGCAAGAGCTTAGCAACACCATCGGTTGAAGCATGCGCCCGGTGCGCTGCGGAGAAGGCATCATCAACATAAAGGTCGCCATTCTCGGCCAGAGCCTTTGAAAAGGCCGGGTCATTCGCTTCTTCACCAGCATGAAAGCGCGTATTTTCCAGTAGAAGGACGTCGCCATCCTTCATAGAATCAACGGCCTTCTTAACATCTGGTCCGATACAATCATGTACAAAACCGACAGGATGACCCAATATTTTGGAAACCGCGATTCCTATTGGTTCAAGAGACATTTCCGGCACGACTTTCCCCTTAGGACGGGAAAAATGGCTCAGAAGAATGACCTTGGCACCTTTATCAGCAAGTTCACGAATGGTTGGGACGACACGCTCAATCCGCGTTGTATCGGTAATAACTCCATTATGCATCGGCACATTGAGATCAGTACGAAGAAGTACGCGTTTACCGCGTACTGCAACATCATCAAGCGTACGATACGCCATGATCAGATTTTTCCCAGCAGAGCTGCTGTATCTGACATACGATTGGAGAAGCCCCATTCATTATCATACCAGGCAACAACACGAACCAGCTTACCCCCATCAACCAACGCAGTTTGAGTCGCATCAAAAGTTGAGGACGCTGGGAAATGGATGAAATCGCTGCTGACCAGTGGCTCTGTATTATAGGCCAGGATATGCTTTAAGGGCCCTTCAGAAGCTTTCCGAAGGGCTTCATTCACCTCTTCGACTGAAGAAGGGATATTTTTAGGCACAAAATCGAGGGAAACCAGTGACACATCAGGCGTTGGCACACGAATTGCCGTCCCGTCCAGCTTACCTTTCAGCTGTGGCAGTACCAGACCGACAGCACGTGCAGCCCCCGTGGAGGTCGGGATGATATTGAGAGCCGCAGCACGCGCACGGTGAGGGTCTTTATGAAGTGTATCAACCGTGCGCTGATCACCTGTATAAGAATGGATCGTGACCATATAGCCGCGTTCAATACCGAATTTTTCATCTAGAACAGCAGCGATAGGTGCAAGGCAGTTTGTTGTACATGACGCGTTTGAAACAACTTTCATGCCAGGTTTCAGGGCATCATTATTAACGCCATAAACAATCGTTGCTTCTGCATCAGCGGAGGGAGCAGAAATCAGCACATGTTTTGCACCAGCCTGTAAGAGGGGCGCAACTTTTTCACATGTGGTAAAAAGGCCCGTGCATTCCATAACAACATCAACACCCTGGAGAGGTACGTCTGCTGGGTTACGATGCGCTGTCACCTTGATGGGGCCAATAGTGCGACCATTATGGGTTTTAATTAACAGGTTACCATCCACAATTTCGACATCTGCCGGAAGACGTCCGTGTACACTGTCATATTTCAGGAGATGCGCATTAGCTTCAACAGAGCCAAGATCATTAATCACGACAGGAACAACGTCTGTGCGCCCAGTTTCAATAATGCCTCTTAGAACGAGACGACCAATACGACCAAACCCATTAATAGCAATTTTAACAGCCATTGACTCTATTCCTCCACTTACAAAAACTTTTTAAAGTGACTAGTCTTTAGATACCATGCTTTACAAATTCCAACAGGGGGAAAAAGCTTTTTATTTCGTAAGCTGTTTTAACATTTTCTTGCCTTCCAGCCCCTGCACTGCAATGAATTGAGACGTTATGCCTGCATCTTTCTCCTCTGGTCAGTCTTTCCTTGATAAATCATATTCCCGGCTTTTACTGCTTACCCCGTTCATTATAGCCGTACAGGGATGTAACCCGATTGATCAGAGGACTTTTGACCCAAATGCCAACCGTCCCCCTATTGTACAGGCCAGGCCGGATAATACCCCTGTTGCAAAGCCTTTCATTGAGATCATAGAAGGAACGCCACCTGACGTTTATAAAAATCCGCTTCAACAATCCGTGAAAGCGGCTCTTGCGCATAAACGCAATATCCTTTTCACAATTGATGGGCTGATTCCTCCCCAGGCGACCCCGCAAGAGCAGTCAGCGCGTCTGAAGATACTCCTTAATGAACTCGTGACACCTGTTGCACAGCAAATTACTGAAGCGGGCGCTTTGCCTATTCAGCTTGATATTCGAATGGGAACAGATCCGTCGGTCAAACAGGGTGTTGTGCGAATCAATGTCCGCTAAATCACCGCGTCTGACAGCCATTCTCCTTGCTAAAAATGCTGAAAAGCACTTGATAGACTGGCTATCCTGGCACCTAGCCCTTGGTATTCATGACATTATGATTGCTGATGCCGGGTCCAGCGATGGCACAAGGGCGATCATTCAGGATTTATCCCTAAAATGGCCTGTAAGACTGCTTTCTACTGCTTTAAAGCCGGATCTCACCTCGCAGGAACGACGCTTATTGCTCACCCAAAAAGCGCTAGAAACAATTTCTGACAGGAATAGCTGGGTCCTGTTTTTAGATATTGATGAATATCTATGCCCTGACACATCTTTAGACATCTTATTGGAACGTGCCCGTAAGACCGGGACTATGGCTATTCGCTGGTGCATATCAGGCGCTGGAGCTTATCAGAAGAAAACGCACGGCCATCCTGTCGCAACGCATGGCTGGAGAGCCGTTTCAAATCTGCCAGATCATAAATTTGTGAGAATCCTAACCCAGCGTTCAAAACTGAAACCACCTTCAGATATTAAAGACCCTATTACCTTAGACACTTCTCCTAAATCCTGGCTTACAGCCTCAGGCAGACCCTGGTCCAGAAATGACCCAATTGAGAGTTTATGGGAAGGGGGACGGATTCTTCATTATATTTGCAGCAACCATAATCAGTCCGCCACGTCTCCTTTATCATCATTAACAGACCGTTATTATAGTCAGACACCAATCAGGGATATTACTGGCTTCCATTATCTAGGTGCGGCACGTCAGGTACGGAACCATCTTTTAAAGACAGTTTTTGACGCAGCTCTATTGAAGCTCAGGAAAATGGTCAGCGACCGTCAATGGGTTACGAAACCTGCAATGGATACTGATTTATCACTTCCTGACAATGCGGAGCGGTTCGGGTTTTCCTATAAGCGTGTTCGCATGAGCGAAGAAGAAGCCCGTCTTATTTCCCCGCAGGCGTTTCCGCCAATGGATATAACACGTGCCTTCATTTTACGCACTCCAGGCGGCGTTATGCTTGAAGCTGATAAGGAGAAAGACGAACATAAGGTTATGCTATGTCTTGTGCAGGACCGTTACCCACAACTTGCCATGCTTTTCTGTATGAATCGTCAGGCCTTTACCTTAAATGACGTTATTGCGTGCGATCACTACGCCGTTACCTTCATTCATGCCACTGCCCGTCACGGCTTTATAACCCTTCCTGCTGAAAGTGGCCGGGAAGGGCTCTATTTCGAGATGATTTCTTCCATGGAGCCGCAAATTCCCGATGTTTTACCGCTTCCCTCCTATGATGAGCCGAATGGGCTGAGCCTAAAAGGCTTTTTGGAATGGCTCTTCACTCACCCCGAAGCCCAGCCTTATGATATCAGGCGCGGGCTGCTCTTATTAACAAAAGAAGCAGCAGAAAGGTTGGGGCAAAATATCCCATCACTGCAGCCATTTATGATGCAGGACAGGTCCACAAAAAATTGAACTATTGCTAGATTTTCAGAAAGTGAACCACAACCAGGCAAAAGACAACAAATAAAGCCCCCAGTAACGATCCAATCAGCACACCACGCCATAAGCCAAAATTACGTGAAACATCTGGAAGGTCGGCAAAATGAGCAAGGCTGTCTCTGAGAGCATCCAGTTCTTCCTGACGGGCCTGTTCCTCTTCCTTAAGTTGCCAGTCCTGGCTGCTCTGTTGACGGATAAAACGCCCTGCTTCAACTGAAGATGTGAAGAAATTATCAACCAGATGACTTGCAACAGAATTCAGTGCGGGAAATTTTTCCCCCGTTTCCTGATTAATGACTGTTTCACTTTCCAGCACGAGAATTCTATAGGCTTTACAAGCAGAAAGAGCCTTCAGAACATATGGATTTTCCAGAAGGGCAACCCCATCCTTACCACCAAGAATGACGATGATATCCTCAGTCATTGTCAATAAAGACTGCAGGAATTTCTGCCGGTCCATGGAGGGTAAAGTCAATGTTCTGACAGAGCGCCCCTGCCATAACGCCCCAAGAGAATCCTTTATAATCCGACAGCTCTGATCAGCTTCGCCTAAACTGACCATGAAAAGACTAAGCCCCTCACCTTTGGGGAAAAAATGTTTCTTTGCAGGAAGCTCTCTCAGAAGATCAATCATGCCAGAATCACTCTGACAGGAAGTCCCCTCCCTTTCTTCATAAGAAGACAGATTCAGAACTTCAAAACGAAGAACAACCTGCCCCTTTACCAACCGCGCCCTTAAAAAACCTGTCGCTTCAACAATATCCCCCCCCTTAAGACCAGCCTTTTCAAGAAGGGAAAGCGAAACTTCAAGACCAATTTCAGCCTGGGTCGCCGTATCAATTAGAGGAAGAGGCTCATACCGCCTCCAGCTATCGGGTGGTACAATCCCTAATTGCCCGATAACGGTAAAAGGGAGAGACCATTCTTCAAAACGGGCACAAAGCTCATTTAAACGACTGGCGAAAAAAGAATGCAATCTTTCTGGAGTTACAACAGCAATCCCCTTGGACGCTTCAGACGATAATGGTTGCGACGTCCGCAACCGTCTTGAAAAAACCTCCATCTGATCTGCCCTCTTCTTTACTCAGAGCCGCAGCAAAGGGAATTATTCCTCCGCTACATACCCACCCCGATAGCGCCATAATGAGATACCAGAAATCACGAAAATCGCTATAAATCCGAATAATCCCTGACTGCGTGTCTCCGGTACCCATAACATAGCACCAAAAGTACAGGCCAGCAGAAAACAGGCAATTTTCGGTCCCCAGTGAAACCCATCATCAATCTGGGTACGGGCAAGCACAATCAGGAGATTATTAAACAGCATCAACGTGCCTGTCATACTTAACAGAAGCGCAAATAACTGATCACGTGAAACCATGTCACTAAGCAGAATCCCGATCGCAACGACAGTACCTGCTATAACCGCTCTCTTCGGTAGCTGTTTTTTCTGATCAACTTTTAAGAATATAGCAGGCGCATCATCATTTTCCGCAAGCTCATAAAGGATCCTCGATGTCACATAGACTGCTGAATTCAGCGTCGATAACACAGCCGAGAAAATTACGACCCAGACAAATGCCTCCGCAAAAGGGACTCCAATCTGATTAAGCACTACCAGAAAAGGTGACTTTGTCGGAATAAGACTGGACCAGGGCACAAAACATAAAATCAAGGCAATGGACGTCAGATAAAAACCAAGAATACGCCATGCAATCGTGCGTGTAATCCGCACAATATTTCCTTCAGGGTCATCAGATTCCAATGCAGCCACCGTGACGATTTCACTACCTGTCATTGAAAAAAGAATCGTAGGGATGACAGCCAGTATAGCTGCCCAGCCTTTTGGTACAAGTCCTCCAAAATCGAACAGATTATGATGAACAGGGATCACCGGCCCCCACCCCATGCCCCCTTTTATCAGACTCCAGACAGCAATCAGCACAAATACAGCAATAGCCACCAACTTGATGACAGAAAACCAGTATTCAAATTCTCCATAACCTCTGACAGATAAAAGATTAACGGCTGTCATAAGAAGCAGAAGAGCAATTTCTATCACGAGTGGGGGCACGGACGGTATGATCGGCCCAAGCATGGCTGCCCCTGCAATCACTTCTGCAGCAAGAACAATGACCCATGTCAGCCAATAGGCCCATCCGGCAATAAATCCGACTTTTGGCCCCAATGTTCCGCGGATCTGCATCATAAAGGAGCCTTTTCCAGGACCTTTAAGTGCCAAATCCCGCATGGAAATATTGATCAGATAAATCAAAAGACCACAGATCAGATAGGAAATAAAAACGATTGGCCCCGCTTTAAGGATAGCTGAGGAGCAACCAACAAAGAAACCTGCGCCAACAACCCCACCTAATGCAATCATGATGATATGCCGCTTACGGAGTGTATGAGCGAGCTGATCGGGGTGGGGCATTACGTCTTCCTCCATTCGTGCATTACATTTTAGTATAGCAGACATGCGTATAGGTCATGCAAGACTAAGGGAGTAACATTTTTTTTATTTAAAAAAATACCTCTACTACTGGGCACTAACGCGCTCAAAGCCTTAAAGACCTGCTGTAAAGGGCTTCATCAAACCCAACGAGCACATCATCATCTTTTTCTAGAACCGGTCTTTTAATAAGTGATGGGTAAGACAACATCAGCTGACAGGCTTTCTGCCCTGTCAGGTCAGATTTATCCTCATCCGCTAATTTCCTGAAGGTTGTCCCTCTTTTATTCAGGAGACTTTCCCACCCTGTTTTCTCTACCCAATAAGAAAGTTTTTCAGGAGTAAGACCTTCTTTTTTAAAATCATGGAACTGATAAGAGATTCCATGATCATCCAGCCATGAAAGAGCTTTTTTAACTGTCGAGCAATTCTTAATGCCGTAAAGCTGAATTATATTTTCCACCATTGACGCATCTGTCTTTTTTTCAAGTTTGTAATAGCCTCTATCATGAAGACAGAAGCTATAAGCGTCAATCATACGGAATGGTGCTGCTGGCGAGGATTGAACTCGCGACCTCTCCCTTACCAAGGGAGTGCTCTACCACTGAGCTACAGCAGCCTAAAAGACATGGCGGCTTCGTAGCCTGTTCATGCCTTTGATGCAACCCCCTTAATCGTCTCTATAAACTTTTTCATGACGTTCATGACGTTCCTGAGCCTCAATTGAAAGGGTCGCTATAGGACGGGCCTCAAGACGTTGAAGTGAAATAGGCTCTCCCGTTTCTTCACAATAACCGTATGTGCCGTCTTCTATACGGCTGAGAGCCATGTCAATTTTGTTAATCAGTTTTCTGGCACGATCGCGCGTCCGCAGCTCAAAAGCACGATCTGTCTCAACAGTTGCCCGGTCTGCAAGATCCGGCTCAAGAATGCCCCCTTCAGAAAGGCTGGCCAGTGTATCACCTGATTCTTTTAAAAGCTCAGCACGCCACTGCAAAAGTTTTTTTCGGAAATATTCAAGCTGCCGTTCATTCATAAACGGTTCGTTATCTGAGGGACGATAGTCCGGCGAGATCGTATTCATACACAAATCCTATTCGACGGGCTGCCCTCTTTATTGCACTATTTTAAAAAGTAAAATAAAAAGGACCTTTGCGAGGGCTGTATATCCTGCCTTTTAAAACTAGCCAAGTCCCTAAATGATTTAAGAATAGTTTCCCATAAATATTCACAATGACATAAATATGTCACAATTTAACGAAATATCACAATTACGTGTGCTCTTCAAAAGACCATTAAGCTTTACCTAATTTCTGGCAATAGACAGCCGGTTGGCTCTCACTTTCAGAACTCGGCGCTTTTCCATTTCAAGCACTTCAAATAACCATCCAGAAAAAGCAACTTTGTCACCTTTGGCAGGTACTCGCTTGAGAAGTGCCATCATTGCCCCCCCTAATGTATGATAGCTTCCAGCTTCAGGAAATTGCGGTATTTCCAGAAGAGAAGACACTTCATCAGCAGGAATGAAACCGTCAAAAACATAATCGTCAGCTTTTTGTGCCGTCACCATATGAGGCGGCTTTAAATCAGTGCTTTCTTCACCGATAATCGCATCAAAAACATCAGAAGCTGTGACAATCCCTTCGAAAGAACCATATTCGTCCAGAACAAAAACAACCCCTAACGTAATGCCACGCAGTCGCTCAATCATCGCTTGCGCTGTCAAGCTGTCAGGAATAACAGGAGGCTTGCGCAAAACGGCATCAATGGAAATTGTCAGCCCTAAAAGAAGCCGATCCATAATATCCTTGGCTAAGATAACACCAACAGGATGATCGACATCACCATCACAGACAATAATCCTGGCATAGGAACTTTGCCTCAGCTTGCTTACAAGTGTTTCATGATCTGCCTGACGATCAACCCAGAAAAGTTCATTACGTGGCGTCATAATCGCACGCACTGGTCTGTCAGCCAGTCTGAGCAAACGCTCAATCATCACGCGTTCTTCTGTTTCGAGAATACCTGCCTGCGTCCCTTCAACCAGAACAGCTTTCAATTCTTCTTCCGTGACAGCTGCCCTCGGCAGGGCACCAAAACCAATCAGTTTCAGCACAAATGAAGAAGTCGCACCCAACAGCCAGACCAGTGGCCTGGTTATAAAGGCCAATCCATCAAGAAAAAGGGAAAGCTTTACAGCAATCAGTTCAGGTCGCTGCAACGCGATCTGCTTTGGCACTAATTCGCCAAAAACCAACATGGCAAAAGAAATAATAACCACAACAATCGCAATGGATAACTCACCAGCAAAAGGAGCTAACACTTTCCAGTGCGCAATCCATTTCTGCACACCAACCTCTAATTGAGAGCCGCCAAAGGCACCCTCAATAATTGAGACAAGCGTCATGCCAATCTGAACTGTGGGTAAAAAATCTTGCGGGGTTTCAGCAAGTTTTAAAGCTCTCTGAGCCCCTGAGACATTCTGTTGCGCCAGAGCTGCAAGGCGCGTTTTTTTTGCTGAAATAAGGGCTAATTCACCCGTCGCAAATAACCCGTTAAGAAAAATCAACAGGATAATAACAGCAAGAGAGATAATCATGATACCAGCCCATCAAAAAAGCAGAAAGGCACTATGAAACGTGCCTTTCTGCCATGACAGCCCTATTTTTCCTTTTTTATTCAGCAGCAGGTGCAGCAACAGCCTGACCATTAACGCGTACGCGTGGACCACGGCTCGGCTTGGCACTTGCTGCCAGATGTTCCATCTGCTCAGAAACGAGTTCGTCATAATCATATTCAGCAGGACGCTGATGGGCCAGAGAAACTTCCGGTACCATTGGTTTTTCTGTTTCAGGCCCTGAAAAAGCTACTTTAGCAATATGCCATGGGCGCTTTACGGCATCCATCACAGCCGTTGCTTCATAGCCGGAATGGACCATACAGTCTGCACATTTTTCATATGCCCCAGTACCATACTGATCCCAGGCAGTATCTTCCATCAGCTCCTTATAACTTTTGGCATAACCCTCACCTAACAAATAGCAGGGACGTTGCCAGCCAAAAACCGTACGAAGTGGCTTACCCCACGGTGTGCAATGATAGGATTCATTACCCGCGAGGAAATTAAGGAATAAGGGAGACTGTGTAAAACGCCACTTCTTACCTTTTCCGAGACGGAAAATATCACGGAAAAGTTTCTTGGTTTTCTGACGGTTAAGAAAATGCTCCTGATCAGGAGCGCGCTCATAGGCATAACCAGGTGCCGTCATGACACCATCGACTCCCATAGCCATCACCTGATCGAAAAAGGCAGCAACACGTTCAGGCTGAGCACCATCAAACAAAGTGCAATTTATGGAAACGCGAAACCCTTTGGCTTTTGCTAGTTTGATCGCTGCAACAGCACGTTCATACACACCTTCCTGGCAGACAGAGGCATCATGCATCTCTTTATCACCATCAAGATGGATATCCCATGAAAAGAAAGGAGACGGTTTGTAATCATCAATTTTCTTTTCCAGAAGCAGGCCGTTTGTGCAGAGATAGACGTATTTCTTCCGCGCGATCAAAGACTCCACAATCTGCGGCATCTCTTTATGAAGCAGAGGCTCTCCCCCGGCAATAGCGATCACAGGGGCGCCTGCCTCAGTATCAGCATCAAGACATTCCTGCAAACTCAGCCGTTGATTGAGAATCTGGGCAGGATAATCAATCTTGCCACATCCTGCACAGGCAAGATTACACCGGAATAATGGCTCAAGCATAAGCACCAGCGGGTATCTTTTACGCCCTGTCAGATGTTGTTTTACAACGTACCGTCCAACTCGAACGGCCTGCATTAATGGTACAGCCATTACAATCCTCTGGTCATTTTTCGAGAGCCTGATCGTGCTCTGTTGAATATATATTTCCTGACGTGGCCATCAGAACAGATTTAACAGGCCAAACCTGTTTTCTGAGCTGAGGCAAACAAATCCTGTTCAACAATTAACACGTTCACGCAGGCTAAAATTGATATCATTTCAGCTTGCCTATATCCTGTAAGCAAATGATAATTCAACAGTTCAACCTTACATTATCTTTTTAACTGTAACATATCTAACACATCCTTCAACGTCTTGATGGTATAAAAGACGATAAAAGGGTGATAATATCTGTGCAATGAGCTCTTATTCAACCAAGGAGAAAGAGTATGTCCTTAATTCGTCTCGCTAGAATTACACTTCCAGCTATTATGGCTGTCTCAAGCATGACAACCATCGGTACAGCTCTCACACCTGTTTCCTCTGCTCAAGCAGAATCTACAACAAATCATGTTAGTCCTGCGGCCCCTATTCAAGGTCTTTATGACGCTCTTGCAAAAGCAACCAAAGCCTCTGGCGATGTTGGACAGCGTCAGAAACTAATAGAACCAGCTGTTGATGGTGCCTATAATCTGGAGGAAATTCTACATCGTTCAATCGGCCTCCATTATAACAGCCTGACGCCTGATGAACGAAGCAATTTGCTAAAATCTTTCCGTAAATTCACGGTTGCAAGATACGTCTCTAATTTCAAACCAGGCTCTGAGGTTCTGTTTGCTGTCGTGCCAACACCTAAAAATGACAGCTCAGGACGCATGATCATTCACTCCACGATCGGCAGCAAAGAAGATGCCGCCAATCCTACTCCGATCGACTATGTCATGACTCAGACACCTAATGGTTGGCGTATCGTGGATGTCCTGCTAGATGGACATATTAGCCAGGTTGCTGCACAGCGCTCTGACTTCAGGTCGGTTTTCGCCCAGGGCGGTGCAGCTGGTCTGGCACGTATGTTTGATCAGAAAGCTGACGATTTCCTGCATGAATAAGCAGAAAACAGGCTTTTTTTTCACACTTTCATTCCCCGTCCTTCCGGGGGATGAAAGTGAATTTTTATGTTGGGATTTTGAACGCACGTGATCAGTATTTTTCCGCTTTTATCGGGCCTGACGGGTGCGTTCTCTCTCGCGGGACAAGTACAAAGCGTTCTGGGCTCTATCCTGTTGGCACGCTTTATGAAGCATACAGAAGCATCTTTGCCCTCTGCCAAGCCACACCAGACTATCGGAAATCTTGAAGAAAACTGGCCGCCCATCAGTGTCCTAAAGCCTTTAAGTGGTGCTGAACCCCTATTGGAAGAAGCTCTTGAAAGCTTTTTCTCTCTCGATTATCCAACCTATGAACTAGTCTTTGGCCTTCATAGTCCTGATGACCCGGCCTTAGCGATTGTAGAGCGTCTATGCGCCCGCCACCCCCAACAACCAGTCTCTATCGTTATTGATACATCTGAACACGGGCCTAATCGTAAGGTCGGTAACCTTATAAATATTGAAAAAAAATGTCGTTACGACGTTTTTGTAATCTCTGATTCGGACATTCATGTTGAAACCGATTATCTGAAACAAATCGCCCTGACCCTGCAAAAACCGGGGGTCAGCCTTGTTACGACACTTTATGCCGGTTTAGCTGCTGACCATCGGCTCGTACGCCAGATGGGCGCTATTGCGATCAATTCAAACTTCCTACCAGGAGTCATACTCTCACGTCTTTTAGGAAGAGAGGACTGCCTTGGCGCGACCATGGTGCTTACCCGTCATAAATTAGCAACAATCGGAGGCTTTAAAGCACTCGTCAACCATATCGCTGATGACGCAATCCTTGGGAAACTTATCAGGGATCTTGGTGAAAAAGTCGCTATCGCACCGACGGTCTGCCGTACGACTGTGACTGAAGAAACTTTCGGGGAACTTTTTTCGCATGAATTGCGATGGGGGCGTACTGTCCGTTCCGTTGAACCTGTTGGTTATAGTCTTTCCTCAGTCCAGCTCCCGCTTTTCTGGGCCAGTCTGAGTGTCATATTTTCTCCTTCCTCTTTAATCCCCTGGCTCGCTTTAGGGTTAGGATGGATTTTAAAAGGATTTGTCGTCAAAAAAATTTCTCGTTTGACGAAATGCCCCAATAAAGGCATGTTCCCTTTCCTTATTATACGTGACTGGTTCTCGGCAATTGTCATGATTGCCAGTGCGACTGGGTCACGCGTTGCATGGCGGGGGCAAACTGTGCTTATCACTTCTGCTAAATTAAAGTCAGACAAGACCGGGAGCGTTCCAACTGC
Organism: Aristophania sp. ESL1142; assembly: GCF_058107345.1. NCBI lineage: Bacteria > Pseudomonadati > Pseudomonadota > Alphaproteobacteria > Acetobacterales > Acetobacteraceae > Aristophania > Aristophania sp. ESL1142. The sequence continues at coordinate 135,705 of NZ_JBYLUH010000001.1, forward strand.
GAACACAACGTCTTTATCTGCTCAATGTCCGCCTATAGACAGCCCAACTATTAATCGGAGTGCCCGCTCATGATGAGAACTCTTTTTCTGCAACCTCCGTCTTTTGATGGTTTTGACGGTGGTGCCGGATCACGCTATCAGGCAAAGCGTGAAATCCGTTCATTCTGGTATCCTACGTGGCTGGCACAACCTGCCGCTCTCGTTCCCGGCTCACGGTTGATTGACGCTCCTCCAGCAAAAATGGGCATGGGGCCTATTCTGGAAGATGTCAAAAACCGCGACCTTGTTATTATTCATACTTCCACGCCTTCTTTCGGCTCTGACGTCAGAGTCGCGAAAATGCTAAAAGAAGTTAATCCCAAGCTTCTGATCGGCATGGTTGGTGCAAAAGTAGCTGTACAACCAGATGAAAGCCTCCAAAAAGGCGCCCCGATTGATTTTGTCGCACGTAATGAATTCGACTATACAATTAAGGAAATTGCCGAAGGTAAGCCTCTAGCTGAAGTTGACGGTATCACATGGCGCAATGAAAAAGGTGAAATTATCACCAATAAAGATCGCGCCATGATTGAGGATATGGACAGCCTGCCTTTTGTCACGGAAGTCTATAAACGCGACCTTCATATTGAAGATTACTTCATCGGATATTTGAAGCACCCCTATCTCTCCATTTATACTGGGCGTGGCTGCAAATCACGCTGCACCTTCTGTTTGTGGCCTCAGACTGTCGGTGGACATCATTACCGGACACGCAGCCCTGAAAATGTTGCCGCAGAAATCCGCCTGGCCAAACAATATTTCCCCCAGGTTAAAGAATTTTTCTTTGACGATGATACCTTTACCGATGATCTGCCCAGAGCAGAGGCGATTGCGCGTGAATTAGGGAAAATGGGCATCACCTGGTCCTGCAATGCCAAAGCGAATGTCCCTTATAAAACACTCAAAGTTCTTAAAGAAAATGGCCTCCGCCTGCTTCTTGTCGGCTATGAGAGCGGTAACCAGCAGATCCTTCACAACATCAAAAAAGGTATGCGGATCGAAGTTGCTCGTGAATTCACCAAGAACTGCCATGATCTTGGTATCAAAATTCACGGAACCTTTATCCTTGGCTTGCCGGGCGAGACAAAACAGACGATTCGTGAAACGATCAATTTTGCCAAAGAGATCAATCCCCATACCCTTCAGGTCTCGCTTGCTGCGCCTTATCCCGGCACATTCCTGCACAAACAGGCAACTGAAAATGGCTGGCTGAATGAGAGTGAAGCTGAATTGATTGATGAAAATGGTGTGCAGATCGCCCCGCTTCATTATCCTCACCTTTCTCATGAAGAAATCTTCAAAAGTGTTGAGACTTTTTATAAGGAATTCTATTTCCGGCCCTCAAAGATTCTCTCCATCCTCAATGAGATGATCCGTGATCCGCAAATGATGAAACGTCGTCTCCGTGAAGGTGTGGAATTCTTCCAGTTCCTTCGTCAACGCCACGCTTCCTGATTTCTTTCCTTTTAGGAACAGACATAAAGGGTATGGTTCTGCTATCTTCAGGCCATACCCTTTTTTTATAATTTATCGCTGTTTTTCAGGAACACCTCATGCCTTACGCACAACGTCGTCTTATTATCTCTGCTGATGATTTTGGCATGAGCGAGGAGGTCAATGAAGCCATTGAACAAGCACATAGAGAAGGTATTTTGACAACTGCCAGCCTCATGGTTGCAGGTCCTGCTTTTGCAGACGCACTCAGACGCGCGCAACGTCTTCCCAATTTACGTTTAGGACTTCATCTTGTCGTTATTGAGGGGGATTCTCTCTTAAAAGACAGTCTGATCACAGATGATAAAGGATGGTTTGGACGCGATCAGCTTCAGTTAGGCATTTCCTATTTTTTCAATCCTGCAAAACGCCGTGCTTTAAAAAAGGAAATAGAGGCTCAGTTCCGCGCTTTTTCCAAAACGGGATTGCATCTCGACCATGCTAATGCCCATAAGCATATGCATCTTCATCCCACGATAGGAACGCTTCTTATAAGAGCAGGAGCCACTTATGGGCTGAAGGCCGTCAGAACCCCATGCGAACCTGCCGGGCCTCTCGGGGCCAGACGCTCTCTGGGCGATGCTGCCCTTGAACAATGGACAAAACTCTTAAGGCACCAAATCAGACAGGCAGGCATGAAAACCAATAATTACTGTTTTGGTTTACGCTGGTCAGGCCATATGACTCCAGAACGCATTGCATACTTAATTCCAAACCTTCCCTACGGTGTGAGCGAAATTTATTTCCATCCTGCTGTCAGGCAAAATGCACAGATGGTGAGTCTTATGGCTGGTTACGAACAGGGGAGAGAACTCGAAACGCTTCTCTCCCCCCAGATACGCCAGCTTCTAGAACGCGAACAGATCGCTTCCATCGGCTGGAGCGATCTGTAATCCTTATATTTTTATGGGAAAATCTTCAGTCGGGCGCGCGCCAAGACGGGTAATAATGATTCCGGCAGCCTGATTACCCACACGGGCACATTCCTTATAGTCATAACCACGGGTATATCCAGACAGGAATCCAGCAGCAAATGCGTCACCAGCACCCGTGGTATCGACGACATCTACAGCCTCGGTTGGCACATCATAGCGTTGATCTGCCATAATAACAGCGCCTTTAGCACCACGTGTTACAGCGACTATCCCTGTCTCACTGGCAGCTAATTTAAGAGCCTCATCAAAATCTTCCGTCTCATAGAGAGAAAGAAACTCTTCTTCATTGGCAAAAAGAATATCAACAGATTGCTGAACAAATTTTCTAAAATCGGCTCTGTGACGATTCACGCAGAAGGAATCTGATAAAGTCAGGGCAATCTTTCTTCCTGCCTGATGAGCAATTCTGGCAGCTTCATAAAAAGCGCTCTGCGCTTTAACCCGATCAAACAGATATCCTTCCAGATAGGTCACTGCCGCCCCTGAAACAACATCTTCGATAATGTCTTCTGGTGTAAATTCAACACAAGCCCCTAGATAAGTGAACATCGTTCTCTGGCCACAGGGCGTTACGAGCACAATACAGCATGCTGTGGGAATCTCTGGGTCTCCGTCAACACTACCCAAAGGTTGTGAAGGGAAGTGAATCCCCTGTTCTTTCATATCCTCTGCAAAATCTTCTCCAGATTCATCAGAGGCAACTTTTCCTAAAAAAGCTGTCTTAATACCCATTTTCGCTGCCACAACAGCGCTGTTAGCTGCTGAACCACCTCCACAGACCTGCGCAATAGGGACATGCTGCGTTAGACGCTGAACTGTTTCAGCATCAATTAAGACCATACTGCCCGGAACAACATCAAACTCCTGCAACACTTCAGGGGTTACAGAAGCTGTCATATCCACAATGGCATTACCGATACAAAGAAGGTCGTAGGAAGCAGATTCCGGAGATTGGCTCATCAAAAAGATCCCATATAGAAAAGTAGTCGTTCTGTTTCAGCATAGACGCTCCTGAATGTGAATCAATATTCTCGTGAACGCAATTCTGGTTTTTATGCTCAGAAGAAACCAAAACGAGCAAAACAAGGAATTTATTCGAGTTTCGCTTGTTGTTCATTTCCAGGTGCGTATAATTCCATCTGACTAGGATGTTATAATGGAGCTGTATCGTTTTTTGAGCTTATACAGTTTTACGAATCAGCATCTTTCAATCATCATAAACTAGACACGATGAGGCGCCTCTTGTTCAGAAAAAACCGTCAGGACGACACAAAATCATCACTCATGGAAAGTACATCTCCGAAACCAGTCTTTCCCACACCGCCCGCTGAGTCCGCTTCCTCCGGAAGTCTGCAACCAACGGCCCCAACACCACAAGCAGTCTCGCCTATTACCCCACGTGCACGGACTCCCGTAAATGCCTCATCCTCGTTAATGGGGGCGACGCCTTCTGTGCAGCGTGTTCCTTCTGCTTCTCAGCATGGTGGCATGAGAACATTAGTCATTGGACATGGCATCAGTATCCAAGGAACGATTCAGGACGTAGAACGCCTTGTGATTGAAGGTACTGTCGAAGCGAAGCTGATTGAAGCAAAAGAATTTGTCGTTGCTCAAGGTGGTATTTTCAGAGGGACTGTTGAAGTCGAAAATGCCGAAATTGGTGGAACGATAGATGGTGAGCTGACAGCCTTAAACAGCCTTACCCTATTATCCACAGGCCGACTAATTGGTAAGGCAGCCTGCCACCGCCTACAGGTTGAAGATGGTGGGCAGATTACCGGCCAGCTTGAGATGATTACGACAACAGCTCAAGTAAAAGCGACTGTTCCTTCTTCTGCCGCCAAATCTGAAGAAATATCTAAATCCAATAGCTAATATTTCTGAACTGATCTCTCAAAAAAAGCCACCCTTAGATATGGGCGGCTTTTTTTGTTCCTTGAAAATCAATCAGGTTTTTTTTAACCCTCACGACGATCGCGTATTCTCACATAGGCAATGGCTGCATGCTCTGCGCAATAGGGCTTCCCTGTGAGAGGTTTCGCACCACAGAAACGGAATTCAGGCGTACCAGGATCTCCATAAGGCCACTGGCAGGAAGGTCCACGTTTTGAAGGACTTTCCATAATATCACGCACTCTCTTAGGACGTACAATCGGTTTAATTTCATGGGCAGGCTCCGATTTGGCCTTTTTTACCTTTTCCTTAGAAGAGGTTACCTTCTTTTCAGGCACTTTCTTCTCTTTTTCAGCCTTCAACTCAACAGAAGGCTCCTTCCTGGAAACGTCATTTTTGTTCGCCTCCAGAGGCAGAGTAGGCTGATCAGTTTCAGATTTCTCTGTTTTTTTACTAACAGTCTTCGTCTTTTTAGCTTTTTCAGCACTGGTCGATGCCGCTTCAGCCTGATCTGAAGGGTCTGATTCTTTGGTTTTTTTCTTCCGTGAAGGCACAGGCTTACGTTGAGGAGGTGTCGAATCCCCTCCTTCAGCATTCTTATTGCGGATCGGAGATGGGCGTGGCGGCAAGCCCAGACGATGCGCCTTTCCTACAACCGCATTTTTTGTAATGGAGAGCTGACGACCAATTTCAGCCGTAGAGAGTCCCTGACTCCATAAATCCCTCAGTCTGGCGATGAGATCATCTGTCCAGTCCATACACTCCGCTTCCTTCTCTTGCCAAATCTGTCATAGTGCCCTGAGCCTTCCCCAAAGGCCATCAGTCTTTCTCATCTGTGATAGCAAAGACCTTCAGATAAACCAAAGCTTTTCCTGTCAGGAACCAGAACTTTCTATGGATGAATTTTCTGGAGATAACGCTTTGATATGCACGTCCCCATCATGAACGAACAGAGCCGTTTTTCCATTTAGAAGAGCCAGTGCCGCCTTACCAAAAACCTCATAACGCCACCCTTGAAAAACTGGAAGATCGGTCTCCCCTCCTGCCATTTTTTCAAGATCATCGGCTGATGCAACCAGTTTTGAAGCAACAGAGTGGGCTTCACTCTTCATAGCCAGAAGTGCCTTAAGAAGTGCTACAATATGGGAAGAAATTTTCTTTACTTCAGGCTTTTTCTTATTATGAAGCGCAGGAAGCTCTTCCGAATCCTTTGTCTCACCTTTCGTAACGGCTTTTAACAGACCACGCCCGAGAGACCCCGTAGCAAACCCTTCTGAAACGCCCCGAATATGACTTAATTCCTCAGGACTTTTTGGTCTTACTGTTGCAATTTCCAACAGGCTTTCATTACGGATTATATGTTGACGGGGCAAATCAAGACGCTGTGCCTCATACTCACGCCAGGCAACACATTCCTGCAAAATACCCAATATACGGCGGCTATTCGTTCTGGGTTTTAACTTGCGCCATAACTGATATGGATCAGGGCAATAAGTTTCTTCTGCCAGAAGCGTCTCAAGCTCCGCAGTCGCCCAGCCAGAGCGACCCTGTTCATCAAGTTTTTCTTTTAAAAGCTGGTAGACCATCCGCAAATGGGTCACATCAGCAGCTGCATAGGCAATTTGTGCCTTACTTAATGGACGCCTCGCCCAGTCTGTGAAACGGTGGCTCTTATCAATTTGTGCACCGGTTAATGACCCGACAAGGGTGTCGTAACCAACTTGCTCTCCCAATCCAGCCACCATCGCAGCAATTTGCGTATCAAAAAGGGAGACAGGCAGTTCCCCAAAAATATGAAGAAAAATCTCCAGATCCTGGCGTGCTGCATGAAAGACTTTCAAACAGTCACGCTTCGCCAGAAGAGTCTTTAATGGAGACAGATCAATTCCAGGAATACAGGCATCAATCAGGCCGACCTGATGAGCTCCAGCGATCTGAACAAGGCAGAGATTCGGCCAATAGGTCTTTTCTCTCACAAACTCCGTATCAATTGTCACGAAGCTTTCCTGACTGACAGAATCGCAGAAACGTGCAACATCTTCGGAAGTAGTGAGTAAAACAGGTTCAGGAAAAACAGATTTTATAGACATGACCCTCTTCTACACAATCCTTCCTGAACCCGCTATAGTCGCACACTCAGCTTAAAAATATCAATCAGCCTAAATGCTGATCAATCCATGCTTTCAGCTGACTTTTTGGTAAAGCCCCTGTCTGCTGCGCAATGAGCTTACCAGCTTTGAAAATCATCAGGGTCGGAATGCTTCTGATCCCATAGGTGGTAGGAATTTCCGGGTTAGTGTCAATATCCACCTTCGCAACTTTCAGACGGCCCTGATACTCAATAGCAATATCTTCAAGAGCTGGGCCAATCATCTTGCAGGGACCGCACCATTCAGCCCAAAAATCCACCAGTACCGGGCTTGAATCTTTCAAAACCTCCGAATCAAAACTCTGATCCGTTACTGCAATTGTTCCAGCCATAAGGAAACCCTTTCTATTATGCCGTCTTCATACGGCCCTTAACGTGATATTGTAAATTCGGTAGGAAAGCACAAGAGCGTCCTCTCGTCCCGACCATTGTTTCAATTACCTAATTTAACCCCAAAGATGTCTCTCTAACAATGTTGCCGGCAACTCTGTAATTTGCGGCCCTTCAGTCCAGAGCAAAAAACATCTGACATGATGGTTGGGATAGATCTGCATCATAATAGCTCTATAGGCAGCCATCTGCCGCAGATAAGGTAAAGGAGTTTCTTCAACCCGACGCGGCGGAAAGCGGCCTGTCTTATAATCACATAACCATAACCTGTCCTGTTCAAGACAGAAGCGGTCTATTTTCCCCAGTACGACCCGTCCTTCTGATTGAAGACCTCCATCTGAAGGCAGAGATAATGTTCCAGAAATGGACTGCTCTGCCCTGCTTTGAGGACCAAATAATGGCGCTAATGTAGGGTCATTCATCACTGTGAAAATAGAGCTCAGAAAATGAGTGATTTCTATCTCACTCAACTGCCAGGCTGGACGAGAGAGCCAGGAGCGCGCCAGTTCCATTCGAACGTCAGGGGGAACTTCTGGAAGGCGTTGCAGCAGCCGATGAATCATCTGCCCCCGCTGAAGTGCCTTTTCCCGACCGGACTTCTCCAGAATCATATGATCTTTTTTCTGCAAAATCTCTAATGGAGAGCGCGCTGCCGGAGATGGGCCAAATTCAATCCCTTCCGGACGACTTGGCGTTAAAGGGCGTGCCAGAGCACTTTCCTGAGGAGGGGCTTCTGCCCGCCAGAAAGGTGCCACTCCCACCCAATCCGGCAGAGGCAGAATTTCTTTTCTTTTTTGGGCAGGTCGCTGCACCTTTTCTTCCCCCTCAGGGGCTTCCTGCAAAATATATCTCTGCCCTCCCCAACCGAGCGAACAGTCTTCAACTGATTTATGTTCCAGCCGTTCAAAAGCCTGCTGACAGAGACTGTGCCAGTTAGCATGATCTTTGGGAGCTTTTTTTCTTTCCCATCCACAAATAACGAGCCAGTCACTTGCCCGTGTCAATGCCACATAAAGAAGGCGGTTATTTTCAGCCAACGCCTTCTTACGCTCTTTCTCTTTTAGTTTTTTTACGAAATCCGTAGCAAAATCAGCGCGTGGAACCCAAAGTGGATAAGACGCCCTCTCATGATCGACCCATAAAAGGCTATCCCCCTCGCCCGGTAAGGCCGTCGTGTCAGGAAGAATCACAAGCCGCGCCTGCAATCCCTTGGCGCCATGAACGGTCATGATCCTGACTTCATCAGAGGCCGTTTCAGCCTCACGGCGAGTATCAAGGACACTTTCTTCCATCCATTTGAGAAACCCCTGAAGAGAGGACGTATGCTCTTTCTCGTAATCCAGAGCCATCGTCAGCAATTCATCAATCGCATCTGAAGCCTCTGCCCCCAGCCGCGCCAGAATACGAGCCCGTCCCCCCAAAGGACCCAAAGCCTGCATCAATAATTCATATGGCGTATCGAAATCGACCCGGCGATATAAAGCGTTCAAACGCTCCCAAGCTTCCTGCCAGTCCTTTTTCTTCTGGTGCTGCTCACGCAATAGATCCCATAAGGCGCGTCCCTTCTGACCTAAAAGGGAGCAATCTCCATGACCTGTTATCAAAGCCATTAATGACTGATCGCTAACACCACCAAAGGGCGATGTTAAAACGCACGCCAAACTTAAATCATCCTGTGGAAGCAACAGCATTGCACAAAGGGTCAGCAAATCACGCACGGCAAGCTGTTCAGTCACCTTGGTCCGTAAAAAGCTTGCAACTGGCACTGAACGCGTTTTTAACGCCCGGATCAAGACTGGAATAAAGTCTGAACGTTTTGACACGAGCACCAGAATATCACCTGCTTTAAGAGGCGGTTTTCCTGTCTGAGGAGGCTTACCAATCTGCTCTTTAATCCATTGTGCGAGTGTTTCTGCCAGGCGCTGCATGGCACTCTGCTGCCTCTGATTATGAAGCGGGGCCTGCCAGGGGGACTCTTCACTATTTTCCTCTTCCAGCAACGGGACTAGCGGCCATAATTCAACCTTTCCCCCTTGCCCTGGTCTGGCTGAAATATGTGCCCTTGGTTTATCTTTCCCCTCCTCAAGCAGTCCCTCTGAAGCCGCTTGGTTCATAAAAACATGATCAACAAATGACAGAACAGGTCGAACTGAACGGAAAGAGACATTCAGTTCCGGGTCACACCAGGGGAGGCCCGCCTGTTTTACACGCCAGGCGAATTTCTGGCGCCAATGATGAAACTGTTCCGGCTCAGCCCCCTGAAAACTGTAAATTGACTGTTTGAAATCTCCCACCGCAAAGACTGTACGCGGACGGACATTTTCACCCTGCCCAGTTTCTCCCGTAAAGAAATCCTCTGTTAATGCCCCAGCAATCTCCCATTGCAAACCTGACGTATCCTGCACTTCATCAAGCAACAAATGGTCAATACCGCCATCAAGCTTATACAGAACCCAAGAGGCACCCGGGTCACGCAGGAGCGCGCGCGTATAAGTGATCAAGTCACTATAATCTACACCACCACGCTGGTTTTTAGCCTGCTGGAAGCGCTGGAGAACAGGAAATACCAGTTCAAGAAGGTCTTTATTCAGCTCTATCAATTCCAGGGATTTTCTCATTTGATAAAGCTCAAGACGCCTTTGCGCTTCCTTTTCCAAAAGAGGGAGAAGAGCAGGAGCCAACTTTTGCGCCTCTTTCCCAGCGATTGCATTCATTGCTCTGGTTTTTTTGCCTTTATCATCTTTCAGAAAAACAGTTTCCAGACAAAAAAGCTTTCTCTCACAAGGCGTTTGTCTCAACCATTCTAGAAGTGGTGTAGCTTTGAGGCGCCCCGACTGACTCATTGCAGGCGCGGCGATTTCCAACTGCGTTAAAATATCCGCTTCAAATGGTGATGACCGATCTTCTTCCTCCAACCTCTCCTGACTTTTTCCACGCAAATTGAAAAGCGAATGATAAATCTCATTATAAAGAGCGGGCCTTAAGGCCCATTCTTTTGCAAGCTCTGACAAAATATCACGTTTTTCAAGAAAACCGCTTAATGTCTTGACCATCTCTTCCAAAGAGACCTGCCCCGCCAGAGCCGTGACACTCTTGGGGCGAGCCGCGATTTCTCCTTCAAGAGCCTGAGCCAGCATCATCTTGCTATCAGTCTCTTCAACGAGAGAAAAATGCGGGTCAAGCGCTGCTTCAAGGGGGAAACGACGCAAAAGTGACTGGCAAAAAGCATGAATGGTCTCAATTCTCAACCCACCGGGAAGGTCCAGCACTTTAATAAACAGACCACGCGCTTTCTGCCGGGTCTGCTCTGTATTGGGAACATCAAGCCTTTCAAGCTGCTGCCCAAGCGCCTCATCGGGAAGGGAAACCCATTCTCCTAAGCGCGCCTGCAAGCGCCCGGCCATTTCAGCTGCAGCTGCCTTGGTATAGGTCAGGCAGAGAATCCGTCCAGGATGAGCGCCATCAATAATATGTGTTTTGCCCTCATGGTGATGAACCATCGGCAGCATTAATCTAAGCAGACGGTCAATCAGCAATTTTGTTTTGCCAGACCCTGCTGAAGCCGAAACAAACACTGAAGCACGCGGATCAGACGCCTGAAGCTGCGCCTGATCTGCCTGTTTAATCGCTTCGTTTCTGGGGAAAGAATTTACAACCATACCAGATTACCTATCCTTCCCCATTATTATAAAACCACTCATCAACGCGAGCGAGCTGTCCATAATCTGAATAACGGGGAACATGGTTAATCCTGGGCCTTGAAAGATAAGCCTGCCTGGGCCTGTCATAATCCTCAAGAAGGTTTGTGACATGGGATAAAACAGTCTCTACGAAATCCAGACTATCTGGCCTGTTTCCAAAGGCTGATATCTCACGGATTTCACCCGATTTTGCCCCCCCACTCAGTTTCCAGTAAATCAGTTCCTGAGTCTGGGCTGGAGGTAATCCTTTAAATGCCCCCTCTGCCAGAAGGGCTGCTTCCAAAACAAGCTGGGCGCTCCATTCCTGCAAAACGTCTTTTTTGTCTGGGAGTGAACCCGTTTTATAATCGAAAATGCGGGCGGCCACATTCCCCTGCCCATCAGGATTCATAAGATCTATCCTGTCAGCCCGACCTATTAACTGGAATTTTCGGCCTGAAGAAAGCTCACCGTACCACTCTGCTGCAATTTCTGTATAAGAACGGAAAGAAGGCCCTTTTCCCCTCATCAAATCTTCCTGTTCACATACCCAGGAAGCGATATTTTTCAGGCGTGGCTGCCACCAAGCTTTCAAGGCTGATTTGACTGAAATGCCCTTTAGAGCTTTCTCAAAATAGCCTTCCAGTTCTTTCTGGGCATTTCGGGGCCATTCTGAAGTATGAGCATTCACCATCTCTTCCATGGCTTTATGCACGATGAGACCAAATATGATCTGTTCAGCCTCTTCTTCCAATGGATCCAAGGCTCTTAATTTCAGAATACGCTTTGCATAAAGTCCGTAAGGATCTTTCACAAGCATATCAATATCTGTAATGGAAAAACGTTTAGGTCTTAAAGCAACCGGGGGACGAGGTTGCGGTGGGTGAACAGGACACGCATCGCCTGAAGGAAGGTCAAGAGCCTGCTGCCATTGCAGGGCCGGATGGGGCTGTAACTGTTTCGGCTCTCCTGAAAGGACTGTCTGACCTGAAAGAAAAGCCTCAAAGCGGGCAAGCCAGCGAGAAATAACCGTTGGTTTTCCAGCCTCTCTCCGGGCATAGGCGAGAACGACCTTCTCTGATGCTAATAAGGTCGTCGTAAAATCATGTGCACTTTGGCCTATAATTTTTTCTGGAGAGAACAGACCAACCTTATGTCTCATCGGGCGGCTGAGCCAGGGACCGGGATTAACCGAAGGCGGCCAGTTTCCCTCTGACAATCCTCCCATGATCACGGTATCAAAGGAAAGCAATCTCGCTTCCAGCACACCGAGAATGGAGATACGGGGATGGGCTAATTCCACCCCTCCCTGATGTCCCTTCAACCCCTGCAATGCAAGCCCTGATAGTGAGACCGTCAAAAACCCCTCAACACCCTCTATCCCCTCACTCGGTAAGTCTCCTGTCCAGATCATGAGTTCAGCTAGATGGTGCGATAACATGGCCCCATCATCCCCCTGCCATAAGGGTTGGCTGGGCTCCTCTCCCTCCCTTTCTGAGAGAGAAAGCATTTCTGCACATTCAATCAGGGCCTCCAGCCAGACCGGCATGACCTGAAAACCCGTAAGGGACAATAAAGGAGCAAATGCCTTTTCCAGCTTTTGCAGGAACTGCTTCAGTTCTTCCTGAAGAGAAAGGGATCTCTCATCCTCCCCCACCCCTCTCTCGGGAGAAACACGTTCTTCCAGCGCAGCATAAAGGCCGGGGAATCCCGCTTCAGGAGTGGGACCACGCAGAACATGACGCTCCAAAAGACGTGCTAAAGAACGACACACTCCCGGTTTTAACCCCAAGGAAGCGAAAGGATGTTTCAGGACAGCCAGTAATGAAACAGGCGCATACTCATTCGCTGCTGCGTGCGCTATCAGACGCAGAAAGACAGCAACCGGCGTCTGGCTCAGTAAAGTACCGGCACTATCATCGGCATGAATCCCATAACGCAGAAGCACTGCCCTGACACGATATGCCAGATCACGATCAGGCGTCACCAAGGCTCCTGACCGCCCCGGCTGAGAGGCAACATCTCTTAAAATAAGGGCTATGGCTCCTGCTTCCTGCTGTATGTCAGAGGCTGCCAGAAGAGAAAGGGCCGAAAGGGCTGAACAGTCACAAAGCTCTGTCCAGCGTGACAGTCCCTTTTCAGGGAGCATGACAGTACGCAAAAGCTCTTCGCGGGCAGAATAATGACTCTCGCCCCATAAATCTATGGCACTGCGGTCAAGCTCCATCTGATTTAGGAGATCAAAAAAAGGATATTGCGGATGTGATTCTGGTAAAGCTTCCCACAAGCCCTGATCGAGTTCCAGATCAACGGCCTGTAAAATAACTGTCCCCAAAGGCAGGGATGCTATAATTTTCAGAAATTCAGCAATCCCTCCCATCCCATCTGAAAAACCAACGGCCCAGATCACCATCGAAGGAGGTGTTTGCTGCCAAAATTTTCCATGCGCTTCAAGGAGAGACCTATGCTGCGCGACAGGATTACTCAACCCTTGTTCTTTCAGCCATTGGGGCCAGAAATCCGTTACAATCTGGAGGAACAGCAGAGTCTGTTCCCAATGATGGGCAAATTCTTCTTCAACTGCGCCTGGAAGGGCTTCTTTCAAATCAACGCCGCACCGCTCAGCTTCATCCATCAACTCAGCCAGAGCCTGGGCTAAAGGCCAAACACGTTCGAGACTGATTTTATCCCGCGCTGACTGGAAAAGGGGGGCGTGTAAAATTAACTGTGCCAAAACCGCCAGGCGGCGATTGGCTTCAACAGGGGGAGGCGTCTCGACTTCAAGGGCTAAAGGGAAAAGATCTGTTTCACCTACATCACCAATGGCAATAATATCTGGCAATAGAGCTGCTTTGCCATCCAGAACGCGCAGAAAAGCTTCCATCAGGGCTCTGGCCGCCCTTCGTCCAGGCACCAGAATCATGCCACGCGCGCTCAGTTCAGACTGGTTTTCTGCTAAAGTGGGACCCTGCTTTTCAAGCCAGAACCGGGCCACATAATCCAAAAACGGGCATGAGGCCGGTATCGTGGCAATGGTCATAGCCCTAGCCCTGCTTTCAGGAACTGTAATCTTTCTTCCGGCCACCCTTTCAAGGTGACAGAACGTTCCTCTTCGCCGTGACCATAGTTAAATTCAATATGCAGGGCATGGGCAGGCAAAAGCGTTTCTGCCCGGTCTGGCCATTCTACGATCATAAGGGATTCGCACGCTTCATCCCAATCCAGCTCATAAAGCTCATCAGGGCCTGAAAGCCGCCAGAGATCATAATGAAACACCGCCCCTAAAGGAGTTTCATAAGCCTGAACGAGCGAGAAACTGGGACTGGGGACTTCAAGAGCAGGATCTTGCGCAACAGCACGCAGAAAAGCGCGTGCAAAAGTACTTTTACCAGCACCTAAGGGGCCTGTCAGGGCCAGACAGTCTCCTTTTTGTACGCAGCTTGCCAGAAGATTCGCAAAAAAAACAGTTTGCTCAGGGGAAAGGAGGATTAATTGCATGGCCTTATCCTACCTTTCCTTGAGAAAAAAGTCGCTATCTTACGCGACGTTCCTCACAAATAGTCTGTCTCTTTCTGGAACCCGCTCGCTTCCTCCCTTACCGGGCAAGATCACGCGCAACCAGAGGCAAAATCCCTCCGTTCCGATAAGCCAGAAGCTCATCAGACGTATCAATCCGGCAGAGAAGAGGAAGTTTTACAATCTTTCCCTCTGTATCTTTAATGACCAGTAAAACCTCTACGCGCGGGGATAGGGATTCCATTCCTTCAAGAGTAAGCGTTTCTTCTCCTGTAAGGCCAAGGGTTTTCCTATTAACACCTTGAGGGAAAGTGAGAGGCAACACGCCCATCCCCACGAGATTAGAGCGGTGAATACGCTCAAAACTTTCAGCAATAACCGCCTTTACGCCAAGCAGTTTTGTCCCCTTCGCGGCCCAGTCACGTGAAGATCCCATACCATATTCCTGCCCGCCAATAATCACCAAAGGCACATTCTGCTGTCTGTAAAATTCTGAGGCTTCAAAAATGGTCGTAACCTGCCCCCCTGGGAAAAGACGCGTATATCCTCCCTCTTTACCTGAGACCATTTCATTACGCAGTCTGATATTGGCAAATGTCCCTCTTACCATCACGCGGTCATTCCCACGGCGAGACCCATAAGAGTTGAAATCACATTTTTCGACCCCATGCTCTTTCAGATATAATCCGGCTGGAGACTCTGAGGCGATCGCCCCGGCTGGAGAGATATGATCGGTCGTGACATTATCACCCAGCAAGGCAAGAATACGAGCATTGCTGATAGGTTCCACAGGAAGAACTTCAGAGGAAATATCATTAAAATAAGGAGGTTTCTGGATATAGCTTGATCTTTCATCCCACTCATAAAGGGCTGAATGACTGCCTCCCCCCAAAGCCTGCCATTCCGGTGAACCCTCCGTCACCCTGCTATAACAGTCCCTGAACTCCTCTGGGCTCAGAATAGTCGCCATAACTTCAGAGACCTCATGCCTCGCAGGCCAGAGGTCTGAGAGTGTTATGGCGCTTCCATCCGGCTTATGGCCCAAAACAGCATCCATAATATTTTCATCTATCCGTCCCAGAAGCGCATAGGCCACCACAAGCGGTGGTGAGGCCAGATAATTAGCCCGCACATGAGGCGAAATACGCCCCTCAAAATTGCGGTTTCCCGAAAGGACAGCCCCTACTAACAAATGGTTTTCTTCAATCAGCTTCGTAACATCAGGAGAAAGAGGACCAGAATTCCCAATACAGGTCGTGCACCCATAACCCACTGTCTGAAAACCCAGAGCATCCAGTGAAGATTGTAACCCCGCCTTGCTTAGATAATCTGTCACCACCCTGGAACCCGGAGCCAGAGATGTTTTGACCCATGGTTTGGATTTCAGCCCCAGGGCACATGCTTTCTTGGCGACAAGCCCCGCCATAATCAGTAATTCAGGATTGGATGTGCTGGTACAGGACGTAATTGCAGCAATGACAACGGCCCCATGAGAGAGCGAAAAATCACCTTTGGAAGAAGGGACGACCCTCTGACGCTCTTCCTGATTAACTGGAACATTCAGGAGGTCCTGGAAAGATTTCGGAACATCTTTAAGTGAAAGACGGTCCTGTGGCCGTTTGGGCCCTGCAAGAGAGGGCTCTATCATCGCCAGATCAATGACCACGCGATCGGTAAAACGGGGTTCTGGACTTGCAGCTTCCCTGAAAAGACCCTGCCCTTTGCAATAGGCTTCAACCAAAGTGATCTGCTCTTCGGAGCGGCCTGTCTGGCGTAAATAATCCAATGTGTGCTGATCGACCGGGAAAAAGCCAATAGTCGCCCCATATTCCGGTGCCATATTGGCAATACTGGCCCTGTCAGCCAAAGGCAGATTATCAAGGGCAGGACCATAAAACTCAACAAATTTTCCGACAACACCTTTGGCGCGCAAGGCCTTGGTTATGGTCAAAACAAGGTCGGTTGCCGTAACCCCTTCTGGCAACTGGCCCACAAGCTTTACTCCTATGACATCAGGAATAAGCAATGAGCTTGCCTGCCCCAACATAGCTGCTTCTGCTTCAATCCCACCGACGCCCCAGCCAAGGACACCCAGTGCATTCACCATGGTTGTATGAGAATCTGTGCCATAAACACTGTCCGGAAACAGGATTGAACCTTCTTCTGTCTCTTCCTGACACACAACAGGCGCCAAATATTCAATATTAACCTGATGGCATATCCCAGCCCCGGGAGGCACAACACGAAAGTTCTGAAACGCCTTCTGCCCCCAGCGCAGAAACTGATAACGCTCGCGATTGCGTTCAAATTCCAGTGCCATATTATGGGCAAGTGCATCAGGGCGCCCTGCCTCATCAACCTGCACAGAGTGATCAATCACCAGATCAACCTGTATCTGGGGGTTAACCGATTCCGGATTGCCGCCAAGATTTTTGACCCCCTCACGCATGGCTGCAAGATCAACAATCGCTGGAACCCCGGTAAAGTCCTGCATCAACACCCGGGCCGGCATAAAAGGAACTTCCTGATCTGAATGGGCTGTTTCCATCCACGCCCCGAAAGCCTGAACGCCTTTTTCATCTTTCTGGCGGGCAACATTTTCCAGCAATATCTTCAAAGAATAAGGAAGTCGCTCTAATGAGCCTGTCTTTGAGGCTAATTTTTTCAGACTGAAATAACGATATGAGGTTCCAGCTACATTCAGCGTTTGCCATAAATCAGCATTCTCAGTCATTCTTAGGCTCCCAGGTTCTGAATCAGTAATTTTGTAAATTCTTTAGTGCCGACACTTCCACCAAGATCAAAAGTTCTCACACCTTCCTTAACAATCAGATGCTCTATAGCAGCCTCAAGCTTTATCGCCTGTCCTTCATACCCACAGTGACGAAGCATCAGGATCGCTGCACGCAACAAAGCCAGAGGGTTAGCCTTGTCCTGCCCTGCGATATCAGGTGCTGACCCGTGCACTGCTTCAAATATTGCCATTCCTGGACCGATATTCGCGCCAGGTGCTGTTCCCAGCCCCCCTACCAGCCCAGCTGCCAGGTCGGAAAGAATATCACCAAACAGGTTCGTAGTAACGACCACATCATAAGTTTCAGGCTTGATGACAAGCTCCATGGCACAGGCATCCACGATACGTTCTTCAAAGGCAATCCGTCCTTTATAATGCTCTGCAATACGCCGCCCCTCATGAAGAAAAATGCCACTCAAGGCTTTAAGAATATTGGCTTTATGGACCAGAGTCACTTTTTTGCGACCATTCTTGAGGGCATAGGTAAAGGCAAAATCAATAATACGGGCACATTCCTGACGAGAATTAAACCCGGCCCCATAGGCAACAGCTTCAGGGTCTCCTCCGACAGGGAGATAATGCTCCATGGCAGCATAAAGACCCTCGATATTTTCCCTCACGACAACGAGGTCAACATTCTCAAACCGTCCTCCCGGCAAGAGAGTCTTGGCTGGTCTGACATTAGCATAAAGATCAAAACGCTGGCGTAAGGTCACATTGATAGAACGGAACCCCTTCCCCACCGGTGTTGTCAGCGGCCCTTTCAGGGCAAGCTTTGTACGGCTGAGACTTTCCAATGTTGCTTCTGGCAGGAGATCTCCACATTCTTCGAGAGCTGTCATTCCGGCTTTCTGAATGTCCCAATCAAAGGGAGCTTTAAGAGCATCAAGCACGGAAATTGTCGCTTCAGTGATTTCAGGACCAATTCCATCACCAGAAATCAACGTAACAGTTCGACGATCAGACATTCAAAGCTCTCCCAAACCATATTACAATTTTATGGAAATGATTGTGTGAGGAAGGGAAAGAATAAGTCAATTCATTTCGGATCAAGAATATTTAGAATGTAAAAGATTTTTTCTTCGGGACTGGCCTAATAAACTTATTAGCCCTATGTAACATTAATCATGACTCAGACTTCTCTTTACGATACTGACATCGCTATCATCGGTGCTGGCCCTACCGCCCTTTTTGCCGCTTTTGAGTGCCGTATGTTACGCCTTAACTGTGTGCTGATGGACGTTCTGACCTATGTCGGGGGACAGTGCGCAACGCTTTATCCAGAAAAGCCGATTTACGACATCCCTGCGCATCCTGCCATTACCGGAAGTGCCTTAATTGATGCTCTGGAAACACAGATTGCTCCGTTTGAAATTCCCAGAATTCTGGGAAGCCGTGTTGCCTCCCTCGAAGGAACAAGAGGGGATTTCATCCTCACCAATGAGCGCGGTGACCGTGTAAAAGCCAAAGCCGTTATCATTGCTGCTGGTGCCGGTGCCTTTGGCCCGAACCGCCCCCCCCTTCAAGGTCTGCAAGCCTATGAGACAGGAGGATGTGTTCATTATTTCATTCGCAGGAAAGATGACTTTCTTGGCAAACGCCTCCTGATTGCTGGAGGAGGGGATTCTGCTCTGGACTGGGCACTTTTACTCTCTGATATTTCCGAGCATATCTATCTTCTCCACCGCCGCGAACAATTTCGCGGTGCGCCAGAGACACTTGCCCGCATTGAAGAGAAGGTAAGAGAAGGTAAGATCGAAAAAATTGTCCCTTACCAGCTTCATGCTCTCAATGGTGAAAATAACCAGCTCACATCCATTGATGTGATTTCACTTGATGGCACTGTAAAAAGGCTGGATGTTGACCACCTTCTCGCTTTTTACGGCCTCTCAACGGATCTGGGGCCTATTGCACGCTGGGGCATACAGACTCACCGCAATACAATCCCTGTTAACCCCGCAACATTGGAAACGAGTACGCCCGGGATCTTTGCTATTGGTGACATTGCTACCTATCCAGGGAAACTGAAACTGATCCTACAAGGTTTTTCAGAAGGTGCCATGGCCACACATGCTGCCTTTAATGTTGCCCGCCCAGAAACAGCCCTGCGCTTTGAACATTCCACAAGCCTCGGCCAACCTGGCAGCACATTATCATAAAAACGGAATGAAAGGAGAGAGTGCCTCTAAACACATCTCTCCTTTGATAAAATTTACGGATGGACCCGTGATTTGGGCAGTAAAGCCGTTGCAAATCCAAGCAATGGAAGAAATGCCGTAAATTTGTAAACCCAGATGATCCCATAAAGATCAGCCAGGTAGCCAAGACCGGCGGCTCCAATCCCCCCAATGCCGAACATAAGCCCAAACATAACACCAGAGACCAGACCGACACGACCAGGCATTAATTCCTGCGCATAAACCACAAGAGCCGAAAAAGCTGAAGAAAGAATAAGCCCTATCAAAATGGCAAAAATCGCTGTCCAAAAGAGATTTACGTAAGGCAGAGCCAATGCAAATGGTACAACCCCAAGAAACGAAACCCAGATAACCGCTTTGCGCCCAATACGGTCACCAATCGGCCCTCCCGCAAAAGTACCAACCGCAATAGCCGTCAAATAAGCAAACAGATAAAACTGCGACTGCGCTGCCGTAAGGTCAAAGCGTTTAATCAGATAAAAGGTGAAGTAATTCTGGAATGAGCCAATATAAATAAATTTGGCAAACATCAGCACAGCAATAACAACCATAGCCCGTAAAATCGTGACATGGTCATAAGCTGAAAGGCATTTTCCAGAACGCGTTACGATGCTTGTCATAGAGCCATGTCTTATACGCCATTTTGTAACGCCAAAAAGAATCCAGATGGCACCGATCGCCGCAAAGGCTAGCCAGCCAATAGCCGCCTGACCATAAGGCAGAATCACTACTGATGCGATTAATGGCCCGATGGCAGAACCGAAATTACCCCCAACCTGAAAGAGTGACTGTGCTGTACCGAACTGCCCTCCAGAGGCCATACGCGCGATACGTGATGCTTCTGGATGAAAACTAGCCGATCCAATACCAATAACAGCCGCAGAAACCAGCAACATGCTATAAGTCGGTGATATAGCCAACAAACCAATACCTACTAATGTTGCGATCACACCCACTGGTAGTAAATATGGTTTGGGGTGTTTATCCGTATAAAGTCCTATCCACGGCTGAAAAAGAGAGGCTGTAAACTGGTATATGAAGGCAATCCATCCGATCTGCGTAAAACTTAGTTTGTAATTACTCTTCAACATGGGAAAAAGTGACGGCAGGACTGCCTGAAGCAGATCATTAAGAAAATGCGCAATAGCAACGGCAATAACAATTCGGAAAACGAATTTTTGAGGTCTGTCCAATCTGGTTGGATGAAGAACCGAAGGCGAACCGGCAGCTTCGGTGGTAGGCTTGTCCATGAATATAGCTCACAAATTTTCTGTCTCGCAGCCAGGCAGGGTTTCAGAAAGTCATATAAACCCCGGTAGCGCTTGGGAGCTCAATAACATTTATTAATGAGATTGGGACATATCTGTAATGAATTAACGAAAGCATTCCTCCCATAACGTCATAATGACAAGAGTAGAAAATAGTTATGGACTCATAGGTTCAAAATTATTAAACTCAGACGCAGAGATCAATCGAGGATAATTTATGGCACGCCCTCAGGAATTTGACCGTAAAGATGTCTTGCAGAAATCCATGAAGCTCTTTTGGCGATATGGATATGAGGGTACATCTTTATCCGACATTCTGAAGGCGACTAATCTGAGCAAAAGCAGCCTTTATAATAGCTTTGGCAGTAAATATGATCTCTTTCTGGAAGCTTTTGACCGTTACCGCGAAGATCGTTATCAGGACATGATAAAAATCTTCGCAGATAAACATGCCAGAACAGGCATTGAACGCTTTTTCCGTATGATTGTTGCTGATGCTAGAGACCCTGAAAAAGGGAGCAGCTGCATGGGAATTAATCAGGCGATTGAATTGGCCCCTCATGACAAGGCTGTCAAAAAAAGAATTGAAGAGGATTTTAACCGCTTTGAACTTGCCCTGGCCCTTACAATTGAACGCGGTCAGAAAGAAGGCTCCATTACAGTCCGCCATGATGCCAGAAAACTGGCCTCTCTGCTTATCCTCGGGTTTCCGGGCTTGCAGATTTTCACCTCCCTGATAGGGGATAACGCCATAATGGAGGAAAAACTTTCTCTTTTTCTGTCCTTACTTGACTGATATTTTTTTAATTAATTCTGGACTATTTGGTCCTTAATGGAGAAAATCAATGAAACTCACGCAAATCCGTAATGCAACTTTACGGCTGATCTATGGTGGAAAACGCTTTCTCATTGACCCCTATCTTGCAGAAAAAGAAGCTTATCCCGGCTTTGCGGGCACTTTAAATGCCCACCTTTCCAATCCACGCACTTCCTTAAAAACACCCATGAGTGAAATCCTTGATGTGGACGCTGTTATCACAACCCATACCCACCCCGACCATTGGGATGAAGCCGCGATTATCCTGATACCAAAAGAAATCCCCATTTTTACCCAACATGAGCAAGATGCTGATCTGCTTCGCTCACAAGGCTTCAAAGACGTGCATGTTCTGACTGAAAACACAAACTTTGAAGGTGTGACTCTTCATAAAACCAACGGAACTCATGGCAGCAAAGCCACCGTGGCCCGATTTGAGGAGCTTCTGGGAATGGTTTCTGGCGTGGTTTTTCAACATCCTGACGAAAAAACTCTCTATATCGCTGGCGATACAGTCTGGAATTAGCAGGTTGAACAGGCATTAATACATTATCATCCTGATATTATCATCCTCAATGCCGGCGATGCCCAGCTTAAGACAGGAGAATCCATTATTATGGATGAGCATGACGTCAGATCAGTCTGCATAGCTGCCCCCTATGCAACTGTCATAGCAAGCCATATGGAAGCTGTTAATCATGCCGTTCTCACACGTGCACGCCTCAGGGCATTTTCCAGACAACATCATCTGGAAGGACAGCTTTTAATCCCTGAAGATCATCAATCCTACAGTTTTTAGGCAAATTCCAGACGACATTTTGCGACAAAAAATTTATCGACTGGCCGAAAATCATAGTCATTAAGCTATAGAAACACAGGAGATGCACGAAAGAAACAGTTATTAAAGAGAAAGCATGGTATCTCTTTTGGCATAATCGTTAATATGTTATTTCTATCAGTCAGAAAGGAGAGATCACATGGCAATTTATGCCTTCCTTGAAGAAAAAGGGGGACAAAATTTTCTTTTGATAAATAAATCATGATATGCGTTTTATAATAAATAAAATTAATTAATTTTTGATTTTATACTTCAATAAATATTGGAAAGTTTATGGAATACAGAAATAAAATACTTATATTTGTTCCGATGTATAATTGCGAAAAACAGATTTCTCGTGTTCTTAAACAATTATCCCATCCTAAGATCACAGATGCTGTTGATGGTGTCGTTTGCATTGATAACGGGTCCTCCGACCAAACCCTTAAGGCTGCTCAAGTCGGTTTAGAATCACTCCGGGGGATATCCCACCGTACATTATTGCGTAACGATCATAATTATGGTCTTGGCGGGTCCCACAAAGTCGCAATAGAATTCGGGGAAAAGCATGATTATGATTTTCTGATCGTCTTACATGGAGACGACCAAGGAAGTATTGATGACCTTCTTCCCTACCTGGAAGACAAAACATACCAAGAGCTCGACTTTCTAATGGGTGCACGTTTTATGAAAGGAGCGCACCTAAAAGGGTATTCTATGCTGCGCACGGGCGCTAATAAGCTATTTAATATGCTTTTCTCTCTTATTTCCAGACAACGCCTTTATGATCTTGGGTCTGGATTAAATCTATTTCGTTTATCCACATTTAAAAATGGATTTCACAGATTTTTTGCAGACGATTTAACCTTTAACTATTATCTGATTTTGGCCATCGCTGCCCAGCCCTTCAGGTTAGCTTTCTTTCCTCTTACATGGCGAGAGGAAGACCAAATTTCTAATGCAAAGCTTTCTCGTATGGGATTCCAAATTTTAGGCCTGCTCTGGCACCGTCTTATATCCCCCTCGAAATTTCAAACTGATGATCACCGACATATAAAATGGAGTGGTTACCCTTCTACCGTGATTAAAGCATGGCCTAATGATAAAGACGTAAAACCTAAAACGGATCATTTTTGAAACCATGCTTTTTTCAGCCAGACTTGCAAAATCCGAGGTAAAAAAGACTCCTTGTTTCAGGTCTTACCCATGTCGGGAAACTTATTGGTTACGCCTTATCGCAACCATCATAAGCCTCATGTGCTTTTTCTTTGCCATAAAATATTTTGGTCCAAAACTATTTAGGCCATCTTTTTCTGTAATGGCTATTATATGTTCAATGATGATCTACTCCTTTGTTCATTGTTTACGAGCCATTCGCTTATGTATTATATCAAGCTTTCTTCTAAAAATACCGGCACGAACGGTTTTTTATCTTTATTTCACCATTGTCCCTTTTGTCGATATCATACCTTTTAAATTAGGAGAAATTTTCCGTCTTTCAGCCTTATGTTTAATAAGTAAGAAAATATCAAAATCAATTATCGTCATTATATTAGATCGCATTTTTGATGCTATAGCCATTTTATCCCTGCTTTCATTTATAATGACAAATAAATATATACATATAAATTTAAATAACAACATTAGAATAATAGAATTTATGACGACCTTAATTTTAATTATGGACGGGATATGTTTTTTGATATTACCTCAAGCACTCGCCAGTCTTCAAAATTATATTGTAATTAATCATGCAGAAAAGAATACACTATTTACTCTGCATTTTATCGATAAGCTGCGCCTGGTTACAATTGACGGGAAAAATCTACTCTATAGGCAGGGTGCAACCTTAATCGTGATTACCGCAGCTATATGGGGATTAGAACTAGCCGCTACAGCTTATTTTGTACACATAACGCTTCCTCCCGAATTTCATAATACAGCCCTGCTCTTAATCAACCGCGTAACACAGGAATGGCATGCTGCCACATCACCCCATATAGACCCAGCTCTTGCAGCCTCGGCAGCAAGCTGTATTTTGGTTATCCTCGCCTCATGGCCTGCGGCAATTTATGGATTCCTTACACGTATCTTAAGAACTATCTGCGTTGATCCTCGGTTCAGTAAAGAATAAAGAAATATGTCACATAATATGATTGTCATCCTGGATGACAGGGTTCCTCCCCCTTCTGAAATAGAATCAATTATAGGAAATGTTTCTTTTTCAAAAATAGTTCGGCGTAGAACACATTTTTGGAAAGAAATCCGTTCAGCAGCAGAACAGGCACATGTTGACTTCTTAATCATTGATACAGACAAAGCGGCTCAAGCTCTGGCAGATGATATAGAACTCTGTAAAAATAAGAAATTTTACCTTGTAATACCTTCCTGTATCGCACCACTTCATATGGAAAAGCTTGCATTGATTATTGAAAAATCAGCTTTTGCGTTAGGAACAACTTTTTTGGCATCAGTGAGTCGCGATTCCGCTCCTATAGTTTTAAAAATGGAAGATGCTATTATATTTTTTCGCGCCAGAAATATGGAAGAACAACGCAATATCCTTCTCCAACTCGCTGAAAATGCCCCTGTTATGGTTGATCATCTTAACATGGTGGATATTCGAGAGCCTAAAAACCTGTTCCGGTTCTTAGAAGGGTCAACAGAAACACGATATTTCAACCAAAGCTCCACAGAAAAAGGTATTTTTCGCAAAAGTTCATCTGATATCACCAAGATGGAAGCTGAATATAAATATTTCCATATCGCCCCTGAGGAAATGAAACGCTTTCTTATCCCAACATTCGATTTTTGGAGAGAAGAAGGGAAAGCAGGATACTCAATGGAATATTTATCCATCCCCGATGTGGCAATCCAGTTTGTTCACGGCGCCCTCCAACGCGACGATTTAGAGTTATTACTTGATTGTTTTTTCGCATTTCTTTCTTCTCGTAAGAAGGGAGAAGCAAACCGGGAAAAGACGATATCTGCGGGCCGAAATCACATTTTGGGGAAACTGGACGCCAGAATCGAACATTTTCTGACAATGAAAGAAGGAAAGACATTAGACACGATCCTTCAGGCATCCGGTCCACGAGGCGGTATTCGGACCATGCAGGCAGCAGCAACACCCTATATTGAAAAAGCAATCAGATCCTTCCCAGATCCCCATCTCGTATTCGGCCATGGAGACCCTTGTTTTTCAAACATCCTGTTTGACAAACGATTAGGACTTATGCGTCTCATCGACCCACGCGGAGCCATAAACCTTGAATCTGGATTGATGCACCCTCTCTATGATATAGCCAAATTCAGCCATTCAATTGTGGGCGGCTATGATTTTATTAATAATGATCTCTTTAACTGTAATTTCAATGATACACTTACATTAGACTGTCATCTAGATGCAGGCGGTCCACCCAATTGGGCCAAAGACGCCTTTCTGCGACGATTGAACGAAGCTGAAATTGATATAGTCTCTGTACGGGCCATTGAGCTTTCTCTTTTTCTCTCAATGTTACCCCTGCATGCCGATAGACCAAAAAAACTAGCCGGTTTTGCATTAACGGCTGCCAGGATTCTGAACGATCTGGAGAAAATAGCATGATTGGTAAAGACAAAGTTCTCGTTGTAGATATTGATGGCACATTATGTGACATTAAATCAGGAGGGTGTGACTATGCTGATGTCGCCCCTGAACCTCGTATAATTGCACGTCTCAGACAAATGCATGCTGATGGCTGGCGCATTGTACTCAATTCATCACGAGGCATGCGATCCAATAACGGCAATCTAGGCCAAATTACCAAAACAGTCAGCCCGACATTGCTGGAATGGCTGCAACGTCATGATGTCCCTTTCGATGAACTACATTTAGGTAAGCCATGGCCGGGCACAGAAGGCTTTTATATTGATGATCGTTCAATTCGTCCCAGAGAGTTTGTTGAAAATGACATTGATGCTATAAAAGCACTCATTGCTCGCGACCGCATAGCGCAGGGGTAAACATGACCGGTATCATGGCGATTACAATGGCTGGAATGGGATCTCGCTTCACAAAAGCAGGCTATACCGTACCAAAATATGAAATTGAGGTCCTTGGGCGTCCGCTCTTTGACTGGTCTATGCTCAGCCTGACAGCCTTTCGCGACCAGAAATGGTGTTTCCGTTTTGTCACGCGTAAAGATACCGGTGCAAAGCCTTATATTATGGAGCGTTGTCAAAAACTGGGCATCATTGTGGACCAGATTATTGAGCTAAATGACGTAACAGATGGTCAGGCTACGTCCGCTCTACTCTTAACAGAGCAGGCAAACAATGAGCTTCCCTTTGCGGTTTATAATATCGACACCTACGTTACTCCCTCTCTCATGACTCCTCCAGATCCATCTACCTGTGATGGTTGGATTCCTTGTTTTCGAGCCCCAGGAGATGGCTGGTCATTTGTGAAACTTGATCATAAACAGACCGTAACTGAAGTACGTGAAAAAGTTCGTATCTCTGATTTCGCAACATTAGGGCTCTACTGGTTTAAAAGCATTCAGCTATATCGCACCACATATAAAGAGCATTTCGCACGTCCTGATGGGATAGAAAAGGGTGAACGCTATATAGCCCCTATCTATAACCGTTTAATTAATGATAACAAAAAAGTAACTATTACAGACATTCTCCTTGAGGAAGTTGGTATGCTAGGCACGCCAGAACAGGTGGAAAATTTCCTTCACTCGCCACCTACTTCTGTAAAAGAATATATTTAATTTCTTATAATAGTCATTTAATGGTAATAATATGTCTATCGTTTACAGCAAAAAAAAATTTATAAAATTATTGTCTTTGATTATTTTTATCATTATCTCCATATTAGAAATCCCCGCCTGGTATACACCCGATAATACAGAAATATTTTCACGTTACGGTACAGACGCGTCATCTGGTTCGTTTTATAATCCAGATCTGACACATTTTCAAAAAAATCATGACCCAAAAGCAATTATATTCGATCAAAAGCTAGCATGGAACAGAGGCACGTCTGGAAATGGATTGATAAGAGTTGAACGTGATGGTCAACCTCTTGTGGCATTTGAGCATTACGAAAAAAACATTTTTTTTAAAATATTGCCAGACGATAATATATGTCCTCTAAATATAAATGTTTCATCCTTTTCCTGCATAAAGATCAAACAACCTGGCTTACTTCTTAATCATACAGGTTCTGATCCTTGGTGGTCCACACGACTAGTAGATCCAAATGTAGGCATTAAATTTCCTATAAGATCTTCTTCAGAAGATGAGCTTTTTATTACCTCACGAAATCATTTAAAACGTAATTTTATTGTTAAAACACATAATGGTTTGAATATAATTAATTTAAGAAAAATTTCAAAAATTAGAATTAATTTAATTATTTCAGGAATTATATTTTCGGCTCTATGTGCTTTTGTTTTTTTTCAAACGGCAATCAATTACAAGAATATTGTTAACACAGTTAAATCAGTGTACTTGTTTGCGATACTTATTATAGTTCAAGTTATATTCCAATATATATCTGTATTTCCAGCAATTTTTTCTGCAGATTTTGTAATAGCTAAACCTTTAATTAAGGGTTTTACGATTTGGTACTCTTCTGCATATATGATAGAACAATATATATTTTACCCTCTATTGCCACTATTTATTCAGTTTCCACAAGTTATTTTGTATATATGTGTTAGTATTTACTTGTGTTCTCATTTAATTAAAATAAAAAACGGTAAATATTGGTTGACTTTATATTTTTTCGTTCAACTATTAAGTCCAACGATGTTTGCTATGCTATTTGTTCCACAGCGGATCTATAGTGCTGCAGAAATTCTTTTTTCAGCCTTTATTATAATAGGCGTACGTTTAAGCCAAAACCGGACTCCAGGGAAGCTTGGATACATAATGCTTGTTAGTGCTGCGCTTATGCGCCCTGAATATTGTATATTTGTTATATTTTCTATAATATACGAACTTTATAAAACCAGGAAAATAATTAGCTTATCACTTTTAATAACAAAAATTATTTTAGTATTTTTTATTATTAATATCATTGTACCAACAATAATGCATAAAGATGTCCATAGTATTACAAGAAACTATAAGCTTATGAGCATGTTAGACATTATCAGACCTTATATTAATTGTAAGACATTAGAGCCAGAAGATATCAGTTTATTTTCAAGTATAGGTGGTATAGATTCATATTGTAACTTTACAGAAGATAAATTTTATTGGGGAAAAGTATCTAAAATTGATCAAAAACAAGTTAATATTTTCTATAAGAACATAAAAAAACATCTAATAAAAGATATTATAAATGATCCACGTCCAGAAATAATTAGAATCTCAGAACGCCTTACCAAATTATCTTTATGGCCTACATATGAAATCTTTGATCGTTATCAAAACAAGAATTTAATATTTATTGATGATCATAAAAATTTTCATATAAGACCAACATATTATCCTCTCTTTGCGGATACGTTAGATTTAGTCAAAGATTATAAATGGCAATCATTTTTCTCAGCAAAAATAACAAATTTTTATTATAAAATGTCTGTACTTTTTCCTATGGGTATTTGGGTATGCTTTTTATTATTTATTGTTCCTTTTATAATCAGAAAAAGGACCATAATTTTTATAAACTTCACTGTTATATCTATTCTCATAACCTGTGCTTTTGCATCACCAACATCTGTGATTAATTCATACTTAATTTTGGCATGGGTTTGGGGCATATTGGTTTTACCTCTTTATGCACTGATCTATCAGAAAGCGGTAAAAACTTCGTAAGGATAAAATTTTATGTTGTCTGATCTTTATTCTTTTCGAAATTAAGGAAACTAAGCAATATCCTTATATTAATGAACGTGATGTGCTGCAAAGCTACTTTCTACAGACGATAGACGATTATCTGCAATCAACTCTAAACTGACACTTTTTGATCAGTCACTTGCCTAATCGGGTAATTGTCTTTTTCTTAATATGACACTTTTATTTCTACGTATTGTTTCTTCATTACTATTTGAATAACACTACAAGAAATTAAAGGTAGTTACGTAGGTATTTTATTACTTTATAAGAAATATAGCTGTAAGAAAACTTAGAAAATATGTTACCATTTTTATAATCTGTTTATATGTAAATTGTATAAAAGATATTTAGTGAATTTCTATCGCTTAGGCTAACAGTACCTGGGTTGATAGTTTTTTACCTTTTTAAATGTATCATATTAGGGCATAAAAAAAGGCCGGGAAATATCCGGCCTTTTTCGTATCAGCTTACCTTTAGACTTCTTTACTACGCGCTGCACGCTTGCGTTCATGCGGGTCCAGATAGCGCTTTCTGAGCCGGATTGCTGAAGGTGTCACTTCAACCAGTTCATCTTCCTCAATATAAGCAATGGCCTGTTCAAGGCTCATTTTGCGAGGAGGTGTCAGAAGGAGCGCTTCATCCTTACCAGCAGCGCGCATATTGGTCAGCTTCTTTTCACGCACAGCATTTACTTCAAGGTCATTCTCACGGGAATGTTCACCGAGAATCATGCCGGTATAAATCTTTTCACCTGCACCAACGAACAATGTGCCACGATCCTGAAGAGAGAACAGAGCATATTGTGTGGTCACGCCATCTTCAGCAGAAATCAGGGACCCATTGCGACGCCCTTCAATCGGACCTGCATAAGGCATATAGGCATGGAAGAGACGGTTCATGATGCCTGTGCCGCGTGTATCAGTCAGGAATTCATTATGATAGCCAATAAGACCACGTGAAGGAATCAGGAAGGTCAGGCGCTGCTTATCCCCACCAGAAGGACGCATATCCTGCATCACACCCTTGCGCAGAGACATTTTCTCAACGACAGCCCCTGAGAATTCCTCATCAACGTCGATCAGCACTTCTTCATAAGGCTCTTCACGCTCACCGGTCTCAGGATTCTCGCGGAACAGCACGCGAGGGCGTCCGATCGTCAGCTCGAAGCCTTCACGACGCATGGTTTCAATCAAAACACCGAGCTGAAGCTCGCCACGTCCGGCCACTTCAAAAGCTTCGCTTTCAGGGCTGTCAGTGACCTTAATCGCAACATTGCCCTCTGTTTCCTTGAACAGACGGTCACGAATCTGGCGTGACGTAACCTTTTTCCCTTCACGACCGCCCAATGGCCCGTCATTGATACGAAATGTCATGGACAATGTTGGAGGATCAACCGGTGTCGAGGACAAAGGCCCTTCAACAGCAGGATCAGCCAATGTATCAGGAATGGTCGCTTCAGAAAGACCGGCAATCGCAATGATGTCACCTGCTTCTGCCTCGTCAACAGGCACGCGGTCCAGACCACGGAACGCGAGCAATTTGGTTGCACGACCGGTTTCAACGATATCCCCGTTTGGCGTAAAGACGCGAATCGGCATATTCACCTTTGCACGTCCCTGCTCAATACGGCCTGTCAGGATACGACCAAGAAAGTTGTCGCTCTCCAAAATTGTGGAAACCATGGCAAATGGCTTGTCCTTATCCAGTCCTGGAGAAGGCACATGGCTCAGGATCAGGTCAAAGAGAGGAGCAAGATCCTTTCTGGCGCCTTCCAGCTCTGTATCAGCCCAGCCCTGACGACCAGAGGCATAAAGCATGGGGAAATCAAGCTGTTCTTCATTGGCATCCAAAGCGGCAAAAAGATCAAAGACCTCATCATGCACTTCATCTGGACGCGCATCGCCACGATCGACCTTATTAACAACCACAATCGGACGCAGGCCACGTGCTAACGCTTTGCCGAGCACAAATTTTGTTTGTGGGAGAGCACCCTCAGCAGCATCGACCAGAATCACGGCCCCATCAACCATGCTCAGGATACGCTCGACCTCACCACCGAAATCGGCATGGCCTGGGGTATCGACGATGTTGATGCGTGTATTTTTCCAAACAACTGATGTGCATTTGGCCAGAATGGTAATACCACGCTCACGCTCCAGGTCATTATTATCCATGGCGCGCTCAGCGACATGCTGATGCTCATGAAAAGAACCTGATTGCTGCAGGAGCTGGTCAACAAGAGTGGTCTTCCCATGATCGACATGGGCGATGATGGCGATGTTACGAATATCCAAGGCGATCTTCCAGAAAACAACAGATTAAAGACAGAAGTTAGGTGTGTTCTGCACTGATTTCGATTATTTTGCAAATAATACCCGCATTTTAAACTGAAATTAAGGTCGGATTTCACCCCATGTCTTCTGCTTCCTCCTCTGATTCTCCTCACTCCCAGCCGGATAACCTCCATCTTCTGGGGCGCCAGTCCGCGTTGCCTTCTTCCCCTGAGGACGCCGTTCTGGAACGCGTACCCACCCCTCATAAGGGGAAACGCTATGTAGTCCGTTTTACAGCGCCTGAATTTACGTCGCTTTGCCCCGTAACCGCGCAACCGGACTTTGCTCATATCGTTATTGATTACATCCCGCGGGACTGGATTGTCGAAAGTAAGTCTCTCAAGCTTTTTCTGGGCAGCTTCCGCAATCATGGTGCTTTTCATGAAGATTGTTCTGTCACTATAGCAACCAGACTGGTTGAACTGCTCGACCCTGAATGGCTGCGTATCGGTGCCTATTGGTATCCCCGCGGCGGCATTCCTATTGATGTTTTCTGGCAGACAGGGACGGCCCCGCAGGATGTCTGGATTCCCTCACAGGATGTCCCCGGCTATCGCGGCCGCGGTTAACCACCTTAAAATCCTATCGTCGCGTCTCCTCCTATGAGGATACGTGACTGATGGTGAAAATTATCAAAGACTTTTGTGCCATTCAAACTACGATCAAAACGGATTTCAGGACGGATCTGGAATGTCTTGATCCCATGTCCCAGATGCGGGCTCCAGACTGCATTGAACGTCAGGTCACCATAGGTCGTCGCTGAAGCTCCATAACTGCTGTTATGATGCCCCAGAAGAGCACGTGCATAATCACGATTCCCGGGAAACTGAGCAACAAACATGCCTGAATTGTCACGGTAAAGTTCCATACGGGCATTGAAGCTCAATGTATCAGTCAGCTTATATTGTCCCCAGACCACACCGCTCCAACTCTCTCCCAGAGCTTCATCATGCAGAAATGTTGTCTCAGCTGTCACGCTCCATTTAGAAGCAATTTTCCATGTCAGATTCAGATCATTCCAGAAACGCTGCGCTGATTTTGCATGCTTCCCAAGCAAGTCCACAGCATTTTCAGGTCCGATTCGAAGGATATCGGTAAAACTGACCTTTCCTCCCGCAAGGTCATGACCATTAAACCCCACATAACCTGACGGACGGCCATTATTATTGCCTTTACCAAAGGACATCTGATTGCCTGCATCAAGGCCAAACAATACGTTGTAATGTTCTGCAACATGCCACTGGAAATACCCTCCAAGAAGCTCAAAAGGCACAGCATATTCAGATGTATAGGCCAGCGTGTAAAAAGAACGCGCCGCAGCATCCAGCACTTCCACCCCCATAGGCGAAGGAAGAATCCCGATCTGTCCATCCAGCCCATCCTTTGTCAGCCAAGGCATGTGGAGAGCAATGTTCGCTGCTGTCGGTGTCAGCTGATAACGCTTATCAATCCATTTATCCGAAATACCGGAGATACCATAAACACGGGCATCAGACCCATAAAGAAGCTGAAAATTGAACCCCAGGCCATAACCTCCTCCAATAGGGTCAACCGGCTTTGTTATATTTAAAAGGATCTGGTTCAGAAGTGGCTCATCACTATGAGAGGAAAGAAGCTGACCGAAATTCATGCCGTTCCGGGGATGGCCTGTATTGGCCATAATGCCCCCTTCAATCTGCAAGCCGAGATCAATATCCGAAAACCAGTTTTTCGCTTTATTTTCCTGCCCTGTCTGCACAAGCTTTTCCTCAGCTTGCGCTGATTTATACAAGCAGACGTCTGTCATAAAACTGACCGTCAGGATCGTAAGAACATACGTCTTTCTCCGTCGGATACTCTTCATGGCCCACCTAATTCGTTGCGATAACGAATCATTATGAGCACACCATTATCGCCAAGGCAATATGGTTCGACTCCGAAATGATAATTTCGGAAGTAAAATCAGAAAATTCCTGAATTTATTTCAGGATGGTCTGCATTTTATTCATGATGTAGATATAGGGTTGGGTGTTAGCTGCATGTCGCAGTGAGAACAGGTTCATGCGTCGGTCGGGCCGCCACGCGGAGTTTTGACGACCATGAACCGCCACACCACGCGGCACGATCTGCCGCGCGCCCAACTTCTGGCCGAACGCGCCTTCGCCACCCTCGAACGATTCCTACACATCGAGGCCGCCAGCGGCATCGTGTTGCTGATCGCCGCCGCCGTGGCGCTGATCTGGGCCAACTCATCATTTGCCGACAGCTATCACGCGCTTTGGCACTTGCCTGTATCGCTGGGCATCGGCAGCTTCACATTCTCGCAATCGCTGCACTTCATCATCAACGATACCTTGATGACCGTTTTCTTTTTGGTCGTCGGCATGGAGATTCGCCGCGAAATCCATGAAGGTGCCTTGAGCAGCCTGCGCCAAGCCAGCTTGCCAATCATGGCCGCCTTGGGTGGCGTCATCGTGCCGGCGCTCATCTATCTGGGCTTGAACGCCGAGCCGTCGCGGCTTCATGGCTGGGCCGTGCCCACGGCCACCGATATTGCTTTTGCGGTGGGCGTGTTGGCGCTGCTGGGCCGAGGCATTCCCTCGAATATGCGGGTGTTCCTGCTGGCCCTGGCGATCATTGACGACATCATCGCCGTGCTCATCATCGCGCTGTTCTATTCCGGCGGCCTTGACTGGCACGGCTTCCTCATTGCCGGGCTGGGCATCCTGGCCGTGCTCGGATTCCAGCGCATGGGCATAGGTTCGGCCTTCGCCTATGTGTTGCCTGGGGCAATCATCTGGATTGGCCTACTGATGACCGGCGCGCACCCGACGTTGGCCGGTGTTGTGCTCGGCATGATGACGCCGGTTGTGTCACGGCCTATGCGCGAGCGCCCGCTAGATATGGTGACGAACGCGGCGCAAAAGCTACGTGACCATGACGATGCCAAAGGAGCGCATCACCTAGCTGTACCGCTTCGGCAATTACGATTGGCCCAGCGTGAGCTGCTGCCGCCCGTGGTGCGCGTACAGATGACCCTGCATCCCTGGGTCGCCTTCGGCATCATGCCCTTGTTCGCATTAGCCAATGCTGGCGTAAGCATGGACGGCATCGACCTGTCAGCCGCTGGCACGCAGTGGGTAATGGCCGGCGTTGCGCTCGCATTGGTACTCGGCAAACCGCTGGGTATTGTAGGCATAAGCTGGTTGATGGTGCGTATGGGCTGGTGTCAGCTACCGCCCAACATATCATGGAGTGGAATTGCGTTGATCGGCATATTAGCGGGCATCGGCTTCACCATGTCTATCTTCATCGCCATGCTCGCATTCAAGAACGAAGCCTTACTTAGTGCAGCCAAACTCGGCATGCTGGCCGGGTCACTGATAGCTGCCATACTAGGGCTGGCCTGGGGTATTTTATATCGACGTACAAATAAAACCGCCTTGACAAAAACATAGGCCAAAATTTCATCCTTTTTGTAAGTCAGGTTATCCTATGCCAGGGATACGAGCCAGCATGTCTAAAAACGCCTCTCATCTTTTGTCAGATCACTACCCGGTTTTGCGTGACCGATTTCCCAACACACCTTGGCCCATTGTGTTTCGAGCTCGAAATAGCTGTGTCTTGGATACCCTGGTATCTTCTCGTAGTAATCAAAAATTTTTCCGTCTGGTGCTCTGACTACCGCTGGATGGGGAGGCCTTTTATCACGGTCACTCCACGCCTGACCATGACTTCTGCGCGCTGAGACCACCTGGTCTTTCTCTCTTTCTGCAATTCAGAAATCAGATCAAAGTTCTTTCTCAGAAAAACATACATTCATGTCCGCAATCCACATCGCAGCAAGCTTTATCTTCTATCTTAAAGAATGAGTCCTGAGCCTAGACTCTTCCTGGAACATAAGCCTCACTGAAATAATAGTTCTCATTGTACAATCAGCGTTCTATCCTGTTCTCGCTCATCGTTTCCGGCAATTCTTCAGAGGAACTGGAACATCTTCAAAAGGAATTATCATTATGATTGAGGATAAAGTCGTCATAATCACAGGCGCCTCATCAGGCATTGGTGAGGCAACGGCGCGGCTTCTTGCGCAGCAGGGCGCAAAACTCGTTCTTGGTGCCCGCCGTGAGAACCTGCTGAAAAAAATAACCTATGAAATCAACTCTGAAGGCGGTACGGCTATTTATGCGGTGCTTGATGTTACAAAGCCGGAAGATAATCAAGAGATCGTCAAGCTTGCCCAGGATACATTTGGACGGTTGGATGTTATTTTCCTCAATGCTGGCATTATGCCAACATCACCTGTTTCTGCCTTGAAAACAGAAGAATGGAATCAGACAATTGACGTCAATATCAATGGCTTCATAAACGGCATTGCCGCGGTTATGCCAAGTTTCACCGCCCAGAAATCAGGACAGATCATCGCAACGTCATCAGTTGCGGGCCTTAAAACCTATCCGGGCTCTGCAATCTATGGTGGCACAAAATGGTTTGTGCGTGATTTTATGGAAGTATTGCGCATGGAATCCGCTATGGAGGGAACCAATATTCGCACCACAACGATTTATCCTGCGGCAATCAAGACAGAATTACTCCGTACTATTACAGACAAAAAATCTGCCGACGCTATGCAGAAACTCTATGACCAACATGCTATTTCACCTGAAGCAATCGCCAATGTGGTGGCCCTTGCCATTGATGCCCCTTCTGATACGGCCATTAGCGAATTTACAGTCGGACCGACAAATCAGGCGTGGTAACCATACCCCGGTGAAGTCCTGTTCTTTCTGTTTATCAGGACTTCATCTGCAAATTTTATGATGCAAAGCATCAAGCTTTTTTACTACAGGCAGGAAAGATGCCAGAATAACGCATAAAATGATAGCTCCCCAAAAAAGATGTTCAAAAAGAGGAGCATAGAGGGGCGCCATAACATTCTGCCTTATTGTAGAGGGCAAGGCAGCATTATTAGCGACAAGACTACCAACATACATGCCTATCCCCCAAAGCATGTAAAGAGCCCCCATCAGAACGGCATTCATACGCGCAGGAGCATATTTTGCGATAATCGACAGCCCAAGCCCGACAGTCAAAATTTCTCCAAAAGAAACAAGCCCATATCCTAAGACCATAATCCATGGAGAAACGAGATTCGTGGCTGTTTTAGCCGAAAGCCACCAGACCAGAAAGCCAAGTCCGACAAAGCCATACCCGCTTAAAATCTTATAAAAAAGGGCAATATCACGACCATTTTTAGCCCAATGTCTGTAAAGAGCAGCCAGAAGCGGACCAAAAACCATAATCCAGAAAGGATTAAGAGCGTAAAACTGCCCTGCTGTCAGGGTAAAGAGTTTGATTGATCCAATCATGAACTGACCAGACACCGCTCTGAGCGCGAAAAGTGTCAGAGACGTCTGCATTTGCTGAAAAAAAATCTGATAGGCTACAGTTTGCAGACTCAAAAGACACGTCAGAAGCAGACCGGGCCTCTCAAAAGGGGCTGCCTTGGTCATGAGAAACGCCCAGACACCCATCAGGATTACCCCTGCGCCCATAACACCGGAGCGTGCAATCAGGGGGTTAGCCAGCACCGCAATAGCGGCACCCCAGAGAATCAGCATTGCGACAATGAAAATGGCCCAGAAAAACAGCTTCTTATTACGTTTCAGCACAGGGGAAGGTGCGAAAGGTGCCAACCACGAAGAACGCGCACCATAAAAACCCAATCCGATCAGCAACCCTAGTACACAGCCACTAAAAGCGACAGATGGTCCCCATTTAGCCTGCACCCAGGGGAGTAACAGCATGGAAATGACGGAACCAACATTGATCGACATATAATAAAGTGTAAAAGCAGCATCGAGCGCTGTCTCATCAGCTGCATAGATACAGCGTACCAACGCACCCGCATTGGGCTTAAACAGGCCATTTGAGAGCGTAATCAAGGCTAGGGCGGGTAGGAAAAATATTTTTTGCTGCAATGATACAGCCAGAAGCCCGTATCCAACCGTTAATCCCACTGCCCCGATCAGAAGAGTAGGACGCGTGCCAAGATATTGGTCCCCAAGAAACCCGCCAATAATAGGCAGGCTATAGGCCAACACTGCAAACGCTCCGAGCAACAGATTGACATCAGCATCCTGCATATGCAGGGCTTGCACCATAAAAATGGTGAGGACAGCCTGCATCCCATAATAGCCAAAGCGTTCCCAGATCTCTATAGCCAGAACAACCAGGAAGGCTTTATTTCTCTGTGAGAAATCTGAAGAAGCAGGAGGCAGGGCAGAAGACATAAAACGCCTGAATCAGAAAAAAGAACTTTCCCTTTTTGGCTTATCCTCCTGCAAGATGGAAGCCATCAACACGGCTGACACCCAAAAGACCTAATCCTATCAACAGGACAACCAGTGAAACCGCAACCATCAAGCCGATAATATCACGTTTATGGAACCAATCCCGTAAAGTAGTAATCGGCATAAAAATCTTCATCATGATCAGGATAACACCTTACCTCACGCTGCGTCTTTCTGCTGATAATAACCTTCAATAAGCTTTTCAAGTTCTGGATCAAGCTTGCCAAGTTTTACACGCAAGGTCACAAGTAAATCCCCTCCTGCCGAACGGCCATGAGCTGCAATGCCACGTCCTTTAAGCCTCAGAACTGTCCCACTATCAGAATGTGGCGCAACGGAGACCGCTACTATCCCTTTCGGAGTCCGCACACGGATCTTCCCACCCAGAAGAACTGTCTTGAGGTCCACATCCTGCGTAACACGTAAATTTTGCCCTTCACGACTATAATAGGGGTCCGGGGTGACGTGAATCTTGAGAAGGACATCCCCCGCTGGACCGACCTGACCAGAAGGGCCAGCGTGACCTGGCATTCCCTTGCCTTTCACGCGTAATGTCACACCTTCTTCAACCCCAGGCGGTATCGTAACAGCAATTTGCTGTCCTGTTCCTAGGTCAATCTCACGTTTATCGCCTAAAGCTGCCTGTTCAAACGAAACTGTCAGGTCACCATGAAGGTCTTCTCCCCGGCGGGTGCGCGATGAAGAACGAAATCCCCCGCCTCCGCCAAACATATTGGAGAAGAAATCTCCTAAATCTTCATTTCCCTGAAAGCCATGCTGTCCGCTAAAACCGCTGGCACCGGCGCCATAGCCTCCGCCGCCAAAACCTCCAAAGGGAGCACGTTCCTGACCTTCGGCATCTATTTCTCCGCGATCAAAACGTGCTTTCTTTTCCTTGTCACCAAGAATTTCATAAGCTTTGCTGATTGCTTTGAACTTCTCTTCCGCCTTGGCATTATCGGGATTATGGTCGGGATGATATTGCTTGGCCAGACGCCGATAAGCGCTCCGAATTTCCTTATCATCCGCTGTTTTGGCAACCCCTAACGTGGCATATGGGTCTGTCATTATTATTCAGAATCCTTCAAATCAGTATCATCCAGAAGATCGATCAAGACAGCAATAATCTGTCCATAAGTAAAGCCAGACTGTATCCCTTCATGAATTAGTTTTTTTAATCTTGGCCTTAAAAAATCTGCTATGGGGAGTTTCTCGCTCACAATTTTTCCCTTTATTCATGAAATGTACATCAACAGAATGAAGTTCAAGGGGCTTAAAACAAGCCAGAAGTTGGATAATCCTTTGAGATCAGCGCAGCTTCTTTCGCAAAAAACATCTTTCCCTAAAAATTTAAAAACACTCTTTTTGACGTGTCTATCCTTTTACCTTACACAACCATAACACAGAATTCGTTACCTAATTTCACCTAATTTTTCCGATTATATAATACATATTATAAAACAGCCCTAGGAGGTCAATATTATGATGTCTGCCTCTCCTTATCCTCCTTTTAACCCTGATTCAGGTAAAAAACGTCTTCTTGTTACTGGATGTGATAGTCGTTATTTTCCTTTACTTGAGGAACTTGTTACGTCTGTAAGACGCTTTCCTGAAGCTAAAAAACTAGCTATTGCCTGTATTGATGGTGGTTTAACAGCACAACAGGTTAAAAAACTGGCTCAATTGGCAATTACGGTCCAAGCGCCTTACATCCCCCCTGACTTACCCTCCAAACATCTGAAAAAAAGGCCAAGCCTGGCAATCGGACTTTCTAAATTATGGCTTGATACGTTCTTTCCTGACTATGAAACCATTCTCTGGCTGGATGCAGATACATGGGTACAGGAATCTTCAGCTCTTGAACTTCTTTTTGGAGCGGCAGAAACTGAAAGACCTGCTTTGGCAACCATTGCTGAACTCTTTTTACACAAACCTTTTCGTCTCAGATGGCTGCCTTTTGACCTCGCCCAGATCCGTTCTATTCTCTATAAAAACTCTACAATCGCCCGGCTCCCCCGTTCCATCCGTCATCAAATTGGCGTCCGCCCCACCTTAAATGGTGGAATTTTCGCTCTATCCCGTACAGCTCCTCACTGGCAAAGACTTAGAGAATGGCAGAAAGTCGTTTTAAAGCACGGTAAGATTTTCTGCTCAGACCAATTATCCCTCTCTCTTTGTGGACATATAGATTCACTTCCTGTCGAATTTCTGCCCGCGGGATGTAATTATATGGGACCTTGGTATTTCAATAGTAAAACAGGAAAAATCTGCGAGCATCTTTATCCTCATGCTCCCGCAGGTATCATTCACCTGGCTGGCTACGACAAAATGCGTCTGGACCGGACAGTTACAACAACAGTTCTGGATGAAAAAGGTAATGAGCTGGAGATGAGTTTACGCTTTTCAAATCTTTTCCCGCTCACCTCTGATGCTTCGAACTTTAACGAGAAAAAGCCCGCATAAGAATGCTCTGATCTTTTTTCTCGACTGGTAAACGCGTATCAGTCAACTCCTGCCCTTGCCATCCTGCTCCCAAGGAAACGTATAATGTTACAGCATCATCAAGGCGTTTACCATGAGCCAAAACCGCATCATCCTGTGCTTTAAGAGCAGTCTGCTGAGAGTTCAACACGTTTATATACCCCGTCAATCCGGCTGTAAAAAGTTCTCTTGCCCGATCACGGGCGAGGTTTGCCTGTTCAGCCGCCTCCCTGCGCTCTTTAACAAGCTGGTTATCCTGCTGCCAATTAACGATGGCATCTTCCACTTCCCGCAAGGCATTGAGCACCGTCTGACGATATTGCAAACGGCTGCCTTCCGCTTCAGCACGAGCTTGCATAATCTGGGCACTATATTTGCCGCCATGAAGCACCGGAACGGAAGCCATCATCAGGACACTCCAGCTCATCGCATTAACCTGGAAAGCATGAGAAAGAGCTGATGAATTTGGATTAAAATCCAGTGGAATATTGAAATTAGGATAGAGTTGGGCAACCGCAATCCCTATACGAGCCGTATTCTCAGCATAGTGACGCTCTGCTTCCCGGATATCAGGACGATTTGCAACAACCATGGAAGGGATAGCTTTAGGAAAAACAGGCAGCATAGGAAGTTTCTGACGTTTCTGAAGCTGAGGCTCCAGATTACCGGGCATTTCCCCCATCAACACAGCAATTGCGTGAATTAAACGCTGTTGCTGCGCCAGAAGATCAGGGAGACGAGCACGCTCAGTATGTTCCTCTGATTTTGACTGGGCAATTGTCAGCGTATTGCCAACCCCATTTTCATAAAGCCG
Source organism: Aristophania sp. ESL1142 (assembly GCF_058107345.1). Classification (NCBI taxonomy): domain Bacteria; kingdom Pseudomonadati; phylum Pseudomonadota; class Alphaproteobacteria; order Acetobacterales; family Acetobacteraceae; genus Aristophania; species Aristophania sp. ESL1142. The sequence goes on from NZ_JBYLUH010000001.1 coordinate 176,492, forward strand.
TTCAACCAGTATCGTTCCGTCATGAGCAACCTTGATCGCATTTTCAGTAACGGTCAGGCGTTCCTGCACGGTCCGGAGCGTAATATAATCGCTCACAAGCTGACTTAACAGAGACACCAGAACGCCACGCCTCTCTTCTATTGTTTCGTCAACAATACGTTTACGGGCTTCGACCGTACGGGAGATCCTCCCGAAAACATCCAGCTCCCAATTTGCTCTGGCCCCATAGGTCAGAACAGAGGCGTGAGGATGATTCATCGGGTTACCAGGTCGGGTGATCCAGTTATCAATATTAATGGAATATCGATTATCCCCACCCCCTGCATTGGCATCAAGCTGCGGATACCAGTCCGATTCCGCCTGACGTCTCAAAGCCTGTTCAGCAAGAATATGCTGTGAGGCAACCTGAAGGTCATAATTACCTTTAATAGCTCTTTCTACCAGATCATTTAAAACAGGATCATTAAAGCGACCCCACCATTCTTTCAGTAAACGCTCTGTCTGAACCTCTTCTTCTTTCGTAGTCGGATGAGGCTGTCCGGCAAAGTTTTTGGGTACCGGGAAATGATCTGGCTTGTAATCAGGGCCAACTGTGCAAGCCGACAGAAAACAAAGACCCAGAACCAGAGATAAGGATTTTTTTTTCATGCTAGAGATGATTCTGTAGCCAGGTTGTCAGAAGGCCCTTGGCGCCATTTTTCTGCTTGCCAACAGCGACTGTCGCGGTCATCCCCGCTGATAGAATGACATTAGGAGGCACATCGTCAAACGCAATCCTTACCGGAATACGCTGTGCAAGACGCACCCAGGTAAAAATAGGATTGACCGTGGGCAACCCTAATTTGTCCCAGCTCCCATTCTGGTCATTAATACCACGCCCGATACTGACAACCTTACCCTTCAGAATCTTACGATAACCCATCAATTTGATGCGCGCTTCATCACCAACATGCACACCGTGCATTTTGGTCTCTTCAAAATAACCGTATAACCAATAACTGCTGGCATCAATCACAGCTAGATAAGGCTGCCCCGCCTTCACGTAATCCCCTACCCGGAGATTCAGGTTCGTAACATACCCATCCACTGAGGCATATAAGGTGGAGCGCTGTAAATTTAGCAGAGCTGTGTCCAACGCCGCTTTGGCTTCATCAAGCTGCGCTCTTTTACTCGTGACATCAGAATTAAAATCATCCTGCTCTTCCCGAGAGACAACGCCACTTAATCCGTGACGGCGCCGTGCATTTGACAAACTTAAACGATAATCTTCTTCAGCCCCTGAAAGACGAGCACGCGCTTCATCAATCTTGATCTGAAAACGCAAGGGATCAATTCTGAAAAGAGGATCTCCCTTGTGAACAAGCTGGTTATCTTTCACTGGCACAGAGACTACCGTCCCTGAAACTTCAGGAGCAGTGGCGACAACGTAAACTCTCACCCTGCCATCACGAGTCCACGGATCAAGGACATACAGATCCCAGACAACATAGCCCAACCCAGCCGCCAATGCGATAACGAGAAGCGTCAAAAGAGGACGGACAAAACGACGGACCCAGATCATGACGCATACCTGTCAGACATAAATGACCAAAAGACACAATACGCAGATAAAAAAAGCAATTTCAAAAAGAGCTGCATGCCAAAACCAACCCAGCGCGCCGACACGCCATAAGACAAAGCGACATGTAAGCGTTACCACCGTTGCTGCTACAGCATAAATGGCAATAGGTGCGACATAGACACCAAAAAGATTTACTTCTGCCAACATTCTACGCTCATTCTGCCCCGCAAACCAAGGATAAACCCTGATTCTGCGCATGATCGAACACGGTGTCTTCTCCTACGACGTCCTGATGAAATAATCAGCTCTTTTTATGAGCGTAAATGAATGTACAGACTCTGTTGTTATAGAATAATTATCAATTAGAACAGCCATCAGGAACCATAACCTGGTAAATTTAATAAATTTTTACGGATAACTGTTCCAAAAAAACACATATCAGCTTTTCTGAATAGGCTCCATGACCCCCGAAAAACCCGGCAAGGCTTTCCTTCATAAAAAAACCTCTTTCCATCACAGAAAGAGGTTGAAACCATTTTAGACAGTCACTACTTTTTCTTCTTGCGCCTGAAAGGCGAGCTGGCAGCACGCCACAAATGCCCACCAGCAAAACGACCAAGCGGGCCAAGTGCAACTTTCGCTAAGGCTGTTACTTCGAAAGCACGTCTTAGTTCCTGTAATTTGCGATCACGATCCATTTTCTCCCGTTCTTCAGCATAGGAGGGATAACGACTCCGCATCGCCAACAGTACGAAAACAAGCACCAGAACGATATCAAAGGCCATGACACAAAGGCCACCATAAAATGGCCCCATGTGGCATATTTTCGCGAAAAGAGCCCAAAGGACACCATGAAAGGAAATTGCCGCAAACAACAGGAAAACCAAGGCTATAATGGCAAAAACAGCCCTCAGACCGTGACGCTTGACGGCATGAGTAAGAATCCGTCCCTGCGCGGCCAGAATCTCCTGACCTAAATCAATAGGGCTGCTCATATTCCGTACCTCTTCTTTCGAAAACGCTTTATTCTAACGTCTATAGCCGTAAAAAAGCTCAAGCGCAAAGGTTAAAGCCTTCTCTGCTTTCTGTTACAATCTTTGTCAGGATTATTTGGAAATACGCCCCAGCACAAAACCCGTCAGAAGTGAAAGCAGAACTGCACCCAAGGGCTGGGCCCTTACATGACCATAAAACCCTGTCATCTGGGCAGGTGCAATTTCCTCAAGATTATGGGCTGTTTTTTCAAGAGACTTATCAATCGCCTTTTTGATATCATCAGCAGAAAGCCCCTCATATTGCTTAAAAAAATCCTGTGCTTTATCGGAGGCTTTTTCGATCCGTTCTTTAAGTTGCTCAGCCATAATAAACTCTCCCTGCTTACTGCCCTCTGGCAATTCATTGGACAGGCACAAAAAGTATCTCAAACTATATTTAAAAAGATGCTAACCTCTTCCTGAATATTAATTATAAATCCCTATTTAACTGAATTAGAAGATTTATATATTCTGAAAAATATGTTAACGCTCACCAGAAAATTTTATTTTTCCGGCAATTTTTTCATATTTCCGATCAGAGAATATTCTGGAATGTGTCTCTTTTTACCATTTTTTTCTATCGACAAGCTTAATCTCAGGGGTCATCCTTCTCTCACTTCCTGGTTGATTCTGCCCGTATTTTTCCTGTGTCTTTCCAGTGCCAAAGCTCATGTGCTGGCAAATATTCCGATCAATAACCCTTCTCCTTCTTTACGTTTTGCTGTTGCTGAAACGCTCTTAAATGGTAATTGGCTTATAATTCCCCGAAATTTTACTGAACATCTCACGATATGGGATAATTTTTCTATTTCAGCCTCTGTCGGAAGCCAAAGCCACCCGCTGGAATGGGACGCCATTATGCTGAATGAGGAGGAAGCAGCGATTGGATGTGCTCAGGGATGGCTCGTTACAATCTATAATAATAGTTGCGGAAAACCAGCTGGCTATCTTCACAGTACTATCATCTGGCACAAAAAACGTTTTTTATTTCCCCCAGACTGGAGTTCCATATGGGATGTTATCCGGCATCCAGGAAAAAGAGGACTCCCTAGGCAAGCTAGAGGGACTCTTGAAATTGCATTACTAGCAAATCAGGTTCCACCCTCAGAAATCTACCATGTCCTCTCAACAGCAGAGGGACAAAAACGCGCTTTTACACTCCTTAACCAGATCCGCCCATTTATCGCCTGGTATCATACGCCTAGCGGGTTCCAGACACTTTTACATAAGAGGAATATCATTATTGGAGTTGCCCCTATAAGCACTCTCACTCCCGCCCGTAATCTTGAAAGTGACTCCTCTTTCATTCCTAATTTTTCTTATTCCGTTTATTCAAAACGCTTTTGGGCAATACCTTCTTCTCTCCCCTTTGCACAACGTAATCATATTATAAAAATTCTTGATAACGCGGCCCCTCATCTGCCCTATGAGACACAACATATAACAGATATGAGTCTGATAATTGATGATGATTTCTGGATGATTTACGGTCCCGTCCTTGAAGCTATTTTTAAAAAATGGCTTGAGACAGGCCTTATAGATATTAAAACAGATTTTTATTAAAAAGGTCTGTTTCCTTGCTATGTAATAGGCCGATATGACCACAGACTCTCCTTTCTGGAAAACAACCGCCCTTAAGGATATGACCCTCTCCCAATGGGAAGCCCTTTGTGATGGCTGTGGTCGATGCTGTTTGCATAAATTTCGGGAAGATGAAACTGACGAAATATTATGGACGAATGTAGGATGCCGTTTGTTAGATTCAGAGACATGTCGCTGTAAAGATTATGAAAAACGCCACCGCCGTGTCAGAGATTGCGTCACATTAACACCTGAACTTCTGGCAGAGCTGGACTGGCTTCCCCCAAGCTGCGCTTACCGATTATTGCGTGATGGCCTTGACCTCCCAGACTGGCACCCTCTTGTCTCAGGCACAATGGAAACCGTGCATCTTTCAGGCGCTTCCGTCCGACATCGCTTTATTAATGAACGCTCCGTTACGATTCTCGAAGATTATTTTGCCGAATGGCCGGGAGAATGGCCCGAAGCCCCACAAACCGTTCAAAATGGCCAAAAATGACGTTTATTTATTCTGAAACATCATGTTACTGCCCCCACTAATCTGGAAAAAAAATCCGCGTGCCCGGCGCTTATCCTTACGTATAGATCCTGCTAACCGTTCTATTATCATTACCCTTCCTCCTGGCATCACTCAAAAAGAAGGTTTGTCTTTTTTCCATAGTCAAGCACACTGGGTTAGAAAAGCCCTGGATGAACTTCCGCCGAGAGCCCTTGATACAGGATCTCTCCCTTTGGAAGGGAAACCCGTCCCTCTTTTCAGAGAGCCTGATGCTCAGCGGGGGGTCTGGTTGGACGGGGAAGGAATTCACATTAGTGGGCAAAAAGAGCACCATGAACGACGACTGAAGGAATTCCTGAAATCACTTGCTCTTAAGAAAATAACTCCCTTAGTCACAGAACATAGTCAAAAAATGGCTCTTTTCCCTACAGGTTTAACCTTTCGTGATACAAAAACCCGTTGGGGAAGCTGCACTAGAAAAGGGCGCTTAATGCTTAATTGGCGTCTTTTATTTACGCCTCCGACAATCCGTGATTATGTCATAATTCACGAACTGGCTCATTTACAGCATTTTCATCATGGCCCCGCTTTCTGGGAACTAGTGGATTCTCACTGTTTGCACAATCAACAAGGGCGCATTGAGGCTGAACACTGGTTAAAAGCTCATGGGAGTGCCTTATTAAGTCTCATTTAGACAAAGAACGAAAAACACTCTTCCCCATCTTCCCTGTAAGAGACAAATACGCTATAAGGCGCCCATGGTCGCGCGCTTGGCGGAATGGTAGACGCACGAGACTTAAAATCTCGGGTTCGTAAGAGCGTGCGGGTTCAAGTCCCGCAGTGCGCACCAATTATTCTACTCATGATGAAAACCATAAAATCATTGAGGACAGAATTTTTTTCTCATGTTTTATCTCTGAAATCTTTTCATAATTGTGAAAGCTGGATTTCTGCGCCTTTATCTGCTCTCTCTGAGACCCTAATAGAATTATATCCCTCAATAGGTTGAACCCAGAAAGATTCAAAAAGATGGCATACCCTATCTTCCAGAAGTTCTGGACTAAGAAGGCACCTCAGCCTCACATTGTCCCTCCTGAACTCTCTGAAATTTATAATAAGGCAACAAATGGATATGTTCTGGAACAAGTACTCTGGGGACAAGCCTTATTAAATAGTACATATCTCCCCCCAAACCCTGCACAAGCGCGGGAATGGTTTCTAATTGCAGCACAATCTGATTATGGTCCAGCCTATAACATGCTGGGACGCTGCTCCCATTTTGGATGGGGGTGCCCTGCCGACCTGACCGAAGCTGTAAATTTTTACGAAAAGGCCATGCATGCAGGTGACTTATGGGGCTGCTATAATCTGGCAATCATGACATTACGCGGTCTTGGGATTAAGGCCGATCGCGCTCGCGCTTATACCCTTTTTCGCAAAGCCGCTTTAAAAGGTCATGCCAAATCCATGAATCTCATGGCACGTTTCATGGAAGAAGGTTGGGAAACACCACGCGATCATCTATCTGCTTTGGAATGGTACAGACGCTCAGCGGAGGGAGGTGATTATCGAGGGCAACATAATTATGCAACAGCACTCATCGCCCAGGGACACTATGTAGAAGCATTGAGCTGGTGGCACAAAGCTGTACAGACCGCAACGACAGATATCCTACTCGCTATGAAGCGCGAACTCGCAAATCCGTCAATTCCGCGCGATGAATCCCTTCAGACCCAGATTGAAGAACGACTGAACATCCTCTTGCCGGCCACTCCGCACGAAAGCCCTTGAGTTCTCACCAATTCCTATGACGCAGTTATTTTCAGGGAACGATATTTAACTTCCAGGCTGCATATTGATTGCGTTCTGGCGTGTCAGCCAACTCATACCCTTCTTGCGACAACATGCGCGTCATATAATGGCGATTATAGAAAAATGCATAAAGAATCTGCCAGAAACCACCTGTTAAAAATGTCAAAATCGCATGAAAGACAGCAATGGCAATTTCCCCTCTGAAGAGGGGAACCAAAAAACCAAAGAAAAGATAGGTCCAGCTAAAGCCGACATAACCCTCACGCATGATACCCGACACTTTGTTACGAATGAGGACAGCCTGAGCCATGACCTCTCCTTTTCTTCAATCAATGACTTATAAAATAACCCGATAACGCCAGCCAAAAGGATCTTCCGCCTCGTCGCGCTGGATGGCTGTCAGAGCCTTTTTCAACTTCATGGTGACGTCTCCTGGTGTTGCGCCATCACCTAAAGTCACTTTCCCTGAAGCCCGCTTCAAAGACCCGATAGGTGAAACGACAGCAGCCGTTCCACAAGCGAATGCCTCTGTAATCTCGCCCTTTTCAATCGCTGAAAATACATCATCAATGGAAAGAACTTCTTCCTCCATAGCGATCCCCATATGACGGCCTAACTTCAACAGACTATCGCGTGTCACACCTCTGAGGATAGATCCATTAAGAGGAGGGGTTACAACAGAACCATCATGCCGGACGAACATTATATTCATCCCGCCCATTTCCTCGATATAGCGTTTCTCCACGGCATCAAGAAAAAGGACCTGGTCACAATGATTCTGGCTTGCTTCTTCCTGTGCTACAAGGCTGGCAGCATAATTGCCGCCACATTTAGCCTCACCTGTTCCCCCCTGTGCAGCCCGTGTATAGCGATCTGTAACCCATACATCGACGCATCCCTTACCAAAATAGGCTCCTGCAGGAGATGCTAGCAAGACATAGAGATATTCGTGAGAGGGCTTCACACCCAGAAAAACCTCATTGGAAATCATAAAAGGACGTAAATAAAGACTTTGCCCCTCTCCTGTCGGGATCCATTCATGATCGAGTTTCAATAAGGCTTTTATCGAGTCAATCAGCAACTCTTCCGGAAGCTCTGCCATAGCGAGGCGTCGCGCTGACGCCGCAAAACGGGCTGCATTTGCTTGGGGACGAAAAAGAAGAGGGTTCCCATCACGTCCACGGTAAGCCTTCATACCCTCAAAAATTTCTTGCCCATAATGAAAAACTGTCGCAGCCGGGTCTAGTGGAAGAGGCTGCCTTGGAAGGATTTTGGGATCATACCATCCCTTATCTTCACTATAACGAATAAGAGCCATGTGATCTGAGAAAACGCGCCCGAATTTCGGGTCACTGAGCAATTTCTGACGTTGATCAACAGGAGTGGGATGAGATGTTTCCTCAAATACAAAGTTCTTCATAAAATCAGCCTGTTCTTTCACTTATCTGGACAAGTCCCAGCCCCATTCAGGACATAGTTTTACGAGTTATGAAAAACCTTCTGCCAAGATTTGGCAACCACAAAAAAACAGAAATTACAGATTTTTTATACCTATTTTATAAAGAACAAAAAGATTTCTTCATATTTTTAGAAATTATAATACCAAAAATGACAATTAAGCGTAATAATATTACTGCACAATCATTTCAATTCTGATACGAAACCGTAAAGTCCGCATAAAATAATCCTGTTCTGTTTCCACAAAATAAAAGACCCTGTGAAAATAGATTCACAGGGTCTTTTAAACAGTCTCTTAAAACGAAAAGACTTAGCGTTTTGAGAACTGGAAAGAACGACGAGCTTTAGCTTTACCGTATTTTTTACGTTCAACCACACGGCTGTCACGTGTCAGGAAGCCAGCAGCTTTCAGGATAGTACGCAGTGCAGGCTCATAATGAGTCAGGGCACGTGAGATACCATGACGGACAGCACCAGCCTGACCAGAAAGCCCACCACCTTTAACAGTGCAATAGACGTCGAACTGGTTATAGCGATCAGCTACAAGGAAAGGCTGAGCAAGCAGCATACGCAGCACAGGGCGTGCAAAATAAGTCGTGACTTCACGGCCATTGACGATGATATCGCCTTTGCCAGGTTTGAGCCACACGCGGGCAACTGCATCTTTACGGCGACCTGTTGCATAGGAACGCCCTTGGGCATCGCGCTTTGCTTCATAAACAGGGGCAGCATTTGTAACAACAGGGGCTACGCTGGCAAGATCCTGCAACGTGCCGGTACGTTCAGCGACGGGACGCTCTTGAGTTTCTGACATGATCCAGGCCTTACGACTTGCGGTTCAGGGTATTCTTGCGGTTCAGGGAAGCTACATCCAGCTTAACAGGATTCTGACCATCATGAGGATGGCTTGCCCCTGCATAAACATAGAGATGCTTCATCTGAGCGCGCTGAAGAGGACCACGCGTAATCATACGCTCAACAGCCTTCTCAACAACCTGTCCAGGATTCTTCCCTTCCAGACGCTGTGTGATCGTGCGTTCTTTGATCCCGCCGGGATAGCCGGTGTGATAATGGAACAGCTTCTGACCAACTTTATTGCCCGTCAGGGCAATTTTGTCAGCATTAATAACGACAACAGCATCACCACAATCAACATGAGGTGTGTATTGTGCTTTATGTTTACCACGGAGACGATTGGCAATAATCGTAGCAAGGCGACCAAGAACGAGCCCTTCAGCGTCGATCAGAATCCAGTTCCTTGTAACCTCCGCGGGTTTCAGCGAAAGTGTGGTTTTCATTCGTGACATTTCCAGTCTAGCAGTGCCGCGAACATCGCCGCACCAGGAAAAATATTACCTGCTGCAAGACCCAACCACTCCAACCTTATCTTTAAATAAAGCCATTGAGCCTCTCACAGGAACAATCAAGTGTGTGTCTTATCGCGATAACTTCTAAAGAGGTCAAGCTTTTTTATAAAGTGATCTCTTTAATTTTTGGCAGTATATCAGGAAACACAGATATGTGGTATTATATTACCTTATAAATGTAATGCTTTTGCCCCTCAGGAATATAACCTGAGAAAAGCTTGCCCATAAGCTAGTGAATTCGGTAAAGTCGGGCAGTCTATCACCTTTCCATTTCCCACTTTCCTGCTCTCAGGAGCATCAAGTGGGTAAACCCCTGGGGGATTTCCTTGCTGTGAAAAGACTCTGGTTTGCTTTCTGCCTTGTTGTCCTCGTCATCATCATCGCAGCTCTCGGTATCTATCGCAGTTCGACCTTAAAACTCCATCGCGCCGTAGAGCAGTTACAAGCGGCTCTCCCTCCGAACACGACCCTCACTTACCGCTCTGCAACACCTTCGATCATGGTCGGAGGCATAACATTAAAGGACGTGACCTATAAAAATGGTCACAAAACCTTTCACGCTACTCTCGTCCGTTTAGGGCATCCGCAATTCATGCATGGAGGACAGCTGACCCTCTCGAGTCTGACACTTAAGGATATGGGTTATAGTACTTCAAAATTCCAACTCGAGATTCACAAGACTACTTTCAGACATTTGATCATTCCTGCTGCACCAGGATTGAGTGATAACGACCTGACAGCCGATAGCATGAAATCCCTAGCTACCTTTTTGGCCTTCAACCCTGAAAATCTTACCTCACTCCGTTTTGCTCTCACACAGGTCAAAGGCCTGAAGCTCCGATTCATAACACCTATTGAAACACCCTACGAGAATCTGACCATTCGTAATGCTCAGACAGATTCCATGACACTGGAAGGTTACGGACAAGGGAAAAGGATTTATGCAGCGCTGAAAAATCTTTCTTTAGGAATTAATATCAGCAAAGATAATCTCAATGCGTTTGGTACAACGCTGGCCAGCGTCCTCCTGGCTCCTGAAAAAGCGAAAGATACCTCTCCCTTGCCTGCAACACTCAGCTTTGCGTCCATTGAAGGCAAAGAAGGGATCACACATTTGCTGCAACATCCTTTTAAAGGGGATTCACAGACCACACATGATTTCTGGGAAAGGCCTCTTGATCTCCCCTGGAGCAGCACGGGTACCATCACCATTAATGGTATAAAACTGGCCTTTAATGAAAATTCGGATAAAAATAGCGCAGCACTTGATTATCTCTATCTTTCACGCCGTAATGAAAATAACAGCCAGCGGACTGAAATGTTCTTAAAGGGGTTTCATATCCGGCCTTCTCACAAAATTGCCCTCCCCTTCCCCATTAATGGCGCGGAAGGGACATTACGCTCGACCCTGATAAGCCGCCATGAAGACCGACTTTGGCAAAGTGATGCCACTGCCCATCTCTCTCTTGAAAATGTTGGCAATGCGACTCTCGACAGTCATTATAGTTTCCCTTACGAGAACCCTTTTTATCAACCTCCTGAAATCTTGCATAATTTTTCCAAGAATCTGGAATTCAGCAGCGTGATTCTCACCATTCATGGAGATCATTTTGTCGATCTTGGCCTGGCATTGGCAAAACAGATCACACCTACATTACAACAGGACAAACTCCGCGAGACGACCATTAATGACCTCACGGCCTTAAGTGAAAAACGCCCTTTAGCCGCACCTTTGGCTGACTATGTTGCCAACCCGAATGATAGAACACTCAATATCAGTCTTGGTGCCCTATCCTCTGCCATGCTGAGCCATTTACCCCTGAATGTCCCCGCTGAGACAATCCTGGACGCTTTACATGTGACATCCATCAACACACGTTGAAATCAATTAATCTGATTTTCAGGGGAGAAATCTGCTGGGGCGAATGACGGGGCTCGAACCCGCGACCACCGGTACCACAAACCGGCGCTCTACCAACTGAGCTACATCCGCCACACAGCGAAAGAAGGTTTATAAAATCCTGGACATTCCGTCCAGCCCCCTTTTGCAGTATTTTTTAATATCTGTCTTTTTTCTTCCTACAAGCCGCGACGTTCCGGGTTCACAGAACCGACCAAAATGCCTATAAAACACTCATTATTGCCGCTCCGGGCCTGTAATACGGCGCATATTTTTATCCAGAAATAAAAAAGTGAGGTCGAAACTTCTATGGCAGATTCTGCTTATGTCCAGCAATGGACCCAGCGCCCGGTACGTGAGATATTGGCAGGAATGGTGGGGACATTTGCCCTGATTCCCGAAGTCATTGCTTTTTCCTATATTGCCGGCGTGCCTCCGGCCGTTTCTCTCTTCGCTTCCTTTGTTATTTCTGTCTCGATCTCCATCTTCGGAGGAAGACCGGGCATGATCTCTGGAGCTGCGGGATCTGTTGCACTCGTTGTCGCGCCACTCGTGCATCAGCATGGAATTAATTACATGCTTCTCGCCACACTCATCGCCGGTGCCTTACAAGTCCTGTTCGGTTTATGCCGTCTTCAGGCCGTCATGCGCTTTGTCTCAAGCGAAGTCAGGACCGGGTTTGTCAATTCTCTGGCCATTATGATTTTTTCGGCCCAGGTCCCGCAAATGCTTGGCGTAAGCTGGCACACCCATATGTTAATTCTTCTTGGGTTGGCCATTATCTATCTACTTCCCAAAATTACAGAAATTATCCCCTCTCCTTTAATCTGCATTCTTGTTCTGACAGCTATTACAATCATTCATCCCATGCCTGTCCGCACAGTCGCTGATCTTGGTGAGCTCCCCACGGGTCTTCCTCATCTCGTTCTTCCGCACCTTCCCCTGACATTTGCAACATTGGAAATTGTTTTCCCCTATGCACTTGCCATGGCGGCCGTCGGATTACTGGAATCCCTTATGACTGCCACTGTCGTTGATGAGCTGACCGATACACACAGTCTCAAACAGCGTGAATGTACAGGATTAGGAATTTCCAATATTCTGGTAGGACTTTTCGGAGGGATTGCAGGATGTGGCATGATTGGCCAGACTGTGGGCAATCTCCGCTATGGAGGACGTGGGCGCCTTTCGACCTTTACGGCTGGTGCCTTCCTCCTTCTTTTAATGGTAGCCCTGCATAAATGGGTCGCTCAGGTCCCGATGGCAGCCCTGGTTGCTATTATGGTCATGGTCTCCATCAGTACATTTTCATGGGGCAGTTTAAAAGACCTTACACGCCACCCCAAACTTTCCAGCCTTATTATGATTGTGACAGTCATTATCGTGGTTTTGACACATGACCTCGCTGCAGGAGTCGTAGCAGGGGTTTTATTATCGGGTGTATTTTTCGCCTGGCATACATCACGCCTCATTCATGTAACACAGGAAGAAACAAGCAATGAGATCATTTACCATGTCTCAGGACAGGTCTTTTTTGCCTCTGCCACCCTGCTGAGTGATGCAATTGACTTCAATCATCCAACCCAAAACGTCACTATCGACCTGACCCACGCTCATTTCTGGGATATTACCTCAGTAGAGGAACTGGAAAAAATCCTTGAGAAACTACAAAAGCACGGGAAGAATGTGACTGTCATTGGCCTCAATGAAGCCAAGCATAGCATCATTACAGACCAGTCCGACCACGATATCCTACAAGCCTGAAGATTCCCAGACATAAAAGGCTCCTCTTACGGAGCCTTTTTCATAAAACACTAATTCCTGCTATCAGATTTCCTGAGACGAAAAGCCGGGAACTGCCGGTTAAAAAGCTCCTGATGCACTGGAGAAAGACGAACATAGAGTCTAACCCTATCCTCATCATCAGTACGCTCCGTCACCTCGCCATGCTGATAGAGCCATGCCAAGGCTGCGCCTTCGGTCACTGGTAAGTCAACATCAAACCCGACCATCGAACGTGAAATGACCTGGTCAAGCCGTTCAAGTAAATCCGGTATCCCCTCACCCCTAAGGGCGGAAAGAGCCACAGAGTCTTTACTGATTGATGGCTGACCGGATGATCCTACCCATAAATCAGCCTTATTCATGACCTCAATCGTACGTTCCGGCCAGGCATCGTCAATCATGCCATCCTTAGCCATATCCCCTAAAACGGACAGAACGTCTGCACGCTGAGCCTTACTATCAGGATGAGCTCCATCACGCACATGAAGGATAATGTCAGCCTCAGCAACTTCTTCAAGTGTTGCCCGGAAAGCGGCAACCAGCTCAGTTGGCAGCTCACTGATAAATCCTACAGTATCAGACAGAATAACCTGCCGCCCCGAAGGGAGAGTCAGAGACCTCATCGTGGGGTCAAGTGTCGCAAAGAGTTGATCCTGCGCATGGACATCGGCCCCTGTAAGCCTGTTAAATAATGTTGATTTTCCCGCATTTGTATAACCAACCAATGCTACAATCGGGAATGGTACACGCTTACGCGCCTGCCTGTGTAATCCTCGCGTACGCCGGACCTGGTCAAGCTCTTTACGAAGTTTGACGATCCTTTCTCCAATCATACGGCGGTCAGCCTCAATCTGTGTCTCACCAGGACCACCGAGAAAGCCGAACCCACCGCGCTGCCGTTCCAGATGGGTCCATAAACGCACCAGTCTAGAACGCTGATATTCAAGGTGTGCCAACTCAACCTGCAACACGCCTTCACGCGTAGCAGCCCGAGCACCAAAAATATCGAGAATCAGACCTGTACGGTCGACCACCTTGCAATTTAAAGCTTTTTCCAGATTACGTTGCTGTCCAGGCGAAAGTTTACCATCAACCACCACAACATTAATTTTCTGACCCTGTACAATATCAGCAAGCTGCTCAATCTGGCCTGCCCCCAGTAATGTAGCAGGACGGACCGCCCTCAGCGGATAAATTGTCTGAAAAATGATCTCCAGACCGATGGAAGCGGCCAGCCCTACGGCCTCTTCCAATCTGGATTCAGCCGCACGTGTTCCTTCAGATGCCTTGTTCTTCTCCCAAGGCAAAATCACAGCTGCCCGTGTTGCCGGGCGCGCTGTCTCTTCAGATTGTCTCAAACAGTAACCTCTTTTGTCTCATCTTCAATAGAGACAATATAATTTGCCAAAGCCGCTATAGGCATAATCGTGCTGACAGCTGTTTTATAAACAAGCTGCACATGCCCTTCCCGCCGGAGCAAAATCGTATGCTCATCGAACAGCATGACGATCCCTTGTAATTTAACGCCATTGACCAGAAAAACCGTCACAGCCTCTTCATGCTCAATGAGATAACGCAAAAAGGATTCCTGCACTGACCCTGATGATAACGACATAACCTTATCCTACTCAGTTGTTCGAAGTCTTATTTCAGACTTCAACGCTATCGGATTGGGAGACCCCACGATCTTCCTGTGTGACGCCCAATTGTTTCAATTTCCTGTGCAATGCACTACGTTCCATACCGACAAAATTAGCGGTCCGACTTATATTGCCTCCAAAACGCATTAATTGCACCTGAAGATATTGTGTTTCAAACTGATCACGTGCCTCACGCAAAGGCAAACTCATAACATCAGCCTCCGCATTAAGACGGGTCATGGAAGGTGCCCCTTTGCTGATAATTTCAGGCAACATATCAGCCCGGATAGGTTCATGCGCATTCATAGAGTTACCAGGCGCCATAATCAGCATGCGTTCCATCAGATTCCGCAATTCCCTGACGTTACCTGGCCATTCATAAGTCTGTAGACTAGCCAACGCATCTACGGCCAGTTCACACTTTGACAACCCTGCCGATTCGGACATTTTTTCAATGAAATGACTTGCAAGGGCCGGGATATCTTCAGGGCGCTCCTTCAGAGCCGGAATATTCAACGGAACAACAGCGAGGCGATAGAAAAGATCTTCACGAAAACGCCTCTCCCGAATCTCTTCCTGAAGGTTGCGGTTCGTCGTCGCAATCACCCGAACGTCAGCCTTGACACTCGCCGTTCCGCCAACACGCTCAAAATTACGCAGCTGAAGTGCCCGGACAATTTTGCTCTGCACTTCAAGGGGCATATCTGCCACTTCATCAAGCAGCAGCGTACCACGATGCGCCCGCTCTAAAAGACCTTGTTTAACCGGGCTACAGCCCTCTTTTTCAATACCGAAAAGTTCTTCTTCAAATCGCCCGGAAGTCAATGCAGCACAATTCAATACGACAAAGGGACCATCAGCACGTTTGGAATGGGCATGAAGCATACGGGCTGCCACTTCTTTACCAGCCCCTGCCGGCCCCGTAATCAGGACACGTGAATTGGTTGGGGCAACTTTGGCAATTTGTTGCCGAACCGCTGCCATTAAAGGACTTTGCCCCATCAAACTCTTATCAGAACCAGCCAACATCCGTAATTCGGCATTTTCACGTTTCAGACGGGCAGCCTCAAGCGCGCGCTTGACAACAACCAGCAACCTGTCGGACTGAAATGGCTTTTCAATAAAGTCATAAGCCCCATAATGCAGGCTTGATACCGCTGTTTCGATTGTCCCATGGCCTGAAATCATTATTACGGGAATATTGGGATCTTCTTCTTTGAAAAGTTTCAGAAGATCCATCCCATCCAACCGTGAGTTTTGCAGCCAGATATCAAGAATTACCAGAGACGGTCTATTTTCCCTGAATGCCGCAAGCGCCTTGTCTGCATCACCGGCACTGTGTGTCTGATAGCCATCATCAGTCAGGATTCCTTCAAGGAGAAACCGGATATCCGGCTCGTCATCAACAATCAGAATCTCGTAACTCATGCCTTACCTTCATAATCTGACGAGCCTGCACTCTTTTGCCCTGCCTCCAGTAATAGCACAAAAAGGGAAACACATGTCCCCCTTGTTTCTGCATCTGCGGCATTGTGCCCTGCTTTCTTATTGGAAGATTTCCTATCTTCAAGGCTCAGCCGTCCTCCGTGAGCATCCATAATCTTTTTCACGATCGCCAGTCCAAGCCCCGTCCCTTTAGGTTTATATGTTACGTAGGGTTCAACCAGACGATGACGTTCCCGCTCCGGCAGGCCGATCCCGTCATCTTCGACAGAAATAACAGCTTCATAGGAATTTACTACCAGCCTCACAGTAATATGACCAATTATGGAGCCATTCTGGGCTTCATGAGCGGTCATGGCAATAGCATCGGCGGCATTCTGCAGAAGATTAGTCAAAGCCTGACCCAATAATCTCCGGTCGCATAATGCCATGATCGGCCCCTGATCAAGGCCAGACGTCTCATAAATAATTTCAGGATGGGCATGACGTTGCAAAATAAGCGCTTCCCGACATAATCTTGCCAGGTCATAAGGCTCCATCACTGGCTCAGGCATACGAGCAAAAGCAGAAAATTCATCAACCATACGGCCAATATCACCAACCTGCCGAATAATTGTCTCAATCAACTGATTATAAGTCTCCGGCGCACTGGTAATTTCTTTCTGAAAGCGTTTTTTCAGTCTCTCAGCGGCAAGCTGAATGGGCGTTAAGGGGTTTTTGATTTCATGAGCAACGCGGCGTGCAACATCTGCCCAGGCTCCTTTACGTTGAGCAATCTGAAGCTGGGTTATGTCATCAAACGTGACAACAAATCCTTCCACCTCCTGCCCGCGCCATTCTGCGACAATTTTCACCAAGAGGGTACGCCCAGCACCAACACCACCGCCATCACCAGGTCCTCCCGGCGCAGAGGCATTAGCCACATCAATCTGGATTTCAGCCATATGTTCATGCCCGGGAATCTTACTGGCAGAGTCCAGAAGGGTAGCAAATTCTGGGACTGCTTCGACTAACGCAGTGCCTATCCTTTCCTGAAGGTCGCATTGCAGGATCGTTGATGCCATCCTGTTAGGTAATTCAATAATCTGGTGTTTATCAAGACCAATAACACCGGCTGAAACCCCTGCCAGAACGGCCTCAGTAAAACGCCTTCTTTCATTAATCTGGTCATAAGCTAATAAAAGTTCAGCCCGCTGACTCTCCAACTGGTCGGTCATACTGTTAAAAGCACGGGAGAGCGCCCTAACCTCATCATCACGTTCATCGGGTTTATTTTCTACCGGCACCCGTACCGCCAAGTCCCCCTGAGAAACACGTCTGGCTGCCAGGATAAGCAAACTCAATGGGCGTGCAATACGATTTGCCAAAGACAGTCCTGTCAGCATGCCAACAGCCAGAACCAGAAGCCCCATAAGGGCAAAGATGCCCACAAAAGCAACCTGGGTTTTACCCCTATTCTGAATCATACGCTGATAATCATGCACAAGCGTTGTCGTTTTTCTCACATGACGCAGGATCTCAGGGTCAACCCTTTTTGTCAGAACTAGCATTAACCCACTGTTATTTCCCAGCGAAATCACCGCACGAATAACGCGTGAATCAGGCTCATCAAGAACTGCCACGTCGCCAGCCCTTGCCATTTCAATCATGGGTTTAGGCGGAAGGGTCGTAATAAAGGAATGTTTATCCTTCTGAACCAGCAGGCCACCAGTCGCGATTATCTTACTCGTCAGAGAATCAAAAATAACAGCATCTGTCAGGCCGCGTTCCGTCACTTCATCTTCCAGCAAAGACTGTAAACGTGACGGATCATGAAAAATATCCGAGCCATGGGCCAGAAACTCGTCATTCTGGACTGTCAGAAGCGTATTAGCGAGCGCAAAAGCCTCTGTCCGCGTATTATCATTATGCTCACGCAAATACCCTGCTGCGACTGACTGCGCCTCGGTCAACGCTGTATTAACACGATTGGAAAACCAGATCTCGACCCCGAAATGAAAAAACAGTGTCGCTAACGCCCCAAGCATCAGCGTAGGAGCTACGGCAACAACGCCAAATAATGTCACTAATCGTGTATGAAGACGTGCCCCCGCAATACCCATCCGACGTTCGGCCAACATGTGACCAAGCTGCCTGATAGAGGCAGCACCAATCAGTAAAAGAGCAATAAAATCAAAAAGAAATAAAATAGCCTGTAATTGTGGCAAATGCGTAACCTGAACGCCACCAGCCAGAACCACAAAAGTCATAAATGCCAGCAAAAGAGCGATAACTGTCAGCCATACAATGCCACGTACGCTCGTCAAACGTATCAAAAACCCCCATCCAGTCCGGAAAAGGGACATCACCGTTTCTCTTCCTTTTTGCGGCCCTTTTTATCATTACGGGAAACCATGATCTTTAATTCCCTGATTTTCTTGCGTAACGTATTACGGTTCACCCCCAACAGGGCCGCGGCCTTGATCTGGTTTCCCCGGGTATAATCCAGCGTCATCATAATCAGAGGACGCTCTACCTCTGCAATAATATGGCCATGTAACCCGTCAATCTCTGCATTAAGCCATTCCCTGACATGCTCACGCAATAATGGTTCAACCAGAGCTGAAAATCCTGAAAGCGTTTCAGAAGAAAGACATTGTGCTGCTCTGATCCGTTCTGCATCGACGCAATAGCGGCTATCAAGGTCTTTCAACCAGTCATGAAGCCCTGTTTCAAGGGCCTCAGGCTCCAGCAACAACGCCCTGTCATGAGCGCTGGTCATGACAATACGGAAATCAGAAACACCCTCTTGCAACATATGAGCAAATCTCCGCTGAACTGACGGTACAAGGCTGTCAATTTCGCTGATAACAAGTGTGCCGCCTTTTGCCTGATTAATCCAGGAATATTCCTGCGCACCAAAGAATGTTTCTTCCTGCAAAACACGCGGCACTGTCGCGAGCTGAGCTATAATAAAGTCCCCATCAGCATTATTATCATAACCATGAAGTAAACGCGCAAAAGCATAGCGTTCTTCACAATTCTCACTACATAGGAAATAAGCAGAATTACTGGGAAAATCTTTCTGTATCAGACTGGGATTTACATCATTTTTATTCATTTTGTAACCTTAGCCCTCTTTATTATGGGCGAATTCACGGTCACGATGCACACCAGCATTGATCTGTATATCGTAAAAACACTCTATACATTCAATAACTTTCGCTGCGTCATCCAACCGGTTGATCTCTGCCCGGAAAGAAGCAGAGCCTGGCAGTCCGACAGAGTACCATGATACATGCTTGCGCGCTAAACGTAACCCTGCCCGTTCACCAAAATATTCAAGCATCATTTTATAATGACGAAGGACTATTTCTTTTTCGGACTCAATTGTCGGATCAGGCACGTCTTCTCCCGTCCTTAAAGAAGCGGTTAATTGGGCAGGAAACCAAGGACGGCCATAGCAGCCACGCCCAACCATCACGCCATCTGCCCCTGAAATCTGTAATGCTTCTCGCGCTTTGGCGATGGAAGTGATGTCCCCATTAACCAAAACAGGTAAATGCATCGCTTCCTTGACCTTTCGGACAAAATGCCAATCTGCCTGACCATTATAGAACATCTGCCGTGTACGACCGTGAACTGTTACCATTTTAATGCCAACATCTTCAGCAATCTGGGCCAGACGTGGTGCATTCAGACTATTATGATCCCAACCCATACGCATTTTCAAAGTCACAGGCACTGAAACTGCTTTGACGGTTGCCTCAAGAATCCGCGCGGCCAATAATTCATCACGCATCAAGAAGGAACCGGCCATCTGTCCAATCGCTACCTTACGTGCAGGACAGCCAAAATTAATATCAATTAAATCAGCGCCTCCCTCAACGGCAATCCTGGCGGCTTCAGCCATAGCATCAGGGTCACATCCTGTAAGTTGGGTCGCATTAATGCCATCAGAACCCGCTGTCTGGGCCATACGCATTGTATTGGCGTTCTCCCGCACCATGGCCCATGAGGCGATCATCTCGGAAATAACCAGCCCTGCTCCCAATTCACGAGCCAAACGACGAAAGGGAAGATCCGTCACCCCTGACATTGGCGCTAAGACGACAGGATCCTTCAGGACAATATTCTGCCCTAAATCAATAGGAGGTAAGGAGAATTGAGCAACCACGAGAACAGACTGATCCAACTAAAAATTAAATTATGAAGCGGATTGATTATCTACTGTGTCGCCTCTCAGAGCGCAAACTGATCTTGTTTTGCGCCTTTCTTGTTGGACGCATTTCCGCAGTGTGACGTTCTATACCAGCAGATGTTATAAAAAACCTATCTCCCCTACCTTTCTTGGCAAGCCCCATTCTAACCAGACGTTCCAGACAGGGACGATCTTTTAAAGGTGCTTTGAAGTCTGGAAACTGCCCTGACCTTATGAATTCCGCGGGTCTTCCATCAGAACCACTCAAAAACAGTCTATGCAAGGCCGAACGGCAACATGTTTCAAGATAAGGCGCTTCAGGCATAATTCAGACTTCTGCTCCCTTCTTGCAAAAGAGCCTTGGAAGAAACTCATCCAACGCAGTAATATAGGCTGGAATATAGCATTTTATAGAGTACATTAAGGTCAAAAAGGAAATTTCCATGTCGCAGTTTGAAGCAGCAGCCGTTTGGGCCTTAAAGCGACTCGACCCGGAACAGGCACATGAAGTTGCCATTCGCGCGCTTGCTTTGGGGCTTTCTTCTTCAGCTCCCCCTGACGATCCCCGTCTTGCAACGAGTTTATGGGGACGAAGCTTCCCAAACCCAATCGGACTGGCAGCTGGATTTGATAAAAATGCCCGCGCATTAAAAGGCCTGAGCAAGCTCGGCTTCGGGTTTCTCGAGGCCGGAACCGTAACACCAAGGGCTCAGTCTGGAAACCCCAAACCACGGCTTTTCCGTCTTGAAGAAGATCGCGCCATCATCAACCGTATGGGATTTAATAATTGTGGAATTGACCAGTTCTGCAAAAATCTTACCAGACAGACCCGCCCGGAACATAATCAAAAATTCAATAAACCTCTCGGTATCAATATTGGTATTAACAAAACAGATGCCATGCCATTGGTTGACTATCCTTACCTTGTTGAACGTGTACAGCATTATGCGGATTACATTACAATCAATCTCTCCTCACCAAACACGCCAGGCTTGAGGGACCTCCAAGGTCCAGAAACCGTTAGTAGGCTTCTGGATGCCATCCATAAGGCTGTTCCCCAGCATCCGCCTCTACTCGTTAAATTAGCGCCTGATCTGGCTGATGAATCCTACGAGCCAATTGTGAAAGCCTGTATAGATCATGGTGCTGACGGTCTTATTCTGACCAATACAACACTAGCTCGTCCAAACTTTCTAAGAAGTGCTCGTTCTGTTGAAACTGGCGGGCTATCAGGCAGACCCCTTTCAGGACGCGCCAGGACTGTCTTAAAACTGGTTTCAAATCTGAATAAGGGACGTCTTATCCTTATTTCATCAGGCGGTATCGAAACCGGCAGAGATGTCTTCGAACGCCTCGTATTGGGTGCCCATCTTGTACAGATATACAGCGCTTTCATCTATCAAGGAGGCCATATATTAACCCGCATTAAAGCAGAACTACTAAAAGTCATGCAGGAGGAAAAGATTCAATCTCTCAGAGAGTTGTCCCATTTATCCTGAAAATCCTCTATAGTGAGGGAATTATTATCTAATGTCGTAATCTCATAACTGCTGGAGAGACCTCAATGAAATCTGCCTTACGTTATGTTCTCATAATTGCAAGCTTCTTTATATTTGCAGGGGTAGTACCTTCTCAGTCACTATCAGCTCCAGCGACACAAGATAATAAGGCAGCCGAGTCTTCATCTTCCAGCGATGTAGTGCCCCATCTTGACTGGGATGACTTTGTCCAGTCAATGGATGACAAACTTAAAGAAGACAATAAAACCCTGCAAAATGTCATCACGCGCATTAAAGCCACAAAAGATCCCTTCACTTTAAATGCCATACAAACTCTAATCTCAGAAACGCAGACAATAAAGGACGATACATCCGGTATCGTAAAGCAGCTTCAGACCTACGACACCACAATTAAATCTGCTCTGGAAATTCTGGGCCCCAAAGGTGAAGCTATCAATGAAGACTCATCAATATCACGCCAAAGAATAGAAGCACAAAAAGCCTCGAATTTAATAAAAACCTTGAATGTGAAAGCCCGTTTTTATGAACTTCAGGCCACAGGGCTACTCGATGAACTAGGAACACTACGTCATAAGCTCCAGCATGATACTCTCTCACATAGAAGCGCATCTCCCATCAGTCTGACTTATTGGAATAATTTCATGGGGGAACTCCCCCTTCATCCTTTTTCCATATTTCATAACCGTACTCTAAAACAAAGTGCCCTATTAATAACAAGCACGCTTCTCATCCTCTTTATTGCAACTGCAGGAGGATTATTCCTGAGACGCCGTTTCATAAAAACACTTGTTAAATGGGTGAATCATGAATTGCTCGATAGCAAAATTGCCAATGGCCTTATCCACTGTCTTTGCGGCGCTCTTCTTGGCGGTTTTACATTTTTGTTATGGATTGGCTGGTCAACAATTTTTGAAGCAGATATTAATGCGACCGAACGCGTCATAGGCCAGACCCTACCTATCTGTGGATTTATTT
This sequence comes from Aristophania sp. ESL1142, assembly GCF_058107345.1. Lineage (NCBI taxonomy): Bacteria > Pseudomonadati > Pseudomonadota > Alphaproteobacteria > Acetobacterales > Acetobacteraceae > Aristophania > Aristophania sp. ESL1142. The sequence goes on from NZ_JBYLUH010000001.1 coordinate 199,247, forward strand.
TGGGCGCTGGATTACCTCTAAAATTTATCATTTATGGCAAAAGCAACTATAAAGCCTGTATATTTCTAGCACTTGCCATTCTCTGTAATACCCTCATAAAAACGCTCAAAATACAAGGGGTATCTATTCCTACTATCATCTCTTTTCTTGAGACTATTCTATCTTTCATTACACTGGGATGCTGCTTTTCCATTATACCTCGCCCTATTCCACATGAAAAAACGGATCAGGATAGCAAAGGCGACCCCAGCAAAGCAGTTACAATTACAAATGAAAAATCTTTGACTTTCTTAACTAGTACCGCTCGGTTTTTATGGGTCATTCTTTTGATTTATGCCCTGCTTAACCTTGGATGGATCCTAACCGGCTATAGCACTTTGGCGTTTACTACTAATGTTACTTTAATAAGTATCCTCTACGCTACAAGTGTTACAGGGTGTTTTGTAGGAGCATGGCAGGCCTTTGTAACGCTCATCTTCTCCCCTCACGCCCTTCCCGGTAAGCACCTTCTGAGACTGGGGATTACAAGTCGCAGGCTAGAGTTTTTCAATGTTTTAATCTCTGCCTTAGGATCTCTCGTATTCTTATTACTTTTTGCTGCTCTTTTGACGAATGGGGGTGATTTCACACCTGCTGGTATTATAAGTCGTTTACAGCATGTGTTTTCTGGAAGTACTTTTCACGGGGTTGCAATCTCACCTGAAACCTTACTTGGGTGCCTACTTTTAGTCTTCAGTTCCTATTACATCATAAAAGGAATCAAATACTGGCTTACAAAAAAATTCTTCCCTACAACTACGTTAACAATGGGACTGAGAACATCTATACTAAGCATCTTTACTTATTGTGGCTGGATTATAGTTGGCCTAATTTTGCTGTCTCTTGTTGGATTATCCGTACAAAATCTAACCTGGGTGGTTAGCGCGCTTTCGGTAGGGGTGGGATTTGGTCTGCAATCCATTGTAAAAGACTTTATTTCCGGCCTTATCTTGTTGGCCGAGCGCCCCATAGAAGCAGGAGATACGATTGAGGTCAGCGGCAATCGGGGTGAGGTAAAACGGGTTAATGTCCGCACAACTGATATAAGACTGGGAGATGGTAGCACATTAATTGTTCCCAACTCGCAATTTATTACCTCGAATGTAAAGAACGCAAGTTTTGGCAATATACCCGCTAAATTATCCCTGTCCTTCACACTACCTGTTAATAGTAACCTAGAGCAGGTTCGTACACTGATTCTCCAAGCTGTGGAACAGTGTAAAACCGATATTCTTGTCTATCCTGCTCCCAGCATTACGCTTTCTGCACTCAATGATTTGACATTGAGTCTTTCCCTGTCTGTTTATGTCTCAAGTCCGAGCAAAACAGGGGGGGTAAAAAACAACCTTATCAGTGATATTTTCGAACTCTTTCAGAAAGAGCGCATTGTCCTTACCATGAATTGACCTTTATTGTGGAGGATCAGTCTGTCTTTATTTCTATCTTACTTTAAGGAGATCGCTCCTCCATGAAGGTTGCACTTGTCAGCATTATTCGCAATCAACGAAAAGACATCCTGGCCTGGTTGGGATGGCATGCGAAACTTGGCATTGATAGTTTTGTTCTATTCGATGACCAATCTGACGATGGTACTGAACTCCTTTTAAAGACAGCTTCTCATCATCTGGATATCCGGTTATTTCATATTGAAAATGCAGTCGCGTCTTTCCCTGAACGAAAGCGTATTATTTATCTTGATGCCTTAAGTGGGTTAAAAAACTCTTTTGACTGGGTTGGTTTTCTTGACTCAAATGAATATCTGACTCTCCACAAAGATAATAATATTCATGATTTTCTGGCTCATTATGAAAGCTCTATTAATGCTGTCGCCTTCCATCGCTGTACTTATGGTGCGGGCCAGTACATCCTCCATCCCGATTATCCAGACTTCCATGCTTTTACCAAACATGCACCTCCCAACCATCCTTTAAACCGGTGGGTCAAATCTTTCATTCGCCCGGCATTTTTTAATAAAACATGGGAAAATGACCATTATTTCCCTCTTTCTGAAGGACGATATGTCACCGTTGATAAAAGCGATATTGAGTGGGAACAGCCGGGACAGACACACTCTCCTGCCCAAGGGCAAATCGCCAATATTCTTTATTACCCCGGAGGAAGCCTCGAAGAAATCGTTACCTCAGCCCTCAGAGGGCATGGCCCTTCCCTTCCACTTCAGGAACTTCATTCCAAGGAACTGACATCTATTCATGACAGCCGTCCTCAAGGTAAAACAGTTTCTGTGCTACAATGGATGCGTCCTCTTATCATAGAAACAGCCATTCTTGCCTTGCAAAAACTCGAAAAGCTTTTTCCTCTACGCGCTTCGCCACCCTCTCCCCCAAATGGGCTGATGGATTTTACGATTGCCCGTCTTGTCCCATGGAATAAAGAAAAACTGGAAGTACAGGCGGGTTTTGCTTACACGCAAGAACGCTCACAAGGTCTTTCAAATATTTTTCTGCTCTATAATCCTGACCACCTGCCTGGGCCTGCAATGATTTTTGCTCTGGACCGCCAGAATAAACCACTCGATTTTCTTATACGTTCTGATAGTCGTCTATCCGGCTTTTTACCTTATCAATGTCTGCCAGCTACAGAAACTGGACATATCTGGCTGAAAAAGCAGGGCGGATTAAGTCAAAGACATACCTTCCTCTCCTCCGTTCCCCGTGAACCCCTGATTGCAGATCGTCTTATCGCAGACGAATGGGAACGTTTCACGACTGAGCTTTACAAGACTGCCCCTAACAGCCAGAAATGGACAGACCTACCTTTTGTAAGGCTTATAGCGAATTTCCTTGCTGGCCCTCGTTCAATCAGCACAATTCTTTCTTTAAGCCATCAGGATCATTCACTCACCGTCAGGCTACTCCCATTTTTTATGGAATATCTTGCTCCAGAAGAGAAAAGGATTCTGAAGGCACAACTTTGTTCCGTACAGCCTTATCTTTTCTAAGGTAGACAATAATGGAAAAATTCTTTTTTGATTGCCAAGTGATATTCATTTCGATTTCGGAATATTTCAAAACCTTCCTCCCACTTCCGAGGAAAATATAGAAAATCATAAATGAAACATTAATTCAAAAACATCCATCCATTATTTATGGCCATTATTTAGGATTATTCTGCAAAGGAGAGACCGCCCAACGCCACGATGCCAGACCCTGGCGCGCTAGCTCACGATGCACAATCATGATGGGTAGAGCCGCAGAATCTTTCTGCTTCATCTCACGGGCTAGGTCTTTTGCAAGAGCCTCAATAACTGTTACAGAACGATGACGGCCACCGCTACATCCAACAGCGATTGTGACATATTTTTTCCCCTCTTCCTTGAAACGAGGTAGAGTGAGTTTCACCAATGCCAAAAAGTGTCTGTAAAATTCCTCATAATATGGGTCTGCCTTTACGTAAACCGCAACATCTTCTTCCAACCCAGTATGAGCACGTAGATTTTCATCATAATGGGGATTACGCAGGAACCTCACATCGAAAACCATATCCGCTTCCCGCGGCAGCCCCGCTGGATAAGCAAAAGACATCAGCACAACAGAGAGTCCCTGACGTGTTGCCCCTCCGAAACGGGCTTCGATCAGGTGCCTTAACTCCGGCAGAGGTAAGTCAGACGTATCAATGACGAGGTCAGCTTCCTTCCTGAGCGGCGCAAGAAGCTTCTTTTCCATTTCTATACCGGTTAAGACTTCACCAGATGAAACGAGCGGATGACGACGTCTTGTCGCTGTGAAACGACGCAATAAAATATCATCTTCAGCAGTCGCATAAATCAACTGTACCGCACATTCCGAAAGCGCACGCAATTTGGCAAGATATTTCAGAGCCAGATCAGCTTTGAACCCACGACTACGAACATCAAGCCCGATCGCCAACAATTTTCCAGAATGTGAGGTCAAAGCCTCGAACAGATCAATCGGAGGGTTATCGACAACATCATAGCCTAAATCTTCCAGAACACGCAGGATAGAGGCTTTCCCAGCACCAGACAAACCAGTTACCAGAAGGATATGACGACCATGTGGTCCTTCCTCACCCTGCTGTAAGCAAGCAAGAAATTCTTTTTCTACAAAAGATCCGGTTTCAACCATTTCTGCATTACCTTACTGCGTACGACACATAATTTATATTATCATTAATTATGAACAATCTTCAGAGCTTTTCGTCTTATAATAATGGCAAGCAGGCAAACAAATGATAAATCGTGCCCCAATAATTGCTTCCTCACCTGTTTTTTTATCTATTCCAATACGATTTTCTGCATAAATTTCACCATTTAATGCGTTCACAATTTGCCGACTTATTGCCAACCCAAGACCAGAATGCTGACCAAATTTCTCGCTCTTGGGACGCTCAGAATAAAACCGGTCAAAAATTGTTTCCAGCTTATCCTGAGGGATACCTGGACCTTCATCTTCAATAATGATGTCAATATAATTGCTCTGGTCCATTTTCTGATAAAGCTGATGAGACATCTTGGCTTTGCAGGCCCGAATCATGACGATCCCGTCAGGAGGTGAGAAAGATAAAGCGTTGCCTATCAGGTTTCTGAAAACCTGGACAAGACGGTCTTCCATAGCTTGGACACAGAAGGTATCTTTTGGAACATCCATTACCATAATTGGGTCATGAACCTTACGCGTTGTCTGGTGCATCTCAACCAGAAGGTTCAAAAGAGGCTCAATTTCCACCGGTTCTCTTAAACCACGTGACAATTCTCCCTCAATGCGACTAGCATTGGCAATATCTCGAACCAGACGCTCCAGCCGTCTCACATCCTCCTGTAAAACCTCAATCAAATGAAGACGAACTTCAGGTTTTTCAATTCGGGGTAAAATTTCCAATGCTGAACGAAGAGACGCAAGAGGATTTTTAACCTCATGAGCAACTTCAGCAGCAAAACGCTCCGTACCATCAACACGTGCCCATAAGGCAATTGCACTGCTACGCATAGAGCGCGCCAGCGAACCTATTTCATCTTTCCGACTCAATAGAAATTGCGGAGCTGCATCAAGATGTCGTCCACCATCCAGATGCAGCTTTTTTGTAACACCGACAAGCTGGAGAATAGGACGCGCAATCGTATAAGAAAAATACCATGACAACATGATCGTCACGCCAATTGCGACCAGCATCAGGGTCAAAATAGAGGAACGTACCAAAAACAAGACACGATCAATTTCTGGTGCCCTCCTGGTAAGCTGTAATTCTGCAATCGTCTCATTACCATTTTTTACAGGTTCAATCACGGTAATGATCAGAGCATTGGTTACATTCCGCCTGATATAGGGCGGAAGTTCCGGCTGAAGCGGCTTGATATTAAGAGATGAATCATCATTCTCAACAGGTTTCACTCTGAAAGGAATCAGACCTTTATGAGAAGATCCTAATGAATCAATCAGTACCCAGTTATAAAATCTGTCGATAACATTTCTTTGAGGAGGGTGCCACACACCCTCATCTGAATGAGAAAATTCCTCATCATCCAAAGGAAGAGGCTTATCAATAACTGTATGATGCCGACGACTATCAGCCAGTAATGCACCATTGGAGTCAAAAAGCCTAATATGACCATCCAGACTAGACTGCATTAACTGATCAAGAAGTTCCTTTGCACGCTCATTATCAATAACTTTCTGGCCATCAGGAGACGTTTTCTCAGCCGTAATTTCTAAAATACGCGCATATATATGGGCTTTCTCCCGCAATGCCATAACATCTGTATGAAGCAGCCCATTCTGATATTGGTTAAGATAAAGCAATAACCCTGCCAAAAATAAAAGAGGCAGGATATTGATAAGCAGCAACTTCCCCAGAAATGGAGATGTCCAATAGCGAAAAAATCCTTCTTCTTTCAGACCCCGTATATATCTTTTAAGAAAACGATACAGAAAGGTGAGGTTTTTCAAATAATATATTTTTCTCAGACGAAACATATATTCCAGACATTAGCTTTATCACACATCTTTATATTTGTATCCAATCCCGTAAAGTGTCTCAATCTGGTTGAAATTCTCATCCACATTACGAAATTTTTTCCTAAGCCGTTTAATGTGACTATCAATTGTGCGATCATCGACGTACGCATCTCCGCCATAGGCAGCATCAATCAACTGATCGCGTGATTTAACCAGACCCGGTCGCACAGCCAAGGTTCTGACAAGTAAAAACTCTGTCACAGTCAAGGAGACTTCCTGCCCTTTCCATAAACATTGATGACGTGCATCATCAAGCGTCAATGCCCCACGGGTTAAAATTGAACTCCCTGACAGAGTTCCCACCTTATCACCTGACTGGCTGAGCTCATGCCGCCTTAACAGGGCGCGAATACGTTCAACAAGCAAGCGCAGGGAAAAAGGTTTTGTAATATAATCATCGGCTCCAAGACGCAGCCCCATAAGCTCATCGACTTCATCATCCTTGGAAGTCAGAAAAATGGCGGGGGTATTGGAGCGCGTGCGTAGCCGACGCAGAAGTTCCATACCATCCATCTGAGGCATATGAACATCTAATACAACCAAAGATACAGGTCTTGACAAAAGAGCCTGCAATGCACTTTTACCATCCGTATAGCTATTAACGACAAAGCCTTCTGCTTCTAAAGTCAATTGGACTGATGTCAGAATATTTCTGTCATCATCCACAAGAGCAATAACAGAACCATTTTCTGATTGCGTACCATACTCAGATCTTATATCCATACAGCTTTCCTAAATAGCTATCTCAAACAGAGAATTTTATGTTTCACTGTGAAAGTATGAAATCGGCGTATGATACAGCTATATTTACAATTATAATAGAATAATTATCCAAATACCCCCTTGCTTTAAAACAGATCGTCACTATCTGGTCCAAACAGCCAGAACCATGATAAACAGGTCGGAATAATCAGACCAGAAAGCAGAGCATTTTATGGAACAGCATACACATTCTCCCGAGAGCGATCAGCTAGGCGAAACAGATATGAGCCAGGAAATAAAACAAGAGGAAGAAGGTACTTCTGTTCCTGGCGAAACAATTGAGGCTGTCAAAGCTGAAGCAGCGGATATGAAAGACCGCTGGATGCGCGCTGAAGCGGAATTACAAAATCTCCGTGCCCGTACAAAACGCGATATAGAAGATGCCCGTCAATATGCTGTGCAGAAATTTGCCCGTGACGTTGTGGAAGGCGCTGAGAATCTGCAACGTGCCCTTTCCGCTCTCCCGCCCGCACGTGAGGATGAAGACGGCCTCATCAAGAAAATGCGTGAAGGACTGGAAACAACTGAGCGCTCATTCCTTTCAATCCTGGAACGTCATGGTATCCGTCGGCAGGACCCTACAGGGCAGAATTTCGATGCCAACCTTCATCAGGCCATGCAGGAACAACATTCAGATGAGCATGCTCCCGGTCAGGTGATTCAGGCCTGGACTCCAGCCTGGACCCTGAAAGACAGGCTTCTCAAACCGGCAATGGTTATTGTAGCCAGCCCTTCCTCCACCGGACAGGCTCCCGTGCACCCTACTCAGCCAGAACAACCATCATCGCAGAACCATTGAAATCCTGATCATAAAGCCGAGGCGCCAATTATAAATAATCATGATCCTGCCGGTCATATTCTCGTCATCAAACATGGTGCTCTAGGCGACATATTTCAGGCATTCAGTGCTTTTTCAGCCATCAGGCAGGCCTATCCCCAGGCCCGCCTGGCGGTTTTAACATCTTCACCTTACAAAGCGCTTCTTCAACACGCTCCGTGGTTTGACGAAATATTTATCGATGATCGGGCTCCCATTACAAACTGGCGAGCAGCCAAATATTTATGGTCTTTATTCCCATGTTTCGAGCTGATCATTGATTTACAGAACTCAGGCCGGACTCGTCTCTATAAACGTATTTTATCACTCAGGCCCCAACAGAAAACGCTTTGGTTCAATTACGCAGATCTTGGGCAGGATGCTCCTATTAAAGCCCTCTTTCATGCAAAAGAGATGCATACCCTGATTCGTCAGGACAATTTTCTTAAAAATTTGTCCATAAGACCTGTAACAAGGGATATTCCTGACTGGATTCCTACCCCCCAGACTTCTTTCTTCTATCCCCCTTCACCTTATATCGTCCTTGTTCCCGGCGCAGCCTCACACCGCCCTCGTAAAGAATGGCCTTTGGGTAATTTTTCAGCCCTGATTTCACATCTACAAAAACAGGGATATTCCTGTGTCCTTGTCGGCGCAAAAGGTCAGGAACACGTCGGTAAGGTCCTGAAAGAAAATCACCCGGAACTTTTTGACTTCATGGGCAGAACATCGCTTTCTGAATTAGCGCACCTACTCAGGCAGGCCCATCTTGTAATTGGCAATGACACAGGCCCTCTTCACATCGCTGCAACCATGGACTGCCCCACCCTTACCCTCTTTTCAGATGAAAGTGACCCAAGACGCTGCGCTCCCTTAGGTTTAACGCCGGGTTTTAACAGAGTCCTTTCTTGTAAAAATCTCTCTGATCTGAGCGTTAAAAGGGTAACGAATTACCTTGATCTATGGCTTTCAAACTTATTTAACGCTAAAAGTTGAAAAAATTACATTTTCATCGCGACAAGAGTCTTGTAGAGGCCAATCTCCACAGCCATTTTGACCCTTGTTGCTGATTTTTATATTCAAGGAGCGCCCCTCATGCCCGTCATCACCTTACCCGATGGAAGTCTTCGCACCTTCGATGAGGCAGTGACTGGCACAGAAATCGCTCAGAATATCGGACCTGGCCTGGCACGCTCTGCTCTGGCCATGGAAGTTGACGGCAAGCTTTGTGACCTTTCTACAACCATCAAGAATGATGCAACCGTACGCTTTATAACCCGCAAGGATGAAGAAGCCCTTGATCTGATCCGTCATGATACAGCCCATGTCCTTGCTGAAGCAGTGCAGGAACTCTGGCCAGGCACGCAGGTAACAATTGGCCCGAGCATTAAGGACGGATTTTACTATGATTTCGCTCGTGACAAACCTTTCACACCTGATGATTTCACAGCAATTGAGCAGAAAATGCTCGAAATCATCAAAAGAGGCACACCTTTCAAACGTGAAGTCTGGGATCGTAACGAAGCGATTAAATTCTTTGAAGATCATGGAGAAAAATTCAAGGCAGAATTGATTCGCGACCTGCCTGAAACAGAAGAAATTTCCATATATCGTCAAGGTGACTGGCTTGATCTCTGCCGAGGACCGCATTTACCGACAACGGCCGATGTCGGAACCGCTTTCAAACTCATGCGTGTGGCGGGCGCTTACTGGCGAGGCGATCATCACAACCCGATGCTGACGCGTATTTACGGCACTGCTTGGCGCGATAAAAAAGAGCTTGAAGCCCACCTTCACCGCCTCGAAGAAGCTGAAAAACGCGACCATCGCCGCATTGGCAAGGAAATGGACCTCTTCCATATCCAGGAAGAGGCGGTCGGACAGATCTTCTGGCATCCCAAGGGTTGGCGGCTTTATAATACACTCCAGAATTATATGCGACGTGCCCAGGAGCGTAACGGCTATCAGGAAGTAAAGACTCCACAGCTTGTGGACCGCACCTTATGGGAAGCTTCAGGACATTGGGACAAATATCGTGAAAACATGTTTGTAGCCAGTATTGAGGATGAAAATACAACCCTCGCTCTGAAACCTATGAACTGTCCTTGCCATGTACAGATTTTCCGCAATGGCTTACGTTCATATCGTGAACTGCCTTTGCGGATGGCAGAATTTGGTGCATGTCACCGTTATGAACCATCAGGTTCACTCCATGGGATTATGCGCGTTCGCGGTTTCACGCAGGATGACGCCCATATTTTCTGCACAGATGATCAGATCGCTGATGAAACAGCACGTTTCGTTTCAATGCTGGCTGAAGTCTATAAAGATCTCGGCTTCGACTCTTTCCGTGTGAAATTCTCAGACCGTCCTGAAACACGTGCAGGGTCTGATGATGTATGGGACAAGGCTGAAGGATCTCTGAAAAAAGCCTGTGAGATGGTTGGGGTGGATTATGAGCTCAATCCGGGTGAAGGCGCCTTTTACGGCCCAAAACTTGAGTTCGTCCTGACTGATGCAATCGGACGCGACTGGCAGTGTGGCACTTTGCAGGTTGATTACGTTCTGCCTGAGCGGCTTGACGCCACTTATATTGGTGAAGATAGCGCCCGTCACCGTCCTGTCATGCTACACCGGGCTATTTTGGGAAGTTTTGAACGTTTTGTCGGGATTCTCATTGAACAATTCGCTGGCAAATTCCCTCTATGGCTGGCCCCTGTGCAGGTTGTCGTTGCTTCTATCGTGACAGATGCTGCTGATTATGCCCTAGAAGCAGCACGCGCGCTCCGCAAGGCGGGTCTCTCAGTCGAGACTGACACACGCAATGAGAAAATCAACGCCAAAATCCGTGAACATAGTCTAGCACGTGTCCCGGTTATCCTTGTAGTTGGACGGCGCGAAGCTGAAGAAAAAACCGTCGCCATGAGACGCCTTGGCGGTAAAGATCAGGAAATAATGACGCTGACGGACGCAGTAAAAGCCCTCTCCAAAGAAGCAACACCACCGGACCAATTGAGAGAGAAAGCAGAAATAGTCTGAATTAACAGAAAATAAGCCTTGCCTGAAAAGCTTTTCCTTGCGTCGCTCTTCAGGCAAGGCTATGAATTTGGTGTCATAAGATTTTCCACTCTCTCCATGAGAGGTGGTTTTTGTAAACAGAGACAGGAGTTGACCATATCTAAACCGCCATTTAACGCCGCCCCGGGTCGGGAAGGGCCGCGTGTTAATGATGAGATCCGTGTACCGCAAGTTCGTGTTATTGATGCTGATGGCGGTATGGTCGGTGTAATGCAAACACGTGATGCACTTGCGCGTGCTTTTGCTGCAGGATTAGACCTATTGGAGATCAGCCCGACGGCGGAACCGCCTGTCGCTAAAATTCTTGATTACGGCAAGTTCAAGTACGAGCAGCAGAAAAAACGCAATGAAGCTCGGAAAAAACAGAAAGTGATCGAAATCAAGGAAGTCAAGATTCGCCCTGGCACAGGGGAACATGACTACCAGACAAAACGTAAGGCGATTTTGTCCTTTCTTGAAGGCGGTGATAAGGTCAAGATTTCCCTTCGCTTCAAAGGCCGTGAAATGGCTCACCAAGAACTGGGCGTCAAAATCATGGAACGTCTCCGTCTTGATGTGGAAGACGTCGCCAAGGCAGAGCAGATGCCCCGTCTGGAAAACCGCCAGATGGTCATGATTCTCGCTCCAAAATAAAAGTTCGTTCCAGAATTTTAACGCGTAAATCTCTCTTTTATCAAAGAGGCATTTACGCGTTTTTTTATTGAATCATTTATAATCAAAAAAACATTAATCCGACTGACCTGAAAGCAAGAAACAGAGTTTTTCCTACGCTGTATTCACATTAAAGCCGCAGATTTCCTGTCCTATCTTGATGAAGACCGAGCACGACATATTGTTGCTATTACTATGCCAGCAGGACTGTCACAAAAACCATTTACGATGCAGGATTTAACTCCATAATAGCCTTTCTATGAAGCATCAAGGCCATTACCTGAAATGAAAGCAAAAGAGTACCGCAATGGTGGCACTAGCTCTGTAATCAGATTTTCAGGATCAATTTCCTATCAGTGGCGATCATAAATTTGAACAACGTTATTGCCCAGATCGCCGGCTTTATTGAGCACCTTTTAAGCAGCACAGACCACGGTTTGCATCTCCCTCTGGATATTCAAGGGACTGCCTTTCAACAACGTGTCTGGAAGGCCTTGCAAGAAATTCCTCCAGGAGAAACAAGCACCTATACCGAAATTGCTCACCGCATCGGGACCCCAAAGGCCGCCCGTGCTGTCGCACGAGCTTGTGCTGCTAATAATTTATCTTGCTGTTGCTATTCTTTTGCCACCGCGTTGTTCGACGCGATGGTACGCTATCAGGCTACCACTGAGGGGTAGAATGCAAACAGGAATTGCTACAACGGGAGAAGAAAAAATGACTTCCCCTCCCGACATAAACCGAGTTCTTAAATCTTATTGACCGGGATACGGATATAGCTGACACCATTATCATCTGGTGTGGGAAGATGCCCGCCTCTCATATTAACCTGTACAGAAGGCATGATCAGAGTCGGCATGGCCAGCGTTTTGTCACGCTCATTACGCATCCTGACAAAATCCTCTTCATTCACGCCCTGATGAACATGAATATTATTTTCTCTTTCCGCCCCTACGGTCGTCATCCACAGATAATGGTCCCGGTCCTCTGGTAAATAATCATGACAGAGGAACAAACGAGTTTGCGAAGGAAGAGAAAGTAATCTCTTAATGGAATGATAGAGCTTCCTGGCATCACCACCAGGGAAATCAGCACGGGCTGTTCCGAAGTCGGGCATGAAGATCGTATCCCCGACAAAGGCTGCGTCACCGATGATATAAGCCATATCTGCCGGCGTGTGACCTGGCACATGCAGCACGGTTACTTCAAGCTCACCAATTTTGAACCGTTCCCCATCTCTGAAAAGATGATCGAACTGTGAGCCATCACGGGCAAAATCCGTACCAGCATTGAAAAGTTTGCCAAAAACATCCTGCACACGCAGAATATCTTCTCCAATTCCGAGTTTTCCCCCCAGCTTCTCCTGCAACCAGGGTGCAGCCGAAAGATGGTCCGCATGGACGTGCGTTTCAAGCTGCCATTCCACAATCAGCCCGGCCTGTCTGACATAAGCCACAATCTGCTCAGCCGATGCAAAAGACGTGCGCCCTGCTGCCGGATCATAATCCAGCACACTATCCACAATAGCCGCCTTACGCGTTACAGGACATGAAACAACATGACTTGCCGTGCAGGTTGCTTCATCAAAAAAAGTACGGATCACCGGGGCTGGTGATTGCCCTTTAGTGACCTGTTCAACCTGCAATGATGCTTTCTGAAGTGCTAAATCTTTGTCCATGTCTCTTCCCTCCTCGAGGTCTGATCTATATTACTATTTCATATAGGGTATTTTTTCCAAAAGAAAAGAGACCTTAAACAGGATTTAACGTAAAAAATGTCTCCCAAGTAAAAGAGACAGACTCACAGGGGCAACACTGTGATTCAAAGTATAGATATGAAAATGTTCCACACCCTCAGCACGCAATGTCTGACAAAGGCGGTCTGCCATAACAGCAGCGATACGTGCCCTGACTTCTGGGTATGCATCTGTCCCTTCAAATAGCCCCTGTAAGGAGGAGGGTACATTGGCCCCACACATTGCTGCAAATTTCCAGGCCTGCGCGGCATTGCCAATCGGCAAAATCCCCGGAATGACATTTTTCTCAATACCCACTTTGGCCAACTTGTCCCTAAAACGCAAAAATGTCTCTGCTTCAAAGAAGAACTGCGTAATTGCCTGATCTGCTCCAGCGTCAAATTTACGTCTAAGAACATCGATATCAATAGTCGGACTCTGTGCCTGAGGATGCGTTTCAGGGTAAGCAGCGACTGTAATTTTAAAAGGCGCTAATTTTTTGAGACCTTCAATCAATTCAATCGCGGAACCATAACCCTGTGGATGCGCCTTGAAGGGCGTAGGCTTCCCATCAACAGGAGGAGGGTCGCCCCTGAGTGCAAGAATCTGCTTTACGCCAGCATCCCAGTACGATTGGGCAACTTTATTGACTTCTTCTCTTGAAGCACCGACACAGGTCAGATGCCCCACCATAGGAACATCAAATTCCGCGACCATGGCTTTCAGAGTACCTAAAGTGCGTTCCTGCGTCGTTCCCCCTGCTCCATAAGTAACAGACATAAAGTCCGGTTTTAAGGCAGCCAGCGCACGCGCTGTTTCCATCAAGGCTATATGGCCTTCATCAGTTTTAGCGGGAAAAAACTCAAATGAAATATTGGGCAAAGCCCCAGAAACAGAGTGTGCAGACATTTTTTAAAATCGTCCTTTATTTTTCTGTATAAGAAAACCCGTTTATCCTTTTTCTTCGCTCTTCCCTGCTGGAAGTTGCCCGAGCCAAAGTTTTACGGTCAATTCCCCCTCCAGTGCCAAAGAGGTACTAAGCGTTAATCCCGCTTGCCGGAACCATTCATCCATATTCCGATCCCCAAAACCAAGCGAGACATGCGCATCTCTCGTGCGCAGATCTTCACGATCATGAGCAGCAAAATCCACAACCAGAAGCCGCCCTCCTGGCGCCAGAAGCCGGGCGGCCTCAGCCAGAACAGCAGCGGGATATTGGGCATAACGCAGCACCTGATGCATAATGGCCAGATCAGCCATATCATCACCTAAAGGCAGAGCATAAAAATCACCCTGCCAAAGCTCAACACGTCCCCCTTGTCTTGTCTTGACCGAAGCAAGCTTGGCACGCGCCAGCCGCAACATGGCTGGACTGCGATCAAAACCCAGAGCCGTTTCCGCCTGTGGGGCCAGAAGCTCCAGCATACGGCCTGTACCTGTGCCAATATCAACCAGACGCCCTATGGGATCAGACCCGACAAGTTTGAGAATCGCCGCTTCAACATCCTGTTCAGAAACATAGAGAGAGCGAATTTCATCCCATTCCGTTGCATGATCTTCAAACCAGCCCTGTGCAGTATCGACCCTTAAAGTACGAATCGCCTGCAAGCGGTGCTTATCAGCCTTCAGGCTGTCCATCCTCACATTTTCTGAGCGAGACCATTGGTCAAGTGCTGCAAAAATCGGGGCAAGGATCTCTTCTGGCCCCAATGTCAAAAATACCCAACTTCCTTCCTTACGACGGCAAACCAGACCCGCCTCAACCAAAATGCGAACATGACGCGAAACACGCGGCTGACTTTGCCCCAAAACCTGCGCCAGTTCGCCAACAGAAAGCTCCATCTCCCGCAGAAGCTGGAGAATACGTAGTCTTGTCGGCTCTGAGAGAGCCTGAAAAATATTAATTACTCGATCCATAGAACGGCATATATAACGACTTCTTTATATGCGCAATAGCTGTTGACACTTCTCAATAGATTTGCCACTTATAAGAAGAAGGCGCAGCGTTTATGCGGATCTTCTTATGTAAAAACGCTGTAACAGATGGGGATTTCCTTCCTTTCTGGCTATTTAGAGATAATCGTTTCTGGCAGGGTTCATCAGGGGTATCTCTTCCTCTATCCGGTAACTCCGCCAACATATTATGGGGCAAAGTAATGACTGTACGCGTCGCAACACTGGGCTTCCCACGTATTGGAAGCCACCGGGAACTTAAGAAAGCACTAGAAAGTTACTGGGCTGGCACCAGTTCCGAAGCTGATCTTCAGAAAACAGCGGCTGCACTCCGCGCTGAACATTGGTCACGGCAAAAAAATGAAGGGGCAGATATTCTCCCTTCCAATGACTTCTCCTTTTATGACCATGTACTCGACACCAGTGCGATGGTTGGGGCGATCCCAGCCATTTATGGCCAGGTCAGCGACAAGATGGACCTGACGACCTATTTCGCCATGGCTCGTGGCCGCCAGACTACCGGTGCGCAGAAAGCCACAGAAGAAGGCTGTGGATGCAGCCATGGTAAGGGCGTTGACGTTCCTGCCGCTGAAATGACCAAATGGTTCGACACGAACTATCACTTCCTTGTGCCGGAATTCACCAAAGATCAGGTCTTCAAACTGACCTCCACAAAAATCATTGATGAATATCGTGAAGCACGTGCTCAGGGTTTTGAGACGCGCCCTGTTATCCTTGGCCCCGTTAGCTTCCTGCTTTTAGGCAAGACACATGACGAGTCCTTCAATCGTCTTGATCTTCTGGATAAGCTCCTGCCTGTTTATGTGGACGTTCTGAGCCAGCTCCAGAAAGAAGGCGCTGAGTGGGTTCAGATTGATGAGCCGACACTGGTTCTCGACCTTGATAATAATGCACGCAATGCGTTCAAACAGGCTTATCAGACACTGACCACCAGTGTTCCCTCTCTCAAATTAATGCTCACAACCTATTTCGGTGCGTTGGGTGACAATCTTGAGACAACACTGGCTCTCCCTGTCCAGGGCCTGCATGTAGACCTCGTCCGCGCTCCTGAACAGCTGAAGGACGTTCTGGCAAAAGCACGCCCTGACCTGCTGCTTTCACTTGGCATCATTGATGGGCGTAACGTCTGGAAAGCTGACCTGAACACTCTGCTGAAAATCGTTGAGCCGATCGCTGCCAAACGTGACATTATTCTCGCTCCTTCCTGTTCTCTGCTTCACACCCCGATTGATCTGGAACGTGAAACAAAGCTGGATGCAGACGTTAAATCATGGCTGGCTTTTGCGGTTCAGAAAATTGCTGAGCTTTCCACACTTTCCAAAGCCCTCAATAACGGGGCTGCCTCTGTCAAATCAGAGCTGGAAGCCAATGGTGCTGCGATTGAAAGCCGCAAAACATCAAGCAAAATTCACAACCCTGCGGTTAAAGAACGCATCGCTCAGAATGACCCGAGCCTGACCAAACGGAAATCACCTTTCCCGGTCCGTCAGAAAGCTCAGGAAGCCACTCTGAAGCTGCCACTCTTCCCGACGACAACAATTGGCTCTTTCCCGCAGACCGCTGAAATACGCAAAGCGCGTGCCCAGAATGCCAAAGGCGAGCTGAGCGCTGCTGACTATAAAGCGTTCCTTGAGAAAGAAACAAAATCCGCCATTATCTGGCAGGAAGAAGTCGGCCTCGACATGCTCGTTCATGGTGAGTTCGAACGTAACGACATGGTACAGTATTTTGGTGAGCAGCTTTCCGGCTTTGTCTTTACCAAAAATGCCTGGGTGCAGTCTTATGGCTCACGCTACGTCCGTCCGCCCATCATTTATGGTGATGTCACACGTCCTGCCCCGATGACACTCGACTGGTGGCGCTTCTCCCAGTCATGCACAAAGAAACCCATGAAAGGCATGCTGACAGGCCCTGTCACCATTCTGAACTGGTCCTTCGTGCGTGACGATCAGCCTCGTTCTGTCACATGCCGTCAGATCGCTTTCGCCATTCGTGACGAAGTGCAGGATCTTGAGAAAGCAGGCTGCCAGGCTATCCAGATTGACGAAGCCGCTCTACGTGAAGGGCTCCCTCTGCGCCGTGCTGACTGGCAGCATTATCTGGACTGGGCTGTTGAGAGCTTCCGCGTCACTGCCAGTGGTGTTGAAGACAAAACCCAGATTCACACACATATGTGCTATTCTGAGTTCAATGACATCATCGGCGCCATCATTGCGATGGATACAGACGTGATCTCCATTGAGACAGCGCGTTCCAAAATGGAACTGCTAGGCGCCTTCAGCCATCACCGTTACCCTTCAGAGATTGGGCCAGGTGTGTATGACATTCATTCACCCCGTATCCCAAGCGTTGAAGAAATGGTGGATCTGCTCAAAGCAGCGGAGAAGAAAGTGGACCGTCGTCTTCTCTGGGTGAACCCCGATTGCGGCCTGAAAACACGCCGCTGGGAAGAAGTCAAACCAGCGATCACCAACATGGTCGAAGCCGCCCGCCAGATGCGCGGCTAACACCTGAAGAGGAAACTCTTTCAATAAAAAAGGCGGTAGGGATTTCTCTCTGCCGTCTTTTTATTATCTATTCTCAAATAACGAGATAAATTCTACCTTTTCAAGGATTTTTGAGGATTGTGCAGGTAAGAGGGGTGTCTTTTTCATCATCGGCGCGGCCGAAGCTTGCTTGGTCTCCCTTACTCCACCAGACGTAACGGTCTGCGACATATTTGGAACCATCAGCCGCCATGACATTGGTAAAAACAAGGATCTTTCCATCAATTGGCAGAATGGCGAGAGACGTTATATCAGCACTGACGTAGGTCACTCTTATTTTACGGTCCGCAGGCAGGGTTCCAAGAAGGGCTTCCTGCACATCTGTCGGCTTCTGGGTTTTTGCCGAGCATGAATAGACTTCGGCCTGCTGTGTCACCACCTCATCAGGAGCAAAATTAAGCTGGAACTGATTACGGTGCACGGAAATTGTTTTATCCGTAATGGTCCGCGCCGCAGAAATACCGCAACTCAAAAAACTGAGAAGCAAAGCGGAGATCATCCCTCGCCTTACAACAGAGCCGTAAGACAAAATCATCATCATACCTCCCACTTTTCATCATTTCTGGCGTAAATCCCCAGTCTGGTTGTCATATCCTTCCAATGTTCCAGACGGCCAAATGAATCACTCACATCAGGACAATCCAGATCAGCAAAAATCAGCCTTGGATCATCAATTGTAGCATCACCGTAATTGGTAAAGAGAATCCTGAAATCGAGAGATGGATAGCGTTTTTCAATAGCATCCGCCAGACGTCTGAAATCTGGCGTAAGGCTATGGGCAGGACGATGCGTCCCTTCATAATGCAGGCAATCGCGCCAGTCTCTTATGAACAGAATCTTCCGGTCGCCCTTGCAAAGATCATCTATCTTATTCAGAAGCTTTTTATAATCTTCGATCAGACGCCCACGCTGAGCCAGAAAGACTTCCACAGAAGCTGGTTCTCCTTTTGGAAGATCCAGGCAATTATGGTAAACAATCAATGTTTCCCGACACCGCAATGCTTCATGGTAACCATAGAGGCAGACGGTCGAAAACAGATCTTTGAAATTCGTTTCAAAGAGATGAATCAATGTATGAAATGGGGTCAGGAAACCATCAAAAAAACCGGGACCTGACTGCCCGAATGTTTCCTTAATGAAGAAACTTGTCTCTTCACTCCCCCCCAGAGAAATGAAACTGTCAAACCCGCGATCTTCCTGCCCTGAAATTAGTGGGGGGCGGCCCCGGGCAGCTTCCATTTCCTCCCTGAAAAGAAACATCTGTGCATCAGTACGCCAGGGGGCACGATAAAGAGGCTCATGCTGGATTTCTTTATGCAGCCTAACATTTCTCAACACAAATTCCGGCGTGCCAGAAGTCTCTGACGGCAGGGTTGCCAGACCACCGCGCAAAAAGAAGACCTGCCCCCGCTCTGGTGTCAGATATTGGGGCAGGCCTCCATAACCGGCACGTAAGAAACGATGTGTGTGCTCGACATGCTCTTCACCATATTTAAAAAAACGTACATCGAGATAACCGACATAATCCAGCGCCTTTGCATGGTAGCCCACGCAGAATGCCTGATGCATGGGTGCAATAAAGGGACTTTCTGCCGTTCCCAGACCGGAGGAGACATCATTATCAATCTCAAGCGTAATTTCAGGCATATGGTTCATATGGCCATAAGCTTCCACGGCCTTGATCCATTCTTCTTCCCAGCCATAGACATAAGGGTGGCAGTCATCTTCAAAAATAAGAATGACGTCACATTGCTTTTCTTCCTTCAACCACCAGAGCACGCGGTTGCGGTTCCAGGCAATGCCTCTATTCTCGCCCGTGATATAGGGTATATTTGCTTGCTGTAACCATGCCTGGGTACCATCACTCGAACCGTCATCAGCAACAACAAATTCAAAAGGATGACGTGTGAAGCGCCTGATATTCTCGGCACATTGCCGCAAAATATCCTTACGATTATACGTAATGATGCCGATACCTAATCTAATAGCCACGTCCACCCCCATAATAATGATGGATTATTACGTAACGAAATATCACGCTTATTCAAAAACGCGATGTGTTTTATTAAAAAACTCTGATTGTGTTTCACGGCGTGGTTTAGGTGGTGGGATATCACAGGCCATAAAATAAAGACCGATAATAAAAGTCAGCTGAGATAATTCGTCTAATCGCCACCATAAATTATAACCCTGTCCACCGGGATGAGAGCGGCAGAGATCATAGATCAGAAACGCGATCCCGATCAGTCGTAAGGCCCGTAACTGTACCCTTAACGGATTGATATAACCCGGTCTCGCCAATATAGATAACTTCTGACAGACCAGAAAAAAAACCAGACTGACTAGAAAACCAAAAATGGCTGAAGGAATAAAACCCAGAGGCAAGCCAAAGAGCAAAGAAGGCGCAATCACACATGCTGCTTGCAGAACCACAGAGCCAAGCTCGAAACTAAGTCCCAAATTCATTGGTGAACTATTGGCAGGTAAGCGGTTTGCCAAAGGCTGAAATAATTTGTCGAGAATCAGATCATCTACCCGCTGGATAATTTCTGCAATTGTCACACTTATACTCCCCCTTGGTCCATAAATGTGTATAGTTCACAGGTTTGAATAATTTAATGCTTTTATGACTCGATTTTAACAGATTTCTCCAGAAAGTATGTCCTAAGGAGGTTTTGTGTCTTTATTTCGTTTTCCACGCCTGACGCTACTTGCTGCGTCGCTAATGACATCTTCCGCTCTCATATACCCCGCTTTTGCGCAAGATGTTCCTGCTTCCAAAACACAAACTTCTGCCACAACATCACCGCGCCAAGGCACAAATGTTACAAAGGCAACTCTGGGAAATGGCCTCAAGGTCGTTATCATCGAAGACCGCCTGGCTCCTGTCGTGCAGACAATGATGAATTATGAGGTTGGCTCTGCCAACAGTAAGGCGCAATATCCAGGAACAGCCCACGCCCTTGAACATATGATGTTTAATGGCTCCCGCAACCTCAGCAGGGACCAGCTCTCTACATTAAGTGCGCGTCTTGGCAATAATGACAATGCCGACACAACCTCTGACGTAACGCAATATTACTTTACAGCCCCTGCTTCAGACCTTGAATTACTACTTAAAATTGAAGCAGACCGTATGACGGGTCTAAACCTTGATGAGAAAGACTGGGCGCACGAAAAAGGTGCCATTGAGCAGGAAGTCTCACGTGACCTCTCCAACCCTCTTTATCGTTATATGAGCCAGGTCAGAGCTATATTCTATAAGGATACCCCTTATGAATATGATGCTTTGGGTACGCGGCCCTCTTTTGACAAAACGACTGTCACGCAACTCAGGGAATTTTACCAGAACTGGTATGCCCCTAATAATGCTATTCTGGTTATTGCAGGTGACATAGATAGTCAGAAAACACTCAAGCTGGTTGAAAAGATTTTTGGTGTCCTTCCTGCCCGTCAACTGGCTAAACCGCCCACAATCAACCCTGCTCCCGCTAAAACGCACATGCTCTTCCTCCCAACCGATTTACCAATTGGTCTGGTTACAATGGCCTGGCGCCTGCCAGGACAACGTGACCCGGATTACGCGGCCATGACGTTATTGATAGATGCTCTGAGCAGTGACCGTGCCGACCTCTTTGGCCTGGTTCCAGACGGAAAAGCCTTACAGACTGACTTTGTCTATCAGCCTGATGCACAAGGCGGCATTGGCATCGCTTATGCAGGCTTCCCTAAAAATACCAACCCCTCAGCCCTGAAAAGGGATATTGCCTCCATTCTGGAAAATTATCGTCAGAAGGGAATTCCTTCCGAGCTGATTGAAGCGGCGCGCCAGCGTGAAATTGCTTCTCTGGAATTTAACGCCAATAGTATTTCAGGTCTTGCTAACAGCTGGTCTCAGGCTGTTGCGGTCCAACATCTTGGCAGCCCGGAAGATATGATTGCAGCGTTCCGTTCTGTCACAAAAGAGCAGATTGACCGCCTCGCACAGAAATGGCTTGATCCCAAACAGGCAATTTCGGCTATTCTGACACCACGCAATACAGGTAAAGCAATTGCTGATAAAGGTTTTGGCGGCGCCGAGAACCTGATGACCCCTCCTAAAGGTAAGGTCACCTTACCGGACTGGGCTCAGGCCTCTCTTTCCAAGCTGGTTCTACCCCCTCCTTCTCCCCAACCAGCGAGCTATGTACTTTCAAACGGGATCAGATTATTCGTAAAGCCCGAGCATGTCAGCCATACAATCGAATTATATGGTGCCATCAGGCATACACCTGCCCTCCAGGAGCCTGCCGGGAAGGAAGGACTCTCCGATCTTGTTGATTCCCTCTTTATTTACGGGACAGAAAAGCACGACAGGCTGGCCCTGTCGCGCGCGCTTGATGAGATCACGGCTGATGAGAGTGCAGGAAGCAGTTTCAGCCTCAACACCCTGACAAAAGATTTTAAAGCCGGGCTTTCTTTATTGGCAGAAAACGAACTTCAGCCCGCCTTTCCTGAAAAAGCCTTCCTGGTATCACGCGAGCAAACGGCACAATCCCTTCACGGTGTGCTACAATCTCCTTCCTATCGCTATGGACGTGCCCTCAAAAAGGCACTTCTTCCTCCCAAAGACCCTTCTTTGAGAGAAGCCCTTCCTGAAAATGTACGTGCCATTACGCTACAGGATGTCAAAGACTATTATAAATCCACCTTCCGCCCAGACCTGACGACCATCGTCATTATTGGTGATATTGAACCTGAACAGGCACGCCAAGAGGTGGAAAAGGTCTTCTCTTCCTGGAAAGCCAATGGGGAAAAACCTCAGCTCGACCTCCCTACCATTCCTCCAAGTAAAACATCCGCAGCCATTATCGCTGATCCGGGGCGTTCCCAGGATCAGGTAAAGCTTGTTGAAACGCTTGAGCTTAATGTCAAAAACCCTGATCGCCATGCTCTTGCTGTCGGCAATGAAATTCTGGGAGATGGTTTTTCTTCTCTCTTGATGCGGGATCTGCGCGTCAACACAGGCTATGTCTATAATGTCGGCAGTGCCATTCATTACTCACGCACACGCTCAAGTTTTTCCATTGGTTTTGGGGCAGACCCTGCCAAGGTTAAGGCAGCACAACAACTAGCCGTTAAAGACCTTCAGTCATTGAGAGAAAAACCTGTCGATCAGGAAACACTTGATCTTGCAAAAGCAACCTTATTGCGTAGCCAGATCATGGGGCGCTCCAGCTTTAACGCCCTAGCCAGCACATGGCTGACCCTGACTGACCTTGATCTGCCCCTCAATGCCCCTGATGAATCAGCCAAAGCAATCTATGACATGACGCCTGAGCAGGTCCAGAAGGCGTTTATTCACTGGGTCCGCCCTGATGACATGGCCCGCATTGTTCTTGGCCCTGCCCCGCAATAAGGACGAAATCAACCAGACAAAAATGGCCGGACTAAAAATCCGGCCTTCTTTCATTTCATAGTCTGAGAAAGTAGCTTTATTTCAAAAGCCCTTCAGCCCGCATGATTTCCACCGCTTTTTCAATACGATGTTTGTAAAGATGTTCTTTGAGCGTGCGTTCCTGTGCCTTTCGGGCCATTGTCAGAGGCTGCTTGTCATCAGACAGATAGCGATCAATGATTTTTTCAAAATCCTTCAGATTTGTGAAAACCGGAATTTCATCTGCGCTATAATAGCGTCGCAATTCAAACGTATCTTCATGAAAGACCTGAAAAGCCCCTGAAAGGGCTGCTTCAAAGGTACGGGGCCCTGGCGTAGAGGGCACGATCATAAAGCGTTTATTCTCGAAATGAAGCGAACGCCCCAAATTCAGTACAATCTTTGAACGACTATAAAGATCAATGAGCTGGGATTTTTCTATACGGGCATCAGAAAAACCAATGCCTAACTCCCCCCATCCCGGGCCTATAAAGCGGATATTGAGTTTTTCAAGAACAGGCATCAACATATGTGCCACTTCTTTCCGGGAACTGAAAGCAACACCACAAAAAAGCACATCAATCGGTTTGTCTGCATTTTCATCAATTGGTCTGTAATGCAGAACTGGGGATGCCGCTAAGGGGAGATGAAAAACCCGCTCACGCTGGTAGAAATTATGCCCCCAATGATCGCAGGAGAAAATAACGTCAAAGTCATAATCAATCTGATAATGGGCATCCTGTTCATAAGGATCTTCTGTCGCCCAAAAGGCTGTTGTCGCCCCAACTTTCCGTGCTTCACGGGAAACTTCACCGAAATAAGTACTTTCCGGTAGGTAAGAGCCTGTTACGAAAACAAAAGCCGGTTTCAGAAAGCGCACTGTTTCCGCCGCAGCGGCTATATCAATTGATGTAACATTTCCTTCACCGAAAACGCTCACCAGACCGTCCATGATCGTCTGACGAACCTGTGCATTCGCCTGACTTTCATAACGCCCGCCGCCGCATAATAAGACGTGACCTTTTAACGCTTCACCCTTCTCCATCTCTTTTGCTCACTTTCTGTCGCTTAATGGCAATCAATATGTACGATCGACTTAGGCAATATCCTTAACTGACATTCTTTTCTTTCATAAAAGACATAATCCTGCCAAGTTCCTGCTCAAAAAGAGTGGGGTCTGCATCCCTCTTGACAGCCTCCAGGGCATTCTGGCGCAGCTTTTTCCATAAAGCTTCGTCTTTATAGAGCCTTTCTATAGCTGCTGCAAAAGCGGCGGGCTCTTCAGGCGGAGCACATAATAAATCTTCTCCTTCAGTCCAGCCTACCTGATCTTTTAATAAAGGCGTTGTAACAATTGGCAGACCATAGGCTGCGGCTTCATGAAGTTTATAAGGAAGCCCGCCAGCAAAACGCGTTGGTGCAATAAAGAGACGATGTTCATTGAAAAGAGGTTCCACATCTTCAACGGGGCCAATAATTTCCACATTAGGATGAGAGGCTAACCCAGACAGGTTAATAGAGGGTGCCACATAACCCGCAATCCTGATTTTCCAGTTCCTGGCATCTGGTCTTTCCAGCAAGAATGGAAGAACTTCCTGGGTAAACCAGACCATACTATCCATATTTGGTGACTGGTCATCATGAAATGCACCCAGGAAAAGAATATGATGACGGTCTATGAAATTTTTTTGCGTCGGGTGGATGGCAAGACTATGCCCCAATACAGAAACATTATGATGCCCTGCACGCCGGATTAAATCTGCATCATGCTCTGTTACGGCGATCACCTGCTGGCAATAATCCACTTTCTCAAGCTCTTTTGTTAAAAATGCTTCTAATGAAAGTGATTTTTTTACACCACAATAACGGTCATGAAGTATTTTACGCGGAGCTGCAACCACTTCTGTATCAAGGATCATATAACACCCAAGCAGAAAACGGCTTGCTTCACTTAAGATAGGCTGGAGCTGATCAAGATTATGGGTGCGGGCAATCCAGAGCGCATCATAATATCCAATACGTTCCTCAAGAAAAGAAGATAGCGTAAATTTACTCTGATCTAATGCGAGCTCCACTTCCTCAGGAAAATGGCTGTAAAGAAAACAGGTTCTCTGCGTAACAGCCTGAACAGGAAAGACCGTTACGTGATAACCTGATTTCGCAAGGGCACGAATAATATCATTAGAACGGACATAGCCTGAACCTAAAGAACGGATGGGCATGCAGTCTTCAATAAACAGGATGCGCTTTTTACTGTGCTGGCGACTCTCACGCCCCAAAAGGGCATTTCTGATATGAGGTGGCTGCTGGTAGCGTAAAAAATCCTGATGCGCCTGACTAAAGCGCTTCAGATGTTTTTGTATCAGAGCATGGGACCCGGAATGACCTGACGTTCCAAACTCCAGATGCTCTACAACCACAAGCGGGTCATAGACAATACGGACCTTCAATTTCCCAAGGCGAACGCAAAAATCAGTATCTTCAAAATAGGCTGGCTTATAACGAGGGTCATAACCCTGTAAACGTTTCGCCAGCCCTGTATGAACCATCAAAAACGCTGCCGAGCCATAATCCACATCACGCACAAAATTGGCCTCGGGGATTGAAGGATCATCCTCACGTCTATAGCCATAAGTGGCACCATCACGCCATATGATCGACCCTGCCTCTTGCAGGCGCATATTTGAACGAACCAGCTTTGCTGTCACCGCTCCGATAGACACATCAGAATATAAACGGGCCAAAGCCTGAGAAACAGCCTTGGGAAATAAACGCAAATCATTGTTAAGATATAAGATAACAGGTGACGTCACATCATTTAACGCTTTATTACAGCTTTCCAGATACCCGCTATTGAGAGGGTCTCTATGAATAATGGCGCCCTTCACCAAAGAGGTAATGGAAACAGTTTCATCTCGTGAGCCTGAATCCACTAAAATCAGTTCAATATTACCGGGATAATTATCCCGCAAAGAGGCAAGAGTCTGAAGGGTTAGTGTAATCTGATTATGCACAACCATAATCACACTCAGTTCGGGCATCCCCTCAACTGTAAAATCAAGGGGGTTTCGCGCCAGAAGAGGTAAATAAAGCTCTGCTTCCTGACGAAAGAGGCTCCGGCTCTGATCTTCAGACATGGAGGCGATTAATGCCCCTGAATGAGAGGCTACCCCTGACTGTTCTGCGACAAAACGCGTAAATGGACTTTCATAAAGGCCACTCTCGCACTGCGCCTGCACCAGCAAATTCTGACTATAAGTTTTAAGATCCACACCCTCTATAGGCGTCCGTCCTTCAAAAGCACCAAATTTTACAAAATGATCATAACCATTCCGAAATCCTCCCGCCTGAAGGGGCGGGAGAATATCTGGAGAATTAATAAGGTAATAATCTTCGGAGAAATAAGGTGAAGGATTATAAAGAGAAGGCGTTTTATTTGTCAGATAATGATGCAGACCATTCAGATAACGCCCCTGCTCAATGGCCTTTTTTACAGCAGGATAGGTCTTTTGATACCATTGAGGGTCAAAATTATAGGAAAGTGGCGCACTATCAGCGATAAAGGATGGCAAAACAAGCCATGAAGCAAACAGCCCCTCTTCTCCAAACCATTCAGAATAATGAGATCTGACTTCACGGGCTAAAGTAGCATCATAAAAAGGGCCAGACCTCAAACCTGCTTTATCGCCAATTTCAAGGAAATGGTCATAACCATTCCAGAAACCCTGTTGACGAAACTGGGTTATCGTCAACCACAAATTTCTTCGTCTGTAACTTTCTTCATCAAAGAGCCAATGCGGTGCATGAGTCAGAAAGCCGATAGTACAATAATGCTCAAAGCCTGATTGCCACAGCCCCTCCTCCAGCCCCCGTTTCACATCCTGATGATATTCACGGTACCATAATTCATCGAAATAACGATTGGGCGAGTGTCCCAGATGACAGCCAACATCACGATAATAGAGATAAAGGTCATCATACTCTTTTTCCACCATATTAACCTGAACATCAGGATAACGCTGAATATAGAGTTCCGCCTCAAACTCTTGCCAGCGCGGTTTGCGAGCCTTTTGTGGATCACTAAAACAGTAGGACTGCTCTCTCATCGTCCGCCCTTATCTCAGTCTTGTCATAATTTCTGCTGTAATAACGCTCCTAAACGTTCAGCCTGTTTGCCTGTCAGGTCTTTCGTCTCAACCTGCTCCGTGCGCCCATCCTTGAAAGAAACGGTCTGGTCACTCAGAGCATAGCCATAAATCTCACCAACAATATTCACCAAAGCAACATGATATTCACCGTTCAGACGCTCTATTTGCCCCTTCCATGGGTAAAAAACCCCTTTAAAACCGGAACATAACGGAGCTTCGCGATGAACGACGCGCACGTCATCACGTGCAAAGCGCTCAGTCCCGAAATAGGCAATTTCATCTTTTTCGGCATTAATAAAGGCAACATAAAGCTGACCAGACCGCGTCATGCCCTCAAGGAAGCCCCATCCCCTGACAAAAAGCGCACCAGCTTCCTTCGCCTGATTTTCATCAATCGCAACTATTTTCAGGGAATCGATGAAATAAGAGAGGATCTTCTCCTGATGTAAAAACAGCTTTTTCTCTGAAATTCTACTCAGATTAACCCCACGCAGCAGGCCATCACTTAACAAGACCCTGCGAAAAGCCGATAAAATCTCAGCGTTAGAGGGTTTTGCTGAGAAGATATTTTCTATTTTACCTTCCTTGACTTCTACGCCACGAGAGAGAAGCTGAAAAGCTCCGCGATGGTTAATAACATTAATCAGGCCAATTCTATAACGTCCTTCGCACCATTTTCCCCGCAAGGCAGCCTTGGCCTGGAAGCCGGAACGACGCGGCACACTGCCAAAAAGCCTGGAAATATCAACACGAATTTCACGCTCACTCTCAATATAAATGAGAGGATTCTGTTCATGTTCACTAACCAGAACCACATAAAGCTGCCCAGCAGTGCTGACATCTGGCAAGAACATCCAACCGCCAATATGAAATTCACTAACCGGCTTAAATGACTCTTCACTATCCTCACTCAGAACGTAATGACAGAGATCATCAACGTAACATTCCGCCCCCTGAATCGCGAACCAGTCTATAATATCAGGGGGGAGACAAATGGACAGGTCACGCTTGACCGGAGGGTCAAAAATATGACGTGGAGGCGCCTGATGGCGCCATGAATTATGAGGCAGATAATGAATTTGCCCCATATCAAACTGGAGTTCCGAAACCCCCATTTCCTGATTAGGCGCAATACGCTGATAAAGCTCCAGCAATTGCTGGCCATATATACCTTCATGAGTCCATAAATCAGGCGTAATGGCTTCCATCATGCGCTGACGTAATGGCTCTGAAGACCGTAACAGCTCCAGCCTTTCAAGGACCTTGTCAGGACGGTTTACTGGTACTTTAAAACCGTTAACGCCGTCAGTGACACGATCATGAAGAGCACCAATATCTGTCACAATGGGGATTAAACCATTCTGCCAAACTTCAGAAAGGGAAATACAATATGTTTCAGGCCAGATCGAAAGAATTAATGCGACATCTGCCTGTTGCAGAAGCTCTGTATTCCCCACATCATAACGTCCATGCACCGTCACATTGGAACGCTGTATATTATCGAGAACAGACTGATAATCCGGCTGGATATAACCCATGATATGAAAATGGAAATGTTCCTGATGAGCAAGCTCAATAAGCGCCAGAACGGCGTCAGCTCCTTTGGTCCTCAGAAAATTACCAATAACCGCTACCTCCAAAGGACGCCCCTGAAGTGGAACATAACCTCTCGGAACAACTGGCACTGTCGAATCAGGACTGGGAATACCATTGACCACGCTGATTTTACTAT
This sequence comes from Aristophania sp. ESL1142, assembly GCF_058107345.1. NCBI lineage: Bacteria > Pseudomonadati > Pseudomonadota > Alphaproteobacteria > Acetobacterales > Acetobacteraceae > Aristophania > Aristophania sp. ESL1142. Next base: position 228,135 of record NZ_JBYLUH010000001.1, read on the forward strand.
CAAGAACAGGATAAATACGGTGTATAAAATCCCGTGAGTGCTTTGTCCCAAACATGATCCCATCAATATGATGGAGCATACGGTCTATAAAAGCACGTCTGGTCTGTTCGCCCCCATAAGCAATATTTTCGGCAATTTTAAAATTAACGTCCATGGCCAAAATAGAGGCAAACTCATCCTCGCTATAGCGCATGTCACGATTAAGCAGATTATAACGTGTCGAAACAAGCCAGAAATCATGCGCAGAGAACAGCACCCCGGCGCCACACGCCTTAGCAATGAAAGGCAAGGAGCTTGCATGATGACCCAAATGCTGAAAGTGAACGACGTCTATATTATACTGGCTGATAACCGCTGAAAAAGCAGTCTCTTCTGTGGCATCACAAAGAATATCGTGCCATTCTTTTTCAACCAGATCGCAACATTCAAGCTCTTGCCCAGCAGCGTTGACAAGGCGACAAAATCCCCCCCGGCGCAACCAGAAGAAAAACTCAACATCGCGGCCCAATAAAGTGCAAAGAACCTGCTGATAAACTTCTACGCCACCCCACTCCTTCTCATTGAGGGTAGAGTGTGTGCAGAACAGGACGCGCAAACGCCGACGACGTTCAATCTTCTCTGCTTTTGCCTGGGGACGTTTTTTGAAATTCGCTTTCGTAATATCATGAATATGCTCTAACCGATGCTCATAAAGATGCATCTGAAGCGCTGATTTCTGCGATGCCAAAGCAGCCTTTCTTCTGGCCGTCTTATTATTCAGCAGGCGGGCAATGGCCTCAATAATTTCGTCGCTTCCACGCGTAAGGGCAACACCATCAACCACATCGCAATATTCATTTGCCATGCCATCGGCAATTTCTACAACCTGTGCTGTACCCGCTAAAGCCAGTTCAAAGAGGCGTGGCCCTGGTGCCGTAGCCTGGCTAACCGTGCCATGGCTTGCATAATTCCGGAACATTGTCAGCGTTACAGCACTGACATTGGCAAAATCTATAAAGGACTCATGGCTGATAGGGCGCTGAAGAGACAAGGCAGCAATATCTGCCGGCAGGGGGGGAAGATATTCATTTGTCGGACAAACAAGCTTGAGCCGGGCCTCAGGAAAAGCGGCAATAACACGTCGGAGCACCTCGACACGGTTAGGCCACATAGTTCCAGCAAAGAAAATATCATAATCACATTCCTGAGCAGCGCGAACAGGGCGTTCATGAAGCCACTGGCTAGCCGCTAAAGGCAGATAATGCCCCTTCCCAAAATAAGCGCTGACGCTCGTTGGGTCATTAGTAAAAACATGATCAAAAAGCAGAGAATTTTCGACGTTGAATTCCTGCATAAAAGGATCTTCAAACGTCCATAAAATCATCGTCTTGAAAGCCGGGCGGACACGCCGCATCAAGGCAACATTCAGGCGCTGACCATCCAGACATAGAAGGGTATCATGTTCCCCTGATGCTGCAAGACTGGCAAGATTCATATTATCAGCAACAATAATATTATCCCGCCCAAAAAGTTTCTCTGCGGCTTTTTTTATAGCAAGCGTAAGATAGGCATTGGAGTTATGCGTATAATTCGTGTTGTAGATAACAGCCATGCTTTTCCCTGAACTTAAAGCCCACACACTATTTATTGCTTCTCACTCAACTGGTTAGAAGCAATGATAATTTTAGTTAAGACGCTATATATTACCTATTGTATTTCTATCAGATTCACCTGCATTCGAACAAGTCCTTACCTCAAATGCAAAAAGGATGCCCCTTTAAAAGAAGCATCCTTTCGTAAATGGTTTATTTAACAAAAGTTAAATAAACCTAAGCGGATCATTCCGACTTAATTTTCTGTGTTACGACGACGGATCGCTGCACCCAGAATATCACCCAGGGAAGCGCCTGAGTCAGAAGAACCATATTCACTAATTGCCTGCTTGTCTTCCTCGACCTCACGGCCACGGATTGTCAGAGCAAGCTTGCGGGATGCACGGTCAACCGCGATGATCTTGGCATCAACCTTCTCACCAACAGCAAAACGTTCTGGACGCTGTTCAGCCTTATCACGAGCAAGCTCGCTACGACGGATGAAGCCAGACAGAACATCATCAACCTTCACCTCGATCCCGTTCGTCTGAACAGCGGTCACGATGCAGGTAACGACATCACCTTTATTGATGCGTGCCAATGTATCGGCAGCAGGATCTTCCTGAAGCTGTTTGATCCCCAGAGAGATACGCTCTTTCTCGGCATCCACATCAAGGACTTTAGCCTGAACGACCTGACCTTTTTCATAACGGGACATGACAGCCTCACCAGGCTCATCCCATGAAAGGTCAGACATATGGACCATACCATCAATATCAGCAGACAGACCAATGAAGAGACCGAATTCTGTAATATTACGGATTTCGCCTTCAATGACAGAACCGACTTTATGCTCTTCAGCAAACTGCTCCCAAGGATTGCGCTGAACCTGTTTAAGCCCCAGAGAAATACGACGCTTGCTGCTATCAACATCCAGGACCATGACTTCAACTTCCTGAGAAGTTGCCACGATTTTACCCGGATGAACGTTCTTCTTCGTCCATGACATTTCAGAAACATGCACGAGGCCTTCAACGCCTGGTTCAAGCTCAACAAATGCACCGTAATCAGTGATGTTGGTAACACGACCTGTGAAGCGTGCTCCGACAGGGTATTTAACAGCAACATTCTCCCATGGATCAGCTTCAAGCTGCTTCATGCCGAGAGAGATACGCTGCGTATCAGAATTGAAGCGAATCACCTGAACGCGAACAGGCTGCCCGATCTGGAGAGCTTCTGAAGGATGGTTGATACGCTTCCAAGCAATATCCGTAACATGCAGAAGCCCGTCAACACCGCCCAGATCAACGAACGCACCATAATCTGTGATGTTTTTCACAACACCATCAAGAATCATGCCTTCTGTCAGACCCTGAATCAGCTCTGAACGCTGCTCAGCGCGTGTTTCTTCAAGCACTGCACGACGTGAAACCACGATATTGCCGCGAGCACGGTCCATTTTCAGAATCTGAAATGGCTGTGGCTGTCCCATAAGAGGGCCAACATCACGAACTGGACGGATATCAACCTGGCTACCTGGCAGGAAGGCCATTGCACCGCCGAGATCAACTGTAAAGCCGCCCTTGACGCGTCCGTAAATTGTACCATTTACGCGCTGATTATTTGCAAAGGCACGCTCGAGAGCTGTCCATGCCTCTTCACGACGTGCTTTCTCGCGTGACAGGACGATGGAGCCATCGCGATCTTCATAACGCTCAACATAAAGTTCGAGAACGTCACCTGGTTTCACGTCAGGTGCAACACCTGGAGGACCAAATTCGCGCAGAGCAACACGCCCTTCGCTCTTCAGCCCTACGTCAACGATCGCATAATCGTTCGTCAGACGCAGAATACGTCCTGTGACAACTGATCCTTCGAAAGCGGCGTCAGTGCCTAGCGTTTCGTCAAGGAGAGCAGCAAAATTTTCAACTTCATGTTGTGATGTCTGAGTGGCAGAAGCCATGTAATTCCAGCATTCCAGGACCTTCCCATCATTGATGAGTTGACGGTCCACGTTATGCGCCGCTTCGCAAAAAAGCTTAAAACGACGTCTCCCCCCTTTTTCAGTCACAAAGAGGGTCAGTGAATCAAATATTAAGAGGCCATTTCTTTTTAACCTGGCCTGACTGAGATCATGACTGCATTAATCCCAGTCCTCTGCACCAATAACGCGCGAGGCAATGATGTCAACCTTATTTAGGCGCTTTTTTACTCCATTGGATAAAAAAGTGTCCAAATACCTCATTCTTACCGGAAAGTGACCTCATTTAACGAATCAGGTCCCGTTCTTTCAGGCAGATCATTACCTTTTGTAAAACGGCCTCTGCATCAAGATGATCTGTTATAATCTCCACAGCATCTGCCGCAGGCTTCAGAGGTGCGACAGCACGAGACGCATCCTGCTGGTCGCGCTCCGTAATCGCCTTTATTTCCTGCTCCAAAAGGGAAGGATCGGCGCATTCATGGCCATGACGCTGTTTATAACGTCTCTGTGCTCTGACTTCAGGTGAGGCTGTAATGAAAAATTTCATATCCGCATCGGGGAAAACCACCGTGCCGATATCACGCCCGTCAATAACACCACCATTTAAATGCCCGAAATAACGCTGACGCTCTAACAGGGCAGATCTGACCCCTGGTTGGCGTGCAACCTGAGAGGCAGCCTGATCGACCTCCGGCAATCTCAGGTCTGAGCGCAACATATCTTCTGGCTTTAGTCTTTCAGCAAAAAGAGTCGCATCACCCTGCGGATCCACCCCCTGATCAAGGACAGAGCGGGCAACTGCACGATAAAGAAGTCCTGTATCCAGATAGGGAATCCCCAAAACCCGGGCAAGAGATTGCGCCAGAGTCCCCTTACCAGCCGCTGCGGGGCCATCAACGGCAATAATCAGCTTTTTGACAGGTTTCATGATTTTAAAGCCCTGCGCCCAGGCGATTCATAAGTTCAACAAACCCCGGAAAACTCGTCTCAATAAAGGCTGTATCATCAATTTTTACCGGATTCTGAGCTGCAAGACCAAGGATAATGCCACTCATAGCCAGACGATGATCCATATGCGTTTTCACAAATCCTCCTCCTACCAATGAAGGCTGCCCCTGAATGATCATATCATCTCCTTCAACATGCACTTCTGCCCCGTTTGCCTTTAACAGGGCCACTGTTGAAGCAAGACGGTCACTTTCCTTCACACGCAATTCAGCAAGCCCTTTCAGGTGAGATGTGCCCTCAGCAAGGGCGCAGGCTACTGACAGGATGGGATATTCATCAATCATGGAGGGGGCACGTTCTGCCGGGACTGTCACAGCACGCAAACGGCCTGCCTTGACGTGCAGGTCCCCTAATCTTTCACCTCCTTCGATGGTTTCATTATGAATTTCGAGCGAGGCCCCCATTTCCTTTAATGTGGTAAACAAACCCGTCCGCAAGAGGTTTAAACCGACTTTTTCAATAATAATTTCCGAACCTGGCACCAATAAGGCTGCCACGACCGGAAATGCTGCTGAAGATGGATCCCCAGGCACAATAATATCGCGTGCTTTCAGTCGGGCCGGCCCCTGGAGACGGATAGTACGACTACCATCTTCTGAAATGGACACATCAACATCCAATCCGAAATGACGCAGCATGTTTTCTGTATGATCCCGCGTTGGGACAGGTTCTATGACGCATGTTTCACCCTGGCAGTTCAACCCTGCCAGCAGGAGTGCCGATTTCACCTGAGCTGAAGCGACCTGCAATCTATAATGGGGTGCAATTCCTTTGCCAGTCCCCATAATTGCCATAGGGAGCCGTTTGCCTGTACGTGTTACAAACCGGGCGCCCGTTTCTGAAAGCGGGTCACTCACCCTGCCCATAGGACGTGACCGCAAAGAGGCATCACCTGTCATGATACTATTGATAGGATGCGTTGCCAGAACCCCTGAGAGCAGACGCGCTGCCGTGCCGGAATTACCCATATCGAGCACATCATCCGGTTCTTGCAACTTTCCGATACCGATCCCCTCAACACGCCAGAAATCATGATTGCGTTCAATCTTTGCCCCCAAAGCCTCGACAGCCTTTGCAGTGCAGATCACATCTTCGCCCTCAAGCAATCCGTAGATTCTGGTAACACCTTCTGCCAGAGCCGCCAGCATAAGAGCGCGATGGCTTATTGATTTATCGCCTGGGACTTTAATACGCCCAAAAAGACGGGAAGAAGGGGCAGAAACAGTTAAAGGACGTGAATTGGTCATGATCGCTCTTACTATTAAAAAGACAAAAACAGATTGACAGTTCTCTTGCGTAAAATAAATTTATTTGAAAAAATTTATATTCTGAAGCAGAAAAATTTGACAGAGGAGGCGTGAACATGGCATGGCCCCTTCACTTCCTCCTGTAAACGGTATTGGTAGGCCCACACTATGGCAAAAGCTGAACTCGGTCTGAAACGGACATGCGTTGAATGTAATTCACGCTTTTACGACCTTAACCGCGTACCACCGGTATGCCCAAAATGTGGTACCGTGCAGCCCGCAAATAGCTCACGTCTCAAAAATCGTGATGATGAACTTGAAGACGATAAAGAAAACACTCTGCCCCAGAACGAGCATGAGAATGACCTTGATGTCGATCTGGACAATGACAGTGATACCGATGACGATGTCATGACTGATGATGACCTCGATGACGACATCAGCAATGACATTGAAGTCAACACAGATAACGACGAGCGCGACGACAATTAAACGATATGCAGCTCAGGAACTCTGGGGAATACTTCCCCACCCTGACAATATCATTGAGATTCAGCCATTTCTGAGATGATGTCTCTTCAAGATAAAATAAAAAATCTTGAAGAGCTTCTGGCATCTGGCCGTAGTGCTACAGCTTTCATGCAGGATTTCTGCACGGTTCCGCTGCGAATCGTGCACTTACCCTGTGATGACTTTCCCTTTCCGGAAAAACTTCCTTTATTATTATCCTCTGCTCCCAGACCGGCGCAGCTTGTCGCCCGACACATCCGTCTTTACGCAGGCAATCTCTTGTTACTGGAAGCCTGGAACTGTTTTAACGCTGCCTTACTTCCTCCTCCCCTAATAGAAAAGCTCCGCAATAGTACGGTCCCTTTTGGCGCTCTTCTGGGAGAAAATTCTTTTATCAGAGAGGCTTTGGAATTTTGCCAGCCCTCGCCTATAAAACCTTATCTTCTCGCGCATCAGGCACTCTTGCACCGTCTTTCTGACAGACAGCCTCTGGCATTGGTCTATGAACATTATACCGAGCAGGCTGTGAGGCTTTTATCCCCTTAGTAATTTTATAGACCTTCGATAACGTAATCCTGCATGACGTTTGTCGGGCCCCAGTTAAGATGCTGTCCCCCATCAAGAGCAATCATCTGCCCTGTGACTGATGGCAGAGAAAGCAGCATTAAAGCCGCCTGTCCAATCTCTTCAGGTGAAGAGCCATGCTGTAAGGGCGTTTCGCGACACATTTTGTCAAAATGTTCTCTCGATTGCCCTTCAGCAGGCAGAACTGGCCCAGGACCAATGGCATTGACCCGGACGCGTGGTGCAAAAGCCATTGCCATAGTTCTGGTCAGACTCCAGAGTGCCGAACGTGAAATTGTATAGCTGACAAAATGCGGCGTTAAATTCCATACACGCTGATCGAGCATATGCAGGATAACCCCTTCTGCTTCATCTGGGAGAGCCTTTACCATCGCTTGAGACAGTACAAAGGGCGCACGCAAATTGGGCTGCATATGCCGGTCCCAACTTTCACGTGTGACATTATCAAACTCGTCACGTTCAAAAACAGAAGCATTATTAATCAGCACACCAACGGGACCAAGGGCATCTCTTACCTCCTGCATCAGGGGTAATAACGCTTCCTCACGCGACAGATCAGCCTGAACCACACAACCACGACCACCGATAGAGGCCAGTAACTCCTGAGCCTCTTCGTAATGACGATTACAATGAATGGCGACTGAAAAGCCCTGAGCAGCCAAAGCCTGCACCATGGCACGGCCGAGCCTTAAAGCACCGCCTGTCACAAGAGCAACCCGCGGCAGGGCGGAAGGGAGAGTGATCATTTCAAAAAAGTTCCTTTCTGCCTAAAAGGGCAGCTGCCAACGTCCCATCATCCAACCCTTCCAGCGCACCACCTATAGGCATACCATGACCGGGCCGGCTGATTTTTACACCAAAGGCGTTAAGCTGCTCATGGAGCCAATGGGCCGTAGTTGCCCCTTCGACCGTTGCCCCTAAAGCCAGGATAATTTCTTCAACGCCCTTATCCTGTGCCCGCTTTAACAAAGACGGCACATTCAGGTCATTGGGTCCGATACCATTAAGCGCGGATAATGTGCCACCAAGGACATGATAAAGCCCTTTATAGACACCCGCACGCTCCAGCGCCCAAAGATCACCTACCTGCTCAACAACGCAGATCACAGCATGATCACGATCCTGATCCCGACAGATTGAACATGGGGTCAGACTATCAAGATTACCGCAGCTCTCGCAAATCCTGACAGTACGGGATGCATTCTGGAGCGCCTCAATCAGCGGTTGGAGGCGCGTAACAGGGTTCTGCAATAAAGCCAATGTTGCGCGTCTAGCCGAACGTGGCCCCAGCCCCGGCAAGCGGGACAGACGTGTTATCAGAGCTTCAATTTCAGGGCTGTTACGCACAAATTGTGCCTCTCAAGAATGGCTTTTATTCAATCAGAAAGGCAGGTCGAGGCCAGGTGGAAGGGATATCCCCCCTGTTACTTTTTTCATCTCTTCTGCACTGGCAGCTTCAGCCTTTTTCTTTGCATCAGCGAAAGCGGCCAGAATAAGATCCTGCAACATTTCAACATCATCAGGAGAAACCACTTTAGGATCAATGGTAATGGCCTTCATCTCCCCCTTACCACTCAGGCTCATAGTGACCAGACCAGCACCCGCTTCTCCCTCAACCACCAATTTGGTTAGATTTTCCTGCGCTTCTTTCATGCGAGCCTGCATCTGGCTTGCCTGCTTCATCATCCCTGCAAGATTTTTCATAAATTCATTTCCTTTTTATTCAGTTCAAATCGGTTTCATCAATGGAATCTGCATCATAAGGTGCAAACTCAAGATCCGGTGTATAATCTTCGCCCAAAGGAATAATCTCTTCTGGGGGTAACCCATAGCCATCAAGTGTATGGTCATGAATAGAGGCAATCCTTGCTCCGGGGAAGCGTTTCAGAACAGCCATAACCAATGGATGTTGCTCAGCTTGCTGCTTATTCAGGGCAACAATCTGCGCACCCTGTTCATCCAAGCTTAATTCACCCTTTTCGTCAGAAAATTCGCAATGCCATAGTCCTGGATAAAGACGTTCAAGCAATGCCGGTAATGTTTTCTGTACACGCTTACGCACCTCGACATCACTCAAGCGTAGAACCAGCTCAGGAGGGGCAAAGCGGACCAGATGTGCTTCATGACGCAGAATCCCATGAAGCCAGGCTTCTTTCTCCCTGCCAACGAGAGCAACCATCTCACGCCAGCTTTTAGGTACTGGCAGCGTTAACGGTGCTTCTGCCACCTCTTCAATAACAGCCAGCCCTGGCGCATCTGACTCTATGATTACACCACCATTCGCCACAAGCTTTAAGGAGGCCCCGGCTGTTGGCTCAGGCCTTTTAAAAGCAGGGCTTTGCGGAACCATTGCCTGAGACAATGTCTGAGATGACGACTGTGCGGTAAAAGCTGCGCCATGTCCAGAAGAAGCTGCTGGAGGGGATATGACCGGCTTTTCCCCTTTTAACTGACGGATTAACTCATCAGGAGTCGGGAGCACACTGCTATAACAGAGCCGGATCAATATCATCTCAACTGCTTGCCGTCGGTCTGGCGCCTGATCAACTTCTGCCACACCTTTAAGCAACATCTGCCACGCACGACTTAGAACACTCATGGAAAGGCGGTCACAAAGCCGCCCTCCCCTAACTCGCTCCATTTCAGGAAATTCATTACTCTCCCGTAATGAGTGATCAATTTTAAAGCGTGAAAGAAGATGCACACCTTCCATCAGGTCCGTCAGAACCGTACGGAGGTCTGCTCCCTGTGCATAAGCCTGCTCAACGAAGCTCAAAACCTGCTCAGCCTGACCAGCCATGATAGCCTCAAGCATGTCAAAAACAAGACCACGATCAGCCTGTCCCAGCATGGCAGCAACAGATTTGGCATCCTCCGCACCCTGGGCGATCGCCTGATCAAGCAAGGAAAGTCCATCACGCACAGACCCATCAGCAGCTCTGGCAATCAGGGCAATCGCTTCAGCTGTAAAATGGGCATTTTCCTTCCCAGCAATCTGGCTGAAATGTTCCGCCAACTGGTTTTGCGACACGCGGCATAAATCAAATCTCTGGCAACGTGACAGGACAGTGACGGGAACTTTGCGTAATTCAGTCGTGGCAAAAATAAAAGTAACCTGATCTGGCGGTTCTTCCAGCGTTTTCAGGAGTGCATTAAAGGCATTACGCGACAGCATGTGCACTTCATCAATAATGAAGACTTTCATGCGTCCCTGCATGGGCCTGAAACGGGAAAACTCTATAATTTCGCGAACGTCATCAACACCTGTGCGTGACGCAGCGTCCATTTCCAGTACATCCGGGTGACGATCTTCCAGAATTGCAACGCAATTTGGACAAACACCACAAGGATCCGCAGTAGGCCCTCCCTGACCATCAGCTCCGGTACAGTTGAGGGCACGGGCAATGATACGCGCTGTTGTTGTCTTGCCGACACCCCGCACACCCGTCAGCATAAAAGCATGTGCAACCCGGCCAATTTCAAAGGCGCGGCGCAAAATCCGCACTAATGTATCCTGCCCAATCAGGTCATCAAAAGTGCGCGGGCGGTATTTCCGGGCAAGGACTTTATAATGTTGGGGTTTCCCAGTCACTGGAGCCGAGACTCCGTTCTCGGGAGCAGCTTCAGGAAAAAGGCTTTCTCCTTTTTCCTCAGGTAAAGGCAGAGTATCATCATCCATAAGTGAAGACCCTTCCCCTTTTTTCAGAACCTTTTGCAGGAATCTTTACCAGTCTTATCCTTTTAAAAGGTGGAAGGCCGGACATCCGACCCAGCTGGAAATCACTACGGCTGCTTCCTTCCGGACCTGACCGGGTTCGCGAGCCAACCGTCCAGCGCCGACCTTCCAAAGCCGCTTCTAGCACAATGAGGGGGGGATAAGGCAACCCCCTTCACTCTTTTTAGATGGGGCTTTTTAATCAGGGCTGTCACTATTCCCCAATTGCGGCGCCACCAGGATGACGCGGATCTGCCACACCATAAAACCGCCCTGTCTTTCTGGAATAAAGGTCAGGCGCTCCTGTGATAATCGCTTCTGCCATACCCCAGGGGCCACGACGCACAAACTGGTAACCTTCACGTTCCAGCACCTGCTGGACCGGAAGCGACAGAGCACCCTGCTCCATCTCGACAACCGAGGGCATCCATTGTTCATGGAAACGTGGTCTGATAACTGCCTGACGCAAATCAAGGTGATAATCCACCAATCCCAGAACCATATGCAGCACAATCGTAGGAATCCGTGACCCACCGGGACTTCCGAGCACGGCAACCACATGATTTTCCTTTGTCATAATGGTTGGACTCATTGAGGAGAGTGGTGTTTTCCCTGGAGCAATTGCATTAGCTTGAGACCCGATAATACCGAACATATTGGGTGCACCAGCTCTGGCTGAGAAATCATCCATTTCATCATTCATCCAGATCCCCGTATGGCCTGCCATAACACCCGCCCCAAACCAACCATTGAGCGTGAATGTTACGGAAACAGCCAGGCCATTTCCATCTATGACCGAGAAATGCGTTGTTTCCCTTTTTTCTGACAGCGTGGGGGATTTTTTAAGCATCTGCAAAGCAGGTTCAGCCCGCCCTGCCTGCAAATATGATGATTCAAGAGACTTGTTATCAGGGATCAAACGACGGATTTCATCAGCATATTTCTTATCCATCAAATGATCTACAGGATTGGAGATAAAAGCAGGATCTCCCAGATCACGACGATCAGAATAAGCATGACGCATGGCTTCTAATTCATGCTGCACAGAGGATGCCGTCCCTAAGCCTGAACTGGCAAGATCATATCCCTCAAGAATATTCAGCATTTCACATAAAGCGATCCCTCCCCCACTTGGAGGGGGTGCTGTATGGATGACATAACCCCGATAGTTGCAATCTAATGTTGGAAGAAGCCTGATCTGATAGGAAGTGAAATCCGCGCCATTTAAAATCCCCCCCTCATCATGGCTGACACGCAGGATCTCGCCAGCAATCGGGCCGTTATAAAAAGCATCCTGTCCATAACGGGCAATTAATGCCAATGTGTCCGACAGATCTTTCTGAACAAGACGGTCACCCACCTGGAGGTCTTGGCCATCAGGACGTAAAAAAACCTTTCTGGCGAAGGGGTCTTTATGGAAATAATCCCGGCCTGTGTGCAAAAGCTGTACATCCCCTTCTTCCAGCACAAACCCTTCACGTGCCAGTTTGACAGCCGGTGCCATATCAACAGCCCGGCTTAGCCTTCCCCAACGCGAACGCGCACCTTCCAGCCCCGCAACAGTACCCGGCACAGCAACAGCCTTCCAGCCCGTAACGGAAGCCTGACTATCAACCTGCCCATCCGGTTTGACAAACATATCTGCCCGTGCCTGTCCAGGAGCATGCTCACGAAAATCAACAAAAACTGTATGATGATGCCTCAGATTACCCGGACCAGCATTATTATTACCACGACCAAGATAGAGGGTCATAAACCCTCCGCCCCCCAGATTCCCTGCTGCGGGATAAACAACAGCCAGTGCGTATCCCACCGCCACAGCTGCATCAACGGCATTGCCCCCTTGTTTCAGGATATCCGCCCCAACCTGGGAAGCCAGATGTTGGGCTGATACGACCATACCATGGGGCGCTGAGACCATTACCCCAGCTTGCTCTTTCTCTACTCCAAACGCAAGCGGATCCTTACCCGAAGGAACTATATCAGCCAGAGCAGGAGAGGAAATAAACGTTGCAACCAGACAAAAAAGAAACCGCAATTTCATAAACGCTTTTCCTCTCGCAAAGATATCCTGCAGGTCAGGAAAGCTTATAAGGTGGCTTCGTATAACCTTTGGGCGAAAGCGTGAAAACCTCGCAGCCATTTTCGGTCACACCCAGCATGTGCTCAAATTGGGCTGAAAGTGTGCGGTCGCGTGTAACAGCTGTCCAGCCATCTGCCAAAATCTTGACATCAGCTTTCCCGATATTGAGCATTGGCTCAATGGTGAAAACCATACCCGCTTTCAAAATCGTTCCCTTGCCGGGCTGACCATAATGTAGAACATTGGGTGCTTCATGAAATGTGCGACCAATGCCATGACCACAGAAATCCCTGACAATTGAGAAACGATTTTTTTCCGCATGAGTCTGGATTGCATGGCCGATATCACCGAGAGTAGCCCCAGGTTTCACAACTTCAATGCCACGCATCAGGCATTCATATGTCACATCGACCAGTTTCTCAGCTTTGCGGGATGCTTTGCCGACAATATACATTCTTGATGTATCGCCATACCACCCTCCCAGAATGGACGTCACATCAATATTGACGATATCCCCTTCCTCAAGTTTTTTCTCACCCGGGATTCCATGACAGACCACATGATTCACTGATGTACAGCAGGACTTGGGAAAGCCTTTATAATTAAGAGGCGCCGGAATAGCTCCACGCTCTATCGTAAATTCATGAATAATACGGTTGATTTCTTCAGTAGTTACACCGGGCTGTACATGATCGGTAATCATATCAAGCGTCTCTGCCGCAAGCTGACCAACAAGACGCAACTGTTTAAAATCATCTTCCGTATAAAATGTAATACCGTTTTTTTGATGAGACCCCATGACCCCTTTATCCTATCCTCTTCAGAAAGTCCCTAAAATGAGACCCTCCGACCTGAAGCGCAAGAGTAAAATGGGACCCCTTTATATATCATTATCCGTTCAGCCCGATCCTGGACACCCTGTTCAGGAACGATGATGCCCACGTATGGATACGCGCGTTTTATGCACAAGACGCGCTGCCCTTGTCGCCCCTTTTCTGTGAGGACGGTAAGAAACAAGCCGCACGGGACTGCGAAAATGTCTGGATTTGACACCAGAACGTTTTCCCTGTTTTGCGAGCAATATTTTTGCCGGGGCTACTGGTTTGATAAGCGGTAAAGGCACATGTCCCTCTGCCATGAACCCTTTATTAAGCAAGGCAATCATTTCTTCATTACGAATTCTGTTGGTCCGTGCCCCAAGAACGACACCAATCAGACGTGTATCACTCTGCCAAGCCGAACTGACCAAATTATGCCCTGCCAAAGACGTAAAACCTGTTTTCAACCCATCAGCACCAGCATAAACACCTAATAATGGATCATGATTGGGAATTGTACGGCGATTAAAATAAAAACTCCGCACATTAAAATAACGATAATCCTGTGGGAAATCTTTCATGATATGGCGGGCAAGTACTGCCATATCCCGTGCAGTCGTCACCTGATCCGGATCAGGTAAACCGGAAGCATTTCTAAAAGTGGTGCTGGACATTCCCAATTGGTGAGCCGTACGAGTCATCTCACTGGCAAAACTGGTTTCATCCCCACCGCCCATATATTCACCTAATGTGCAGGCGGCATCATTTGCGGATTTTGTGACCAATCCCAGAATAGCACTTTCAACCTTGAGCATGCTGCCCGGTCTCATACCCAGCTTAGATGGCTCCTGCATGGAGCAATGGATAGAGACAGGCATTCTGTCTTCAAGCCCCATTCGTCCTTCAGAAAGAGTCCTGAACGTGATATAAAGGGTCATCATTTTCGTTAATGACGCTGGATAGCGCTGAAGGTCCGCATCACTGGCAGATAAGACCTTGCCCGTATTAGCATCCATGACAAGGCTAGAAATATGCCCCGCATATTGTGCTTTTGCAGCGCTGCCGATTCCTAGGGTAGCGGCAAGACATGTAATGAAAAAAGAACGGGAAAAGACGCGCATTGTCAAAAACTCGACCCCCAAAATTTATTCAGGCAGAAATTCATTCAGACAGATTGGCGGAGTCCATAAGCTGTGAGACTCCTTAATTTTATCACAGAGGGTAAATTATCCGCCATTTTCAGCCCAAAATCTACCTTAATTTAGAGAATTTCCAACGCATTTTTTATAAATTTTGGTATTATTTTACTTTTCGGGAAACGTCTTCTCAAATCATTAAGACTGCCTCATATAAAATTGAAGGAAAACTATCTTCCCAGCCTGCCTTCTGACACGGAGTCTTTTTCTAGAGGTTATCATGGCAAAATCTGGTCCTCATAATGCGCCGCAGGGAGAAACCCTGACACAATTAAAAACCCGCTTGGCTTATCCTTCCATGTTCAAGGTCATTATGCTGAATGATGACTTCACACCTGTTGATTTCGTCATTCACGTCCTGCAAAGTTTTTTTAATAAAACGGCAAAAGAGGCACAACAGATTGCCTGGGACATTCATCATAATGGAAGTGGCCTTTGCGGTATCTATACTTATGAAGTTGCAGAAACCAAAGTGACGCAGGTCAATGGTTATGCCAATAACAATCAACATCCTTTATTGTGTATTCTTGAAGAAGCCTAACACGTTACCAATTTTCTAAGATGCACTCTTTCATTCTCAGAGGAGTTATTCATGTTCTCTTCCGTTCTTGAGCAAACGCTTGAGCGAGCTGAAACTCTGGCAGGGAAATATAAACACGAACTGATTACTCTTGAGCATCTTCTTCTGGCGTTATGCGAAGATTCTGACGCCCGTTCCATTATGGAAATATGCCGCCTGGATATTGAACAGTTAAAAACAGATCTTTATGAGTTCATTACCGACCAACTAGGCACAATCGTCACTTCAAACCCGCAGGCTACCCCCTCTCCCACTACGGCTTATCAACGGGTATTAAAGCGAGCGGAAATTTATGTGGAGAGTGCGGGGAAAACCGTCACAACCGGCGCCAATGTTCTTGTTGCCTTTTTCCCTGAACGCGACAGCTATGCCGTTTATTTTTTAAAGCGTCAGGGTATGACGCGGCTTGATGCCGTTCATGCCCTCTCTCATGGGTCTATTGCACATCTTGAGCATAGGAAATCAGCACAGACTGTTTCCTTTAATGAAGATGGACATTTTATCATGCAGCCGGGCAACGAAAATCAGGCCCTTGGCAATTACTGCACCAATTTGAACGCATTAGTACAGAAAAAGCAGATTGACCCCTTAATTGGGCGCGAAAAAGAAGTCATGCGCGTCATACAGATTTTATGCCGCAGAACGAAAAACAACCCTCTTCTGGTCGGTGACCCTGGTGTCGGCAAGACAGCTATTGCGGAAGGCCTGGCTTACCGCATAGTAGAAGGAAAAGTACCTCCTGCCTTAAAATCAGCTATTGTTTATAATCTTGATCTGGGTAGTCTCCTGGCTGGCACACGCTATCGTGGTGATTTTGAAGAACGCCTCAAAATCATTATGACAGAATTACAAAACCAGCCTGGCTCCATTCTATTCATTGATGAGATCCATACACTCATTGGAGCCGGCGCAACGACAGGAGGCGCCATGGATGCTTCCAATCTGCTCAAGCCGGCCCTGGCAGCAGGAAAATTACGCTGCCTTGGAGCAACAACCTATAAGGAATACCGTCAGTTTTTTGAAAAAGATCATGCTCTGACACGGCGTTTTCAGAAAATTGATGTTACTGAACCCTCTGAAAAAGAAACTTTTCAGATTTTACGGGGTTTGAAGTCACGTTATGAACAGCATCATAATCTCCATTATACAGATGCCGCCCTCAAAGCCGCTGTCGATCTGTCCACGCGTTATATTCATGAACGTAAACTACCAGATAAGGCCATTGACCTCATTGACGAAGCCGGTGCTGCTTTCCAGCTACAGACAGGAAGAAAACGCCACGTTGTCAGAGTGAGTGATATTGAAAACATCATTGCAAAGATCGTCCATATCCCTCCACACGCCATCAACAAGGATGAGCGTCAGGCACTCCGCGCACTCCCTCAAGATCTGCGCAAGGCTGTCTTCGGGCAGGATCAGGCTCTTGATAAACTTAGTTCGGCCATCATCCTGTCCCGCTCAGGCTTACGCGATGAGGGCAAACCTGTTGGTAGTTACCTTTTTTCTGGTCCTACAGGGGTAGGGAAAACAGAAGCTGCACGCCAACTGGCCATGACACTGGGGATTCCCCTTATCCGCTTTGACATGTCTGAATATATGGAAGCTCATTCCGTCTCACGTCTCATTGGAACACCCCCAGGTTATGTCGGATTTGAGCAAGGCGGCCTTCTGACGGACGCCATCGATCAAACGCCACATTGTGTCCTGCTTCTTGACGAAATTGAAAAAGCACATCCTGATATTTATAATCTTCTCCTACAGGTCATGGATCATGGGAAACTCACCGACCATAACGGGAAACTGGTTGATTTCCAGAATGTCATCCTGATCATGACCTCTAATGCCGGTGCTGCCGAGCTTTCTAAAGAAGCTGTAGGTTTTGCCCGTGATGCGCGTTCCGGCGATGATGAAGAAGCCATTAAACAGCTTTTCACCCCGGAATTCCGCAATCGTCTCGATGCTATTATTCCCTTTACCCCTCTTTCACCTGAAACGATGAAGCACATCGTCAGAAAGTTCATCACCCAGCTTCAGGCGACACTATCCCACAAACATGTTCAGCTCCACCTGACGCCAAAAGCCTATGAATGGCTGGCAGAAAATGGATATGAGAAACTTTATGGTGCCAGGCCTCTGGCAAGATTGATCGAAGAAAAGATCAAGAAGCCACTTGCTGAAGAACTCTTATTTGGAAAACTGATAAAAGGTGGCCATGTTACAATCAGCGTGCATAAGGACCAGCTTATTTTCACCATTGAAAGTAAAACACCACCTTCTTTATCACATTGACCAGACGATATATCAGTAGATTAATACTTATTCGTAACGTTTTCCATTTACGGTGACGTAACCACCCCAAGGCCATTTGCGACTTGTACCATGATGCGTCCAATCAAGGCCCTGCCGGTGAGGAGCATCGAAATAATAACGCCCTCTTACGTCAATCATATCGCCTTCCCTGACCCACGGCCAATGAGGTGCATCCATATTATCAAGATTTGAAACAATCCGTAATGTCTGATTGACGCCTACTTTCATAAGGAAATAACCATGCCACCCACTGCGACTTTTTCTGGCACGATAGACTTTTACGACAGAGCCACACACATGTTCAGGAAACTCAAGATGGCGCCCATATGAGACATTCTTATGACTATATTGCTCCATCAGAATGGTTTGGTCATGCAGAAACTGTTCATTATCGCAAGATATTGGCATTTCATGACGGTCATTAAGCCCCAGATGCGCCTGTGCGGCAGGAGCTGTCATCAAACCTATGATCAGGCTTGTCATTCCACCCAGTGATCCTAGCATTAAAGCACGTTTCATCTTCATCCTCATTTATCCACTCTCGGATCTCGGTCATAAAATTTCAAACACAATAAGCTAAAATGCTAAGTCTCTGGGACTGATAAAATTATATATACATTCATACACAAAATAGTATAGTTCTTGACCTTGAAACCTTATGTCAAAAATAATTCTCTCTCGTTCCTTGGGGAAAAAACCGTGCATGACCAAGAGATTAACCAACATTTAGCACCAGTAGAAAATAACAAACACGATTATTGGTTAGCCCTTGCCCGCTCTTTGGACTGGATAGATTTCCCACAAAAAACGGATCAGTCTCACTTTGGGGAAAATGCCGTCATTTCCTGGTATGAAGACGGTTCTTTGAACATGGCTGCAAACTGCCTGGACAGACATGCTGCAACACATGGAAACAAAATCGCGCTTATCAGTGTTGGTAATGAAGAAGGCCAAATCAGGCAGCTGACCTACAAAGAGTTACTGGCTGAAGTTAAAATCGCTGCCAATGTTCTAAAAAGGATGGGCGTAAAAAAAGGCGACAGGGTTGCGATTTTCCTCCCCACTATTCCAGAAGCAGCAATTTTTATGCTGGCCTGTGCAAGAATTGGAGCAATCCATGTTGTTCTCTTCGGGGGGCTTTCTTCAGCTGCTCTGCAACATAGATTACGCGATGCCAATCCCTCCGTCCTCATTACCCTTACAAAAAGCCGCCGTGGTGCCAAAGAGCTGGATTTCCTCCATATCGCCCATAATGCATTGGTCAAGTTGAACCCAGAGCATGCAATAAAAATCCTTCTCATTGATTCTGATATCGAAACAAATGAAGGTTATCCAAAGGATTATGTACTCTATGAAACGTTACGTTCTTTAGTTTCCGAAGAGTGCCCTTACGTTCCTATGCAGGCGACAGATCCGCTTTTTATCCTTTACACTTCAGGAACAACGGGGACGCCTAAAGGGATTATTCATTCTACTGGCGGCTATGCCAGCTGGGTTCATTACAGCTTTGTCAGAACATTTTCTCCCACAGAAAATGATATTTTCTGGTCTACTGCCGATATTGGATGGATCACAGGACATAGCTACACCATTTATGCCCCTCTCCTATTTGGTATCACGACAGTTCTGTCCGAGGCACCTCCAACATATCCTACATCAAAACGATGGTGGCAGATTATTGAGGCACTAGGTGTAACAATATTCTATACAGCCCCGACAGCCTTGCGCCTGTTAAGTCGTCTACATAATGGGGCACCAAGCAAAGAGGAAACGAAATCCCTGCGTCTTCTCGGCTCCGTTGGAGAACCATTGGATGCGGCTTCATGGAACTGGTTCCATCAATATGTTGGTCATTCTACCTGCCCTTTACTTGATACATGGTGGCAGACCGAGACAGGAGGGATCATGCTTTCACCTCCTGATAAGAATAAGGAAAGAAATGACCCTCACATGGGGCTGGAAGCCTCTGAATATCTGGAAATTGCCCTTCTGGAAGAAAATGGGTCAGAGGTAAAAGGCGCTGGCGTCGGCGCATTATGCCTCAAAGCCTCATGGCCGGGTCAGGCACTTGGCATCTGGGGACATAAAGAACTTTTTCAGGAAATCTATTTTTCTGCCAAACCGGGATATTACCTTACAGGCGATGAGGCCGAAAGAACGGCTGAAGGTTATTACCGTATTTTAGGCCGTATCGACGATGTAGTGAATATTTCAGGCCATCGGGTCAGCTCGGCTGAGATTGAAGAGTGCCTGCTCGCCAAGGATACTGTCAGGGAGTGTGCTGCTATTGGCATCCCTCACGGACTAAAGGGCCAGTGCATTGCCCTTTTCATTGTGCCTGACCATAAAAATACACTGACCAAAGAGGGTGTAACATCCTGTATCACACGCGCTATTGGCGGTTATGCGAGGCCCGATTTCATAGAATTTCGTCATTCTTTGCCGAAGACATCCTCAGGCAAGATCGCACGCTCTGTCCTGAAAAAACAGATCATCCATCAGGAAGAAAATACGTAAGACATTACCCTCTTTGCTCCCGGTACTGACACACACTTTTTCGTAAAGTGTTTGTCAGTACCGCCATCAATTGTGCATGACACTATAAACTATCAATCACACCACCATCAACACGCAACGCTGCCCCACTGGTGGCTGAAGCCTGGACTGAACAGGCATAAACCACCATATTGGCAACCTCTTCGACGGTTGCTGCCCTGTCTATTATGGAAGAAGGACGGTTCTTACGTACAAAATCACGCGCCAGTTCTTTAATTGAGCGTCCTGTGCGCTGGGATTCCTCCTTGAAATTGGCCTCCATTCCTTCTGACAAAGTCGGACCGGGCAATACGGAATTAACCGTTACACCCGTCCCTGCCATACGTTTGGCCAAGCCACGTGCGATAGAAACCATCGCTGTTTTTGTAAAACCATAATGAATCATATCAGCCGGAATGTTAAATGCCGATTCAGAAGAGATAAATACAACGCGGCCCCAGCCTTTCTTTTCCATTCCTGGAAGATATATCCGTGACAAGCGAACAGAAGAGAGAACATTTATTTCAAAAAAGCGTCGCCATTCATCATCATCAAGATCGAAAAAATCCTGTGTTTTATAAATACTCAGATTATTGACGAGAATATCACAACTTGGAACGAGACGATGTAATTCAGCAGCCCCTTGTTCAGTAGAAAGATCTGCCGCTACTTTAATAAGGCTGGCATGAGGGAGTTCTGCCAAAATTTCTGCACAGGCTTTCTCTACCCGCTCCCTGGTACGCCCATTAATCACGACTGAGGCACCACTTCCAGCCAGCCCTTTGGCAATCGCAAGACCAATTCCAGCAGTTGAAGCTGAAATAATGGCTGTTTTTTCTGAGAGATCAATTTGCATTTCCCAACTCCTTCTCAAGAAATCCTGTATTGCTTACAGACTATTTATAACGCCACCTTCAACACGCAAAGCGGCCCCCGTTGTCGCAGATGCCTGCTGAGAGCATATGTAAACAATCATATTCGCTACTTCTTCAGCTGTAGCTGCCCTCTGAATAATTGATTCCGCATGTTCGGTACGCACAAATTCATCCACGACTTCCTGAACCGGTTGCCCCTTCTGATCTGCCTGTTTCTGAAACAGATCTGCCATACCTTCTGTAAATGTTGGCCCCGGCAAAATTGAGTTTACCGTCACCCCTGTTCCCGCCATTTGTTTGGCCAGACCACGGGCAATTGCCATCATGGCAGCCTTGGTACTGGCATAATGGATAAGATTTGATGGCACAGTCAGGGCACATTGTGACGAAATAAACAGAACCCGCCCCCAGCCCTTTTCTTTCATAGAAGGAAGATAAAAACGCGCCAGCCTTATGGAAGAGAGAACATTCACATCAAAAAAATGATGCCATTCGTCATCAGTCATTTTAAAGAAATCAAACCGGTCAAAAATACCAAGATTATTGATCAAGATGTCACAGGCAGAATAGCGGGCAAATAATGTCTCAGCACCTTCTATGGTCGAAAGGTCAGCCACAACCCCGTCAATCTTCGCATCAGGATCGTCAGCCCTGACAGAGTCCAATGCCCGCCCTACAGTCTTTTCAGACCGCCCATTAAGGACAACAGACGCACCACTCTCCGCCAGCCCTTTAGCGGCTGCCAGGCCAATCCCTCCTGTTGAAGCAGAAATAATCGCCGTTTTCCCTGATAGATCAATCAGCATTACAGAGCCTCCTTTTTACAGAATCTCACGCACTTTCATCACAAGTTATAATCCCTGTGTTTCGGGTAACTCTATCTGATCTGTTTTCTATTTTCGGTAAATATAACAAAAAAAATCCCCACCGAAGTGGGGATTTTCTGTAAGTGATTTCCAAAATCCTTACTTTGCAGAATGATCTGGCAATGTATAGGCAATGATATAATCACCGAGATCAGGTGAATGGCTTGCACCACCCGCTGATACGACAACATATTCTTTACCCGTTTTGGGGGAACGATAGATCAAAGGCGCAGAAACCGCTGCCACAGGCAAGGGCTGACGCCAAACTTCTTTTCCCGTCAAAGAATCCAGAGCACGGATATAATAATCCTGCGTTCCAGCAAAAAAGACCAGACCAGAAGCCGTCGATGTCGGACCACCAAGTGTCGGCATACCGATCGGCATGGGCATATGGCTCTTCACGCCATAAGGACCAAGCTCCTTAGCTGTTCCCATGGGGACACGCCACATGATCTTTTTACTTTTCAGATCAACAGCCGTCATTGTTCCGAAAGAAGGTGTATTGCAGGGAACCTGAAGTGGAGACTGCATGACATCAATACGAACACCAGCGTAAGGACCAGCCATCTGAGGACGCACAGTTCCAGTAAAGCCTGGAATCTCGTCAGTAGAGATTTTATACTTCGAAGCTTCTTCCTTTTTCACCAGTTTCATACGCAGTGGCATGCTCATATCATTAACGAACATGATGTCACGGCTCTCATCAATAGAGACACCGCCCCAATTCAGCCCACCAAATACGCTTGGCCATTCGAGGTAATCTTTCTCACTTGGGGGTGTGAAAGGCCCTTCATAAACCGAATTCTTATAAAGAATACGGCAATAAAGCTGATCGAATGTACTGACACCCCACATAGCCTTTTCTGATAGAGGTGCTGCACCAATAACGGGCATACCAACCGAGAAAGGTTGTGTTGGCGAAACATGTTCCCCTTCCGCACCATTGGTTGGCACGGGAAGTTCTTTCACTTCCGTAATGGGTTTACCTGTACGACGATCCAGAACAAAAATATTACCCCATTTTGTTGTCTGGATCAGAGCAGGAACTTTTTCACCCTGAGCATTTGTGAAACTATAGAGAACAGGCTGTGATGGCAGGTCGAAATCCCAGATATCATGATGGACTGTCTGGAAAACCCACTTTGTTTTTCCTGTAGAAGCATCGACTGCAACAATTGCTGCACCGAATTTTTCTTTATAGTCAGGACGATCACCACCCCAATAATCAGGAGGACCATTTCCTGTGGGCAGATAAACAAGATTCAGATCTTTATCAAAGCTTGGAACAGCCCAGACATTAGGTGTTTCAAGCGTATAGGTCTGCCCCTCTGGTGGTGCACCATTATTGTCAGGGTTCCCAACATCCCAAGCCCAGACAAGAGAGCCATTACGCGTATCATAAGCACGGACAACACCAGAAGGCTCTCCATGAACAATATCACGTACCCAGCTACCCAGAATGACAGTATGGCCTAACACAACTGGCATTGCTGAAGGATGGTAGCGTTTGCCATTTTCAGCCGGGCCAATCTGCTTTTTGACATCAACTGTGCCATTCTCTCCAAAGTCAGGACATAAAGCGCCCGTATGAGCATCAAGTGCAAAAAGGCGACCATCTACGGTTGAACCCAGAATACGCTGACGGCAGATCTGAGACGTATTGGCTGCTTTTTCCTCAGCGGTCAGGCTCGTATCCTTATCGAAGTCATAATACCCAACACCACGGCAGGAAACATGCTCAGGCGCATGTGCTTTGGCATCATATTTCCAAAGCATTTTTCCTGTATCAGCATCAAGGGCAGTAATCAGACTCTCTGGTGTACAGGAATAAAGGACATTACCAATCTGCTCAGGTGTATCCTCATCCACACCAATCGCAGGACCTTTAATCCTTCTGCCAGTATGATAAACCCATGCGACTTTAAGCTGATTCACGTTTTTACGCGTAATCTCATCATAAGGTGCGAAACGGGTACCATCTGCATTACGGCCAAAAAATTCCCAGTTTTCGGGCTTATCAGTCGTTGCGTGGGGAACTTCCTGCTTCTTGGCATTAATTGCTTCAACATCCATGATTTCTGCATGAGGCAGGAAAGATTCCACCAATGCGACAAGCAGACATCCAATCATGACGACGCCGGAGCCGAAATTCAGACGCTTTTCTGAAACAGGTAACCGGGAGAATGTTGCGACGGCCCACTGCCCCATACCAAAAACAATAGCAGGGACTACCAGACGCGGAAGAAATGCCCAGAAACCAAAGACAGGCACGTCACAAAACGACCAGATGATGGTTGCCAGAAAAACAACAATATTGAAGAAAACTGTTACGCGACTTTGTAAAAAAACCAGAACTGCAAGAACAACATATGCAAGCCCTGCCAAAAGATAATAAAGACTTCCCCCCAGCACTGCCAGCTTGATGCCGCCATAAAGCAGCCCTATCCCGACGAGCAGGCTGATAATGCAGAAAAGGCCTCGATAAGCTTTTGCCACAGAAAAGTGATGATCCTTAGACTGATCCTCACCCATATTACTACTCCAGTGTTTCTTGGGCTTTATCCGCTTCATGAAAAAACGGATAAAAATCCTGTGATTTCATGGGCCCCTAACAGGCTGGTAGCGATTGCTCAGGGAACCCCGCCAAGTGTCCTCGGCATGGACCTTATAAGCCCTGACACATTTTTTTTTCCAGTAATTCCTTCATAGAAATATTGTAAAAAAGCCTATAGGTAAAGAATTTTTAACCGTTTTTTTTGGCTAAATTTCAACAAAAAAAAGTATTCGTGAAGATGACTGAAATAGTCGTCACAATTTCGTGCTTTGCTAAAAACCATATCCATAAAATAAGTTAACGAAATCGATTCGTTAGCTAAAAAGTCCGTTTTTCTCAAAACCCTTAAAGATAAATGGGGCGATATCCCAGTATGGTAATATATGCATATTAATGATATATGTCAATATAACTACATATCTGGAAACTATCCCCCCTCTCTCACCCGCCCATGTGGCACCGACAGGTTAACTTAAAGTTCATGGCGTACAATGTTTAAGTATAAAAATCCTGCCCCCATATCTTTCGGCACAAAATCCCTTCTGAAATGGAACTTCCTTATTGGTGGGAGCCTTCTATGGGGATATTGTGCCGGCATCTCCCATGCTGCGGCAGACAAAGCCTCACAAGCATCTTTCCCCCAGATGGAAGCAACACTCCCACATTTTGCTGTATCAGGTGAGAAACAACAGCCACTTCTTAATCTAGCCTATCCCACACTTCATCCTGGGGCAGCATCTGCGCCCTCTCCAGAAGTGCATAAAACAGATATTCCTGCCGCGACTGCTATACCGACAACAGATGAGCCTGACCCTAAAGTTCTTATCCGCCCGGAAAACTCTGCCCTACCTTTAACGGGTGTTCCTGTTGCACCCTGGCCTGGCTTGGCAACATCAGTGATCCCTAGTGTCAATGCCTATGGGGGAAACTCAAAGCATAAAATAGA
The DNA here is from genome assembly GCF_058107345.1 of Aristophania sp. ESL1142. Lineage (NCBI taxonomy): Bacteria > Pseudomonadati > Pseudomonadota > Alphaproteobacteria > Acetobacterales > Acetobacteraceae > Aristophania > Aristophania sp. ESL1142. The sequence goes on from NZ_JBYLUH010000001.1 coordinate 253,518, forward strand.
GCTTGACGCCCTGACAGATGGTGAGGGGCCTTCTGCCCTGCTTCCCCGTAGTTGGGACGCCTTAAGAGCTGGTGATCTGGATGACCCATATTACGTCCCCAGTGCTGGCGCAGGTCACTTACTGCCACAGATTATGCCTTTCAGAGAAAGATTGCAGAAAAAGGGCTTTGTGTTCTCCCTCAGCTATAAGGGAGAATCAATGGCCGATATCTATGGTGGTAAACGCCGTGGTATGGATTATGTCCATGAGCTGACATTGCAGATGAACTTTGACCTCGACAAATTACTGGGGTGGAAAGGTTGGTCATTCCATACATTGCTCATGAACCGTGCCGGTCGTCAGGTCAGTTATGACAGGGTTGGCGAACATAAGATTCTGCTGATGGAAGTCTATAGCCTGTCAGGGCATGTTGTTGCTCACCTTGTTGATTTTTATGCCCAGAAAAGTTTCCTGAATAATAAGATGGATGTCATCTTTGGACGAATGTCACTATCACATGTATATGCGACATCTCCTCTGATCTGTACTTTCATGCTGATCTGCTCAGCACCTGTTGCGTTGAAGCAGGACCCTGGCCTGTCCGTTTATCCTAAGGCGACATGGGGCGCCCGCTTCCGCTTTCGTCCAACACGAGACACATCAATCATGGTTGGCGCCTATCAGGTTTCTCCTAATAGCAGCAATCCGAGTGGCTGGTCCTGGGGAAGTGAAGATTCAACGGGTATGTCCATTCCCATTCAGTTTACGTGGAAACCTTATCTGACACGCAATCGTCTAGTCGGACATTATGTGTTTGGCTTTGACCATGATACGTCTCACTACCCTGATCTTTTGAAATCAGGCAAAAATTTCGTAGATCATAACCGTTTCCGTGCGGCCCCGGTTGATACTTTCTGGTTTGAAGGTGACCAGATGATTTATCGTAAGGGTGGTCGTAATGAAATGGCTGGCGGTTACCTCATGTTTGGTTACATTCATAATACACCACACGTCACCATGATTGATGACGAAGCCTATGGCGGTTTCTCATTTAACGGCGTCATTCCTGGCCGTCTTCTTGACCGCCTTGGTGTCCTGTACACTTGGTATCATTTCAGTAATCGTAACAGAAAAGGTCAGGAAGCAGCCCTGGCAGGTGGCGCTTCATTGGGTGAGGATATTTTTGCCCCCCAGAGAACTGCCCATGTTATTGAAGCTTATTACTCCATTGACACAGGCATTGGCATCACAGTTGCACCGGAGTTTGAATATATGATTCACCCAAGTGCTGCCCATGTCATCCCTGATGCTGCGCTTGTTGGGCTGAAAGTAAGCGCCAATCTGTAAACGTAGTAACTTTTAAAACCAGTAAAAAGGCCATTCATCTTTTGACGAATGGCCTTTTTCATAAAAACACATTGCAAGGACTCACCCGAAGGATAGAAATTACAGGCCCCCCACAGATCCCTCTTACACAGCTCCCATTTTATCTATGCGGCATTAAAGGATCGACATTCCCTGTAAGACCATCAAGCACACTTTGAGCCAGTTCAATCAACGGGGTGATAGGCAATTTAGAGTCTAATATAGCCCTGATCCCATATTTCTGGGACTGGTCTGCCAGACGAAGAAAAAGTAGCCTGTCTTCATTAGGGACCAGCCCGGTATCCAGAGAATTAGCCTTCTGGATCAGAGACCAGAGACGCTGATTTTTCGAAAGGGCTATTCTCCGTTCAGTAAAATTCGTCGAATGTTCAACGGCAACTAGTTCAGAAATAAGAGCCCTGAAGCACTGAGCATCTGCATCTCTATCTGACAGGGCAGATGTTACTGAGCTTTGATAGGCTTTTCTGGCACGATTCTGATACATATTTCCCTTACATTCATGAGAACAATGACAATAAAATGCAGATCACTCAGGAATTAACTGCCTTACCTGGATCCTTTCCAGTATCATTTGCGGGGGGATTTGAGACGTCGCCACTATCACTTGCAGAGGTTTCTGGATCTTGTTCAGATGAAACTGATGACATAGGCGCAAGGACATCCCCCATCTGCACATAGAGACCATCATCCCCTCTGACAACACCTGTAATCGTCCCATGAACCAGAAATGGGACCGATAAGATATTCCCGGCCTGATCCGCTGTCATAACAGCAACATTATAGGCCCCATCAGGAAGTTGATTACCATCATTATCTTTACCATCCCACTTCCATGTCTGTAGATGACCATCAGACGTAATGATGTCGTTTTTAACGATTTTACCATTTTCGTCCGCAATAGAAATTGCAATTTTCTGACCACGAGGCTGGTTAAAGACAAGAGAAGTACTACCCGATTGTAAAGGCAACTTGTCAGTCGCAACAGTAGCGTCTTTCCCGATCAATTGATTACTTTGTGAAAGTTGTTCATTTTCGTTAAGTGAAATCAAGGTTTCTAGGTTCTTATTTGTCTGTACCTGTTGTTCAACAGCCGAAAATTGAGCCAACTCGGAAGCAAGCTGCTGATTATCCATCGGACTTGTTGGATCCTGATGCTGGAGCTGTGTTGTTAAAAGAGTCAGGAACTGATTCTCATTTTGCGTCAGAGACTGAAGAGCACCGGATGCATTATTAGTGGATCGCGTCAGATTATCAGTAGGAGAAGATGACCTAGTTGTATTGCCTAACGCCGCCATATTTGTACTCTGAAACAGATTATTAACACCAGATGCTGCCGAAATAGCCATAATATCGTGTGCCTTCTATACTGAAATGTTAATGCCGCGGCGGATCAAATCTGAAGATAAGGAATGTGTGGAAGAAGCATTCCGCTGCTTCGTAACGAGGATTCCCTCATTTTGCGCAGATAATTCAGAAGTTTCAACAGAATTAACAACTTCAGAGTGCCATTCCTGCTGTGTGGGATTATGCTGGCTTTGTTTTTGCTCTGAAAAAGCAGAAAAAGCAGCACCATTATTAAAAGATCCGTGTCCCTTCTCGCCAGCCATATTCCCTGTGTCTGTTGGAAGTACCGCTATTTTAATACCCGCAGGCTGAATGCCTGCTGCATCAAGATGATTTATAAGTTCCTGACGTGTCTTTTTCAGAGCGGCCGTAGTCGCTTCATCCGTTCCCTGGAGAGAAAGCGTTGCCAGATTATCTTCCAAACGCGTTAATTGGACATGCACTGACGTTTTACTCTCCGTCGTAACAGTCATATTAAGTGTCGAAGGAATATGCGTTGCTTTCGGGAAAAAGGCGTTTTCCGCCTCCAAACGTCCTGTTTCTACAGTTTTATGAATAGGGGCAGATTGCGTCATCACATTATCACGGCCAGGCTTCGCAGCACCATCAGAAAGAATATTAGTGATTTGTGCTATATCACCCGTCACTGTTTTTACATCTTTCTCATTCGACCTCTGAGAAGCACCCTGCGTAGAACCACCCCCAGATTGCGAAGATTTGCTGTTAACGCCCTGCACCTCACTAAATAACACATCCTTATCAGATCGCGTTACCGGCTTATCACCCATCACCTCTATGCCAGGATTATTCTGCTTCAACACTGATACAGGCGATTTCGTATCACGACTCTGTCTATGATTCTCTTTTTCTTCCGCTCCACTCTGAGAGGCAGCATCAAAATCACGTCCCTGCCGTTTATTATCAGAGAGAATCTGCGTAGCCATCTCAGGCGAAACAGCAATAACTGAATTTTCGTCTTCAGATTGATTGCGTTCCTGTAAATTAAATAATGTCGAATTCTCTAAAGGTATATTTAAAGCAACATTATTTGTTACAGAAATATTAGAAACAGAAACATTACCATCCATAAGAGGAAAATTTATATCATCTTTCTTTTCTGTTCCATTTACACCAAATAATAAAGATGAACTATTTAAAACCTCAGAATCAGTCGTGCTGATTTCTTCCCTATTTACAGAATTATCAACATTATTGCCTGTAGCATTCGCAATTATGATTTGCTTCTGCTCAGTTTTGGAAGATGAATCAGAAGAAGGACTAGCAAGTGGGTTAGAGGCGTCATTAGGAACAAAGGGTGTTGTTATATTGAAGCAGATATTCTGGGGCTGTCCTGAAGGTTGTGGCGCCACAGAAGGGGCACTTTCTTTACCCTCTTTCAGATCATCATCACTATCACCCAGACCGTATTCTGCCTCTGACACATCTGAACTTGTCTTAATTATCTGAGCGTTATCATCTGTCTCTGTATTATCATGAGGAACATCATGATCGTGTCCTGGCTCATCCTCTTTATGCGAGGATTTTTTATTTACCTCAGGCTTTGTCTCTTTTTTATTCTCCACACTCCCCGAGGAAGAAATAGTATTTTTATCATTAGAAGCATTATTTTCATCAATTACTGAAGAAAATTTATGAGAAGAGGGTGTCTTCCTGGCTGTAACGGAAGGCTTCGCCTTTAAAGACTCATCCTTATTACCAGTAATTGTCAGAAGTGAAATTCCCATCTTTCCCACCTTCCCTCTTTTCTGAAAAATCCAGAAAAGAGGCTCAAGCTTATTCTTAACGCGTCAGATCCGATACCATAGAATCAACTGACGCAAAGTCAGGCATATATTCCTGCGGAATATCTTTACGGCCAATTTCAACACAAACCTGAGGCGACTGCCCCTGAACAAACGAAACAAGAATAGTCTTTATGACATTATAGAAGTGATTATCTAACTTGACCACCGTTTTCATACGCACTGCAAGTGGGCCAACAACTGTATAGGCACAAAGCACACCAAGGAATGTCCCAACAAGGGCTCCAGCAATCATTTCACCCAAAATAGCAGGCGGTTTACTGATAGCCGCCATGGTATTAATAACCCCCAGCACCGCAGCCACAATTCCGAGAGCTGGCAATGAGTCTGCTATATTTTGGAGGCAGTCTGCCATTTGCAGGTCTTCAGCCAGATTTTTCTTCAGCTCCCCACTCATAATTTCATCAAGCTGGTATGCCTCATCCATATTCATGCTGATCAGACGCAAATAGTCACAGATCATGTTTCTTGCTCGATTATCTTTCTGAATATTAGGAGAAAGTTCAAAGATACTACTCTCCTTCGGATTTTCATAATGATCTTCCAGGGATGTAAACCCCTTCATATTTGCCTGCCTTAGAAGGCGGTATAACAAGGCAAGTAGATCCATATAGCTTTTTTTATTATATGATGGTCCTTTTAAAACCAGAATCAGATAATGAGGGAAAGTTTTCAGCGTAGTGATACTATTGGTCATAATAAAAACACCAATAGAAGCACCGATAATTGTCAAACCCTCGAACGGCATTGAGGCCAAAAGTGGCCCCAACGCCCCGCCTGAGAGCACAAAAGAACCAAAAACAGCCATAAAGGCAAAACAGATACCGCCTATATAAAGCATCTCAGCAATGTCTCCAGGTGGTTAATGCGGTTGACCAGACGAAGGGGCAGAAGGCACCGGGGTCTGGGACGAAGAATTATTTGAAAGGAACGATTTCGGTAAAGGAGTACGGCGGTGAATAACAAGAACGATACGTCTGTTTGCTGGATCCTCCGGCTTTTCTGGAATAGCAAGATCCCGGTCAGCCTTACCAATAACGCTGACAATCTTATGATCTGGATAACCTGCCTTAACCAAAACCTCTCTAGCCTGGTCAGCCCTCATCTCAGATAGAGTCCAGTTCGAAAGAATACCTGTTTTCTTTTTGGGAGAATGATATGGCTGGCCATCTGTTTCGCCAATAATCGAGATATCTTCTGGCAGAGTAACAAGCCATTTCGCTATCGTCTTTAAAAGGATTACCCCATCCTTATTTAATCTGGTGGCCCCTGTATCAAACATGGTCTTCTTGCTCGTATCACGCATTTCAATACGAATTTCATCAGAACCTATTTGAAAAGACAAATTTTCCTGCAAAGACGCTAGAGCAGCATTTTTCTGTACGTCTTCCTTTAGGGCTGCCATTTTCTCCGACAATTTTTCCTGCTCATCCAAGGGGATCGGAGCGGCCCCATCTGAATCTGCTCGACTCTGTCCTATGCGCCCTACATGCTGTGCGCCACCTGTTTTAGGTCCTCCCAAAGGAATAATGGCCGGAAGGCGGGGCGGAACATGATTTTTAACCCCTATAGAAATATCATTTGCATCTTCTGGCAAAACTGTAGGCGGTATGACAATCGAGTTAATCGTAGGCTGCGGAGGCGAAGTTACTGGTTCATCACTTTCCTGCGGCTTAATCGGCTGCGATTTTGCAGACGGTACAGGAGAAGCTTTCTTGGACGCCTGAATAAACGCTGAGGGAACACCAACCTGATCCGCCATAGGATTGAAGAATTTTGCAATACCATGACGTTGTTCATCAGTCGTAATGCTCAGAAGCCACATCAGGAGGAAGAATGTCATCATAGCCGTCATGAAATCAGCATAAGCAATCTTCCATGCACCCCCATGAGCGTTGGCTTCCTCACCGCCTCCACGTCTGATAATAATTGTCGGAGTGTTTTCTTTATTAGGCATCGTTATTACAACATATCATCACTTCTCTCTAAAGAGAATTTGTGAAGGTTCTCCAATATTTCATGTCCGGGGTCTATGATGTGAAATACCAACCCTTGCAGAGGGATTCCCGACAAAAGAAGCGCGGCCGTTATGACTCAATTCCAGAGAGACATCAGCCCAGATTTCTCCACCAATATCGCGCCAACGCTTACAGAAGGTATAATCTTCGCTCAGATAAGTACCTGTTTCACGGTCAATACTGCCTTCAAAAAGAGCAAAATTCCTGATATCGCTTCGATCATCCGGCGCATCAATCCGTTTATATTCCGTTTCTGGGTAAGCCTTAATCATCATTTCAACAGCTCTGCGGCTGATCATCATAAAACCCGTCCCAATATAAGGAACCTGAATTAAAGAATTACGTGATGGTTCGTTATGAAGGGCTTCTGTCTCGCCAACATAACGCAGTGAAGCAGTCTGCTGCGCCTCCCCATGCAGAATGTTGGATTTTGTCTGGGCATCCCAGAAACGATCCCTTAAAGGATAGAGGCCCGCTACAACATCCTTCCCTGCATGGAAAAGCTGTGTTGGGGCACTGGCAGGAAAGCCAATATCTGCATCAACAAAAAGAAGATGTGTACAGTCTGATTTAAAAAAGAAAGAAGAAATGATTGTATTTCTGGCCCGAGTAATCATCGCGTCATCAGAAATATGCATGATCGTCATGGGAATACTCTGCCCAGCAGCCGCATAACCAATTACAGACAGCATATATTCTGTCGTTACCACACCTCCATGACAAGGTGTTGCAAGAAGTATTTTTCCTGGAACGGAAGAAATATTTTCTGTCATGGTCATTTCCCTGACTAATTCATTATATATGAGACGATAATAATTATTTACTCACAAGTTCTTCATATTATAGACATAATTCTTTCTCACGCATAGATATAAGGAGAAATTTATTAAAAACTAAAGATAATTTCTTCCAATTTATCAAAACATTTTATGCCTCTGATGCAAAAAACGTGTCCTGGCGATATCATCGATTTCTGTCTGCGCCTTATGCTCCTGTTGATAGTAGATCTCTTTTTCTATCTGAGTAATGAGCCTGTCTGTCGCCTCCAGAGCAGTGTTTGCTTTAATCATTGCCTGCCGCGCCTGTTCTGTAAATTCTTTTGCTTCTGTTAACTCATATTTCTTCTGCTCAATCTTGGCATCTGCCGCTCCGAGCCAGTTATAATAGGACATTTCCATAATAATCTGCCCCTCAGCGTCTGCTGTGTTCTGACGCATGATTTCCTTATTCTCAGCGATCTCAGCTTTTATCGCATCAATGGCAGATTCTATATTGCGTTCAAGCGTCAGGGCTTTGGCAAAATCATTCTTTGCCTGTTCACTCTCTGTGACGCGTAATTTCTTTAAGGTTTGCAAGGCTTTCAGACGAGACTGACTCATAGACAGATTCTACCAGCAACGAGATCTTTTTTCATATTTTGAAGAACCCCCTAACTGGCAGAAGATAAAATCTCTTCAAGCTCCCTGAAAGCATCTTCCAAGCTGACTGCCTCATATTTACCCTGCGTCAGTAATTGCTCAATCTTAGGCCCCAGCTGCACTGCGCGGTCTGCCTGTTTATCAGAGCCAGCCTTATATGCTCCCAATCTCACAAGGTCTTTAAGATCATCCCATGAAGCCAGGAGTGCGCGGGCCTCTCTGACCAAGGCATTTTCTCTATCATTATTACAGCCGGGAACAGACCGGGAAAGAGATTTCAATACGTTAATCGCAGGATAACGACCAGCATCAGCAATGGCGCGTTCCATGACAATATGGCCATCCAATATCCCTCTGACAGCATCGGTCACAGGTTCATTCTGGTCATCTCCTTCAACAAGGACAGAAAATAAGGCTGTAATCTGCCCTGCTGTACCATCCTCTCTAACCAATCCCGGACCAGCCCTCTCCAGAAGACGTGGCAATGTTGCAAAAACACTAGGCGGGTAACCCCGCGTAGCTGGAGGCTCACCAGAAGAGAGTCCAATTTCTCTCAAAGCCTGACAAAAGCGTGTCACACTATCCATTAAAAACAGAACGGATTTCCCCTGATCTCGGAAATACTCAGCCACTGCGATTGCTGCATAAGCAGCCTCCCTGCGCATCAGTGCTGAACTATCAGATGTTGCCACAATCACAACTGATTTCGCTAATCCTTCTGGCCCCAAATCATCTTCAATAAATTCTCTGACCTCACGTCCACGTTCTCCGACAAGGGAAATAACAGCAATATCACAGGCTGTATTACGCGCTAACATCCCTAATAGAGTGGACTTTCCAACACCAGAACCAGCAAAAAGCCCCAATCTTTGCCCTTGCCGGCAGGTTGTAAACAGATTCATGGCTTTTACGCCCAGGTCGATACGTGGCCCAAGTCTGGCACGTTTTGCCGCCGCAGGCGGGGAACCATGAAGTTTTTGAGGGCTTCCTCCAGGAATTATCGCTTCGTTCCCGTCCAAGGGACGCCCCATCGGGTCAAGAACCCTTCCCAACCAGGATTCATTAACCTGTAATGCTCCCCCCGAAAGAGAATAACGCTCTTCTTTCCCGTAAAGAGGAAAGAAAACCGGGCAGCCTGCTCCAATCCCATCAAGGGATTCATAGGCCATAACAACCGCCTTCCCTTCTTGGAAGGCAATAATTTCTGCCATTATGGAACGGCCATCCAATGACTTTATATAAACCTTATCCCCAATCCCCGTAAAACCTTCCATCCCACTCACAGTCGCAGAAAGGCCGGAAATATCAAGGACTTTCCCCCTCAACTCTCCCAAGGGAGTCGTAATTTTGGCAGCCTGAACGAGGGGAAACAAGGAAGCCAGTTGCCCACTGGTTTTTTCAAGAACTTCTGAAACGCCACTATTTAATTTTTGCAGCTTCTGAAAAACATCTTCTTTTCTGGATGAAAAATAATCCGATAAACCCTGCAAAAAATAATCCTTCTCTTAGGTAGGGGTCAGGCGAATAACGCTAAAATACCATCTTCATCACTACCACCGCCGAATAAATCCAGTATGTTCGTCGGTTCATCTACGGAATTAAATTCAGGGTGAATCTGCAACATGGCAAGGTACCGCTCTGCATAACGCTGAATCTTTTTTTCATCCGGGATACGTGCATCAGAACCATCTTCTGCTTTTGCATCAGGATTAGGTTTCGTAAAATCATTAACATTAAAAAGACGCTTTACCAAAGTCTGTTGCTGCTTGAAGTCAAGAGACCCAATATCATCTGGATTCAGGCCATTCACGACCTCAACCACTTTCAAAAGCGTTGCATCAGACATAAGCGTATTAACGTCCGTAATTTTCCCGTCCTGCATGGTCCGTGTAAAATACAGGGCATTCCCAACACCAGACTTATTCATATCCTTACTAGTTTCATATTGTCTGACTTCGTAGGAACTCGCCGTCTTATCAATAAAATCAGCAGAAATCAGAAGGCTACCACTTAATTTATGTGACGTGCTATCTATATCTGACTGCATATCTCTCGTGCCAGTCGTTAATTTTATGTTGTAAAAACTATCCGCAAAAGCACGTTCATTGGCACTGTTATTGCTTTCTTTGGCCTTGGCTACAGTTGAATCAGCCTGATAAGGATTTTCGAGCAATAATGCCTTCTCCCGCGTGGGGTTCTTAGCCAGTGATTCCAGATTAAATGCACCAAGGACAACCTGATTGGCTGAAGAATCTGCCAATAAATCATCTACACTTTGCAGGGAAGTACCCCCAGCAGTAAATTTTGCAATTGCTTTTGAAGCTGCCTCATTCCCCATCACATAGCCATCTGCCTTATCTTTCTCCGTCGTCAGGAGATTTTGATATTGGGCAATGTAATCTTTTACCTTATCAGCTGTTGCTCCCTCATCGGAAGCGGTTTTCTGGATATATATCTCGACAAAATCGGCGACCTTATCTCCGTCAACCTTACCATCTGGCCCATTAAACTTGCTTATATTCAGCGTATTTGAGAGCGTATCTCTTTGTGCTGAAAAACTGAGCTTACTGAAACGGTCAGGGTCAATCGAAAAATTCTTCTCAGCTACTTTCAGTAACTTCGGGTCCTTCAAAATATCGTCTATGCTTCTGACATTTCCACTCTTGAACTGGCGTGTAAAATAAAGGGCATCCCCCACACCACCTTTGCTGACAGCTCCGTTTTCATATAAATTATATTTATAATTCTGCACCAACTGACCAACGAACCCAGACGACATTTTAAATTTATCACTTAATATTGGAGTCGTCGTATCAAGATCCGGCAGCTCCTCCATTGTGATATCCGTCATACTCATCTGATAAAAAGCGTCAGCAAACTTGGTCCAGGTTGCATTATGTGACTTCCCGGCCGTAGAGCCAGAATAATGCGGGTTTTCATTAAGCAACTTCGATTCGAGCGCCGACTGTGTCGCCATAGACCCTAAATTATAGGCACCTAAAATAACTTGATTGGCCGAATAGTTTTTCATCAAGGCCGAAGTAGACTTAATTGACGAAGCAGTTTTACGGAAATTATCAGCATAGCGCTTGGTCAGAGGATCTGTCTTAACATATGTATCCGCGGCTTTCTGCTCATCCTTGATAGCCATTGTATATTGCACAACGGGAGACACACCATCCAAAGCCATTTTAACGCCTCCTTACAAAATAACCGCGTATATTCGTCTTGAGAGTATCATTTTAGCCTCCCAAAAACAAATATTCCATAAAACCCTCTCAATGTTACTTAATATTAAACTTTTCTTCTTAAAAAGCATCAGCTAATTTCATGGACAAAAGAAGACCATGAGGTTAAAAAATAAGACATGATATTCAAACAGATTATATCTTACAAAAATGGTCTTATTAGCACTCTTTTTATAGTAAGTGCCTGTTCACCTGCCCAATCCTATCTCAATAAAGATTTTATGCTGGCTCAGGCAGGATTTGTCGCACATAACGCGGATACAACAGCCCGTTATACCATGATGAACTATCTACCGCCTGGTAAATTGACTTACCGGCTTGCTCCCAATAATCAGCGCATATATGTTTATGCAGACCCGATCGGCTGTGGTTGCGTCTATATGGGCAATGAAGGAGCGTATCAGACTCTGACAAATTTTGTAAACGCGCAGAAACGCGATTCGAAATATAAACATTACGCAGCAACGCTCGATTCCATGACTGTCGAAACCAGGCAAAATACAGAAGAATGGGACTGGAGCATCTGGAGTCCAAGTGCTGACCCAGGGGGAAACCAACCTAAACATGTCATAGGCGGATATTGGTAAGAAAATTATTATATTTTATTATTAAAAGAGCCGAGCATTTTTGATTTATCCATAACCATTGTACCCGTCTGATTATAACTTTGTTGTGCATCTTTGGCCGCAACATCAGCCAGAATTTTCATAACAACCGATTGTGTATGGAGAGAATTCTCCAGGAGATCGCTATTCCGCTTTATCACGTCGTTAAAGCGGTTCTGCACTTCCTTCAGAGATTCCGGCAATATCTCTGGCTTGTTTTCCCAATTCTGGACATTCTCTATCAGCGTATGAAGATTTTCAATAGCAGCAGTTTTCCGAGGCAATAACCCCATTGCCTCCATAGGAGCATCATTCTGCAATAAGAGATTTTCCTGCTCTATGATGCTGCATGCCTCTTCAAAAGCCTTCAAAAGCGCATTTTCAGGAGAACCTTCTTCCTGCCCAGAAGATCCTACCCTTATTGCTGAATCTTTAGCAGCTTCCTGACCATTCCCGGACGTCCATTGATGTGCCTTATCACGAACCAATTTTCTGAAATCTGAGAAATTTTTCACGATACCCCCTCATCATGATTGGGAAGAACTACGATCCTGCATTCTTTGCATGGCCTTATAAACCTGCTGGGCAATGCCTATTCCCCCACTTTGGGCGATCTGTTTCCCCATCTCGAGAACCTGCAAGGAGCGGAACTGCTCTTCAGCTTCACCTCCCCCAAATGGCCCTTTAGAAGTGTCAACCGTTTCAAACATGGGCTGTAACATTTCCCCCAATGTTACAGCTTCAAAATCTTGGGCCGTCTTTCTAAGTGATTCCTCTGTTTGCCCGGGTTTTACAGATGGCTGCTTTAAAGGCAACTGGTGCATAGGAGGCGCAGTCAGTGGGGGAATAGAAGAAGCTGTCACGTAAACCGTCCTGTTCTTATTACAATAAAGATGATTATCTTACTTCCAAATCTGCCTGCAAGGCGCCATCGGCCTTAATGGCCTGCAAGATACCAATCATATCACGAGGCCCGACCCCTAAGGCATTCATCCCCGTCACAAGGCTTGCAAGCGATGGCCCACCTTGCACGATCGCCATCCTTTTATCACTATCTGTATTCACGTTAATATCAGTCTGTGGCACAATTGCCGTCTGCCCACCACCAAAAGCATTTGGCTGTACGACCTGTGGGTTATTATTAACCTGAATGGTCAGATTCCCCTGAGCAATAGCGACAGTCGTAATACGAACATTATCCCCCATCACGATTGTCCCATCAGCTTCATCAACAATGACTTTTGCCATTGTGTCAGGCGTAATCGTCAAATCCCCGATCTTATAAAGAGTCTCGGAAACATCCCGACCTTGCAGATTAACAGCCACCGTGCGTGGGTCTTCAACACGAGCAATCCCACGGCTGATATGACGGTTTATCACGTCCGCAATACGGTTTGCCGTCGTAAAATTCGGATTCTTCAAGGCGAGATGGATCACCCCTCCTCTGCCTAATTGCACCGGCACTTCACGCTCAACAACAGCACCATTTGATATATGGGCACTGGTTGGTACATTCTGCGTCGCCTGCCCACCAGCTCCCTGCGCAGTAAAGGCATTTGTAACCAATGCTCCCTGCGCAACAGCATAAACGTCACCGTCAGCAGCCTGCAAAGGAGTGACAATCAGATTTCCACCTGTCAAGCTCTGAGCGTCACCCACAGCTGAAACAGCAACATCTATCCGGCTTCCACCATGAGAAAAGGGCGGAAGCGTTGCTGTAACCATCACGGCAGCAGTATCATGAGTCTGTAGCTGAATGGCTTTATCACGGATATTAACCCCAAGCCTGTTCAGCATGCCTATAAGAGTTTCACGCGTAAATAATGTATTGGTCAGTCGGTCCCCGGTGCCATTCAGCCCCACAACCAGCCCATACCCGACAAGCTGATTATCGCGGACCCCTTCATAATCAACAATATCCTTGACGCGAACTGACCCTGCCCACGCTGTCGAAGCTGTAAGGACAAACCCTATCAACATCAAAAAAACAGGGCAAAGTTTCAGACCCTTCAAAACCATAATTCCTTTACTTACACGTAAAATAGAAGGTCTCAAATGTTTTCTCTGAAGGTAAATGGCATTCATGAAGTACAGACTCTCTCCCAATAAAAGAGACCTTATCAGAATTTTTTCAGAAAGACACCTTAATGATCTTTCTTCTCGTTAATAAGCATATTCCTTTATTGAAATAAAAAACAGGAAGAATTATCGTACAAATCGCCTGAAACACGATATAGTACGGACATGTTTCGTCTTCACTCAGAAAAAGTCACTCTATTCTCAAGAGTCGGACTCACCACATCCTTTCTTGTGACTATGCTATTTTCCAATAGCTGGGCTGAGTCCCCTGAATCACTGCGCTGCATTACAGCTACGGCACAGGTAGAGAGAGCACTCCACCTCCCTGATGGTTTTCTGGCCGCTATGAGCAGGGTGGAAACGGGGCGCCCTAATGGGGAAGGCACTTTATCGGCGTGGCCCTGGACTATTAATGCCGAAGGGGCCGGCTATCATTACAACTCCCTTCAGGAAGCCGTCGCCGCTGTTAAAGCCTTCCAGAATCAAGGGATCAAATCCATTGATGTTGGCTGTCTGCAGGTCAATATCATGCACCATCCTGAGGCCTTTCCGTCATTGGAAGCTGCGTTCGACCCCTATAGTAATGCCTTATATGCTGGGCAGTTTCTCAAACAAATGTACGATCAAAAAGGTAGCTGGCCCCGGGCTGCAGCAGCCTATCACTCCCAGACTCCCGGCATCGGAGAACCTTACCTCTGGCGCGTGATTGAAGAATGGTCCATTCCGCAGGATGGGAGGCAGAACAGCCAGCCTCTCCATACAGGCCGCTCTCCCCTTTTTGCTTCATCGCATCAGACTTCTTCTGCTCCGTCCATGCAACAACCTTCTTCCCAACCTGTGAAACATTATTTCAGACCATTCAAGGGCGGCTACCAGAACTTTTCGGAGTTTTCTCCTTCATCGCCGCATGGCCGCTTTGCAAATAGCGGGCCAACCGGAAGGACCTTGGCTTCATACCGCGCTTCCCCCGTCAGAATGACAACAACCATGCCCCAACCTTCGGCTTATTAGCAGCATGACTATTATTTATTATTGACCTTATTTATAAAATCATAAAAGATGTTAACCATATTCAGGAAAGAATTATTTAAATTAGACAGTTCCAGCATCATATGAGTCCTGTGATAATCAGAAACCGCTTTATCCTTTAATGCCTCAGCCTGTAATACCCTAAGTGTCCCTTTCCCGGAAATCGCTTCTCTGATAACATTATTTTTATATATAATATGCGAATATCCGCATTCTTCTTGACTAAATCCGACAAATTTTTCTTTATTCTTTGATGATGCCTTCCAATGATAAGCACATAATAACTCACCGATAATAGCTATATCACCATATTGTAATAATCTTAGGAAAAATTCATTATCTTCAACATATTCCATATTCGGATTCACAGAACCTACAAGCCTTATAGCCTCTCTCCTTATAAGGAGTGCAATAGGTATTATTGTTGAATTATGTGCCAGAAAAAGTCCGTAGTCATATACACCATTATCCCTTTTGCCATACTGATCAGTTTTATTTATCTCTATAATTTCCTGATCAACGACTTCTTCATAAACATCATAATTGCTCGTCATTACGGCTGAAAAAATCTTCTCTGGATCATTTTCAAGATAAGATACTGTTTTTTCAAGGAATTCAGGCTCAAGCGTATCATCATCGTCATGTATATGAATGTACTTTTCAGATGTACTATTTATACCAATAGCAAGTGCCCCACCTCTTTTTGTAGAAGTCGGAAGATTTATTACGGAGAATCTTTCTCTATCGCTTGATGATAATTCATTCAAAACCTCCTCAATACATCTATTGTCTCCACCATCATTAATTACATAAACATGGTAATACTTATAAGTTTGGGCTATAATAGACTGTATTGCCCTTGCAAAAAATAACTTCCTATCTTTAGTCCTAAGAATAATACCGACTTTTTTTGACATACCTATAGCTCCAAATTAAAATATATTTCTTAGTCTAAAAATGATCTTATACTCTTGGTCACCGCATCACAGCTCTCCTTCAAAATCCTTATCTGTTCATATACGGGAGCGTATTGTCCTTGCTCCAGATTAAAGTTCCTCCAAACATTAACTTGAAATAATTTTGCCATATTACCTGTATTGAGAGCCTCCCTTATAATATTATTTCGTTCCATAATAATCTGATCATATGAGTTTTTTCTCTCTTCAGGATTATTCTTGCCCTTATTATTATGATGATATGAACATAATAGATCTTTTATAACGCCAATTTCACCCCATTGCATCAATCTTATAAATAGATCTTTATCCTCACCAAAATTCTTTCTTGCATCTGATGTACCAACATCAATTATACACCGCCGCCTAAATAATAATGTTATAGGAACAACTATAGTCATATGAGATAATAATTGAATATAATCTTTTATCGGTTCAATCTCAACTCCAAACTCATTAGACTTAAATTCATTGATTATATTATTATTTTCTACATGCTCGTATACATCATAATTACTCGTTTTTACCCCAGAAAATATCTCTTTCGTATCTTCTTCAAGATATGCAACCGTTTTTTCATAAAAATCCGACTCTAGGCTATCACTATCATCATGAATATGAAGGTATTTTTCCGACGTATGACTAATACCTGCAGCCAAGGCTCCTCCCCTCCCCAATGAAAAAGGTAGATGTACAAAAACAAATTTTGCAGAAAAATCAGCAGGAATAGAATTCTCTATCTTTTTAATATCTTCAAGATCACCACCATCATTGATGATATAGACGCGATAATCCTGAAATGTCTGAGGAATAATAGATTCGAATATTGCCCTTTTTAAAAAGAGAGGGCGATTTTTTGTTCTTACAATAACTGCAACTTTATGAACTTCTGTCATTATTTATCTATCCAATCTTACGAAGCATTAAATATATTTTAACTAATATTACGAAAAATCAACAAATAAATTGCCTTAATGCAAAGACACTAACATTCTTAAAGCCTCACCAACTTCATTCAGAACAGGGACAAAAGACCTTTCCTGCGCTCTGAAAATCCTGACTGTTGGGTACCAGGCTGATTTATCACCAGTATCTCCCCACCTCCAGCAGGAATCCCAGCGATTTACAAGCCAGGTTGGCCGCCCAAGTGCTGCTGAAAGGTGCAAAGGAGACGTATCGACTGAAATTACAAGATCAAGATTTTCCATAAAAGCTGCCGTATCTGCCATATCATAAATTTGATCCATAAGATCATAAATAGGCTGCGGCAGACCCTCTTTGAGAGCCAGTTCCTGGCGTTTCACACCAAATTGTAGATTGAAAATATCAGCTTTAACAGGTAGTAAAGCCGTAATCATTTCCTTGAAATTGGTTGAACGCCGTCTATCAGAGGAAACGTCTGCAGCTTTCTGGCGCCTGTCACCGCCCCAGACAATTCCGACACGCAATGGCCTTGGCTGTGATGAGGGGCGGGCAGGAAGAATCTCCGAAATCAGTTTTGCAAATCGTTCAATATCTTTTTCATCAGCCTTGAGATAAGGAACAGGGACAGAAACATCTGCGGGGCTTTCTACCTTACAAATATAAGGGATATCTGGAATTGGATACGCATAATCAAACTGATATTTATTGGGCGCCTCCTTCCCCAACTCAATATCACACAGCACTTCCACTTCCGGGAAACTTAGGGCCATAAGACGCTGAAGAGTCTTGGGAACAGCCAGCGTCACTTTCGCACCGCGCTTTAAAAACTGCGGGATAAAACGACTGAACTCAAGCGTATCACCCAATCCCTGCTCCTGAAAAAAAAGGATATGTTTTCCCTCAATTTCGGTATCAGGTGTCAGAAACGGAACATCTGTAATATACCAAGAAGAAGGATCTACAGCAAAGCTCTCGTGGTCCGCAAAATATTTAAAACCCTCTTTATAAAACCCGGCTTTTAATAAACTAAGACCATAATGGAACGTAGTGACCCGGTTGCCAGGCTCCAGCTTTAAACCTTCTCTATGGTATGGAAGCGCTTCTAGAGAACGGTTTAACATCCTCAGAGTATTTCCTATTCCTGCATAAAATGCCGCTGAAACTTTTCCTTCGGAAAGCCAGACTTTGGAAATCTTCAAAGCCAGTTCAAGGTGCCCCACCTGCAAAAGATTCTGTTGGAGATTTTCACCAACCTTCACCTTAAGTTCGTCATAAGTCTGGGCAATTTTTGTATAAAGCGATAACGCCTCTTTTTCCTGTCCAGCAAGCATTAACTGCCCTGCAAGTTCAATCTCCATTTCTGCCTTGAGTAAAGCCAGTTCACGGTTATTCCCAGCGTCAGGGAAGCATAAAATTGCTTTTTCATAAAGAGTGACAGCCACCTCAACAGCCGCTGTATAAGTTGATACAATCTGGGCTGCTGCCAGCAAAAGAACCGGATCTTTTTTCTCAAGCCCTGTTTCAACAGCTATCTGTACAGTCGTTATGGTATCGCCCTTCTTCAAAAAAGGCATAAACAAATTTATCAGTTTGTTTTTACTGTTTATTTTTTTTAAACTTTTTTTATTGAACTTTTTCATCGTTCTTTATGCTCCAGCCTCGCCATAACAGCTCTTCAATTACAGGGCAGGGACTATAGGCGATAGAATTAACCTAAATATCACTTATTTAACAGAGGAAAAATATTTGCTTTCCTGAACCTGAAGAAAGCGTAAATGAAACATATACTTTTCGCCTTTCTTACGCTAAAAAGCTCTATATGTTTATCAGGCCATGATTCTGGGGGACTAACCTGGTGACGCCCACCAAACCGACAGCGCAAAATTCTTCTGCCAGTCCTGCCAGCTCGTCTAACGTCACAGCAAAGATTGCCTCTGGTCTGCATAGGTTCAGACAGATCGTTGCTCTTCTTGGAAAAAAAGAGACGGGGGGATTTGATCTCAAATCAAGTATGCCCGGGACCGATCTTTTGCTGGCAGTGGGCGTCATTCTACTCATTGCCATCCTGATCATACCACTCCCGACTTTTATCCTTGATGTCGGTCTCTCACTGTCAATTACATCGTCGGTCCTTATTCTCATGGTGGCTCTCTTTCTTGAAAAGCCACTTGACTTCACCTCTTTTCCAACACTTCTCCTCCTCACGACGATGTTCAGGCTTTCACTTGAAGTCGCCACGACGCGTCTTATTTTGAGCCACGGCAATCAGGGGGCATATGCGGCAGGGCATGTTGTTGCCTCCTTTGGCGGCTTCCTTATGGGAAATGACGTTGTAATCGGGGGAATTGTGTTCTGCATTCTCCTGGTCGTCAATTTCATGGTGATTACCAAGGGTTCAGGCCGTATTGCCGAAGTCTCTGCCCGTTTCTTCCTTGACGCCATGCCGGGCAAGCAAATGGCCATTGACGCGGACCTTGCTTCTGGCGCCATAAATGAACGCGCCGCCCGTTTGAAACGCAAGGAACTGGAAGATGAGAGTTCCTTTTACGGGGCAATGGATGGAGCTGCAAAATTCGTACGTAATGACGCAATCGCTGGTATCATCATTACTGCAATCAATATCGTCGGTGGCCTGACAATTGGCGTCATGCGCCATCATATGCCAGTCGGAGATGCAGTTCAGACCTTTACAACCCTGACAATTGGTGACGGTTTGGTCTCGCAGATCCCTGCCCTGCTTGTTTCTCTCGCTGCTGGTATCGTCGTCACCAAGGGGGGCACAGAGGGAACGGCTGACGTCACCTTATTCCGGCAATTAGGGGGACATCCCAAACCTTTGGCAATTGCTGCTTCTTTGGCGACTATTTTTGCCTGTTTGCCAGGACTGCCTGCCGCACCATTTCTTCTGATCGCTGTCCTTGCAGCCGCAGGCTCCTGGTGGCGCCATAAATCACCAATTATCACAGATCATGATGGTGACGAAATTTCACAGGCCGCCCCACAACCTACCACTCAGCCTATCACAGAATTACTCCGTGTCGATCTGTTACGGCTGGAAATTGGCTTTGGCCTGCTTTCCCTTGCTAGTGAAGATGACGCCCATATTACGGGACAGATCAGAGCGTTACGCCGAAAAATGGCTGCTGATATGGGATTTATTACACCATCGGTCAGGATACAGGATAATATCAGCCTTGGTGTGAATCAGTATGTCATAAAGCTGAAAGAAATTGAAATTGCCTCAGGCGAAGTAAAGCCCAATCTGCTTCTCGCTATCTGTCCTGAAGGCTTTAACCCCGCCAATGCCTTACAGGGCGAGTTAACAACAGAACCTTCTTTTAATCTCCCGGCCATCTGGATTACGCCAGACCTTAAAACCAAGGCAAGTCAATCGGGCTATACAGTTGTCGATCCTGTTACGGTTATTATCACACATCTAACGGAAACAATCAGTCAGAACCTTGGGGAATTGCTTAGCTATTCTGCAACACAGGAACTTCTGGATGATCTTCCCGCCGAGCAGCAGAAACTTGTCAATGACCTGATCCCGTCTCAGGTCAGTCTCAGTACGATACAGCGCGTCCTTCAAGCCTTGCTTCAGGAAAGGATTTCCATCCGGGATCTGCCTACAATTCTTGAAAGCATTCAGGAAGGCAGTGCCCTTGTTTCCAAAGGAATACGCGCCCTTACAGCTCATGTGAGAGTTAGGCTTTCCCGTCAGATCAGCAATAGCTATGTCGGGCCTTCGGGATGTATTTCCATGATTACGCTATCTCCTGAATGGGAAAGTAAACTTCTTAACAATACTGTAGGTCAGGGAGATGAAAGAACCGTCGCCATGCCTCCCAATATGCTGGACCAATTTGTAACATCCATGCGTCAGGCCTTTGAGAAGACCGCTAGTCTGGGTGAGCTTCCTGTAATTGTCACAACTTCTTCAACAAGAGACTGTGTCAGAATGATTGTTGACCGGGTAAGACCTTCCATCGCTGTCATGTCTCAGGCAGAAATTTATCCCCGCACACGCATCCGGACTGTCGCCACGATTACATAACTTGCTATTATAAGACATGAAGGCGCGTTAAAACGCCTAACTGACAGGAAGAACACGCCATGACAGAACAAGCAAAACCGAGGAGATCGCGCTCGTCAGACCAGACAAAAAGCACGACACGTCGGCGCCGCACGTCAAAAGCCAAAGAAGCCTCTCTTCCTCTCCCCAGCTTCAGTGTAACAGATGTCCTCTTATGGCATTCAATTCCACGTCCTTTAGTGAAAGCCATGTCCGGTGGCACAATCGCAGAAGGACTTAGCCGAATGATTACATTCGGCCGTCTGCCCCTCTCTTTTGGAAAACCAATGGCTCTAGGGGGGGCTTCTGGCTCTGGTAAGACCCTAACCCTTGCGAAACTAGCAGCCCGCTATGCCCTGCAAGCTCAGCAATCTGAAGGCCGCATCAAAAAGCCTGTAGTTTTAGCCTGTGACAAAAACCCGGGAAGTTATGTAAAGCTGGCCTCTATTCTGCAAGGCTATAATGTCGAACTCATACAAGCCTATCAGGGCCTTATGCCAGAAATAGAAGATAAGGAAAGGCGTATTATCCTGGTTGATCTGCCAGGAGTCTGTATCTATTCCACATTAGGCATGTCTGAAATGCTGGAAATCGTCGAAAGAACACAGGCAGATCTTTCCCTGGTCATTCCTGCCGGGATGGACCCTGAGGAATCTTCCGACATCGCTGCCGCCTTTAGAGAACATGATGCCCAATCCATGATGGCCAGCCGTCTTGAACAGTCTGGCCGTATTGGAGGCGTTATTTCTGCGGCAGCTTGCGGGTTAAGGCTGACTTACGGAAGCTATTCCTCTCATATCGGTGCAGGATTTGCCCCATTAACTCCACAAATCCTGGCAAGACGCCTCCTGATTTTACCCGGTCAATAAGGGGGCAATCATCCCCCTCCAAAACTACGGACCAAACCTCCAGAAACCATTTGAAACCCATCGACCAGCACAAAAAAGATCAATTTAAAGGGCAGGGAAATCGTTGCCGGGGGAAGCATCATCATGCCCAGACTCATCAAAACACTTGATGTGACAAGGTCGATAATCAGAAAAGGCAGGTAAATCAAAAAGCCGATCTCAAACCCTCGACTAAGTTCACCTACCATAAAAGCTGGAATGATGACGCGCCAGGGAATCTTCTCTGCTGAACTGGCAGGCTTGACATTGGAAAGGTGATAAAAAACTTCGACATCTCTGGGCCGTGCATTTTTTACCATAAAGGTACGGAAAGGCTCGGCAGTCGCCTTCAGCCCCTCCATTTCTTCAACCTGACCATTCATCAAAGGCTCAATCCCTTGGGACCAGGATTGTTGAAGGGTTGGCTGCATAACAAATAAAGATAAAATCAGTGCCAAAGCAATCAGGACCATATTTGGGGGTGTCCCCTGCGCGCCCAAAGCACTGCGTAATAATGAAAGTGTGACGATAATACGGGTAAAGGCTGTCACCATTACCAGAAGACTTGGAGCCAGAGAAAGAACAGTAATCAGTGCCGTAAGCTGCACAAGGCGACTTGTTGTCCCCGCCTCTCCAATACCGCCCCCTTTTCCCATGTCAAATGTTACAGATTGCGCCAGAACAGGGTGAGTACAAAGACATAAGAGCCCGACGATCCCTATAAGAGCAGAAACAGCCGCACATGACAGTCTAAAACGTTTTGAAGACATTATTCTAGGCATTCGGCACATTCTTTTCAGCCTTCTGACTGTCAACAACATAGCTCGTTTGGTCTGTGGCTTGAGGAGAAGAACCAACCTCATCCATCCAGCCAACACAGATGTCACTGCCCCCTCCAATCAGGAGGATTGCCAGGGCCTTATTCCCTCCATGACTTTCGACAGATACAGAAACAAGTTTTCTTTTTGAATCAAGCTGAACGACATCACAGATGGAAAGAGCCCCCTTGGAAGGGAGACGCTTATTAAGAAAACGGGGCATGAATTTTTTCAGACGATCAACTAAAAAAAGAGCCCCCAGCATAATGGCAAGAACAATTATCAGGGCAAACAGGGCATTCATATGAAAACCTGTCAGGCCACCAGACATGTGACCGGAAAGTCCTGTTTCATTCCCCAGCATCGTCCTGTTACTCTTCTTAAGCCTCGTCTATGGGAGAAGAGATAATATCCGTCATGGTAACGGCAATATTATCATCTTCAATAATCGTAATCTCTCCACGCGCTATAAGACGCCCATTAGCGTAAATATCGATCGCTGAACCTAATTTCTTATTCAGAGAAACCACAGCCCCACGACCAAGCCGGACGAGATCACGTACAGGCATTTTAACATCCCCGACAACAGCCGTAATTTTAACCGGAACATCAAAAATGGCTTCCCTTTCATCATCCTGGGTAAATACGGCTTCTGTTGAAGGCACTGATGGAGGCAAAGGAGGAGCTTTCTGGCTTGTCTCCTGTGGCTTTTGTGCAGGCTGCTCCGAATTCAAAGACGAATCCTTCTGGTTTTCTGTATTTTCAGTCTCTGCCATTATGCTTTTTCCTGTCTTTCTTGCTGGCGGTTAGAATCCGTCATATGATCTATCGCAGATTTTATCTGTTCACGCACCTTATTCTGCCACTCTACACGATCAAGCTTCAGCTCGTTACGTGATGATAAAATCCTTACACACCCCTGATTACAGTCTGGGTCACTTTTTATGATAATTCCTGCATGCTGCCCAAGAGTGTTTTTTAAAACCTCTTCTTCACTTTCTGCACATGAGACAACAATGTCACCTTCTGACTCCCGCAAACCCTCTTGAGCAAAAGAAAGAATATCCTGACCGAATTTCCGCTGGATAAAATCCTTCTCTGAAATCTGCCCGCTGATAATGTCACAGACGATTTTGAAAATTTCCTGGACAAATTGCATCAGCACCTCACGGCGCTGCTGCTCTTCCTTCTCCAGAAAAGAAAAAGAGTCATTGAGGCTCTCTGTCATTTGTGAAAGCAAGGCCTCATGAGCCTCTTCCCTGCCTTTCTGACAACCTTCTTCAAAGGCCTGTTTCTTGAGAGCTTCAAGCTCTTCAGGCTGCAAATGGACGGACGTGTCAACAACTTCCGGCTTGAGAAGCTCATTCTCTTCAGAAAGTGCCCCAGAGTGTTTCTCCAGTCCCTCTTCTTTCTGTGAGAAAGGAAGACCAAAATCCTCCAACTGTTCTATAAAAGAGATCATCTTATCTGATCCTGTAAGATAATTTCACAGACCGTATCTCAATTACTCAATAAGCTCATCAGAAACAGGAGCAAGATCAACCTCGCCATTATTAGACATATCTTTGATGAGGGCGATAATTTCTGTCTGTGCTGCCTCTGCATCTTTCATACGGACAGCTCCCAGATTGGTAACTTCATCCAACAAGATCGCTCCGGCACGTCTCGACATACAGGCGAGGAACAGTTTACGCGTATTGGGGTTAGCTCCTTTGAGGGCCATTGGCAGTTTCGCACGCAATTCACCATTTTTATTAATGGCAGCCATAACGCGCATCATATCATCCGAAGACAGCCGTTTAACATCATCAAATGTAAATTTGAGTTTGTTCACTTTTTCCATGTCTTCCAGGCTTCTTTCTCCCAGAAGGTCTGTCAAGGTCGTCTCTGTTCTCTTATCAAAGTTATTATAAACTTCCGCAACAAAGGCATAACTATTCCGCTTGCTGGAACGCCCAAATGCCGTAATTAATTCGCGCTGAAGTGTATCTTCCAAACTGGTCAGGACGTCACGACTGACAGGCGTTGTATGAAGCATACGCATAATGACATCTATCGTGAAATCTTCAGGAAAGAGACTCAAAACGCGCGCTACATGAGCTGGAGAAATATAACTCAATATCACAGCCACTGTCTGAGGCTGTTCATTACGCAGATAATTGGCAAGAGCCGTCTCTGGCATATTGGTCATTTTCGCCCAGACGCTCTGACCGGTTGGCCCACGAATTTCGTCAAGAATTTTCGCAACAAGGTTAGCAGGCAGCGCTTTTTTCAGATATTCTTCTGTCGTTTTGTAAGAGCCGACAAGGCCATCTGAAATACCCATTCCACTGGCAAAATCGGAACAGACAGACTCAGCGGCATCAACACTTACCGGCCCAAGAGAGGACATGGCTATTGAAAGCTCACGTACCTCATCTTCCTGCAAAGACCGCAAAATCTGTGCAGAACGTTCACGCCCTATAGAGAGCATCAGAATAGCTGCTTTCTGCTTACCCGTCAGAGGAGCTACATTCTTTTGCAAACCTGATCTATTAAGAGGACCTACTCCTTTATTATTACCTTCCCCTCCCTGTTGCTCAATCATGCCTTACCCTTTCCTGTTGGGGCCTGTATTTTGATTGGGATCTGGCTGGAGCAGCCAACTCCTTATAATATAAATAGCCTCATCGGGATTATTCTCAATCTTATCGAAAACAGTATCCAGAAGGGTTGGAGGCAGTTTGCTCTGCACACCTGAAATAACACCTCCGACTCCCTCAATTCCAGCAGCAAGATTGGCCGCTATCCTGCTCTTATCATCAAGAGATCCAGCCCCCTCGGCGGCAGCCTCACCTTTAACACGCCTGATTTTATTAATAATACGTTTCAGACGCCGTTCCAGAGGCTTGATGAAGAAGAGGCACGCCACGACAAGAAGGACAATTGGTAGTGTCCATTCTACAAAATTAATAACCACATCTTTCTTCAGATATGGTGGAATTTCACGCGCTGGCCCCGTACTTTCCATCTTGAAAGGCATGGAGACAACATTGACCTGGTCTCCGCGTTCCTTGTCATAGCCAATGACGGTCTGGACTAAGGTTGTAATTCTCTGAACTTCCTTGTCATCCAGAGGCTGCCAAATGGGTTTCCCTTTTTTATTTGCTACAAAGGTCCCATCGACCATAACGGCCAGACTGATACGTGAAATACGGGGACGTCTCTGGTCAATAACGCGGACTCTCTTGCCTATTTCGTAGTTATTGGTCTCTTCAACACGATCATCGGTTGAGCCACTCCGGTTATCCTGCCCCGCATTCGCATTCGGCAGATTATTATTAACAGATGCGTCCTGACTGGCCTCTGTATTAACACTTTTATCCGTACTTGTTGTCTGAGACCTTAAAACCTGCTGATCTGGATCATAGCTTTCTTCTGTTTCACGAATTGTATCCGTATTCATTGTAACAGCGGCACGAGCACGCACGTGCCCCATCCCTAGGGTCGGAGTCAGAATATCTTCTACAGCCTGGGCCAAACGCTGCTCTTCTGAATGACGCTGTTTTTCAAGCGTAGATTCCTGCTCCGCCATACTATCTGGGTCACCAGGCCTGGCAAGAAGTTCCCCTCTCGTATCAATAATGGAAATTCCATGAGCCTGAAGCCCCGGAACCGCAGCAGCAACAAGATTCTGAATCGCCGCTATCGCGCTAGGTGAGACAGCACCAATCCGCCCGACATCAAGGATTACGCTTGCCTGCGCAGGATTAGTCTGGGTTGAAAAAAGATCACGACGAGGCAGAACCAGGTGAACACGTACATTGCGAACACCATGAACAAGTTTGATGGAACGCTCCAGCTCTCCTTCCATCGCTCGGGTTTCATTGACCCCTTGTTCAAATTGCGTGCTCGTCAGTGTACCATTTTTGTCAAAAAGCTCATACCCAACAGCCCCACCACTAGGCAGACCGGATTTAGCCAGAGCTAGTCTGGCCTCTGCCACTTTATCATGCGGAACATAGATCGTACGACCATCTGGGCTTGTTTGGGCCTTAATATGATTCTTGCCTAAATCATCCACCATTTCGGCAGCTTCATTAAGGTCAACACCACCATAAAGGAGGCTCATCCGACCTGAGCCACTGTAAAAAACCAAAGCCCCGAGCGCTGTCAGAAGAAACGCAGCAACCACACCCAGTGCGACAAGTTTTGTACGCCCAAGGCCTTTAAGGCCTGCTAATATCTTCTGCATAAAGCGGATATCTACTCACTATTAACAAAATTACTGGCGTCTTTTGAGAAACATTAACCAAAAAATATTATGCCCTGACTCTGCCTTTATTCTGCCTCTATCTTACTAAAATAGCAAAAAATTTCTTTTAACCTTATGGTTGAAAAAAACACGCTCATGGAACAGAGCTTTCATATAATATAATATGGATAAAAGGTTAAGCCTTTCTTCGAAAGCTATGGTGGCAGGAACTGGCTAGTCGGTGGTATTTTCTCCACAGGCATATTTAACCTTTTTGCATTCTGGTCCTGCGTTAACCCACGAGGCCCCTCATAAACCTCATGCGCTACATTAGGCATCTGATCAGGGCGCGCCCAACAATCTGTTCCATTCCAGCTTTGCGTACAATAAGGCTGCGGGGGCGGTGTCCGCGTCACGGGCAAACACCAATCATCTCCTTCTGCCACGTAACCTGCACTACATTCCCGACCTGTTACTTTCCGGGCAAGGTAATCAGCTGTACATCCTGAAAGAAAACCTGTCAGAAAGAAAGAAAGCACTATTCCTTTGATTATATGCACTTTAATCAAAACAACGCTCCCATCTTATCAGAACATTATTGACGAGACGGCATCAGAGGCGCCGCCTGTGATTTTGACTTATGGTCCGAATCATAAAGATTGTTATTCAGAAGAGGAAGGGTTTTATCAGACAACCCATTATTCAAACCCGGCAAATTCAGAGAAGCATTCTGGTGAAATCGCCTGACCCCGACAAGATATTGCGAAACCATATTCACTCGCTCCCGCGACATTTGAGCCATAATAGCTGAGAGCTTCCGCGTATTCATTCTGGCGGAAATCGCCACCAGGACATGTGGGTCCATGACATCAAAAACAGCTGCCGCTTCCCGCGGACTCATATTCTCATATATACTGATAAGCCGTGCTACTGCAACCTGATCAACCTTTTGATCGCTTGCACCATCTTCCCCTGCGGCAGACCTGTTAAGAGACCTGAACTTCAGTTCCAATGCCTGCCGTGCAGATTCCAAAATACGCTTCTGCTCCAAAATCTCTTCCATTGAACGTGGAGCGAGAGAGGAATCATTTATAACTGGTTTTTCTTTAAGAATATTTGCGGTTTTTCCCTCAGATGAAGGATTTTCCTCTGCCTGAACTTTCTGCAAGAATAACAGAAGATTAACGGACAATATCAAAAGAGCTATAGATGTTCTGCCTCTTCCAGATGAAGTCGAAATAGACCTGTTATTCTTATTTCCACCTCTCATAAACAACCTATACCTTGAAATAAACATAAACACATAAGATTGCTTAATCCCCTAACGGGATATCCGCTTCAATTTCTGCATGCTCAATATGAGCTGTCCTCCCCATTGAAGAAAAACCTTCGGTGATATTGTCAGGCTGAATTAAGGAAAAATTCTCCTGTCTGCTGGTAGTTAGTTTAATATCACCTTCAAAACACGCTCCTTCATGCATGGAAAAACCTGTAGCATCCTTCATCACAATCACACAGTCCGAAATGAGAGCTTTTTCAAAAACCTGAAGGCGGGCAGTACGAAACAGCACCCCGGTGGCACACCCTTCTATGATAACATGCTCCGCTTCAACCGAGCCATTTCTTACTTTACCTGACGATGAGATAATCAGCTTTTTCACCCTGATGTCAGAGCGTTCCACCACACCAGAGATCGTCAAAATACCACCGGCTTCTCCATGTAGATTGCTAACAACAAGACCTTCAGGAATAAAACCCTCAACCAGTTTTCCACTGTCCATTAACTACATTCCACCTTCAAGCAATCTATGTTCTGGATTACTGTCACTTTTATTGAAAAATTAATTTAAGATAAATAATCCCAGGAGAAATACCACCCCATTCAGAAGGGCAGGACCTGATCCAAGGCTTGCTGCCCATAACGTGCATCCTGATAACGTGAGAGCTGACCACGCCCACCATAAGAAATACGCGCTTCCGCAATACGGTCATGTGTGACAACATTATCTTCTGAAATATCCTGAGGACGGACAACGCCACTGACTGTAATCTGACGTAGCTCCCCGTTCACCCTGACCTCCTGCCGCGCTACTACGACAAAATTTCCGTTTGGTAAAACCTGCGTAATGACACCGCCCAGTGTCAGCGTTACCGTCTCATTCCGCCGAATACTGCCAGTTCCTGAGGTATTGCTCGAACTTGAGGTCTGTAGAAGGTTATTTCCGATGACCGGGCTTTTCAATCCAAAGAAGCTTGGAACGCCGAAATTCTCTCCCCCGCTTCCAGATGCCCCAGTATTGTCTGTCATGTTCGCCGTATCTGCAACTTCAACCTTAATTGTCAACAAATCTCCCGCTTGTGAAGCCCTCTGATCCTTAAAAAAGGCGCGACTACCAGGGCGCCACAGACTTCCTGCCTCACTGGGAGGCGCCTGAAGCGGAGGCATGGGCATGGTTACCGGACGATAATCGGGCGCTAATGTCGGGTCCGATGTTGAAGTCATACGAGGAGGATGCCCCAACTCACTCAAATTGCTCGGTGCCGCACATGCTGAAAGGGCCATTAAAGGAAGCACCAGCCATTGAGGAGACAATTTACGATATTTGGGCATGGCTACCACCATTACTCTTTATTGCAAGAAAGGCGTACGAAACCGTTTGCCTTCCTTTGAGTTGGCAGGAATAGCCGTCGAGGACGCATCCACACGAATTTCACCTGAAGCCATGACCTTTCCCTGAACGATCATTTTACTCCCCAAATTCAAAGCATGGACAAATTGCCCACTTCCCCCATCTTCCAGAGCACGACCTGTAGCTGTCAACCTGATACCCGGGCTATTAAAGGTAATCAGCACAGGATCCCCCTGATGAACAAGTGTCACATGACGCAAGTCTGTTATTAATATTGGTTCACCAGCGGAAACCGCGTGAGAAAGTGACATGCCAACAATGTTATCTGGATCCGGTAAAGCCTGAGAAGAAAGGGGCATCTTTCCTGAATAATCTGACTCCACGTGCATATCGCCATTCTGAATGACATATCCTGCCGGATGCGACGCATTATAGACAACAATAGGTTGCCGGACCTTGATCGATCCTCTTACGACAAAAGAATCAATCGACTTATCTCCAGTTGGATGTGCCAAATAAGCTGTCGCTGAAAATTTACCTGTTTTTTTATCCCAATCAATATCCGACAGACTGACAGGATTCTGCTCTCTGACGTCCACTGTAATCGGCTTAAAACTCTCTATATCGACAACAAAACCACTCTGCGTTTCGTCAAGGGAAATATTTTTTCTGACAAGATCTGCAAAATATTCCCGTCCAAGAACATGGCCAGCCCGTTTCAGAACCAGAGACGCCGTAGAAGACTGATCCTCCCACTCAACGCCATATTGATCTGCAATTGCAATGAGCTGATACCCCCCGATCTGGATAGTTTTCCCAGGAGGCGGTGCCGGCCCGATAACACGGTCCTGCCCTGGTTCCAGTCCATCAAAGAGATCAGAAAGGGAAACCTGATCACCCGAAATTTCCCCGGCAGAACGCAAGGTTGCTGCCCAAGCAGGGCTTATATGAAGGACAGAAAACACCGAAATAACAAAGAAAAACAATGCTATTTTGACATTATGCCTGACCGCAAGCATCAAATTCCTTACAATTAACGTAAATTCGTTAATGTCTGTAGCATCTCATCTGATGCGGTAATTGTCTTACTATTCATCTCATATGCACGCTGTGCCGTAATCAGATCTGTAATCTCGGTAACAGCATTCACGGCAGATTCTTCAGTATATCCCTGACGGATAGCACCAAAACCCACACTCTGGGGATTACCGTTAATTGGGTCACCAGATGATGTTGTCTGGGTCAAAAGGTTTTGCCCCATAGCAGCAAGACCATTCTCGTTCTGAAATGTCGTCAACTGCATCTGTCCGGCAACCTGGGCATCAGGCTGCCCCTGAATGGTATATTGGACCTGTCCTGACTGATCGACTGTTATATTCTCAGCGTTATTAGGAATCGCGATATTAGGGACCAAGGGATAACCATCTGCTGTCACGATATTTCCGTCTTCAGACATAGAAAACGTCCCATCGCGCGTATAGGCATATTCACCTGACGGCAAGAGAACGCGGAAATATCCACGCCCTTCAATGGCCAGGTCCAAGGTATTATTGGTCTGAATCAATGGGCCTTGTTCATTAATCCGGTAAATAGCAGCCGTCCTGACACCGAGACCAACCTGCGCGCCTGCGGGCACACGATAGCCTGTATCAGAGCTCATGGTTCCCACACGACGCAGGTCCTGATAAATCAGATCCTGAAATTCAGCACGACGCCTTTTATAACCAGTTGTCGTCATGTTCGCCATATTATGGGAGATCGTGTCAACATTCGTCGTCTGGGCCTGCATGCCTGTCGCAGCAATTTCAAGAGACCGAAGCATGAATAATTCCCCTCAAAAGCTCATTGCCTATTAAAGCACGACTATTTCAGAAGACTCACAATTAACGCGGACAAGACCCTACCATTCCGGGCAGGCCGTCATCTTACATAGACCATGTTTGCCTTATAAACTACGAATTAAGAAAACGTTATGCAAGTTGTTTTTCGTATAATTTAAGACACAGGCAAAAATGATATAAAAATATTGAGATAAAATCTCACCGGCTTTCATTGTCTTTTTTTTACAAAATTTGTAAATAAAAAAACAATTCTCTGGAATCAAAGAGGAATAGCGCTCTGCTTGGAGACATATTGTGGATACGACCAGTTACCTAGCCCTTTCTCATATTGATGCCCTGACACGCTCACTTGATGTGACGGCCAACAACCTGGCAAATGCAAGCACTGACGGCTTTAAAGCCTCCAACATTTTGTTTTCAGACTATATTTCCACCCAGCATGGCAAAGTCGGACTTGGGGCTGATAAGAGGCTACATTACAGTCAGGATAAAGCCACGTATCTCAATACCATGCAAGGTGAGCTCAAAACTACGGGAAATCCTCTTGATCTGGCCATCAACGGCCAGGGCTATTTTACTGTAAAAACCTCGAAAGGAATCCGTCTCACACGCGACGGCAAATTCCAGCAAACCAATGATGGAACAATTGTTGATTCAGCAGGAAATCCCCTCCTGGATGACCAGAAAATGCCTATTGTCCTTAGCCCACAAGATATTCCACTGCCTCTCTCAATCGCTTCTGATGGCACGATCTCTACTGATAGAGGACTTGTCGGTGTTATTAACCTTGTCAGGGTTGATGATGATAACAGTCTAAAAAATGAAGGAGATCACCTTCTCCGTCCGACGACCCCGACACATGACATGCCAACAAAAGAAATACGTCAGGGAATGCTGGAAGAAAGTAATGTAAATGCCGTAAGGGAAACTACGGAGCTGGTCAGGATCCAACGTGAATATGACCTCAATTTCCAGCTTCTACAAAAAGACTTTACACGCCGGCTGAATGCCATTGACAAGATCACTTCTGAGACCTCGGTTTAAGCTGGGAATCCATTACAAAAAGCCCCTAAATTTAACCTTTTTGTAATATCTGCTTATTAGATAAAGCAGATAAATATTCCTAGAGAAGAGACTGCCACATTTCTGTGGTAAACTTATAATTTGAAAACAGAAAATTTTTTGGAGAATTCTAATGGGCCTCGGCATCGCACTTAATATTGCTACAAGTGGGCTTCAGGGAGTCGAAGCACAGCTCGATACCGTCTCCAAAAATGTTTCAAATGCCTCCACTGACGGATATGTCCTGGAAAGTTCCAATATATTATCCGTCGTCGTCAATGGCGGTAATATCGGCGTTAAAGTCGGTCATAATAGTCTGTCATACTCACCAGCGCTTATGGCTGCGCTTTATACCCAGAATGGCAAGGTCAGTAATCAATCAGCGATGTATGCCTCCCTGAGTAATGTCGCCATGCTTCAGGGCACAACTGGCGCAAATGGTGATGGCAACTCCGATACCATGGGTACCCTGTCAAATTATCTCGGCAAATTGAAAACAAGCCTGGTCAGCGTGACGAATGCCCCTACAAATGGGAGCACGCAATATGATGTCATCTCAAATGCCCGTATGCTTGTCAGCAATATCAACACGATGGCTTCAACCTATCAAACACAACGTCAGAACGCCCAGGATGCTATTGTCGTCGCCATGCCTGGAATCAATACAGACCTGACAACAATTGGCTCTCTTTCCAAGAAAATTATGGTTGCAAAGGCCTCGGGAGATGATACTTCTGATCTGGAAAATCAGCGCCTTGGTTATATGAACGATCTTTCAGACAAATTGGGCGTTTCTTTTACCGAAAAAGCCAATGGGGATATGATTGTCACAACAGAAGATGGTGCGCAGCTACCGACGCGTCCTGACCAGATCGGCTTGCCTGACAATAGTCATATCGTACCAACTTCCGACTGGCCTCTATCAACCCAAAAGGCAGCTATCTCCCCTAATATGTATTATAGTAATGATGGTACAAATGGTGGCATTCCCGGCATTATGCTCAATGGGAAAGATATCACCTCCCATCTGACCAGCGGTCAATTAGGTGCCAATATTACACTGCGGGATCAGACCTATCCTAAAATGCAGGCTCAACTTGATTCTTTTGCCTCTACATTAATTAACCGTTTTGATGCTGCGGGAATGCCTCTCTTTACCCCTCTTGCCCGAGCTGGTATGAACGCTGGCTCCAACAGCGTTAAACTCGACACTAATAATAATGTCCTAGGAGCAGATGGCAAAGTTCTGACCGTTAATGGTGGTCATTATCTAAAAGCTGAACCTGGCGATCTAACTGGAACAAAATTCGTTATTGTCAATAAGGCAACAGATCCTGCATCTAGCGGACAAGCAGGCGTTACCATCGATTCCACCGGGAAAATCAATGGTGCCAATATTGATATGATTGATCTGGCTTCACAGCTTGAAGTTAATCCTGATTATGCTGCAAACCCAGCCTTAGTTACGACAAATGCTGCTGGTAATACTGGAGACATAACAACAATCAATAATGTGCTGAACAAAACTTTCAGCAACAATATTGAAGATGTCTCAGGAAGCCTGGCGGCTCCTACAGATTCCCTTGGGCCGGATGGCTCCTTTACGACAGGTTATCCAGGGACAGAAAGTCTTGATCAGCTAGCGACTGATATGACTTCAACGCAGGCACAGGTCATTAATGGCGCCAAAACGGGACTTTCTTCTGAAACTTCCATACAGACAAATTTGACTACTCAGGTTAACTCTGTTTCGGGGGTCAATATTAATAACCAGATGGCCATGATCGTCACACTGCAAAATTCATATTCTGCCAATGCCAAAGTCGTTTCAGCTGTTCAGAATATGTTTAACGCTCTCATTAATGCCGTATAAATTCCTAGTAAGAGAGTCCGAAAAGGAAGAAGCTTATGTCCATGTCCATCGGTCGTTATGGTGCTAACAGTACAAATTTCATTTTGTCACAAAGCATTAAAAATAATGAGCAAAGTCAAGCCTCGATTTCATGGCAGATTGGCAGTGGAACGACTTCTTCGACCATAGAAGGACTAGGCGATAATAGATATATCGCCTTGCAGCTCAGTCCTAAAATGGATGAAAATAATGCTTATCTCAGCAATATCAGCTCCATGCTCAATCGATTGGATATTAGTTCAAAAGGCTTAAAGCAGATAACTGATCTTGCCCAAAATATGTATAAAACGGCGATGAATATGCTTGCCGTAGAAGATCAGGGAGGCTTTTCATCTGGAGGAAGTTCTGCCACTGCGGCTTCTGACCTGATGACCTTAAAACAGGCCCTTAATACAATGGATAATTCTGGCGGATATGTCTTTGCCGCTGGGGATGGTCGCCAAAGACCAATTCCTGACAAAGGAGATATTAAAGACAGCCCTCTGGCCCATAAAATTAATGACCTTGTTTCTGACATGCTGGCCGGGAAACTTTCAGCATCAGATGTTTTCAAACAGGCAACGGCTGCGGCTGCTGATAACACACCGCCTATGGCTGTTTTCGATCCTACCCTGTCCGTATCAGCTCCAGATGCTCATAAAGAGCGCAAAAATATTGTCATTGGCGATAATGACCAAACATGGACGGCGGGATTTGTTGCAACAGAAGGAGACTCAGAAGCAACCGATACGAGCACAGGCTCTCCCGTCAGAGATTTAATGCGTGATATGATGCTGATTTCGGCTTTAGGCGATCATAAAATGACGGATCCTGGCGTTTTTGAGCTTGTCCAAAAAGTACAGGTCTCCACAAAAGCAACTTCTGACACAATGAGTGACGTGGAAGCGGCCACTGGATCAGATGAGAATGCCCTGAAAAGCCAGCAAGGCACCTTAAAAAGTGTTGGTATGGCTCTAGCTGATTATATGAGCGACAATATCAGCGCTGATCCATCAGCCCTTGCACTTAAATATGATAATTTACGCTCTCAACTCCAAGTTTCTTTTACGTTGGTTAGTAAACTCAAAGATCTCTCTTTGGCTAATTATATCTAATTATTTAGATATTGTTTTATATATTTGAAATATTTGAGGAGAACTGGTAGTTTTTCCTCAAATATTTTATGGTATGCTGGAAATGGATTATTCTTCTTTCCGAAAAGATACGTCTGCGTCTCTTGCCTGCAAATCGTGACAGACCCTTTCAACTGGTAGAGACCAGTCAAACGCCTTTTCCTG
This sequence comes from Aristophania sp. ESL1142, assembly GCF_058107345.1. Lineage (NCBI taxonomy): Bacteria > Pseudomonadati > Pseudomonadota > Alphaproteobacteria > Acetobacterales > Acetobacteraceae > Aristophania > Aristophania sp. ESL1142. The sequence goes on from NZ_JBYLUH010000001.1 coordinate 289,061, forward strand.
CTGATAAATTGTCATGCTTTTGTACCAGGGCGTGTCTACCCGCCCATAAAGCCAACGCCAACATTGGTCAAAACGTGAAAGCAACAGAACCGGTTTTCCCAAAGCGGCTGCCAGATGCGCTGTAGATGTATCAACAGAGACCACAATATCCAGTGTCATAATCAGTGCAGCTGTGTCAGAAAAATCATGTAACTCATTTGTATAATCAATCAGCTTCATTGACTCAGGCGGGGTTACAGCCTGCTCCGCCTTATCACCAATTTGCAAGCTATAAAATAAGGCCGTTGGTACTGCTTTTGCCAAAGGCGCTAAAACAGATAAATCCATCGACCGACGGCGATTAGCAAAAGCGGCAACCTTCTCTTCAGGATGAGAAGAACCAGACCAGACCAGACCGACACGCAAACCATTCTGTTGGAGGAATCGGCCCCTATCTTCCTCTATACGCTGTTGCCAAAAGGAAAATTTTTGGGGATCAGCTCTTAAATACCCTCCGGAAAAAGGTATCGTATCCAGTTTTGTTCCCAAAATACGGGGAAGACTCATCATCAGGACATAAAAATCATAATCTGGAAGAGGGTCTTTTTTGGAAACAAACGTAATATCAGGGAAGGAAAAGGAAAAAAGCGAAAGCAGTTCGGTAGGAACAGCTATGATTAATCTAGCAGCGTATTTCTTCATCAGTGGGAAAAAGCGACTGAACTGAAGCATATCGCCAAAACCAGCTTCCCCTAAAATCAGGAGAGTCTTGTCTTTTAAGGCTTCCCCTTCCCATGGACGCTCTGGAAAAAGCTGTTTTCTTTCTTCCTTTGTCCAGCGCCACTCATTTTCCTGGAAACCTTCAATATAATTTCCGGAAGCCAAAAGCGATATTGCATAATTCAGCCTTGTTTGCCGATTATTCGGCTCTAATTCTATAGAAAGACGATAAAGCTGATGTGCTACATCAAACTGCCCTAAAGTCGAGATACACATTGCCAAATTACTTAATGCTTCAGGATGATTGCTCTGAAGCGCAAGACATCTCTGATACGCCTTGATGGCATTTCCGTAATCCTGACCAAGTTGATAAAGATTTCCAAGGTTCGACCATCCATCAGCCAAAGCGGGATTAATTTCAAGAGCACGGACTAAGGCCTGTAAGGCACGGTCAAAATGATATTCATTTAATAATGCAGCACCATAATTGCTCAACAATATGGCATCGTCAGGAGAAATACTGAGCGCTTCTTCATAAAGAGGAAGAGCCTGTTGAATATGCCCCGCTTTTTGAAGAGATATAGCTCTTTTTATAAGAGGGAGATAGGACGTCTTATCCTGATCAGACATAACAACTCTTATTCCTGATATGAATCCAAAATAAAATTACGTTTTTCCTGGAAAGAAAAAACGCTGCCACAAACTGTAGCAGCGTTTTCAATAAAATCCACCTTACAAAGAAGACTGGACTTATCGCTCTTACTGGAAGAGTGAGAGAATATTCTGAGACTGACCATTCGCAATGGTAAGTGCTTTAACGCCCAGAGACTGTTTGGTCTGCAGAGCTGTCAGTTTCGCACTTTCAGCAGCCATATCAGCATCAACTAGAGAGCTGGAAGCGTCTGTCAGAGAGTCTGAAAGGTTCTTACCATAGTTTGTCATTGACGTAATGGTAATTTTATTAGCACCTAACGTGGAGGTCAGACTCGTCATTTTTGAAAGCGCAGACGAAATCTTGTTAATCAGATTGTGAGCATCGTCTGAAGAGATCTTATTAATATCAATTTTTCCACCAGAAGCATTTGTCAGAAGGCCACCAGAAGAAGAAGTAACTGCACCATTGCTACCAGCTGAGGTATTGGTTACGGTGACGTTGTTCCCGCCCGAAGCGGCAGTAGATGAAGATATTGTCGTTATTGTTGACAGCCCTAATGCATCGGTAAGAACACCAAAACCACTTGCAAATGTAGCTCCAACCAAAGCAGCACCACCCGAAATGGTCTGCAGGTCACCCTGTGCACCTGTCAAGAACGTCAGATTATTACTGGTAATGCCATAACCATCTGATGTGCTCATAGCAAGAAGGTTCACACCTTTAACCGTAGCATTACGGGCAATTGTGTTAATCGTTCCAGCCAGACCGGTCAGCTTGTCATTAATGGATTTAAGAGAAGCTGGGTCACCTAGGTGATCAAGATAATCTGTAACAGATGAACGGACATCATTTAATGTGCTGACGATGGAGTCAGCAGCATTCAGGGTCGTGCTAACGATTTCAGAAGCATAGCTCAAGCCATCATTAACAGCATCCTGGCCGGCAATATCGTTATTGATCTGAGAAGAAATACCATAAGAAGCAGGGTTGTCAGCTGCTGAAGAAACTTTTTTACCTGTCGCCACAGCATTCTGGGCAGCGCTCAGACTTTCCTGTGTCTGATTCAGGGTTTCAAGAGCCACAAGGGCGGATGCATTGTTGTTAATAGATAAGCTCATTTTGAACCTCTGTTTTTCGTTACGCAAAGCCGGCAATTCGGCTCTTCGTTTTTACAAGGAGTAATAAAACGCCAAATGGCTACAAAAATATTAACAGAACGAAGTCTTTTTAATAATTTTTAAAAAATCCTATTTCTTTCCAAGCCCTGCCATATAGGGGCGTGGATTCCTCAAGGATTGTGGAACATCCCCTTCCAATTTATCCGAAAATTTTGCGCTTGAAACTTCTTCTTCCGGTGGCAAATCCATAACTTTTTCGGTTGAAGAAAAAACGCGCATTTTGGCTTTTTGCGCATTGGAGGACTCGGAAGTTATATCTGTTTCCAGACCATTTGACCTGGATTCGAACTCTTGCGGAAAGACATCTGACGTTTTTAAAACACGCTGCTGCCTTCTTTCTATGGAAGCTTCAAGATTTTTCAGAGTCTCCTGAGCCTGCTCAATCGCTAACAGTAACGCTGCTTTTTTCTCATCTGCTTTTTTAATATCACGGTCCAGATCATTACTGATCTCCGTTGCCATTTTTTGCAGATCCTGCAGATCTTCTGTCGCATTACGCGCATATTCAACCAACGCGCTGAGCTTTTTCCCCCCTTTTGCCGATTCCTGCTGCATGGCCTCGAAAAGACGGCCAGCATGCTCAGTCGAACTATCCAGATTTAAAACCATCTGCTCAAGGGCATTATAGGTCTCCCGGATCACCGAAAGACGTTTAGCAATCGTTCTGGAACTTACGATCCCGATAATAATAACCAGGATCAATATAACTTCGACAATGATCTTTAGATTATCAAAAAGCATAATGTTCCTGCCTATCTTTCAAAGAAGGAAACACCTGAATGCCCCCTTCCATGTCCCTTATTGAGGGGTAAATTGTTTCCCTAAGGCGCCGAAATCTGCCACTGTTTTGATTTCATCAGCTGGCGGAATGAGGCGATGGTCAATACGAACAGCCTGCATATCCTTCAATTTTCCCAATGTCGCATAAAACATGGGCTTTCGGTCACATTCCAGCCTTACCCTATAAGGATCTTCCCTTTTATGAGGCAGCCTCAAGATAGACCCTCTCTGTAGAGAAAGAATTTTTGAAAGAGGAATCATAGTTTCCTCAAAAACAGCAGAAAGCGTCACACTTGTATCAAGGATCTGTGTAATTAAATGCTCCTCCCAGACACTATCATTCCCAAAATCTTCTCCCATAAATTGCTGGGTCAGTTTCGTTCTGACAGTTTCGAGAGTCGCATAAGGAAGAATCACCGTGATATTTCCACTATGACCGTTAATCTCATTACGGAACTGTGCTGCGATCACAGCATTAAGGGGGCGCGTGATTGTTGCAAAATGTGAGCTTAATTCAATCCGCTCAAAGCTCAGTGTGATATCCCCAATAGGAGCAAAGGCCTCTTGCAAATCTCTCAGCACCAACGTCACTAATTTATCAAGTAATGTCCGTTCCAGAGCTGTCGGCTGCCGGTCTTCAGCAACGCTTCCCTGAAGGCCACTTTGCCCACCCATCAGCACATCGACAATAGCATAGGCCAAGTCCGAATCAATGACAATCAACCCGAGATTTTTCCACTCTTCCGCCTTAAAAATCGCAAAAACAGACTTCTTGGGGGTAGAGTCCATATAATCACCGAACCGCAAGGAGTTCATGCTTGCCAGTGAAATTTCTACCGGATCATTGGTAAAACTGCGTAAGGTGGATGTCCAGAAGCGCACAAACCGGTCCAGAACATTTTCGAGCATAGGCATACGCTCATAGGCGACAAACCCTGTCTCAATAATCCGCTCCAAACCATCCTTTCCCTGTTTTTCTACAGAGGAAAGATCTGTTTCAAGCTCAGAAAAATCCTTACCTTCGGCCTTCTCGTCCTTTGAGGCTGGGGTTAAAGATTCATTGATCTGATGCTCCTCACCCGTATCAAGTTTGATATCTCCTGCATCGAGAGAAATATCAGTTGGGTCTTCTCCATCCAACATTATGCTCGTCAATCTCTCTTATTGGGTAAGTAACTGCGTAATATAGATATTCGTCACACTCAGTGGCGCCAGCGCTATCCTTAACCGCCGCAGGAGCGATTCTTTCAACCGGTAAAAACCGCTTCCATGCAATTCATCTGGTCTGGTTTCATGCAAATACGTCTGGAAAATATCCTGAATCCGAGGAATGGCCTTTTGAAGGGTCGCCGCATCCTGCTGTCCCTGTATTTCAACATTAGCTGCCAGTTTCACATAAGTCACTGTCCCATCACGACTATCTAGATTAGCAGTGACTGCTGGGATACCCAAAAGAGAATGTGAGGTCAGCAGATTCTTGATTTTCTGCTGTTCCTGAGTAGTCTGATTACCATGACCGGAAAATGGAAAAACGCCTTTTTCCCATAAAATGAAAATACCTCCTATTAAAAGGAGAAGGCAAACACCACCTATGATCAAAAGGCGTTTTTTGCTGATTTTACCGCCAAGCAGCTGCTTCGACGGCGCTGGAGTTGCTGCGGCAGGCTGCCCTCCGTCTGCTTCTTTTGTTTCTGGGGAGGCGGGCGTTTCACTCATTTATACACAGCTCCTGACCAAAATGGTCCACGTTTATATTCCCACTTTTACTAATTAGAGGCGAACTTCTCAATGAGCCAATCACTTAGAATTTCCCTTATATCATAATTTATCTGATCTAATGAGCCTGCGACACAATATTGAGCCCTCCAGTCAGAGGAAGACTTGATTCTTTGGAGATATGGCGAATATTTTCAACTGCATCCATTGGTCTCGCCCCTAATGGCAAAAATGCTTCATCGTTCAGGCGATAACCCATTCCCCAGCTTGTCCTAAATGGTTCAGAAATTCCTCTTTTCCGGAGCTTCTGACGAACACGACAGATCATGACATCGATTGTTTTACTCGCAGGCATATTTTCAGCGGTATATAGCGCATTTAATATGACCGTCTTGCTTAAAAGGCTACCCCGTCTCTTCACCATCAAGACCATAATCTCATATTCAGCATGAGTCAGCATGAGTGGCTCACCATCCAAAAGGACTTCGTTTGTATCTTCCTTGATTTTTAATCGCCCGATGGTCAGTCCCTGACTGTTATTTTCTCCCCCTTCATGACGACGCACAATGGTTTTTAAACGTGCTAGAAGCTCGACAGGTTCAACACTGATTGACACACAGTCATCTGCACCTGCTGATAAAGCCGCAGCAATCATTTCTGCTGTCAGAAAACGTGCGATAATGAGGATGGGTATATTAAAATGATTATTTCTAATGATCTTGATTAGAGAACATTCCGGCTCAGTTTGCTGGATAACAGCTATATCTGAAGGAAATTCACGCAAAATATTCAGAATCCCTTCACGCCCGGACATCCGCAAGCTGATTTTCCCTTCCAGAATGGCAGATGACAATGTCGCACAAGGGCGACCATCTGTATTTTTCTGTGTATCTCCAATACAAATCAATCTCATGATATTGTCCTATTGAAGCAATCCATCCTTCAAAAGATCTTTTTCAATCCTACGAAAATGGTGAAAACTGAAAGATTGAACTGAAACTTTTCAGAACCCTTATACTAAAAAGGACAGTCAGTTCAAAATTTCGTATTTTATTTATCTCACAAATACGCCCCTTATTCTGGAAAATCACTTGAAATTAACATTCCAGAAATTTTTTATCTCTAATCCGGTCAGTAAGACCATCCCTAAAAGAAAATAACATACTATCATCATATTATATAAATGCTTTGAGCCCCTGTCGTGAGACGGCTTCCAATGTCCTGATTGCTCCTTTTGAATCATTTAAGCATGGAATAAAAGCAAAGGAGCGTCCCCCCGCACCCAGAAACTCCTCGCGCAATTCTCGACCGATTTCATCCAATGTTTCGATACAGTCTGTCATGAAACCAGGTGTCAGAACCGCAATTTCCGTGATATTTTCTTCGGGGAGCTTTGTAACATAAGACGATGTATAAGGTTTAATCCAGTTAGCCGGACCAAAACGGGACTGAAATGTTACAGGGGCTTCTATTTCCGTCATGCCAAGAACCTTTCTCAAAGCATGAGCGGTACGGAAGCACTCATCACGATATGGGTCCCCTTTTGTGATAAAAAACTCTGGCACACCATGAAAGGATAAAATAAGCCGCTGTGGCCTGAAATCTAGCTGTTGCATCGCTGCCCGGACAGACTCTGCCAATGCTTCAATAAAGACCGGATGATCAGGAAAAGACGGGGCTGTAACAATATAAGGCTGACGGCGTAGGCGCATAAGAACACGAAAAAGCTGGTCCTGAGCCGTAGCCGTTGTAGAGGCAGAGTATTGTGGATAAAGAGGTACACTCACAATGCGGTCACACCCCTGTTTCATCAACTCCTGAACAGCATCCTCGATTGAGGGGCGCCCATAGCGCATCCCCCATGCTACGGGAATATCATCTTTTGCAAACTGCTCTGACAGTTTGGCAGCCTGACGTTCAGTATAGACCCGCAGAGGAGAGGCATTTTCCTCCAGATTCCATATTCGCTTATAATTATGCCCACTCTTGAAGGGTCTGCGCGTCAGCACCAAACCCTGTAAAATAGGCTGCCAGATAAGAGACGGAATCTCAACGACACGTTTATCTGAAAGAAACTCTTTCAGGTAACGGCGTACTGCAAAATACCCTGTACCATCAGGCGTACCAAGATTAATCAGAAGGATCCCAACCCGACCATCAGTCTGGGAAGAAATAGGTGGAGGAGGAGAGATAAAAATACTCATATCCCTATGACTATGGACCTCCCCCACGTGAAAGAAAAGGAAAAGAGACTTAAGAGAAACTTACGATTTCCAAAGCGGCGAATCCTTACCTAGTAATTTCTGCTCAACCAGGCTCTCGGCAATCTGCACAGCATTCAGGGCAGCACCTTTACGAAGATTGTCAGAAACACACCAGAATGCCAGACCATTTTCAACTGTAGGATCAACCCTCAGGCGCGAAACGTAAGTATCATCTTCTCCGACACATTCAATAGGCGTTACGTAACCACCATCTTCACGTTCATCGCGTAACACAACACCAGGCGCACTCCGTAAGGCATCCTGAGCCTTACGCAAGTCGACTGGCTTTTCACATTCAATGGAAATAGCCTCAGAATGACCAATAAAGACGGGCACCCTTACGCATGTTGCAAGCACCTTGATATCAGAGTCGAGAATTTTACGTGTCTCAACCGCCATTTTCCATTCCTCCTTAGTCGAGCCATCTTCTAGAAAACGGTCAATATGAGGAATGACATTAAAGGCAATCTGCTTGGTGAATTGCTTTATATCAGGCGCATCATTGACAAAACTGCCACGCGTTTGTGTGAAAAGTTCGTCCATTCCTGTTTTACCAGCACCGGACACAGCCTGGTACGTTGAAACAACAACACGACGAATTTTAAAAAGATCATGCAAGGGTTTTAACGCTACAACCATTTGTGCCGTGGAGCAGTTTGGATTGGCGATAATCCCTTTCTTCGCCTTTTTTAAAGCCGAAGCATTAACTTCCGGCACAACAAGCGGGATACCCGGCTCCATACGAAAATGGGATGTATTATCGACCACAAGACAATGAGCCGCTGCCGCTTTGGGTGCATAAATTGCCGAAACAGCCCCACCAGGAGAAAAGAGACCAAGGTCCCAGCCCTTAAAATCAAACGTCTCAAGATTCTGGACTTTTAAGACTTTTTTATCTCCAAAAGAGACTTCTTTTCCTACAGAGCGGGGAGAAGCAAGAGCAACGACCTCATCCACCGGAAAATTACGTTCTGCCAAAATACGTAGTAACTCACGCCCTACTGCTCCGGTTGCACCGGCAACAGCCACTTTATAACCCATTATTATTCTCCATGGCACTGGGCCTATGACCCTGTCTCAACTCTATAGAAATCAAGTAAATTTAAGAAAACCATTCCCCGCTCATCAACGCAAGAGCCAAGTTCTAATAAAGAACCTAAATAATGCGGCCTTTTATTTACAAACGACCCGCAGACTCAGACTTTTAGCTTTTTCCATAGAGCAGAAAGCTTATGACGTTTCTGTTCTATAACAGTACGCCAGCTTGTCGCCATGTAATTAAGTTGAATTGTCCTGCGGGGCCCCGAATAAGGCAGGTGCCCATGCCAGCTCGACGGATGGTTGGGGAAAATTACCAATGTCCCTCCTCTAGGAGGAATTTCCACCACATAATCATCAATATGATCTGGCCCCCGTGTAAAACGCAGACATCCCTCATGAGACGCCCAGTCACGCTCAGGATCGTTCATATAAAGGAGGATCGTGACACGTTTTGACTGACTATCTAAATGAATACGGCCATCTTTTTCCCGGGTCTGCCCCCGCAAAGTCAGCATGGTCGGAGCATTGCGGAGATCAATACCAAATTTTTTTCCGATGAGTGATTTAAGCCTATTGCCTTGAAACTCTTCCAGAAAGTTGGAAAATTCAGCCCCCATGGAAAGAGACTGAGGTGCAAAAGACCCTCCCGCTTCAATAGAAGGGAAAAGCGTAACCAGACGCCGCAGTCCCTCTCCACGTAAAAAGTCGGGCACAATAATGTGGGGACAGGGCAGGTCTTGAAGAGGTGCAGATTCAACTGCCTCATAATGCAGAAGCTCAACCATAATGAAATGATGCTAACGCTCTTCTCTCCCCCTTGGCAAGACGGCTCTCCATGCTTAACTCAGAAAATCCTTTCAATGGTTTTTATTCTCCCTCAAAATAAGGTAAAATCGTTTTATCAGGGGAAACAATAGGTTCAAGCAATGAGTACAAGCCTGCCAAACGGTCTTCCGGATGACCGTGATGCCGTCAATAGCGAGAATATCGCCTATTTGAACGAGCTTCATTTACGTTGGCAAAAAAACCCTGAAACTGTTGATCAGAGCTATGCTGCTCTCTTTGAGACATTGGGAGATGGCCCCCTCTCTTTTGCCGCTCATTCTGAAACATCCCCTTCTTCAGGACATAACAGCGAATCTCTTAAAAATGCCTATCGCACTCTTGGGCACCTCCAAGCACAGCTTGACCCGTTAGGTTTATGTAAACCACGAGGGAAAGAAGACCCTGCATTTGCAGGCCATAATCCACATCTGGCTGCGCGTTATGAGCGTTATTACTGCCAGACAGTGGGGGTGGAGTTCATGCACCTTCTTTCAACACAGGAACAGCAATGGTGGATTGACAGAATTGAGACAAATCACCAGCCTCCTCTTCCCCTGACCTCATCAGAGATTCTGACAGACCTGATCCAGGCGGAAGCCTTTGAGGCATATTGTCAGCAACGTTTCCCCGGTATGAGGCGTTTCGGTCTGGATGGCGGTGAGAGTCTGATCGTGGCCCTCAAAACCCTCATTCATCTTGCTGCTGGAGAGAAGGTCGATACCATCACATTCGGGATGCCGCATCGTGGTCGTCTCAATGTCATGACCAATATTCTGAACAAGCCTCTTGCAGCCATTTTCAGTGAGTTTGCAGGCCGGTATTTTCAGCCCGAAAAGATTACAGTCTCAGGCGATGTCAAATATCATCTTGGTGCTTCCACGCAGATCACCCTGCGTGGCCAGGAAATAAAACTCACTTTATTGCCCAACCCTTCTCACCTTGAAGCCATTGACCCTGTCGTATTAGGGCGCGTACGCGCCTTGCAGGACAACTATAAAGACACAGAACGCAACCATCATCTCGGCCTCCTCATTCATGGTGATGCGGCTTTTGCCGGTCAGGGGATGGTCTATGAAGTCCTTCAGCTTTCACAATTGAAAGGCTATCAGACTGGCGGAACGATTCATGTCATCGTCAATAATCAGATCGGCTTTACGACACCCACAGAAAATGCCCATTCCGGTTATTGGAATAGCGATGGCGCCAAGACCGTTCAGGCTCCTATCCTGCATGTAAATGGTGATGATATAGAAGCCGTCACCCGGTGCATGGTGCTTGCCTATGAATGGCAACGCCACTTCAAGCGCGATATTGTACTTGATATTCAGTGCTATCGCCGTAATGGGCATAACGAAACTGACGAGGCGGCCTTCACGCAACCTCTTATGGTTGATGCCATACAGGCCCATCCTTCTGTTGCACAAATTTATGAAAAAACCCTGACTCAAAGAGGGACTCTGGATAAAGACGCCGTTACACAGAGTAAACAAGATTACCAAAAGACTCTCCAGGACGCTTTTGAACATTCAGCGAACTACCAGTTTGATTCCACCCAGTGGTTTGGTGATGGCCCGCTGGATCCCACGCGCCTCCTCGATGAGCCGGAACGTCTACAACCCATGACTGGCGTCCCGCTGAAACGCCTTGATGAGGTCGGCACGGCCCTGGGACATGTTCCATCAGGGTTCACGCTTCATCCCCGCTTGAAGAAACTGCTTGAAAACCGCACAGTTTCTGTCGAAAAAGGCGGCCCTGTTGATTGGGCTACAGCCGAAGCTCTTGCCTTTGGCTCTGTAGCACTGGACGGCCACTCTATCCGGCTTTCTGGACAGGATTGCGGACGAGGGACATTTACCCAGCGTCATGCTGTTTTAACAGACCAGAAAACCGGGCAGAATTTCACGCCTCTCGCCCATTTAAACCACCGTCAGGGAGCTGTTGATATCTGGAACTCGCCACTCTCTGAGTATGGGGTTCTGGGTTATGAATATGGCTATAGCATCGGCAACCCTGAAGCCCTTACATTATGGGAAGCCCAGTTTGGGGATTTCGCCAATGGAGCACAGATTATCATTGACCAGTTCCTTGCGTCTGGTGAAACAAAATGGCTCTATAGTTCCGGCCTGACTCTTCTTCTGCCTCATGGACATGAGGGAGCGGGGCCTGAACATTCATCAGCACGCCCGGAACGTTTTTTACAGCTTTGTGCTGAAAACAACTTCCGTATTTGCTGGCCCTCTACGCCTGCAAACTACTTCCATGCGCTTCGGAGGCAGATTGTACGCCGATGCCGGAAACCTCTGGTGATTTTCAGTCCGAAATCTCTCCTGCGTCATCCTCTCGCCGTTTCATCACTGAAAGAAATGGGACCGCAAACACGCTTCCAGCCTGTTCTGCCAGACCTGGAAGTGCCCGAAAATGCCAAACGTATAATCCTTTGTAGTGGCAAGGTCTATTATGACCTCCTTCAGGCACGTGAGGATAAGGATGAAAAGGACACAGCCCTTATCCGGCTAGAACAACTCTATCCTTTTCCCCATCACGCCATTATTGAGATTCTCCGCCAGCAAAGCTGCGCCCGCGATGTCATCTGGTGCCAGGAAGAGCCGCAAAATGCAGGCGCTTGGCAGTTCCTCGACCGCCGGCTTGAACGCGCCCTTCGGGACGCAAACCACCCCGTCAAACAGGCACGTTATGTTGGACGAAAGGCTGCGGCAGCACCTGCTACCGGATTTGCACATAGTCATCAGGCAGAACAGAAAAACCTGCTGGAGAAAGCTCTTGCCCCTGATGATATAAAGCATCCTTCCTGTGCATGATTTTACCGTCCTTCCCGCACCATTCTCAGGCTTTATCGCAAAGGCTCCTTTATGACAGAGACGCATCATAGACAGAATTCATTACGTTTTGGACCTGATCATTCTGGTCATTTCGGCCCTTATGGGGGACGATTTGTCGCAGAAACGCTCATGCCGCTCCTGATTGAGCTTGAGAAAGCTTACGCCATCGCCAAAGATGACCCGCAATTTCACTCAGAACTTAAACATTATCTCCGTGATTATGTCGGCCGTCCCAGCCCGTTATGGCATGCACAACATCTAAGTGAAACGATCGGAGGGGCACAGCTTTACCTCAAGCGTGAAGACCTCAATCATACAGGCTCGCATAAGCTTAATAATGTCATGGGGCAGATTCTCCTCGCCCGACGTATGGGGAAAACCCGTATTGTCGCTGAAACCGGAGCAGGTCAGCATGGTGTAGCCACAGCGACAGTCTGCGCCTTATTCGGCCTTCAATGCGTCATTTATATGGGCGCTACGGATGTTGAGAGACAAAAGCCGAATGTCTTCAGGATGCACCTTCTGGGCGCTGAGGTCAAAGCCGTGACAGCGGGAGCTGGCACCCTCAAGGACGCCATGAATGAGGCCATGCGTGACTGGGTTGCTCATGTAGAGGATACCTATTTTCTGGTCGGCACCGTAGCCGGCCCTCACCCTTACCCGACAATGGTGAGAGATTTTCAGTCTGTCATAGGAATTGAGGCCAGAGAGCAGATCCAGCAACAAACAGGACGCCTGCCAGATGGAATTATCGCTGCCATTGGTGGTGGCTCCAATGCCATGGGTATTTTCCACCCATTCCTTGATGATCAATCCGTTGCTCTCTATGGGGTGGAAGCGGCTGGTCTGGGGTTGGATAGTGGCAAAACCGCCGCTTCCATTTCACTGGGGAAACCAGGTGTCTTACATGGTAACCGGACTTATCTGCTTCAGGACCAGTATGGCCAGATCGAAGAAGCACATTCTATCAGTGCCGGTTTGGATTATCCCGGCATTGGGCCTGAACATTCATGGCTCAATGATATTGGCCGTGTCTCCTATGTGGGCGTAACAGATCAGGAAGCACTGGAAGCCTTTCAGCTTCTGACCCTGAAAGAAGGAATTATTCCTGCCCTTGAAAGTGCCCATGCCGTTGCCTATGCACAGAAAATGGCGCCCACAATGCGCGAGAATCAGATTTTGATCGTTAATATTTCTGGCCGCGGAGACAAAGACGTCCCCACAGTTGCAGCACATCTTGGTGTTACGTTGTAAAGGAACGCCCTCAATGAGCCGTATTTCAGACTGTTTTGCCCGCCTAAAAGCAGAAGGCCGTGGCGCTCTCATTCCTTATATCGAAGCATTTGACCCTGATTATGAAACATCCCAAAAACTTCTGGCTGCCATTGCCGAAGAAGGGGCTGATCTGATCGAAGTTGGAGTCCCTTTTTCTGATCCTGCCGCTGATGGCCCCACCATTCAGCTTGCTGCCAAACGGGCCTTGAAGGCCGGAGCCAATCTACCCAGAATTTTGGAAATGGTTGCTCATTTCCGCAAGGATAATGACAAAACCCCCATTATTTTAATGGGTTATCTCAATCCTATTGAGCAATTCGGCACAGACCGGTTTTTACAGGAAGCAGCCCGCTCAGGTGTAGATGGCCTGATCATTGTTGACCTTCCTTATGAAGAAGCAAAAGAAATCCGTGCTACAGCCAAAGAGAAAGGGCTGGATCTCATCACCCTGACAGCGCCCAATACCCCTCAGGATCGTCTTGAAATGATCCTGAGGGAGGCTACTGGCTTTGTCTATTTTGTCAGTATTACAGGCATCACGGGCACGCGAAGCGCGAGCGAAGAACGGCTTGAAAAAGCAATTGCCCGCCTACGCCTTGCAACAGACCTCCCCATTGTGACTGGGTTTGGTATCAGTACACCCGAACAAGCGAAATCTGCCTCACGCATCAGTGACGGTGCCGTCGTCGCTTCTGCCTTGATCAAGGAAATGGCCACAACATTACAGGATGATGCCGCAAGCAGTGAGACAATTCCGACTTTTATCCGTTTTCTGAAAAAACTGGCTGAAGCCGTCCGGTCCTGAAACAGAAAAAAGCCACGTTCTTTTTATTTTTAAGGAACGTGGCAGAAAATAGACTTTATAAGCTCTCTTTCTGGAAACGTCTCAGACCAAATCCAAACATCAGAGACGAAATTCCAGCCATTAAGAGCTCAACAGCAATCAGGGTACCAAGGAAAAAGAGACCCGACCAGGGCAGATACCAATAAAGCAGGCAACCAACAACCAATGTCACCCCGCCACTAAGAGCAGAGACCCACCAGTCTGGTGACTGATCGCGGACACCCACTGCCCAGAAAATACGGCTGAATCCGCCAAGAACAAGAAAACCTGCAAGAATTGCTGTCAGAAGCTGAGACCCTGCAACAGGCTCCACACAGAGAATAAGACCTGCAAAAAGGATAAAGACCCCCATCAGAAGATTAATCCAGCGTCCATGCCGGTTTGTTTTAAAATGCATAATACCCTGAACGAGCTGAATGATGCCCCCAGCCATAAGCAGTATCCCCAATACGACTGTACTGGCTAAAGTGACACTAAAGGCGTCCACACAGGCGATAATTCCCAAAATAATAAGGGCAATACCCATACCGATAAACCAACCCGGTCTTAATCCGATGTTACTTTGATCTTCAGAGATATTTTCAAAACGATTCGGTCCACTCATATTTTCCTCCCCATTTATGAATATATGCTGTTTTCTCTTGGTCTTTCCCTGACTATCCTATCATGAAGGCTAGCCTTTTATAGGGTTCTTGAGGTAATCAGTAACAAGACTATGCCACATCCCCTGTCACTTGATCATTAACAAAGAACAGAAACAGGGCTCTAATCCGCGGAGAGTAAACAGAAGACCATGAGCTGGCTGACCGAATATGTGCGTCCCAAACTGAGGAGCCTGCTGCAAAAGGACATCCCAGACAACCTCTGGACCAATTGTGATTCATGCTCGCAGATGCTGCTGATTCGTGACCTGGAACGCAACATGAAAGTGTGCCCTCATTGTGGCCATCATATGCGGGCCTCTGCTCATGAGCGCCTGAAATGGACTTTCGATGACGGCAATTATACCACAATCGATCTGCCCCAGATGCCTGCTGATCCACTCGGATTCCGTGATTCCAAGAAATATACGGACCGCCTGAAGGCTGCCCGTACCAAGACAGCGTTGGATGAAGCCTTGCTCGTCGCCCATGGGATGATTGGTGGCAAGCCAGCCGTTGTTGCTGTAATGGCTTTTGAATTCCTTGCCGGCACTATGGGCGCAGCCTTGGGCGAAGCCTTCCTCGCAGCATGCCACCTGGCCATCCTACAGAAAGCCCCTCTGATTATTTTCACCGCTTCAGGGGGAGCCCGTATGCAGGAAGGCATTATCAGTTTGATGCAGATGCCCCGTACAACAATCGGCGTACAAATGCTGCGTGAAGCCCACCTTCCTTATATCGTGGTTCTTACAAACCCAACAACAGGCGGTGTTTCAGCCTCTTTTGCTATGCTGGGCGATGTTCATATCGCAGAACCCAATGCCCTGATTGCCTTTGCTGGACCACGCGTCATTAAGGATACGGTCCGTGAAGAATTACCAGAAGGGTTTCAGCGTTCTGAATATCTTTGTGAGCACGGCATGGTCGATATCGTGGCACAACGCTCTGAACTCCCTGCTTTACTGAAGAAACTGGTCTCTCTTCTAGGACCATCCACCTCAGAACAGGCACAAAAAAGCGAAGATTTCGTTTAATTACCTCTTTAGCAGGGAAAATAGCATGACTCAGCAAACTTTGCCTCCTATCGGCGAATATCGTGGCAAAGCGGGGTCTATTCTGGCCCGTTTGCAGGAATTGCATCCTAAACTGATTGACCTGTCATTAGGGCGACTTGAGGCCCTTTTGGCAAAACTCGGCAACCCTGAAAAAAAACTACCACCTGTCATACATGTTGCCGGAACAAATGGGAAAGGCAGCACATGCGCTAATTTAAGAGCAATTTCTGAGGCAGCAGGCTTACGCGTCCACGTCATGACCAGCCCTCACCTCCTGAGTGTTACGGAAAGATTCCGCCTTGCCGGCAAACTGGTTTCAGAAGAAACACTTATTGCAACACTTGAAGAAATCGAACGCGTCAATAATCAGGATCCAATCACTGTTTTTGAAGTATTAACTGCTGCAGGGTTTTTACTTTTCTCCCGTAACCCTGCCGATCTTGCCATTATTGAAGTCGGTTTGGGAGGGCGTTTTGACGCGACCAATGTCATTTCAGCACCCAAAGCCTGTGTCATCACTTCCATCAGTCTGGATCATCAGGCATTCTTGGGACAGGATATTCTCGCCATTGCTACAGAGAAAGCGGGCATTATCAAAAATAACGTCCCGGTAATCGTCGCGCCTCAGGAAGAAAACGTCACGAATCTTATACGCTCAATAGCACGGGATCATAACGCGCCCTGTCTTGTCCTGAAAGATGAGATTACCATTCAGGAAACAGATCATGGCCTTGAATTTCATGACAGACTGGGTCCGCTTTCTCTGCCCAGACCCGCCTTAGAAGGTCCTCATCAAGCAGAAAATGCCGCTTTGGCCATTACAGCTTTACGCGCATCAGGGTTGGAATTGCCAGAGGCAGCCTATCAGGCCATTGCCCAGGCACGTTGGCCTGCACGTCTACAACCTCTTACAGGCAAACTGGCCGGGCTTATACCATCAGACTGGTCACTCATCCTTGATGGAGGACATAATCCTGGTGCGGGAGAAGCTCTGGCTGCGGTTCTCAAAAAGTGGAAAGATCACCCGGTTCATCTGATTGTCGGTTTGAAAGACAGTAAAGATGCCAGCGGTTTTCTACGGCCACTTATAGCTTATGCTGAAACGATACAGGCTGTAGCAGAACCGGAACAGCATCTCGCCATGAATATTGAAACCATTTTAGCCTCAGCCCAAAAAGCAGGTGGATCAGCACGTCCTGGGCCAACCATAAAGGAAGCCCTGTCTTATTTACAGGAGCATTTCGGTCATGAAAAAAAAGCACATGTGCTCATCTGTGGCAGTCTCTACCTCGCCGGCTGTGCCCTTGCACAGGATGGCGCAACTCTGCTTTGAAGAAATAAGGTTTTATCCACATTTCCATGAGTGATTTTATTTCCTCTCTGTCTGATTCCTCACCCAAGGGGATTTCTACCCTGCTGGAACGCTCTCTGCCTGCCAACCTGGCAGCAGAACAGGCTTTGCTTGGCGCCATTCTGACCAATAACAAAGCCTATGAGCATGTCTCTGATTTTTTATATGCGACCCATTTTTCAGACCCGATCAATGGTCGTATCTATGACGCAATGTCGCGCCGGATTGAGCGTGGTCAGCTTGCTGACCCCGTCACAATGCGCGCTGAATTTGAACATAGTGGCATTTTAAAAGACGCTGGTGGTCCTACCTATCTGGCGCAATTAATGAATGCCATGGTTGGTATCGTCAATGCTGGCGATTATGGCCGCGTTATCCATGATTGCTGGATCAGGCGTCAGCTGATCGAAATTGGCGAAAATGTCGTCAATAACGCCTATGGTGCTCGCCCCGATCTTGACGGTTCAGACCAGATTGCCGCCTCTGAAGAAGAGCTTTTCAAACTTGCCACTGATAAAGGACAGGACGGCGGATTTGTCTCTTTTGAACAGGCCCTGACTGATGCCCTTGTTACAGCAGAGCAGGCTTTTCAACGCACAGGCGACATTGTCGGTCTGACGTCCGGGTTGCGTGATTTTGACAAGAAAACCGGTGGTCTGCATCCGTCTGACTTGCTGATTCTCGCTGGTCGCCCAGCTATGGGGAAAACGGCACTCGCAACCAAGATCGCCTTCTCTGCTGCCCAGGCCCTCATGCGTGAAGCTGAAGATCAGGGGAAACCTCTCAAAGGCAGCGTTGCTATTTTTTCACTCGAAATGTCGGCTGAACAACTTGCCACCCGTATTTTATCGGAACAGTCTGAAGTATCAGGCGAGCGTATCCGCCGAGGCGATATTGGACAGAAGGAATATGACCGTTTTGTCCGCGTATCGCGTGAGCTACAGAAATTACCACTCCATATTGATGATACGCCTGCCTTGTCGCTTTCAGCGATGAGAACACGCTGCCGACGTCTTGCCCGTACAAAAGGGCTGAGCCTTGTTGTCGTTGATTATCTACAATTAATGAGACCGGCCATCGGCACACACCCTGAAAGCCGCGTGCTAGAAATCTCCATGATTACACAGGGCCTCAAGGCAATCGCCAAAGAACTTTCTGTTCCGGTTATTGCATTATCCCAGCTTTCCCGTCAGGTCGAATCCCGTGAAGATAAGCGTCCCATGCTTTCTGACCTACGTGAATCAGGCTCTATTGAGCAGGATGCTGATCTGGTCATGTTTGTCTATCGCGATGAATATTATCTGCAACAGCGCCAACCAAAGGAAACTGCCTTTGAGGGTGCCGATAAATATCAGGTTGCCCTTGATGACTGGCAACGTAAAATGGCTGCCGTCCACAACAAAGCTGAGCTAATTCTGGAAAAACAGCGTCATGGTCCCACTGGGACAATACAGCTCTTTTTCGATGGTCAATATACACGCTTTTCGGACCTTGATACCTTCCATGATTAAAAACGAAACAAAAGTGTTGAAAGCATAAAACTTTCATTCCGTGCACCAACACTTTTCATTTTATGGCTGAGAAAGACGTAACCGCCATCGACCTCCCAGCTTATATGCTGGTCTATCTGCCATAAAATACGTCCCTGTGGAGCAACACCAATCCGCTGCCCCGCCGTCCGAAGTGCTCGCCCTGAAAAAATTTTATATCGCCCTGAAATTCCATAAACAGCATCCGAGCGACGCTCTCTCCATAAAAATGGCGCCTTGAGCCGTATGCTTAAACCACAAATGGGCGCAATACTGGCGACAGGGCTGATGGACATGACATTGGAGCGGCCAAAAGTCCTCGTTGCGTCAAAGCTTCCCGATTGAGGTGAAAAAGGAGCGACAAAGCCATTTAACGCTCCATGACGGCGGTCCAGTTTCCCCCCGGAATAAAGCTCTGCCTGAATCCCGATGAAAGGGTGCCAAGATGATTGGGAATGACGCCATCCCATAATCGTATGAAGGGCGTAGGCACTGACCCTCCGGTCTGGTCCACTCGCACCATGAAAATGACCAAATTGGTAAATAGCCCCCCAATCATATTCAAATTCCGGCAGACTCCCATAAAAACGGATGCCTATATTCTGCCTTGTCTGTGTCCCTTCCGTCGCGCCTGTTCTATGCTCTGCCCGTGCTTGCTGTCCTCCAAAGCGAAACCCTAACCAGAACAAATTCAGAAAAGAACGCTGCTCTCTTTTTCCCCAATAGAGAGAAGGCAAGACGTAAGCAACATTGACGCCATAAAGACGTGTCGTCTCATCAAAACCTCCCCCAAAATTATGTGTATTATGGAGCGAGGTCCCAATAAAATTAAAAACGTCAAGCTTAAAACTGTTCCATAATGCGTACGCTCTTACGCCATTCCATGAGAGAGGCACATCAGGCGTATCACGATTATAAAGAAGCCATGCTGGCGCATCGAGAAATTGCTGTCGCCCAATCATAAGACCTGTCTTGGCCGATACCAGCTTTCCCTTCAATTCAATAAATAACTGTTGTAGCCCGATCCGCCGCCGCCACGTATTATCATAGCCATAAGGCCGCCATCCGCCAGCATTTGCGTTCAGTATCTGCGTAAAAAAACGGACATGCTGCCCTAGATGCAAATCTGCGCCAAGCAGATTCATCACTGAAAATCGTCCAGAATGGCGGGTATGAGCCATACCTAATTGTGGACGGGACTCACTCCAGTTCCTGATACGGGAAAGCCCTGAAAAACTAAGCCAGATAGTTTTTGAATTATTTAAGGCAATAAACTTTAAAACATCTAAAGGGTCATTTGCCCTGTGCGGATCCTTTAAACGGCTCCAATCCTCTGCCCATGGTGCCTCTCCGTACACTCCAACAGGACCAAAACCCGCAAACTCTCCATCCCCCCAATTGAAACGCCCCCACTGCCCTTGATGACCATTGGACGATTTTATATTCCTGTCCCATACACGGCGCGGCTGCCCAACCACTCCAGGCTGCGGAAGTGCCTCGATCTCCGGGATGGGACTAAAAGCTGTTTTTGTTGTTTCTGCTCGTACTGAAGCATAGCCACAACCCAGCGTCAAAAGTACACTTCCGATTATAAGAAACTTTTGACGCATATTCCTATCCTGTAGGCCCTCTCAATTCACTTACAGAAATAGGATAATATATTATATTACTAAAATTAATAGTTATTAATTTTAGCCCTCCACACATTCCTTTATGAATTTCTGAAACGCTATAGCCCTATGGCTATAACGATTTTTTTCTTCCTCACTCATTTCTGCGAAAGTACGGCTCGGTCTGTCATATTGCTTCCGCTCCTGTGCAGGAATGAACATCGGATCATACCCATGGCCAAATCCCCCTCTGGGAGGCCAGCATACCTCACCATGACATTCACCCCTTACTAAATGGGTCTCCCCATCCGGCCAAGCAAGACAAAGCACTGCAACAAAATAAGCTGATTGATCCTCATTTCTGCTGGCTACCATCTCATCATGCACACGTTTCATTGCATAATTCATGTCACGCTCGGGACCAGACCAGCGGGCAGAGTAAATACCAGGCAATCCATCTATCGCTGCAACACAGAAACCCGAATCATCGGCTAAAGCAGGCAGACCAGTCGCTCTTGCTGCGGCAAGAGCTTTCAAAGCAGCATTCCCTTCAAAACTATCTTCCGTCTCTTCGGGTTCTCCAAGGTGAAACTCCTCCACAGAGCGCACCTTGATACTATGAGGCTGGAGAAGCTGCATGAATTCATGCAGCTTACCTTTATTATGCGTTGCAAGCACCAATTCAGACCCTGCTGGCAATCGCCTATTATGATCCGGCATAATGTCTCCCCTACCTTATTGCTGAAGAGCTTTATTCTGGGCTGCAATCAAATCCTTAATTCCCTTTTGTGCTAACTCAAAAAGGGTAAAGAACTCCTGCTTATCAAAAGGTTTTTCTTCTGCTGTTCCCTGAATCTCGACAATACCGCCTTCACTCGTCATGACGAAATTTGTGTCAGCCTGTGCAGAACTATCCTCGACGTAATCAAGATCCAGCACAGCACCAGCTTCTGTCAAACCACACGATATTGCGGCAATTTGTGCTGTCAGAGCTGATGATTTTCCAAGTTTTTTCAGAGCAACTGCAAGTGCTACCCAGGCACCTGTAATTGAAGCGCAACGCGTCCCACCATCGGCATTAATGACGTCACAATCAAGTGTGATCGTACACTCGCCTAATGCCTTCAAATCCACACATGCGCGCAAAGAACGTCCGATCAGACGCTGGATCTCCTGCGTGCGACCTGATTGCTTACCTTTCGCAGCTTCACGGTTACCACGCGTATGCGTTGCACGGGGTAACATACCATATTCAGCTGTAATCCAGCCTTGCCCCTTATTTCTCAGAAAAGGGGGCACACGCTGTTCAACGGAAGCAGCACACAGAACTTCAGTCCCTCCTACACGAATAAGGACCGATCCCTCAGCATGTCGTGCAAAACCTATTTCAATAGAAACGGGACGACCCTCATCACAGGCACGCCCAGACGGACGGTTGGTCATAAAATATCCTTATATTAATGGATCTTGGGCAAGATCACCCAGACATGATCTTCTTACTATAAAGAGATTCCGCCCTTTCGTCATGATCTGTTACCTATTAAGAAAAAGGGGAATAGAAAATACCTAAGTATTCCATAATGAGAAATAAAATATCCGTGAGTTTCCTATATGTTTTAGTAAATAAAAAATGATTTATTCTCCTATTAATGAGGGTGATAAAGATTTCCTATAAAAGATTGTTTTCCGAGGAAAAACGACCATGCTGTCTCGCTCTGTTTTATGGCTGCCCATTCTATCAATTACTCTCATCCCACTATGGACAAGCAGCGTAAGGACAGCCGAAGCTTCAGAGATTACATTTGCTGTTATTGGGCCGCATGAATATGATCTGCCCGTTGACTTCAAAACGCCATTCAACGTCTTTGTGCAATATGGAGACGGAAATGCTGCCGGGCAGCATTATAACAGCAAGGGGAATCGCCATGGAGGTGGCGGTACCCATAACTGGTCAGGCATGAGTAAATATGTCCATTTCTGGACTTTTGACTCCATTCCTCATGTAGGATTTGCCTATGAAATTATTCAAAATGAAAGCTATACATTAGCAAACGGTAAAAATTATGGTGGTCTCGGTGGCACAATTACGGGACCAGCTGTCTGGTTTAAACCCAATAAAAGAAGTACTTTTGGTATTCAGGTCTTTATGCAGACACCGACTGGAACACGTCAGAATATTGCCCCGAATTACTGGTCAGCCCTTACAAGCTTTATGTTCGATTATGAATGGGATCATTTTGGTTTTGACGGTGACCTCGGCGCCGTTTCTGCCTCAACCAAACATATTAAAGGTGAACATTCTTACCACCCTGGAACCGTCTTTCATATGAATCTGCGTTTCAGCTGGAAAGCAAGCAAGGAATGGGAACCCTTCCTGGCTTTGGACTGGCAGAATGGTGCTGGATTATATGACAATACATTAAATCATTACCTAAAAGATACAAATACCCGTGAAGTAGCATTGGGTCTGGGGGTGATGTGGAACATAACCCCCCGTATCAACCTTACAGCCCGTTACTCCCATTCCGTCGAAGGACGAAATGTTCCTGAAACAGATGCCTATTATCTCAAATTTGTTTATCTTTTCGACGGTGCTGTTTTCTTCGGTCATTAAAACTGGCTGTTATGGCCTAACCTGACCGGAACCAATAACCTCGTAACGGAACGTCTCCAGCTGAGCAGGGCCAACAGGACCGCGAGCATGGATACGTCCTGTTGCGATGCCTATTTCAGCACCAAACCCGAATTCTCCGCCATCACAGAACTGCGTGGAGCTATTCCACATCACTACTGCACTTTCTGTATGATCCATAAAATAACGGGCAGCTTTTTCATCCATTGTCAGAATTGCTTCCGTGTGACCGGAACTAAAGCGGGCAATATGGGCAAGCGCCTCTTCTATCCCTGCCACAATTTTAATATTCAGCACAGCATCTAGCCACTCTGTTGCAAAATCCTTATCACTTGCACGCGGCAAATCCGGTAAAAAACCAAGCACTTTTTCATCTACTTTAAACTGACATCCCTTTTCAGACAAATCAGCGATCAATAAGGGCAAAAGATCAGGAGCAATATCCTGGTCAATCAAAAGCGTCTCTGTTGCACTGCAAATACCAGGACGACGCATTTTTGCATTCAAAAGCACGTTTCGAGCCATATCAAAATCAGCTTTTTTGTGAATATAGCTATGGCATAACCCCTGAGCATGAGCGAGCACAGGAACGCGCGCTTCCTGCTGTACACGCTCAACCAGAGCGCGTCCCCCACGCGGAATAATCAGATCAATCAACCCTGAGGCTGATAACATATCTGCCACATGGCGACGATCAGAATCTGGCACCATCAGAACAATATCATCAGGCATGAAAACAGATTTCAATCCAGCCTGAATAGCCTGTAAAAGAACCTTTGACGTCCCGAAACTTTCTGAACCTCCCCGCAAAATCATGGCATTCCCTGACTTAATACCAATAGCGGCCGCATCAACCCCTACATTGGGCCTGCTTTCATAAATCATACCGATCACCCCGACCGGCACAGAAACTTTGCGAATCTTCAATCCATTTGGACGCTCCCATTCCTCAAGGATACGTCCAATAGGATCAGGCAGGTCTGCCACTTCCTCCACACCTCGTGCGATGGCTTCCAACCTGTCAGGCGTTAATGTCAAACGATCTGTAAATGCTTTATTCGCTTCAAGATCTGCAAGATCACACTTATTTGCATCTAAAATCCTGTCCTGGGCATCTCTTAAAGAGCGGGCTATAGCATATAAAGCATTGCAACGCTGTTCTGAAGAAGTGCGCGCCAGGGAGTAACCTGCTTTCCGGGCGCGCTGCGCCAGGGCATGAACCGGGCTACCACTTTCATTCTGTGTCATAGTCCCAGCTCCTCACTTACAAGACAAGGTCATTACGGTGAATGATTTCATCAGGCCCCTTACGCCCCAAACGGGTCGAAATCTCTTCAGACTGACAACCCAGAAGGCGTTTTATTTCCTGTGCATTATAGGCTACCACTCCATGGGCAATCATCATGCCATCTTTTCCATCAATACGGACAAGATCCCCACAAGAAAAAGAGCCTTCAACCGCCATAATTCCGGCAGGAAGCAAAGAACCCCCCAGAGCCAGAGCCTCAATAGCTCCTTCATCAATAATCAAACGATTATGATGTTTCAGGGCGCCTAAAATCCATTTTTTCCGAGCTTGTATTTCCTGCTTTTCAGGTAAGAACCAACTGCACCGTCCCCCTTCCCAAAGCCCCTTTAGAGGATGGGAAACTGTCCCCCTAGCAATTGCCATAGCGCAACCGGAATGCGTCGCAATAGAGGCTGCGACAAGCTTTGTTTTCATTCCTCCTGAAGAATAACCGGGTGGAGGTTCTCCCCCCATCGCCTCAATCTCAGGGGTCAGATGTTCAATAACTGATATATGCTGCGCTGTCTGGTCAAGACGAGGATCTGCCGTATAAAGCCCATCGATATCAGAAAGCAGAACCAGCTGATCAGCCCCAATCATCTGCGCTATACGGGCTGCCAGACGGTCATTATCACCAAAGCGGATTTCATAGGTTGAAATAGTGTCATTTTCGTTGACGACAGGCACACATCCCAGATGCTCAAGAGCTTCAAAGGTATCGCGTGCCATAAGATAACGCTGACGGTTTTCTGTATCATCTGCTGTAAAAAGTACTTGCGAGGCCATAAGACCTTCCTGCGCCAAGACCTCTCTCCATGACTGAGCCAGCATCATTTGCCCAACAGAGGCAGCCGCCTGTTTCTCTGCCAGCGTCAACATTCCTTCACGCAGACCAAGCTGCCGACGTGCCAGAGCAATCGCTCCAGATGATACAATGACGACAGAAACACCAGACTTTCGTAAAAAAGCAATATCCGCTGCAACGCTCTGCATCCATTCTAGGCGCGGTCGTGCCTGCTCGGGATCAACAACCAGGGCACTGCCAATCTTAACCACAAGCCGTTTGGCCTTCAGTAAAGAAGGAAACATCAAAGAAACAGCCATAAAAGCACCCTGATCGTACTAAGAGGTAATTTTCTTTAAACGATCGTAACAGTCTTGATACTTATTGGCCAGACGGATATCTCTCGCCCCAGACTCTCAAGGTCTAACTCTTTGTCACATAAAAAATGTACATATCACAAGATCACAGGAGTATTCTGCTCTCTGTAATCTGAAGTACGTTTGTAATTCTCAAGATTATTGTAAACAATCTTCTCAACACCATAGTCTATCATTCTCGTATTATAGTTTTTTAAATGAGGAAAAATAGCTCTTGTATAAGGAACAGGTCCTGTCAGCAGAATCACCGCGGCTCGTCCTGTTCCTCCTATATCTTCACTATATAAAGAGATATTGGCTATGACCTGATCTATGACCTTCTTTATAAGGGGATGACCTGCCTGAGATATAATCATCCACTGCATGATCTCTCCCCCAGGCACAAAAGATATAGCAGGCCATAAACCCCAGTTTTTATGAGACGTAGAAACTTCTGACGGCCATTGTGAATATATAAATTCATCACCAGGTTTAATAATTTCTGAAAATGAACGATTAGCCCCGGATTTCATATCAAGATAAACACCACCGCATTTATAGATACATAAATAACGAAAAAAATCTGCCTGAGCAGCTCCATAACGTGGATTTATCCTTAGATAGTAATTCAATATTTCCCAGCCATAATTTTCATAGATAAAATCTATCCTATCTTTTTGAGAATAATATACATAATTAAAATCTTTATTTTTTGATTTTAAATCAATAACATTATCTATGAATTGATCGTCGATATTTAATGAATTTTCCGTTTGGTGAATAATATGTGGTATATTTTTACTTTTTTTAAAATTCGGTATCAAAAAAGGTTTATATGAATCTTTAAAAATAAATATAGAGCAATAGTTAATTATATCATTCGAAAAATTACTTAATATGCGTTCATTTTCATATGAAAAAGACCCATCTGGATTGGCTATCAGGACTTTATTATCCTTTAAAATAAAAACATATTTCCCTATTTCACGTATTCTGTATCCAAATAGATTCAGCTCATTAAAACCAATGATAACTGATTTTCCTTCGTCATAATCACATAAATTTATATGACAAAGTTTTCCATGTTCATATGATACAAAAGAACGGAAATAGGTGATAATCATATATAAAAAAACCTTATTCGATTCTGATACACTAAAAAATTATAATATAAATGGCACTTTATCCTTAAAAAAATCCATTCTGCTTTTATAGTAAGGTATATTAATATATGATAATTCTTCTTTTTTTATATCAATTATTTTTATATTATGATCTCTTCGGGTTATTTCATGATATAATACATTCGAATACATAATAGACCCGGTCACTCTCAGGACTGAGATCATAGAACTACCAATCAATGTCTCATTATAATAGGAAATATTATAAAGTACCTGCTTAATAACCTTCTTCATAAGGGGGTGACCTGCCCTACATATAATGAACCATTGCGCAAGCATCCCCTGATCAAAATAGGATATCTCCTTCGAACGCTCTAATTCTGTATCATCCAAGATCAGTCCCTGTTCCTTTTCAGACTCTCCCGAGGCAAGATATTTGCCAACATTTTTCTTGGTTTTACAATAAGAGAGCAAGAATTTATCACCTGGATTGATGATTTCTGACAAGGGCTTATTTGCTCCGGATTTCATATCGAGATAAACACCACCACATTTATAGATACATAAATAACGAAAAAAATCCGCCCGCGCTGCCCCATATCTGGGACAAATTTTAAGATAATATTTTAGAATCTCCCAACCATAATTTTCATAAATAAAATCAAACACATCACGGTCTGAATAATATCTATATTCATAATCTTTATTGAGCGCCCTAAGTCCTCTTACATTTCCTTCAAACTGTCTATCTATAGCAAAGGGCGATTCCGTCTGATGTATGATCTTACTAATCTCTTCAGCCTCTTCGATATCAGGCAAGAGTGGCAAAACTATTTTTTCTTTTTGCTCAAAAAGAATATAATATTGTAAGAGGGATTCTATATCCTTTTGGGTCTGTATTAATTCTACTGATTTATAACAGAAATTACCGCCCGGCTCAGCCGATAAGACGCCTTCCGTACACCCTATTATAATGAATTTGTCTGCTTCAGTAACAACAAACCCAAAATCCTGTAGAGATTTAATCGTCAATACTTCATAAGCAGGATTATCGCACTCGCATAAATTTATATGATGCAGCATTCCTTTAAAGAGACATAGGAATGTTCCAAACTGCGTGATAATCATTATGTTATTCCAATATCCATAAAATCAGAGAATAAGTAGCATAAATATTCGTAAGGAAAACTCATAAAATTTAAAATAAGATTATTTTTGACTTTCATACAAAACGCTTAGAGTTTTCATCCCTTTCCCTTTTCCCAAATCTTTCAAACTCTAAAAATATCAAAGAGCATAATCTGATAGTGAGTGGTACCGTCACCCTGGCGAACAAAGTCCTTTCGCCTATATAAAAGCCCATGTTATAGAGGCAGAATGACGCGTCCTTCCCTACGGCCTGAGCGGCCTTCTTCTTCGATTCAGAAACCCAGCTTCCGACGCTATCGGACCTTTCTGGCTGTCCTTCTTGGACTAAGCACTTTTGGCCTGGTCGGGTCTGTTGTTATTGCTTGGGGATTTTACACACATTTAAGCGCTGACCTACCAAGTGTTGAAACACTTCAGCATTATAATCCTCCTGTCGTAAGCAGGCTTTATACCTCAGATGACCAGCTTATGGCAGAACTTGCCCATGAACGCCGCGTCTATGTGCCTATTACGGCTGTTCCTGAAAAAGTCAAAAAGGCTTTTATCGCTGCTGAAGATCAGAATTTCTATTCTCATGGCGGTATCGACCCCCTCGCAATCGCCCGTGCAGGCTTGACTGATATTTTCGCCCGCCATGGTAAACGCCCACTCGGTGCATCCACAATCACGCAGCAGGTCGCCAAAGTCATGCTGCTTAATAACAATAATCTGTCACTGACACGTAAAATCCGTGAAGCGCTTTTGGCGCTCCGTATTGAGCAGACTCTTTCCAAAGAGCGTATTCTGGAAATCTATCTTAATGGTATTTATCTGGGAAGTGGCGCTTATGGTGTTGAAGCAGCGGCACAATCCTATTTCAATAAATCCCTGGACCAGCTGAATGATGCAGAAGCAGCCATGCTGGGTGCTTTGCCAAAATCTCCCACAAAATATAACCCCTTTCTCCATCCTGACACAGCATTATGGCGCCGAAACTGGGTTCTTGACCGTATGCAGGAAACAGGTGCCATCTCCAGTAGTGATGCTGAAAGTGCCAAAAAAGAGCCTCTCGTCCCACAGGAAAGAAGACGCTTTGGTCCACTCCCCACAACTGAGTGGTTCTCTGAAGATGTCCGCCGCCAGCTCATCACACAATATGGGGAGACACAGGCTCTCCAAGGTGGTCTGGAAGTTCATACCAGTCTGGACCCATACCTTCAGAAAGTCAGCACACGCGCCCTGAGAAATGGCCTTATGGCTTATGACCGGACCCATGGTGGCTGGCGTGGTGCTGTTTCACACCTTGCCGTAACCGACGACTGGTCACATCAATTAGCTTCGCTAACCCCTCCAGCAGGAATGCTGGCAGAGTGGCGTCTGGCTATAATCCTTCCAGAATCCTCAAATTCTGTAGGCTGGAATGAAAATGGGCAGATCAGGAAAGCGTCATTAAAAGCTAATGATATTGCCTGGAGCCGCCGGACCCATCCTTTACGTTCGGGCGATATTGTCATGATTGAACCCGCATCGGATGGAAATGCAGCCCTTAAACAGATCCCCGAAGTAGAAGGTGCAACAGTCACTCTCAATGCCCATACTGGACGCGTCCTGGCTATGGTCGGAGGGTGGTCTTTTAGGCAAAGCCAGTTCAACCGGGCTACCCAGGCACTTCGCCAACCCGGGTCATCCTTCAAACCGCTGGTCTATCTGGCAGCCATGGAAAAAGGCATAGCCCCTTCCGAAACATTTGATGATTCTCCCATCTCCTTTGGAGACTGGCACCCACAAAATTACGAGCATGATAACTGGGGACAGACAACTTTACATGATGCCCTGAGAGAAAGCCGTAACCTCGTTACAATCCGAGTTGCCGCACATCTGGGTATGGCCGCCGTTGGTGATATGGCCGTCAAGGCAGGTATGGTTGATTCAATGCCGCCTTATCTCCCTGCGGCCTTAGGAGCAGTTGAAACAACCGTGCTGCGTGAAGCAGCTGCTTACGCCGCAATTGCCAATGGAGGCCGCGTCGTAAAACCGACTTTCATAGATTATATCCAGGACCCGGAAGGTACCGTTCTATGGAAACGTGACGGCTTTGCTCTCACGACCCCCGCTCCAAGCGGATTGCCCCAGATAGAAGATCAACGCCCCATATTGGCAAGCCCCCAAAGCGCTTATCAGATGGCAACCATGATGCGCGATGTGATTGCCAGGGGGACTGGCGTTAAGGCCGGTATCGGCATTAAACAGCCAATTGCTGGAAAAACTGGCACCAGTCAGGATTATCGTGATGCCTGGTTTGCAGGATTTTCCCCTGATATTGTCACAGTTGTCTGGACCGGGTTTGATACACCACGCTCTCTGGGCCGTAACGAAACAGGCTCACGCGTATCAGCGCCCATCTGGAATGAAATCATGAAGGCAGCCCTGTCAAAACTGCCCGAGCGTGATTTCCCTGCGCCTGATGGGGTGATTCTTGCCCGTTACAATACAGGCCGCATCATGGCTATTGATGCTTTCAAGGATGACCAGACACCCGGGGCTTCTGTTCCACTTCATGGATTTGGTGCTGGCACACAGGCCCTTACAGCCAGTGATACAGGTGCTGATATGATTCCGGACTCTGAAGAAAATATGGGCGGGCTCGCCGGGAGCAGTCTGGAAAGTGGGACCGTGCTACCGCCTCCTTCAGCTAATCCTGCTTCTCCTTCCAGCAACAAAAATGCACCTGCTCAATCCTCACATAGTGACATTGGTGTAGGGGGCCTATACTAAAAGGCTCCCTGGAATTTTGCGTTCTTTATCATTTTAAATGGAGATAATCATTCATGTCGGCTGAGACAGAAGCCCTTTCCCAGCAAATCAAGCAGTCTGTAGAACTGCTGAGGAGGCATCTTTGACTGGGATGTCGCAACTACCCGTCTTGCTGAGCTTAATCAGCGTGTAGAAGACCCTGATCTCTGGAACGATGCAGAAGCAGCCCAGAAGATCATGCGGGAACGCACATTACTGTCCAACCAGATCGAAGGTGTCCAACAGCTCGAAAAAGAGACCCAGGACACGCTCGAAATGGTCGAACTGGCCGAAATGGAAAATGATGCTGATCTGATTGAGGACAGCACTAAAGTCCTGCGTCAATTAGCTTTACAGGCACAGCAGCGTGAAACTGAAAGCATGCTTTCAGGTGAAGCTGATGCCAATGACTGTTACCTGGAAGTCAATGCAGGTGCTGGTGGCACAGAAGCCCAGGATTGGGCAAGCATGTTACTGCGCATGTACACACGCTGGGCTGAACAGCATGGCTATAAGGTCTCTTTGATTGAATCCAGTGATGGCGAGCAGGCAGGCATTAAATCAGCAACCATTTTGGTAAGTGGTCCCAATGCTTATGGCTGGTTGAAAACAGAAGCTGGCGTGCATCGGCTTGTCCGCATCTCTCCCTTTGATTCAGCAGCACGCCGCCATACCTCTTTTTCATCGGTCTGGGTTTATCCCGTCGTTGACGACTCGATTGAAATTGAAGTCAATGATTCTGACCTGCGTGTTGACACGTTCCGGGCCTCTGGCGCCGGCGGGCAGCATATTAACAAGACAGACTCAGCAATCCGCATAACCCATATCCCAACCGGAATTGTGGTTGCCTGTCAGACTGATCGTTCCCAACACCGCAACCGCGCAACAGCCATGGAAATGCTAAAAGCACGTCTTTACGAAGCAGAGCTTCAGAAGCGTGAGGCAGCAGCTGCGGAGAATGAAGCAGCGAAAACAGATATTGGCTGGGGGCATCAGATCCGTTCTTATGTGCTGGCACCTTACCAACTGGTCAAGGATCTCCGCACCAATGTGGAGAAAGGCAATCCTGATGCTGTTCTTGACGGTGATCTCGACGATTTCATGGCGGCCTCATTGGCCCAGAGAGTAGGCGGCACACGTTCTGAGGCAAGTGCGCAAGCACAATAACCCCACCTGACGATGATAGGCTAAGGTCAGTTTATGAAGATATTGACCTTAGCCTGAACCATAATTTCCGGCCTTAATACCGGCTTCTGTAATTGGGAGATAGTTTTACCCTTTTATGCAAAAGAGGATGATAGTAATTTGCATTTAGTGTATAGTCCCCCTGAGCATATAACAGGGGCTTTCTGATCCGACGTTCTGAAACTGGCACAGGATAAAAAGGTTTTACTATGAAACATTATGTTGCCCAACAGCATAGGCCCGTTGACTATGCCATTGCTATCGGGGTGACATGTCTGATTGCTGGCGTTGCGTTATTTTCCCTCAACCAGCAACACTCGGCCATGCAGAGGGCAACTGCAACATTATCACCCCTACAAACAACGATTATTGCTCAAACCCCCTCTCAGGAATCTGCTGCCGCTCCCCCGCCCCCCGCAATGGTCGAACCGGCAGACCCTTATATTCCCCCTCCAAAACTGAATATTGCGAAGCAGGCACACCCTATTGAACATGTAACGCATAAAAAACCTGTCAAAGCACAAAAAAACGCTCAGCCTTCTAAAACGCAGCACCCCTCTGACAGTCAGTCCCAATCAACACAGGGCACTACCGGAAAAGCCAATGAGGGAGCAGCAAATGGCTCTCCCAGTGCGGGAGACCATTCAGCAGGGGCAGTCCCTGTTAATAATGTTCAGCCCGAATATCCGCCAGAAGCACAGGAGCAAAGCCGGGAAGGAAGTGTAACGGCTGTTTGTGATATTCTGACAAATGGCAGACCGGCAAATTGCAAGTTACTCAAAGTCCGTGGTGGCCATGATTTTGCTGAAAGTGCGCTGGAGTTTTTAAATGAGTCAGGCGTACGTTATCAGCCCGCAATCATGAATGGTCAGCCCGTCATTGAGCATAACCACGTGCTCCATATTGATTTTACACTCAATGATGGCATGAATTAAGGGACCATAATGCCAGATAGTCTTTTATGCTTCCCATTATCTACCAGAGTTTCTGTTTTCTACCATAATCACGCGATGAAAGAGGATTACCAAGCGTCATGACCGGACCTTCTCACCACCTGACACGTTCTGACATCTCTTTTGCCCAGCGAAATCGTTCCTGTGCGCTTGCCCTGGTTTTAGGACTTGGCGGGGTGTTCTGCCTGCCATCCGCTGTTCTTGCACAGTCAGAACCAAATTACAGTATCCAGGTTGACGCTTCACACCCAGAGACCCTCCCCTCTGCCCCACAGACTCAACAATCTGCTCCATCAACAGCTCCCCAGGCCGAACTTCCATCATCAGCACAAGAAGGTGCTAACTCTGTTGCTCTCCTTAGCAAAGATAAAACCGATATAGCTCCGACAACCAATCCCTATGGTCTGAAGGCCCTCTGGCAGAACGGTGATAATATTGCCAGAATCGTCCTTCTCATTCTTCTCATCATGTCCGCAGGTACATGGGTCGTTCTAATCGTCAAACTGATTGAGCAGGCACGTCTCTTTAACGCAGATCGTGAAGTAAAACGTGAATTCTGGAAAAATGGATCTGTTTCCCAAGGCGTACAGGCTCTTAAAGGAAATTCCCCTTTCCGCTACATTGCTGAAACCGGCCTGGCAGCAACGGACCAATATAAGGGGGCAATCACACAGCAGATTGACCGTCAGTCATGGATCGCCATGTCTCTCCGTCGTTCAGTGGATATGATTGGCGCCCGTTTACAAACTGGCCTTGCTTTTCTGGGAACAGTCGGTTCGATTGCTCCTTTTGTCGGTTTATTCGGAACAGTCTGGGGGATTTATCATGCCCTGACAGCAATCGGGATTGCAGGACAGGCTACGATCGACAAAGTTGCTGGACCTGTTGGTGAATCCCTGATTATGACTGCTATCGGCCTTGCCACGGCTGTTCCTGCTGTTTTAGCCTATAACTGGCTTGTCCGCCGCAATAAGGCTGCGATGGAACGTGTCAGGAATTTTTCCTCTGACATGCACTCAATCCTGATTGGCGGTTTCCGTCATGATGCTGTTTTCAACAAGGACGCCCAGTCCCCTTCTAGTACACCTGAAAGTCAGGCATAAAATGGCGATCTCCTTTAATAGTGGAGATGATCATGATGAAAATGAGGTGGTATCGGAAATCAATACCACCCCACTTGTCGATGTCATGCTGGTGCTCCTCATCATATTTCTGATCACAATCCCTGTTGCGACACATACTGTTAAAGTCAATCTGCCGGTTGAGCGCAACCAGCCGACCCAGACAAAAATCGGAAATATTGTTCTGGCTGTGCTTTCTGACGGGCGGGTTTACTGGAATCAGGAACTATTGTCTGACCACACATCTTTAATGGAAAAGCTACAGGCCGTTGCAGGGCAGAATCCACAACCACAGATTCAGATCCGTGGTGATGGTAACGCGCAATATGCTGCTATCGGACCTATTATTGAAGCATGTCAGGAAGCGGGGATTGCCCATGTCGATTTTATTACGCTCCCCCCTCATGGCTGATATTTCCTGATCGAACCGTTTAACTGGAGAAGACCCCCATGTCTCCCGATCTTGGCACTAATAATTCACACGAAGATGACAGCCTCGTTGACATTAATACGACACCCTTAATTGATGTCATGCTTGTTCTATTGATCATGTTAATCGTGACAATTCCATTGCAGACCCATTCTGTTTCCATCGACCTTCCTCAGAATAAAAGCCAGGCTGAGACAAACCATACACCGCCAGTTACGCTCGATATCAATTACGATAACAGTTTGAGCTGGAATGGCACTCTTTTAACCTCAGAAGAGGATTTGCAGAATCATCTACGTGCCAGTGTTGAACAGGATGGGGCAGAAGGTCCGGAACTCCATATCCATCCAGACCGTCTAGCAAGCTATAAGACTGTTGCCCACGTACTGGCAGACGCCCAAAAATCAGGCGTCAGGAAACTGGGCATTATCGGGCTGGAGCAATTCACAGAAGGACAATAATTGTGGCACATTTCCGCTTCCGTGGTTTTTCCGCTTTACTGTGCGGTACATTCCTTCTGGCAGGTATCCAATCCTCTTATGCTGATGAAGCCGTCCTAAGACCAGATATCGGGCGCGCTCTGGAACAGGCCCAGAAAGACCTTTCTGAACGCCATTATAACCAGGCGATTGCAGCGATGGATGCAGCGGAGATTATCCCCAATAAAACTCCCTACGAGACACACGTCATTAACCAGATGAAAGTCGCCATTGCCATTCAAACAGCGAATGTGACGGAGGCTTTCCGTGCGTCTGAAACCTTAATCAAAGACCCTCTTACATCTGCACAGGAAAAAGCCAGATTACTCTCTGCCGAAATAAGTCTGGCTTATAAAAACAAAAATTATGATGCCGCTGCCCAGGCAGCAGAACGTTATCTGAACGAAATTGGCCCTAATGAGCAAACCAGCCTACTCCTGACACAAGCCTTTTATCTCAATCATAATTGGCCCAAAACACTTAGAGCCGCTGAAAAAAGCCTGGAAGCTTCAAAAAAATCCGGCAAAAATCCTTCTGAAACGCAATTACAATTGCTTGGACTAGCCGCCACGCATTTGAAAGATCAGGCACACATAAATCAGGCCTACACGCTGCTGGCCAGATATTATCCAAAACCACAATACTGGCAGGCCCTGATCCAGTCTCTCATGACAAATCATGCCCTCTCACCAACTTTATCCTTCACGCTCCAGAGATTGAGGTTCCTGACCCATAATCTTAAGGACCCGGCTGACCTCAAAGATATGGTTGAGAGAGCTGTGCAGCTTGGTCACGCAACATTAGCGCTTCATCTTTTGGATCAGGCACATAAACAAGGTCTTATAGGAAATGGTATTACTGAAAATGACTATGACCATTTCCATGATTTTATTACGCTTAAAGCCCAAACAGAGCAGGAAAACCTTGCTGAAGCAGTTAAAAAGGCACAGTCTGACTCCAGAGCAACATTCTCCTTAAAAACAGGATATAATCTCATCTTTGCCGGGCAGGCAGAACAGGGATTAGCCCTGATGGAAGAAGGTTTAAAAAAGCATCCCTCTGGACAAAAACAGGCCTTACTCCTTTATGCCTTAGCTCAAAACGACGCTGGCAGAACAAACGAAGCGCTCACAACCCTGAAGCAGCTTAATGGAACAGCAACGGCAGACACATTGGCCCAATTATGGTCCGTCGCCTTGGCTTCAGAAAAGCCTTGATAGAATTCAGAATCATCACGTCATAAATCCATATCAAATGATTCTGTTTCCTTGTCAGGATTGTGTACCCTTCAGATAGTTTAAGTTCTAAGAACCTTAAATGTTAGAAAATCGCTGGCTATTTTCATATCATCTCTCATAGTGAACCAAAAAAGGCTGAGCCGATGCAGCAACAACACGCACAGAATTCTTCCCGGAAATTGACATTTCCTGTAACAGTGCTCTCTTTTTTCAAAATCGTTGCTTTTGTACTATTTTTGGTCCTTGGGTCTGCCATTTCTGTCCGGAACAGTTATGCTGAAACTGCTGCATCAGTGACAACGTCCCATATTTCAGAGCAACAAACCGAGCAGCTCCTGACGGTCTTAAAAGACCCTAAGAAACGACAGGATTTCATTACAACACTCCAAAATCTTTCCACTGCCCAGAAAACAGTCGATAAAAGCACTACTTTGCTTGGTACAGGCTGGGATAAAATTGCCGATATCAGCAGTAATAGTCTGGAAGAATTAAAAACCCTGGGGAAAACCGTTACCAATTTCAGGGAATTGGTACCGTGGATTCACCACGTTATGAAGACCCCCAGCGTGCAACGTGAAATCATACGGATCTCCATTCGCGTAGCAATTCTGGTCATTGGTGGCGTTGCACTGGCCTATTGTACATACCTCCTCCTACGCACACCACGTAAAAAACTGGAGCTAAAAGCCCAACGATTTAATCGCGACAATATCCAGGACGATCTTAAAAACCTCAGGGAAAGCAGAGACACTGCCAATAAACAGTCAAAGGAGACGTCCCCCCCCTCAGAAGGTGACAGTCCTGACAAGAAAGCCCAGATACAGGATACGGAAAAACGTATGCAGCGTCAGGGAGCCATGGCCTATCTGATGGTCACACTGCGGCGTTTTCCATATACATTTGGCCGCTTTATAATGGATCTGCTTGGGGTCTGCATGTTTCCCCTCATTGCCTTACTGATCCAGAGTTTTGACCCCGATCCTGACGCCCAGACCATGAGAGCAATCTGGAGCATCACCTGGTTTGCTGTAGTCGGTCTTGCCGTCTGGATTGCCCTACTACGTGCCCTTTTTTCACCTGAAAAACCATGGTTGCGCCTAACGACCTTAAGCGATGAAACATCCACCTTCCTCTTTAAGGGCTTACGCAATATCGGTCATGTAACATCATGGGGAATTACAGCCCTTATTATCCTCAAGGATTGCACCTTACCTGAGTCCATAGGCCTCTCTTTGGCGAAAATATTGGCCCTGATTGTCCATATCATGATTGCCCTCCTCATTCTGGGTAGCCGCTCCAATGTCAACTGGGCCCTTAACAGGGCAGCTGAACATAATAAACGGCTAGCCCCCATTCTACATTTTGTTGCCAAATGTTGGTGGGTTATCGCCTTATTTTTCGTCTTTGCCCTCTGGCTTGTTTGGGCTGCTGAAATTCCGGGCGGCTATACGATGATCCTGCGCATTACAGGTCGTACTGTCATCGCCCTGATCATTATGCGTGTACTAAGTATCTTTGCCTATGGTGGTCTTGAACGTTTTTTCAACTCACTTGACCGGTGGTCCATCAGCAAAGAAACAAGAACCAGGATCCTGCGTTACTACCCGGCAGCACAGCGTGTCGTGAGTTTCATCATCATCATCCTGACAATTCTTGCCCTAACAATCGCCTGGGGCACACCTGCTTATGAGGTCATTGGTAAACATACGATCGGGGCACGAATTCTTTCCTCTCTCGCGACGGTCATCATAAGCCTGCTTATTGGTGTTATTATCTGGGAAGTGGCCAATGTCACAATCGAACATAAAATCCGTCAGATAGAACAGGACGGGACAGGAAACTATAAAGCCCGTATGGCGCGGATCCGCACGTTACAGCCCATGTTACGGATCCTGTTACTTGTTATTCTGACTGCCATCATCAGTCTGACAGTCCTGTCCCAGCTCGGAGTAAATATTGCGCCTCTCCTAGCAGGTGCTTCAATTTTTGGTGTTGCCCTTGGCTTTGGATCACAGAAACTCGTGCAAGATTTCATCAGTGGCATCTTCCTGCTGATGGAAAATGCCCTGACTGTCGGAGATGCTGTCACATTAAACGGCACTTATGGAATTGTTGAAAAGCTCTCTCTGCGCACTGTGCATATCAGGGCACTAGATGGCTCAATCAATATCTTCCCTTTCAGCTCGCTTGGACAAATCATTAATTATAATCGTGATTTTGCCCGTGCCCTAATTACGGCTGATGTTTCATACGATACCGATACAGACCTAGCTGTTAAGGCACTCTTTGACATTACCGCAGATATGAGAGCTGACCCGGAATTTAAAAATCTCATTATTGATGACTTTCAACTCTGGGGGGTCGATTCCCTCAACGACTCTTCAGTCTCCATTAAAGGTGCTGTACCAACGACAACAGCGGGAAGGTGGCCTGTTCAACGACAATTTTACCGCCGTCTGAAAAAACTTTTCGAAGAGCGCGGGATTGATATCCCCTTCCCGACACGCACAGTACAATTTGTCAGCGATCTCCCTGTTTCAATAAAAGAAACGGGAAAAAAATCTGATAACGAAAAGGGATCTACTGAAAAAAAGAATGCCCCATAAAAAAATCTCCCTGCTATGAAAGCGGGGAGATTCCGTCCTCAAAACTGATGCAGGAGGCAATTATTTCTGGCAAGCCTTGCCCTGATCATAATTTCGAAGAGCCATAAACGCCCAGATCGCTGCAGGAACCCAGCCCAAAATCGTAATCTGCAAAATCAAGCAGATAATACCTGCAAGAGGCCGCCCGATTGTAAAAAAGGTGAACCAGGGGATAAAAAAAGTAATGAGAATGCGAATCATGATGCAACCTTTCAGCAAAACACTTTACTTTATAGTCAACACACTGGTCTAAAATTGGCGACAAACCGTAAAATATGCGTAAATAACACGTCATTAAAGGATTTTTTTATGAGTAATGTAATTATCGCAACCGTGACATATCTCGCTTCTGCTGAGGAGGTCGCTGAACAACGCCCTGCACACCGTGCTTTCCTTTCTGGTCTTTTCGAAAAAAATATTCTGCTCATGTCCGGTCCTATGACATCGGGCAAAGGGGGAGTGCTGATCGCGCATGGAACAATCACAGTAGAAGAATTCAGCCAGATTCTTTCAAACGATCCTTTTGTCACATCTGGTGTCGGACGTTATGAGTTCTGTGAATTTAACGCAGTCAAACAAGCCTCCTACCTCGAAGGTCATATTTGACGAAAAGACCCAAAATCCCTAAAAGCCTGTTCCTCTATAAAGCTCTGGCAAAGAGTCATCCAGAGCCTGTAGGGCGCCTTGATACTGGAAATTATAACATAAAACAGATAATATGTGATGTCTGTTCCCTGTCTGCTTTTGTCACTGGATAATACTCTAAATGAGATTGTTACGTCTCCCCAACCGCCATTCTCTCTTCTTCCTGTTCACAGGTATAATGGCTCTTGGCTTCTGCATTTTTTCATTCAGCAGACAGGCTTTCGCTGAAGCACCAAAAGTCCTGAAGGTCGGGATCATGGCTGGAGAGGATGAAGATATCTGGCAAATTGTTTCCCAGAATGCTGCAAAAGCCGGATTGACCCTGAAAATTACAACATTCTCTGATTATAATGCTCCAAACGAGGCGCTTGTTGAGCATGATCTGGATGCAAATGCTTTCCAGCATGGCCCTTATCTGCAAGCTCAGAACAAGGCACATGGCTATCACCTGATCATTGCTGGCAATACGACTTTCCAGCCTATCGGTTTTTATTCCAGAAAATGGTCATCTTTGGCCGATATTCCTAAAAATGCCAAAATTGGCGTTCCTAATGACCCAAGCAATGAGGGCCGCGCTTTATTGATGCTTCAGGCACTGGGACTTATTAAAGTTTCTCCAGAAGCAGGGCTTTTTCCGACAGCACTGGACGTGACAGATAACCCACGCAACCTCTCAATTGAAGAGCTTGATGCCGGTATTGTCGGACGTACCCTGCCTGATCTGGACGGAGCCGTCATCAATACTGACTGGGCGCGCAAAGCTGGCGTCGATCTTAAAAAAGAACGCATCGGAACAGAAGATCTGAAAAACAACCCTTACGTGAATATCATTGTCATTAACCCGGAGGACAAAAATGCCTCCTGGGTCAAAAATCTTGTTGCAGCTTTTCAACAGGCTAATGTGGCTGACGCTATTGCAAAAGCCTATCACGGAACGGTTCTTCCTGCCTGGCCATGAGCATTCTTCTAGACGTTCAGCAAGTCAGCCATAGTTTCTCCGGTCATAAAGTCCTGAATGATGTCTCCTTTTCAGTCAGAAAGGGAGAGATTATCGGTATTATTGGCCGTTCAGGCGCGGGGAAATCTACACTTCTCCGTAGCTTATGCGCCCTCGAACGGCCAGAAGAAGGTTCCATTTTCCTCGATGGGATCGACCTGACCAAACAGACTGAATCAAAACTGATCCAGATTAGGCGTAAAATCGGGCTGGTATTCCAGCATTTTAATCTTTTAACGTCGCGTTCTGTTGCCGGAAATATTGCATTACCTTTGCAAATTGCAGGGTGGAGCAAAGCACAACAGAAAGAGCGGGTTACTGAATTATTAAAACTTGTCGGGCTTGATGGTTTCGGCCCCAAATACCCTTCGCAGCTTTCAGGCGGACAGAAACAGAGAGTCGGGATTGCCCGCGCTCTGGCTGCCAGCCCGTCACTCCTCTTATGCGACGAAGCAACCTCTGCCCTTGACCCGGAATCAACCACATCCATTCTGAATCTTCTAGGTGATATTAACCAAAAACTGGGACTGACCATTATCCTGATCACTCATGAAATGGACGTCATTCGGCGCTTTGCCCACCATGTACTGGTTATGGATCAGGGTCAATTAGTCGAAAATGGTACCTTTCTGGATTTACTTTGCAAAAACAGGGACGGAGGTCCCCTTCAGGCTCTGTTAGCAGAGAGCAGTCCCCAGTTGCCACCAGAACTTGAGAATGTCATCCAGCCTCATTCCGCCCCAGGATGGTTGCCTGTCCTGAGGCTGGTTTTAAATCATAAAACTGCCTGTTCTCCGCTCTTTTCCCAGATAGCAGAACAATTTCACGTTGAGACTATTCTCCTGCAAGGAGGGATTACATCCCTTGAAAATGAAATGGCAGGCGACATGATTATTGCCCTTAAAGGGGAACGCGTTTTTGAAGCTCAGGCTTTTCTGGCTCTTAAAGTTCAGCATATGGAAGCGATGGGTTATGTCCCCGATTATTCTTAAACTCATCTTTAATGCGACTTTACAAACTCTGGAGATGGTTTTCGCCTCCACTGCGCTTGCCTTGCTCTTC
The DNA here is from genome assembly GCF_058107345.1 of Aristophania sp. ESL1142. Classification (NCBI taxonomy): domain Bacteria; kingdom Pseudomonadati; phylum Pseudomonadota; class Alphaproteobacteria; order Acetobacterales; family Acetobacteraceae; genus Aristophania; species Aristophania sp. ESL1142. The sequence goes on from NZ_JBYLUH010000001.1 coordinate 330,224, forward strand.
GGGCTTCCTCTGGCGCTTTTCCTGATTACAACGGGCCCTAAAGGACTTTACCGGCTTCCGTTCTTCCCACGTCTCGTTGGAATCATTGTTGACGCTTTGCGCGCCGTTCCTTTCATCATTCTGCTGGTTCTGCTGATCCCCGTTACGCGTTTCTTTGCAGGAACGTCATTAGGAACAGAAGCTGCTATTGTACCATTAGCCATCGCTGCCATCCCTTATTTTGCCCGTCTGGCAGAAGTCGCTCTCAGAGAGATTGACCCTGGCCTGATTGATGCTGTACGGGCTATGGGTGGTTCCCGCTTCACGATCATACGCTCTGTCATCATTCCAGAAGCCATGCCCGGCCTGATTGGCAGCCTGACAGTGACCCTTGTCACCCTCGTAGGCGCTTCTGCCATGGCTGGCACAATCGGCGCAGGCGGCCTTGGAGACCTTGCCATACGCTATGGCTATCAGCGCTTTAATACCACCATCATGCTCTGGGTTGTCGCTGTGCTCGTCATCATGGTCTGCCTGATCCAGCTTATTGGCAACAGTCTGACACGCTGGATCAGACGGTAACCAATCCGGCTCTCTGGATTCACACCACCAATGCTTAGTTTCTCCAGACATCAAGCAGTTAAAACTTACCCTCACAACTGAAGTAAGCAGGCAAATCAAACGGCCCGATACAGCCTGTGGTCACCTGAAATAAGATTAGAAAGCTCGTCAACTACTTCGAACAACGAAGAAGAAAATGTCCTAAAACGACATTCTATTGCCACTTATTTCTGAAATAATATAAAGGGGAAATAATGGTGAACCGGGTGGGATTCGAACCCACGACCATTCGATTAAAAGTCGAATGCTCTACCGACTGAGCTACCGGTTCAACTTGAGGCACTAGCTACAGGATCAGGCGGCATGCGTCAAGGACGTTTCTACAAAAAAACGTCTCTTACAAAAAGATTAATCAAAAAAAAGCCCTGAAGACTATTTCTGTCTCCAGGGCTTATGGAAAAACGCTTATTTTTCAATATAAGCGCGGATGATTTCATCAGGCTCTCTGACCATTCCTGATGGCCCTTTTCCCCGTTTAATTTTATCGACAGCTTCCATGCCCTGAATGACCTGCCCTACGATTGTGTATTGCCCATCAAGAGAGGGGCATGGCTCAAACATGATGAAGAACTGACTATTGGCACTATGTGGGTCCATTGTGCGGGCCATGCCGACTGTTCCACGCTCAAAGCGGGCTTCTTTCGTAAATTCAGCTGGCAGGTCTGGATAGGAGCTTCCACCGCTTCCTGTCCCTGTGGGATCACCGCCCTGTGCCATAAAACCGTCAATCACACGGTGGAATTTTACACCATTATAAAATCCTTCCTCTGCCAATGTAACCAGACGCTCGACATGTTTAGGCGCCAGATCAGGACGCAGAGCAATCACGACCTTCCCCTCAGGAATTTCCAAAACAAGTTTTTCGGCATTAGGTGTTTCTGTTTCAGACATGATGTCCCTCATTCAAAATAATGATTACGCTATAACTCTGTGATCTTATGTAGGAAGGCGACCCAGCTTTGATAAGATCTTCTGGGCAACTTCTAGGCTGACAAAGGGAGAAATATCTCCCCCCAAACGCGCTATTTCCTTCACAATCCGGCTCGCCGTCGTACGGTGACGCTCAGAAGCCAATAAAAAGACTGTCTCAATTTCGGGTGCCAGACGACGCAAGGCACCAGAAAGCTGGGTCTCAAAATCAAAATCCCCTGCTGAGCGTAAACCACGCACAACAGTCCCTGCTCCTGCCTGGTGGACAGCATCAACCAAGAGATTATTAAAACCAATGACTGAAATACGGTCACCATGAGGAAGATTTGAGACTTCCTCCCTGATCAGGATAATCCGTTCTTCCAGTGTCAAAAAAGGTTTTTTATCTTCATTGACCGCAACCCCGACAACCAGATGATCAAAAATCGCAGCAGCACGGTCAATGATATCCAGATGCCCAAATGTGACAGGGTCAAATGTACCTGGATAAAAACCGATACGCGGATTACTCATCCTGTTTCAGCTCTCCCTGCACAGGCGCTGTCACCGTATCTTCAGCCTGCTGCTCGCTATTATCTTCTTCAACAGGGAAAACACTCATCACCCGCTCTTCCCCATCCACGCGGAACAAGGTCACACCCCCTGCTTGTCGGGACATGACACGGATCTGGGACACAGGAAGGCGAATCAGACGCCCCGTATCTGTTACCATCATGATATCAATATCACCCATTGTAGGAAGAGTTCCCACAATTTCACGGCCTCTGCGTTCTGTCGTAAAGTTCATATTATTCAGCCCTTGGCCGCCACGTCCTGAAACGCGGTAATCATAGGCTGAAGAACGTCGGCCGAAACCAGTATCCGTCACAGTCAGTAACAGCTCTTCCTGAGCAGAAAGTTCTTCAAAGCGTTCCTCACTCAAGGCTGTATCTGTTACGTTTTCTTCTTCCTCGTCTGAAGTTACTTCAGCAGTATCTTCCTCGATCTCCCCTTCATGAACGGCCGCACGCCTACGAGCATTAGCCATACGAAGATAAGCCGCACGCTCTTCCACACTGGCCTCAACATGGTTGAGGATGCAAAGAGAAACGACCTGATCGCCTTCAGCAAGGCGGATGCCTCTTACCCCTGTGCTTCCGCGCCCTGCAAAGACGCGCAATGTCTCATCAGTGATCTGAAAGCGAATGGCACGGGCATTACGCGTTGCGAGGAAAACATCCTGCCCTTCCTGACAGGTAGCAACACCTATGAGGGAATCCCCTTCATCCAGCTTCATGGCAATCAGACCGGAAGCACGGATATTACGGAAATCGCTAAGGCGGTTACGGCGGACATTCCCACTTGCTGTTGCAAAGACAAGGTGAAGATCATCCCACGTATCTTCATCCTGCGGCAAAGGTAAAACCGTTGTGATAATATCCTCGCCAAGCTCTGGCAGAAGATTGACTAGCGCGCGTCCTTTGGCTGTAGGTGCTGCTTCTGGCAAATGCCAGACTTTCATGCGGTAGACTTTCCCACCGGATGAGAAGAACAGCACCCATTGATGGGTATGCGCATTAAAACTGCGAATCACCACATCATCACCACGACGACCAGCCGCAGTCCGTCCGCGGCCTCCACGATTCTGGGAACGGAATATCTCCAGAGGCGTACGTTTAATGAAGCCATCACGTGTAATCGTAACGACCATCTGCCCCGGTTCAATCAGGCTTTCATCAGACTGATCGCCCAATGCATCAGAAATCTCCGTGCAACGGGGAGAGGACAGGGCCGCACGCGCCGCCATCAGTTCATCACGCATGACTTCCATACGGCGGATATGGCTTTCCAGGATATGAAGCAGTTCTGTAATCTTGACGCTGACTTCATCCAGTTCCGCCTGAATCTTCTCCCGTTCCAGACCTGTCAGGCGTTGCAGACGCAGATCCAGAATACCACGTGCCTGCGCTTCAGTCAGATGAACATGACCATCTATAACGATATTGCCTTCATCGTGAATCAGCTCAAGCAGAGGCACAACCTCTTCAGCCGGCCATGCTCGCGCCATCAGGCGCTCACGCGCCGTTGCGCCATCCGGGGCTGAACGGATCAGGGTAATCACTTCATCAATATTGGCAACCGCAATCACCAGACCAACCAGCAAATGCCCACGATCTCGCGCTTTATTGAGGTCAAAACGTGCCCGGCGCAGGATGACATCCTCACGGAAACGGATAAAGGCTTTAAGAACATCAATCAGCCCCATTGTCCGGGGGCGCCCCTCATCAAGAGCCAGCATATTCACACTAAAAGAGGTCTGAAGCTGCGTGAAACGATAAAGCTGGTTAAGAACAACCTCACCTGTGGCATCGCGCTTTAATTCAATGACGACACGCATTCCGGAACGATCACTCTCGTCACGGATATCAGAAATGCCTTCAATCTCTTTTGAACGGACAAGATCAGCAATCTTCTCCTGTAATGTTGCCTTATTTACCTGATAGGGAATCTCGGTCACGACAATGGCGTATCGATCCTTGCGGATTTCCTCAATCTCGGCACGGGCCCGAACGGGGATCGAGCCACGACCTGTCTCAAAAGCCTGCCTGATACCCCGACGCCCCATAATGATTCCCCCTGTTGGGAAATCGGGACCAGGAATGATCTGCATCAGCTCATCAAGCGTAATGGCAGGGTTCGCCACCATAGCAAGGGTCGCGTCAATGACTTCAAGCGGATTATGGGTGGGGATATTGGTCGCCATCCCCACAGCGATCCCGGCAGCCCCATTAACAAGAAGATTAGGATAGGCAGCGGGCAGAACCTGTGGTTCCTGCTCACTTTCATCGTAATTAGGCTGGAATGTAACCGTATCGCGGTCAATATCATCCAGCAGGAAAGAGGCAGACCGGGCAAGCCGAGCCTCTGTATAACGCATGGCAGCAGGGCTATCACCATCAACTGAGCCAAAGTTACCTTGCCCATCAATGAGGCAGACACGCATTGACCAGCTTTGTGCCATACGCACCATGGCATCATAAATTGAGCTATCGCCATGAGGGTGATATTTACCCATGACGTCACCAACCGCACGGGCTGACTTGCGATAGGGCTTATCGGACGTAAAACCACTTTCACGCATGGCGTAGAGGATACGTCTGTGAACAGGTTTCAACCCATCACGGACATCTGGCAAAGCGCGCGAGACAATGACTGACATCGCATAAGCCAGATAGGAGGAACGCATTTCCTCCTCAATTGTCACAGGTAAGCGATCGGAAGGAAGACTATCGTGCGGTTCGCTCAAAACAGGGCCACCCAATTTCTATAACAGCAGAAGGGTTTATTATAGACTATAGCCTCTCGAAGCACCAGAGAGAGAAAGCCCAAGACATTGAGACTCTTCTCTCACCTCATCAAATCCTTTAAAAAAGGGCAAGTTTCTTTCTCCTGATTTTCGAATATCATTAGATCGTCAGTTATGGCACCTCCTTTCTCCCCCTTATTGGCTGAACTCCCCTGGCAAGACCCTGAAGACTATCTCCTTTTCCTCTCGGGTCAGCAGGTCGCTTTTCTTGATAGTGGTGGTAACCCTGCCCAGGACAGACAGAGATGGAGTTATCTCTGCCCCCAACCAGCAGCTCACATAAGGCTGGATACGAAGGAGGGTCTTAATCCTTATCCTATTCTCAGAGCATTCTGGAAAAAGCACAAACCAACCCGGCTTCTGAAAACCAACCTTCCCTTTACCGGGGGTCTCATTGGATTTGCCAGTTATGAGGCCGGATTGGCCTGCGAAAAGATTCTTTCCCGTCATGTCACGGATGCCCCGGCCTTTCTGGTCATGGCGTGTCATGACCTTTTCATTTTCGACCGGCTAGAAAAACGTTTATGGTGGGCAAGCGCCAATGGCACTCTTCCACCCCCTCTTCCTTCTGGAGCCATACCGCACGCCCCTATTCTGAACTTCATCCCCGATGATCAGGAAGCGGAATGGAAAGCTTCTGTAGATGCCGTCAGGCACTATATTGAAGCAGGTGATATTTTTCAGGCCAACCTGACCATGCGCTGGCAAGCCCAACGGCCTGAGAATACAGATACAGTCGCTCTTTACAGGAAATTACGAAATGCCTGCCCTGCTCCCTTTGGTGCGTTTCTCAAAATACCTGAATTTTCCCTCTTAAGTAGCTCAGTTGAGAGGTTCCTGTCACTGACCGCTGACGGTCTTATAGAGACCCGTCCGATCAAGGGTACTGCGCCTATTGCAACAGACCCCGCCTCCAACCAGAAAATTAAGGCAGAATTAGCACAAAATGATAAAGAACTGGCCGAAAACCTGATGATTACCGACCTTATGCGCCATGATCTGGGCCGCGTAAGTGAGCTTGCTTCTGTTCATGTACCTCAATTATGCAAAGTCGAAGAATTTGCCCATGTGCATCATCTTGTTTCAAGCGTGAATGGCCAATTAAAAGCAGAACATGATGTTTTTGACCTGCTTGAGGCAACATTGCCTCCCGGTTCAGTAACAGGTGCTCCTAAACACCGGGCTCTTGAAATTATTGACGAGCTAGAAAGCTCTTCTCGCGGCGCATATTGTGGCTCTCTCTTCCGGATAGGGTGGGATGGCGCACTGGATAGTTCAGTCATTATCCGCAGCATCAGCGCTACGGAAAAAAAATTCCGGTTAGGGGCAGGGGGCGGTATCACCTGGCCTTCTTCTGCACAATCAGAATACGAAGAAATGCTCCTGAAAGCCGCTCCCCTTTTAAAGGCTCTAGGCACTCCATGACCCCTCCTTGCTCCGCCCCTGCTTTCCTCTGGCTTAATGGCTCTATTACGGCACTTGACGAAGCTGCTATTTCCCCTTCTGACCGTGGGTTTTTGTTAGGAGATGGTCTTTACGAGACCTTTCGTTTCAATGATGGCAAAGCCCCCCATCTTGCCCGCCACTGGGCACGATTAAACTATGGCTGCACGCATTTGCGGCTGGAAACACCCCCTTATGCACTGATTGAAAATGCCCTCTCTCAGCTTTGCTCTGTCAATCATCTCTCTGATGGGTCAGCAAGATTAACTATTACAAGGGGGCCAGGACCACGGGGCTTGATGCCTCCATCCCATCCACGACAGACAATCATGCTGACAGTCAGCCCTCCCAGTGAAATACAAAGCCAGCCTATTCGCGTCAGCCTTTCTTCTTACCGACGTGATTCGACTTCAATCTTATGTCAGATCAAATCAACCAATGTGCTTACATCCATTCTTGCACGCCTCGAAGCCTGCGAACAAAATGCAGGTGATGCTCTTCTGTTAAATGAAAAAGGCTCCATCGCCGAGGCAACAGCTTCAAATTTCATCGCCCTCCATAAGGGCCGCCTTGTAACGCCTTCCATAAAAGATGGTGCCCTGCCCGGGATCAGCCGTCAAAGATTATTGGATGGAGGGCTATGCTCTGAAGAATCTCTCTCACCACTTGATTTGCCCATTCTCCAAGGGGCCTGGCTTGTGACAGCTTTAACGCTCACGCCAATTTGTCAAATCGCCTACAACAAGATTCCTACCGCCTCTGACATGACGGAAACATTACGACATTTTCTTTACAGCCCCACCCTTTATTGACACTTTGCGTGAAAGAGCCACATTTCCCTTATGAATTCTCAAAAAAATATTCCTACCCCGCCCTCTGCTAAACGCGTCCCCATCACAATTGAACAACTTGGCCGCGTCAGAACAGACCCCTATGGCTGGATGAAAGACGAAAACTGGCAGAAAGTGCTCCGTGACCCTACGGTTTTAAGGGAAGATATACGTACCCACCTTGAGGCCGAAAATACCTATAGCAAGGCGGTTCTGAAAAATACTGAAGCTTTACAGGAGACGCTTTTTGAAGAAATGAGCGGGCGCCTTTCCCCCATAGAGGAATCCGTCCCGGTACCTCATGGGCCCTGGCTTTATGGGATTCGTTACCAGGAAGGCGGGCAGCATCCTCTTCATATCCGCCGTCCGCGCGAAGGAGGAAAAGAAGAAATCCTTCTGGATGTAGATCAACTCGCCAAGCAACACGCCTATTATAGTCTGTCCGGTGCAGCTCACACAGAAGACCATCGTTACTATATTTATGCCGAGGACGTCCAAGGCTCTGAAGTTTACCGGATTCAGGTCAAGGATCTGGAAACAGGAAAGCTGTGTGCTGATCCCATAGAAAACACAACGGGGTCTTTCACCATCTCTCCTGACGGAAAATGGATTTTCTGGATTTACCGTGATGACTTTGGCCGCCCTTCAAGACTTTACCGTCGTCCCTTATCAGGTGGAGAGGACCATCTGGTCTTTGAAGAAACTGACCCCGGTTTTTTCCTCACAATTGGTCTGAGTAATTCTAAAAAATGGATCATTATTGAACGAGGCGACCACGACACAAACGAAACGCTTCTTATCCCTGCTCACACCCCACAAGCAGCCCCTTCCGTCGCAGCGCCCCTGATAAGGGGAGAACGTTACAGTTTCACCCATTGGAATGACCGCTTCATCATTCTGACAAATAGTAAGAATGCTGTCGATTTTAAGCTGATGCAGGTTCCCGACCAGACACCTGAACGTGAAAACTGGTCTGAATTCCTTCCCAGCCAAAAAGGGCATTTCCTGCTTGGCGTCTGTGCCGGGAAAGACTATCTCGCATGGATTGAACGGTTCGAGTGTAACGAAAATCTCTATGTCATTTCTGCTCGACAGGCCCCAGATTTTGAAAACCTGTCTCCTCCTTCACTACGTGAACAAGCCCAGAAAATCAGCTTTAAAGAACCTGCCTACACGTTAAATCTGCTGGGTATATTGGAATATGACCAGCCTGTTTTACGCTATGTTTACCAGTCCCTGACCACACCTGCACATTGGTATGACCTCAATATGCAAACAGGTGAACGAATTTTACGCAAGGTTAGGGAAGTCCCCTCAGGTCATGACCCTGCCCTCTATGTAACAGAAAGGCTTTTTGCGCCAGCTCAGGATGGTGCAATGGTCCCTATCACGATCTTACGGCATAAAGACACCCTTCTGGATGGCTCAGCACCACTCTTGCTTTATGGGTATGGTTCCTATGGTATCTCCATAGAAGCCGCTTTTTCTGGAAGTATTTTAAGCCTTGTAAACCGCAAATGGATTTATGCCATTGCCCATATTCGCGGCGGTTCAGAAAAAGGCTGGAACTGGTTTCTTGAGGCGCGCAAGGAAAAAAAGACGAATAGTTTCACTGATTTTGTCGCCTGCGCGCACTATTTGATTGCAAAAAACTATACTGACTCAGGCCATATTGTCGCCCATGGTGGTTCAGCAGGCGGGCTTTTAATGGGAGCTGTTGCTAATCTGGCACCAGAGCTCTTTGCCGGAATTGCAGCTCAGGTCCCTTTTGTTGATGTCCTGAATACCATGTCAGACACAACCCTTCCACTGACACCACCCGAATGGCCTGAATGGGGCAACCCCCTGACCGACCCAGAGGCTTACGACCTCATCGCAGGCTATTCCCCTTATGATAACATCCGCGCTGTTTCCTACCCGGCGATTCTGGCTATGGGGGGATTATCAGACCCCCGCGTCACCTATTGGGAGCCCGCCAAATGGATTGCCCGCTTAAGAAATATAGCACATGGCGGCCCTTTCCTGTGCCGGATCAATATGGAAGCCGGTCATGGTGGCTCTTCAGGGCGCTTCGAACGGTTACGGGAGACGGCACTGGTACAGGCTTTCGCGCTCTGGTGCCTCGATAGTCAGCATGAGAGCCAGAAAGACTAAAAATCCGCTTTATTGCCCCTCTTCCGGCTCATCCTGGAGAAGAGGGCAATATTGGGTCAAAGCAGCATTATCATATTGATGCTGGCGGCATAATGTATGAGCATCAGCTCCGCACATCGAGTTGACATCCATGACACTGGAGCCGAAAACATCCTGTGCCAGCTCAAAGTTAGACCGAGTTTCATCGTCAGAGACGTTCTCAGCTTCTTTCTTGAGACGTTTCTGCGCGTCATGCATCGCTGAAAGGGCCTGAAGACAGGCAGTACTTGCTGAATCGGGTTTCTGCCTTAGTACTTTGAGAATCCTGTTGATTTCGGCATTCCCATTGGAAATTTCTGCCTGACTATCAAGAGAATCGTTCAGCTCGGGACCGAAAAAATTCTCTGTCTCAGGAGGTGTCTGTGCAAAGGCAGGAGTCTTAATCCCCAAAAACAGAAATCCCAAAGAACATAGAAATGAAATTTTCAGAATTTTACGCATAATGGCTACCATAATGTAAAATCATTCAAAGAGAAAAGGCACTTTTGTGGTTTTTTCTTGACTCAATACGGACTCTCACGCTATTGGGGCCGCAATTATACGGGCTTTTCAGCCCTGCTATGTCTGCGTGGGTTGTCTCTGAAGAATAAAGAGATGAGCCTGCTTTTTTGGTTGGGAGCCTGGATCATGAAAATCCGTAATAGCCTTAAGTCCGCTAAGATTCGTGACAAAAACTGCCGCATCGTCCGTCGTCGTGGCCGCGTTTATGTCATTAACAAAAAGAATCCTCGTCTGAAAGCACGTCAGGGCTAAGACTCTATTGAGATTAGATACGACCATTTTAGGGAAATTACAGGCTTCCTTTCCAGATAAAGCCTCTTTCTCCGGTGTCGTCCTGAAACAGAAAAAAAAGCCTCATACCTTTTGGTATGGGGCTCTTTTTATATCTACCCTCTGTGTGATCCTAGGCTGTTCTTCTCTTTCTGCTGCCCCTCTCTCCAGACCTTCCCTTAAAAAAGACCCCAGAGAAACAATTCAAAGAAAAGCCCTGCAATCTGTAGAAAAAGAACTGGCTTTGGCCAAAAATGAAGAAGACACCCAGAGATTGCTGGAAAAAGCCGAAACCCTACGTCAGGACACGCTAAACGGGGCCTCGCGCTTATTACTTAAAACAGCAGGCGAAAAAGAAGAAACAGGCAACATTCCCGCTATGGAGTCTCTTTTCTCAACCGCTTTAAGTCTCCAGCCTCAAAATGCTTTATTAAGACGCCTCCGTGCTGCTGCCCGCCTTAAAGGCAATGACCCGACAGGTGCTGTGCAGGATCTCGCCGTTTCATTGCAGGATGACCCCGGTGACCCGATGAGCTGGCTGCTTTTAGCCCAATCTCAGGAAAATCTTCATCAACATATCAAGGCACTTAATGCTTTTCATGAAGTTTTAAGACGGGCTCCGTTCCTCCCGGAAAAAGACAAAATCCTGAAACATTTTGAGCAATCTGCTTTCGGTCAGGATGACTGACAAAATCAGGAACAATCATGATGAAAACAATTAGCATACTGGGCGGCATGTCCACTGCTTCCAGGCAAATTTATTATCGTGAACTCTGCTCAATTACCCAACAGAGACTGGGAGGATTACACTCCTCCGAACTTTTTATTCGCTCGCTGGATTTTGCACGCATTGAAACTTTACAGGTAACCGGAAAGTCAGAAAGAGTTTAAAACAGATTGCACGTCATCTTATACAAAAAAGAGCTGATTGCATTATTCTGGGATGCACTAAAGTCGGCATGCTACTAGACAAGACCATTGAGATATGACTCCCAATGATCTCACTTTTAAAAAACCTTACTCAGAATAAGCCAAGTTGATTCCGCTCATAACGGTTAAACCCTGATTGGCAATGGTTGAGAGCGAGCTGTTATAATAATGCCTGTTCGTCACATTATCCGCACTCGTAAAAATCTGCACTCTTTTGGTAATCTGATAAGAGCCGAAGAGGTCAAACACCACATATCCCCCACGCTCATTGGTACCATTGCGTCCTGTCGGCTGCCCTGTTGTCCCCGTTGCGGCTCTGACGCGCGCGCCTAGTTCAAGGCGGTTTTGCAGTAAATGAACCCCAATTGTAGAGGCCATGACATTCCGTGGCGGTGTCGTAACAATCTGACCGTACCCTGTATAATCATGCTGGGCAAGCTGGGTCGTTGTATTTGTATAAGACAGGGAACCAAAAAAGAGTGAGGAATCATATTTAAGCTGCCCTTCAAACCCACGCGTATAGCTATTTCCTGCTATATTCTGAAAGAGATATCCTGAATTAGGGATCGGAGGGAAAACACCAGGTGATGCTTTTCCCTTAATCAGAGTCTGGCCAACATAATTCTTGATACGCGTATCATAATAATCTGCGTCCATTTCTATATGATCTCCTTTGGAAAAGACGCTATGGAAATCAAGCTTTGAACCGACTTCCCACCCATATGTCCGCTCTGGCCGCAAGTATGGATTAGGTACGAATTTCACAAAACCCAACCCTGGATGTGACCCGGAATAAAGCGTTTCAGTCGTCGCGGGAGGACGAAACCCTAGACCATAATTACTGTAAAATTGGAGCCCTTTTACCGGTGTTACGGCAAATGTCACCTTGGGGCTGACAGCATCCGTACTTCGATTTACACGAAAATTTCCGACAGGCATCGAAGCGATACCGGGAAATTCATTATTCCCCTTGCCTGAGAGATGAAAACGGTCATAACGCACAGCGCCAGTCAATTGCAGGATATTCCACCCCATTGTTAACTCTGTAAACGCTCCACCGACTTCTCTACCTCCACTTGGTGTCGCGCCCACATAATTCGTGCTACTTTTTGTATGAACCTGATCATGGTAATATTCGCCGCCATAAGTCAGGGACATATTTATCGGTCCCCCCTTAAAGCGGGACTTGTTATCGACCTCAAAGCCTAATGTTGTCAGACCGTAATGAGTCAAATCAGCAGCAGCCACTGTGACTGCCTGAAAAGAGGGCGTATAATTGGACATGTTGGTACTGACAACATACCCCTTAGCATGAAGCGACACCCATTGATTGTCAGCAGGAGTATAATGATAATCAATCGTACCAGTATTATTCTGTATTTCGTCAGAATTAGCGATTCCTTCTGATCCTACGCCAAACTGGTTATGGTAGATGACTGTTCCTAATTTCAGCGTCTGGTCTTCTCCCGGTTTTAAGTCAATTTTAAACAGACCGGATTGAAGACGCTGAAATGTATGGGCCACGCGATCACCATTCCCATCTTCATAATCGCCTGAACTTCTCATACTATAGGCTGCCGCAATGCCAACCTTATCATTAATACGGTCACCAACCCCGATAACACCTGAGCCATCATAATTATTGGTCCCCCCGACACCACGCAGAATAGCCCCATATTGTTTGCCTGCATCAATAATATCATCAACATCAAGGGTATGAAGGTTCATTTTACCGCCAATACTGCCTCCACCATCTGCTGTTGAAACAGTCCCCCTCGTCACATCAAGACCCGCAAGAAGAGCTGGGTCTACGTAGACACTCCCATTGGCACCATGACCACTTTCCTGAAAATTCTGGCGGGCTCCGTCAATCATCACGTTAACACGTCCAAAATCCTGCATGCCACGCATCGAAACTGACAAGGCTGGCGTACCGTCATTTTGGAAATAAACACCAGGTAAATCGCGCAGGATCGCATAGGGCTCGGTAGGCTGGACGCGTAACATTTCCTTACGTGAAAGCGTAGAAGAAGCCTGCGGCACAATGACAGGACTCGCCTTCCCCATCACTTTGATGGAAGGAAGTGCCACTACCGAATCGGTGCCGGATTTAGAAAGAGAGGCATTATCTGCAGCAGATAAAGGAGACGATTGAGTGCTCTCCAAACCATCTGCCAATGCTTTGCTACAGACCAAAGACAGGCAACATAATGTGATATGGACCCCAGAAACCTTTGGTTTTCTGTAGGAAAAAGAGCAGTAAGACATGGCTTCATCATCCATTTACGAAGAGAAAAACATTTCCATCTAAATGATAATGATTATCTATTGCAATGAGAATGATTCTCATTTACATAAAAATTCAGGCCAAATACACGTTTCTTTGTATGGATCTTTTTATGCAGCCAGCTATGTCCAGAATCCGCTCTTTAAGCCGACGCCATTTTTCAAAACTTGGATTAGGGGCTTTGCTGACAGGGCTTTATTCCAGCACTCAAGCAGCGACATCCGAGATAATCAAAGATTGCCGCAACCGCCCCATTCCTATACAGGACTGGCACCGTATAGCCGTTATTGGTGGTGCATTAACAGAGACACTCTATGCGCTTGGTGCAGCTGACCGTATTATTGGTATAGACAGCACCTCAAACTGGCCACCTGAAGCCTTAAAAGAAAAACCCTCTTTTGGGTACATGCGTGCCCTCTCCCCTGAAGGTATTTTATCACTTGCACCTGACTTAATTCTTTCTCTTGATGATGCCGGTCCTGCCACAACAATGGACCATCTTATAGCTTCGAAAATTCCTGTATTTTTCGTAGAGGCAACACCATCTCCCAACATTATTGAACGCCGCACCAGATTATTGGCTCGTCTGGTGCAAAAAAAGCAAGAAGGCGAAAAACTCTGTCAGGAAATCCAGACTCAATGGGACGCACTCACTCAATGGCGCAATACACATAAAAACAATAAAGCAGTTCTTTTTATTCTACAGGTCATTAACGGACGCCCTCTTGTTGCAGGCCGCCATACTGCTTCTGAACAAATTATCTCTCTTGCTGGAGCCTCCCTCATTTCGCACGATATAGAGGGGTATAAAGTTTTCAATAGTGAAGCCATTGCTGCTTTAAAACCTGATGTCATCCTCACGATGTCCCAAAGTGAGAAACAGGTGAAAATGCTTATGGCACAGGACCCTGCCTTCCGTCTGACTCCTGCAGGACAGAATAATGCCCTTATTTCTATGGAAGGAGAGCAGCTCCTGGGCTTTGGTCCACGCACACCACAAGCAGCCTTATCACTTGCCCAGGCACTGAGCCATTTTTAGGACGTTCCCTTATGGTTTCTTCCCGTCCTTCCTCCGTAATCATACTCTCGGCTCTTACGATTACACTCATTCTCTCTGCTTTGTTTGCCTCTTTCATAGGGGCGGCAGGTTTCACAATCACGCATGACCATGATTATAAATTAAACTTATTTGTTATAGAGCAGATCCGTCTTCCCCGTATTTTTCTCGCCATTCTGGCAGGCGCAGCCCTTGGTCTTTCAGGTGCCGTCATGCAGGGACTATTCCGCAACCCCCTTGCTGACCCTGGGCTTACAGGCGTCTCTTCAGGGGCAGCTTTAGGAGCGACAATCTGCATCGTTCTGGAAAGTTCTTTGGGTCTAGGAAATATTCTTCATGGAAATGCACTTTTTCAGAATCTCATCATAAAATGGTCTCTCCCTCTTTCAGGAATCATAGGAGGCTTTCTTACAACGACACTGCTTTATTATTTTTCCAGACGTCAGGAGGGACTTTCAACCACTCTGGTCATTCTTGCAGGAATCGCCATTGGTGCTTTTACTGCTGCCATTACTGGCATATTAATCTTCAACGCCAATGATACAGCTCTACGCGACATTACCTTCTGGAATCTCGGCAGCATAGCAGGCGCAAACTGGTCAACACTGCTAATCCTCCTACCCTCTTTTCTGATTTCCATAGTGCTCATATTTTCCCTGAGGCACACGTTAAATGCCTTCCTCCTCGGTGAGAAAGAAGCCATTCTTCTGGGAAAACCTGTAGAACGCTTTAAAAAACTGGCTATTTTCAGTGTGGCTCTCGCAACAGGACCTATTGTGTCTTTTGTTGGTGTCATCGGGTTTATCGGCGTTATTGTACCGCATCTCGTGCGTCTCGTTACGGGGCCGGATCATCGTATCGTCCTTCCTGCCAGCGGCCTTTCTGGCGCTCTACTCCTTTTATGGTCTGACACGGCCGCACGCCTTATTGCACCACCAGCGGAAGTCCCCGTCGGGATCATTACTGCCGCACTGGGAGCACCTGCTTTTCTTTGGTTACTGACAAAAACACGTTCCGGGAATTTTACATCATGACACTCATTTTCAAAGATGTGGCCTATCGGATTGATCACAATATCCTACTTGAGAATATCAGTTTTGTAGCTGATTGCGGGCAGATTATTGTCCTTTTAGGTCCAAATGGAGCCGGGAAAAGCACACTCCTGGAACTAGCGGCGGGCCTTAAAACAGCCAGCTCTGGAAAAATACTGTTAAATAATATCGATCTCAAAACGATATCATCTAAAACTCTTGCACAAAAGCGTTCTTTATTAGCTCAGGAAAGCCCAATTACAGCCTCTTTTACAACTTCAGAACTTGTAACTATGGCTTTCCAGAGTCTGGACCATTCTCTTTCACAGCAGGTAAAAAATACATTAGTGGAACAGGCCATTCATTCAGTAGGGCTGAGCCAGAAAAGCAGGCAGAATATACAGACCCTTTCGGGCGGAGAGCGACAAAGAGCCAACCTAGCCCGTGTCTTACTGCAACTAAACATAAACAGACAAAAAGAAACCCAGCTTTTACTACTGGATGAACCCCTCTCTGCCCAGGACCCTGCACAGCACCTTCTCATCTTCTCTCTGGTAAAACAATATGTCCAGAAAGGTGGCATCGCCATGATCGTCCTTCATGATCTGAACTGGGCCGCAGCAATAGCCGACCACATCATCCTACTCAAAAAAGGAAAAATCTATGCCCAAGGGCCGCCCCAGGACGTCATGACAGACGCAATAATCGGTTCTGTCTTTGGGTTACCTTCCTCCATTATAAAACATCACAAACAGACTAACCGTCCTTACCTCATTCCTCATGACATGCTCACTGCCTGTCATGATTTCTAGAAAGGAAATAAAATGTACATTGCCATGAACCGCTTTAAAGTCGGACACGGTCATGAAGAAACCTTTGAGCAGAACTGGCTCAATCGAGAAGTTCACCTCAAAAAACTGCCCGGTTTCATATCATTTCAGTTTCTTCGTGGCCCGAAAGCTGACGATCACACTCTTTATGTCTCCCATACCCTTTGGAACAGTTATGATGATTTCATAAACTGGACAAACTCCGAAGCATTCAGACTGGCCCATAGCCATGCTCCCCGGTCTAAAGGGCTGACAGTTGGCCCACCCTGCTTTGAAGGATATGATGTCCTCCAAAACGTTGCTTAACCGATACAAACAACAAACACAGGGAATGGTGACAGCTATATTCTCCATTTCCTGTGTTTCAGAACAAAAAATAAAATCGATACCGAAATAAATAATTTAATCCGTTCTACATGAGACATTTGATACACCCTTATAGAGGATAATAATAAAAACAGCTCCCTGAAATGATTATTATAAATTTGTAAGAGTTTTATAATGATTCTTTCAGATAATTGCATTTACACTACTCTATAGTGACTTAAAAACATTTACAGAGGGGGAGGTCTATGTCTTTCAAATTCCAGCATCTTGATAAAAAAAATGGTCTGCGTAAAAACGCAAAGGATAAAAAGATCCCTGATTCCAATAAGTTACGCGCAGAAGAAGTCGTTATGACTGGAGCTATGCTCCTGATTCTGTTTGGTCCTCAGAAGCTGAGACCCTGGCTTCGCAACTTCATCACATTCATTGGAGTCGGCGGTACTGTCGTTAATTTATGCCGGGGCCGTTTTTAAGCAGTCTTTCCCATCTTACATAAAGGAAACGGGGTCAATATCCACTGTAATCTTGACATCGCGGCTGATTTTTATCTTTTCCAGCCACTGTCTGATTAAAGGTTGTACAGCTATGTTACGCCTCGTCCGTAAAAGCATTCTGCGCCGATGCTGCCCACGAAACAGCGATAAAGGCGCAGGTACTGGTCCCAGGATCTGGATAAATGGCCCCTGTGGGGCTTGAAGGGCGAGGTCATGGGCCGTTTTATCTGCCATTTTTTCATGGGGTGAACTGATGATTAACGCAGCCAACCGACCGTAAGGCGGCCAGAATCCTGGCTTTCTTAAAGCTGCTTCCTGCCGCATATAACCTTCAAGATCATTATGAAGGAGCGCCTGCATTACTGGATGGTCCCCTACGTAGCTTTGTAGCATAACCTGTCCTGGTTTCTCCCCCCTTCCGGCACGACCTGATACCTGATGAAGAAGCTGCATTGTCCGTTCTCCCGCCCTTAAATCACCACCTCCAAGCCCTAGATCAGCATCAACGACACCGACTAATGTAAGATTGGGAAAATGCCATCCTTTTGCGACAATTTGTGTTCCTATAATCAGATTGACCTCTCCTTCTGAAATCTGTCTCACAGCTTCTTGCGTCGCACCAGGGCTTGTTAGTGTGTCAGAAACCATGGAGAGGATCCTTGCGTCAGGAAAACGGGCTTTTGCTTCCTCCTCAATACGCTCCACACCAGGACCAATCGGCACAAGACTATGTTCTGCCTGACATTCAGGACAATGAGTTGGAATTGGCTGGGTATATTCACAATAATGACAGGCCATTCTGCCACGCGCCCTGTGCTCTACAAGCCAGGCTGTACAATGAGGGCACTGGAAGCGGTACCCACATGCCCGACATAAGGTGAGTGGGGCATAGCCTCTACGATTGAGGAACAACATGACCTGCTCGCCCCGATCAAGGGTTTTATCAATTGCTTCACAGAGAAAAGGCGACAGGAATAATCCCCTCTCAGGCCCCTCTTTTTTCATATCAACCAGACTGATTTCAGGAAACCGTGCTCCTCCGTGACGGACATAAAGCTTTTCATGAAAATAACGCCCCTGCTCCACGTTTACGACTGTTTCCAAAGATGGAGTTGCGGAAACCAGAATGGTCGAAGCTGAGACAAGACGCGCCCTGACAATCGCCATATCACGTCCATTATAGAGAACGCCCTCCTCCTGCTTGAAAGTACTCTCATGCTCCTCATCAACAATCACCAAACCAAGATTGATAAAGGGCAGAAACAGGGCTGACCGCGCTCCTACAAGCACATCAACACTCCCTGAGGCAACATTCTGCCATACTTCGCGGCGTTTCCTGATGGTCAGGTCAGAATGCCAGAGGGCAGGCTCTACTCCAAATCTAGCTGTAAAACGTTCCATCCACTGCGTCGTCAATGCAATTTCAGGCAGGAGAACCAATATCTGCTTTTTCTGTTCCAAGGCGGCTGCAACCGCCTCAAAATAAACCTCTGTCTTTCCAGAGCCTGTAACCCCTTCAAGAAGGGTAACGCTAAAATCCTGTCTTTCAACACGCTCTCGTAAAATATCGGCACAACGTCGTTGCTCCCCAGATAAATGAGGAGGATGAAATCGTGCATCCGGCCTTTTTTCACACCATGGTACCTCTATCGGCACCTCTTTCAGAAGTCCCTGTGCGCCCATCGCTTTAATAACAGCAATGCTGGAACCACTTTTCTCACTGAGGACCTGCGCTGTCTGTGCTTCAAAAGCAGAAGCGACCTCCATCACGGCACGGCGTGCTGCGGTTAATCGTACATCAGGAGAAAACCTCTCCGACCCTGCAATCCACCCCGTTATAGGCCGGAAACCACCCGCAAGCGGAACACGTAAGGCAATCGCCAGAACCATACCCGGAGCACTAAGTGTATAGGCTGAAAGCCAATCAATAAATCTGCGCAAGCTTTCTGGCAGTGAAGGGACATTTTCTATGACGTGGTCAATTTCTTTCAGACGGGAAAGATCAAAAACACGCCCTGGAAGATGAGGACGAAAATCAACCGGGAGTTTTTCACACCAGTCAGAATCCCAGACACAGCCCATAATCTCTTTGCGTCCAAGAGGAACCTGCACCAATGTTCCTGGCGAAAGGGAACGGGAAAAACAATAATCCAGAGGCTGGGGAAAAGGTCTGGGAATCAGGACAGAATGGCGAATCCTTTCCCCCTTTTCTTTTTTTGGAGTAACATCAGATTCGGAATTTTCTTCCTCTTTCTTCAAAATGAATCTGCCTTATTCTCAATCATTATGACATCTCATATCACTCAGCCCCCTCTTTCAGCCTATGCGCTCCTTGAAGCATGGAAGGAATGGCTGGATCTTGACCGACATCTCAGTGCAAAAACAATTATAGCTTACAGTCATGATGGCGTGCAGGCACTCAATTTTTTCCAGAAACATTTAGGTCATGAACCAACAATTCTTGATCTGGAACAGCTTGAACTAGCAGATTTCAGAAGCTGGCTTGCACATGAAACAAGAAAATCCGAACAAAAATCAGGAAGATATCAACATAGTCATAAAGAAAGCACTGCGCGTAGTCTCGCCCGGCGTCTTTCCGCACTACGCTCTTTTTTCCATTACCTTAAAAAAGAACATGGTCTCGAACAACAGGCCCTATTTCAGCTCAACGCCCCCCGCCTCAAACCACGTCTGCCACGCCCTCTTTCGGTAGAAGATGCTCAGAAAGCACCTGAAGGCATTGCCGAACAGGAACACACCCTCCCTATGGCATTGCGTGACGAAGCACTCTTTACGCTTCTTTATGGAGCGGGCCTGCGTATCAGCGAAGCTTTATCCCTCACAATTTCAGACCTGAATCGTTCAGGAGGAGACGTCCTACTCATTAAGGGCAAAGGAGGAAAAGAAAGATTTGTTCCACTCCTCCCGAAAGTCAGGAACACCCTGCAATCCTGGCTGAAAGCACACCCTGCCCCCCACCCTTCAGAGCCACTTTTTTGTGGCGTAAGAGGCGGCCCTCTTAATCCAGGCGTTGCCCAACGAGCCATGAGACAATGGCGCAAACTTCAAGGGCTGCCTGATTCTGCAACACCTCACGCGCTCCGCCATGCTTTTGCCTCACATCTTTTACAGGGTGGAGCAGACCTACGCGCCATTCAGGAACTTCTGGGGCATGCCAGTCTCTCTTCCACGCAAATTTATACATTAGCCGATGAACGCCATCTTATGGAGGTCTGGCAGAAAGCTCATCCTCGCGCTAACGTCAAATCATCATGAATTATGTGCTTTTTATGATTGCGACGATAACCGCAAGTTTTTTTGCCCCCTTAAGCTACGGTGGTACCGTCTGCTCTTTCACTCACATCGCCACAGTTCCCTTGACTGATACCGACTATACCCTCACCACAAAAGGACAGATTGAGGGAAATGAACTTTCTTTCCTTATTGATACAGGCTCTGAAGGCAGCCTTCTAACTCCGGAGGCCTTAAGCCGTTTTGCGCTCTCTGCCGATAACAGGCTCAAAACCCTCATCTCAGGTCCTGATGGAAGTAATCATCTTGTTCCTAACCTGACGGTAGGATCCCTCATGATTGGTAATTTACATTTGACTGATCATATTTTCCCTATCGGCAGACTGCCCGGCGCCCCCTTACTCCATCCTCCTCTGCTCGGGCTGATAGGAATGGATATCTTGGGCCATTATGATCTTGATTTTGATCTCCCCCATAACCTTTTAACACTCTGGCAGGTTCATCTAGGCTCGAAACTCTGCCAACGGCCCCCTCATTGGAACCACCCGGGCCCTGAAAAAACAATAGAGCCCTTCATCACCAAACATGATGCAAACCGTTTTCTGATCCCTTTTACACTAGACGGACATGAAGGCATGGCCTTGTTGGATAGTGGTGCACGTTCACATATCCTCAGCCTATCTTTCGCCCATAAAATCGGCCTCAGCAACGACGAACTAGCGCAGGACCCAGGGGGCTATAGTACGGGGATTGGCTCACGGGAACGACGTTACCAGTGGCACAAATTCCACCAACTCCGCATTGGCACAGAACTTACCCAGAACCCGGTTCTTACCATTGCCAGAACAGAACCCCATATCGACATGCTTCTCGGCGCGGACTGGTTCAAAACCCACCATATCTGGATTTCCAACGCGACAGGGCAGGTCTTTCCTGATCCCCGTTAATGCCTCATCAGCCGTTTTGCCTGGGCTTCCTGCAGAAGCTTGACTGTACCCTGACTATTCTGGGCCTTGGCCAGACTGTAAGCGCTCTCACCCTTATTATCGAGAATCAGCGGGTCAGCCCCAAGGGCAAGCAATGTTTTCACCGTATCATTACGTCCAAATAAAGCCGCCATCATCAAGGCCGTCTGACCGGCATGATTTTTTGTATCGACCGGGCACCCTGCTTTTGCAAGACGGCGTACAATATCACTTTCTCCCTTGAAAGCAGCCCCCATCAAAGCTGTATTCCCTGTATGATCTTCCATGCAGGCTTCAGCTCCATGAGATAAAAGCAATTCTACGGTTTCAAGATGATTATTATATGCGGCCAGAATTAAGGGTGTGTACCCCTTCTCATCCTGTATATTCGGACCAAATCCCTGTTTTATCAGCCCTTCCAGAATGTCATTACGGCCCTGACGGGCTGCATCAAAATAAATTTCATGCAGATCATTCAGACTATAACGTGTTCTGGCCTGTTCAGAATTCTGCGATGGTAAAGAAGCATCCTGCCCTGCTCCATAAGAAATAGCCGGAACAGTTAGTAAAACGCCACTTAAAAGAAAAAACTTGCGAAACATACCTGCGCACTTTCCTCTCTCGTCACAATAAAGGTGCTCCTGTATATCTGAAAGGAGCACCCTTCATCAGACCTGTTTCTTACTGCGCTTGCATGTCTGGAATATGATCTGCTGCTTTGGCAACTTCAGCAATATCAAGTTCCAGGGCCTTTGCCAGACGCTCACCATAATTTTTATCAGCCCGGTAAACATAAGAGGTAAAGCGGACCTTGGTTTCATGACTTTTGACCATTTTCATGTCACTTGCCAGATTATAAACTACTTCCCCCTGCTCATAAGATGAGAGATTACGATAAACCTGCCCAGCCTGCGCAAAGTCATCTGTCGGGTGCACTGTCTGTTTTAGTACCTCGCCTGAAACCTGATAACGGCTCAGATTATCAGGGTCATTCTGTGGCGCCTCAGCCCGTATGACCCCCATCCCCGGGTTTGTCTCATCAATTGTCGCACCGGGGTCATCATAACGGCTGGTTGGCTGGTAATTCACATGTCCTTTTCGTGGGCGGATGCTCATGACACCATCCTGATGATCATTCCTGACCTCAATAAGAGGGCGGTTAATGGGCAGATCCTGATAATTTACCCCCACCCTGTAACGCTGCGTATCAGAATAGGAGAAAAGGCGTCCCTGAAGCATCTTATCAGGAGACGGCTCAATACCGGGAACCATCACTCCTGGAGAAAAGGCGGCCTGTTCAGTATCCTGGAAGAAATTCTCAGGCATTCTATTTAAGACCATTGTGCCAATTTTCTTTTCAGGAACCCCCATCCATTCCTTTGTATCATCAAAGGCATCATAAGGCAGGGCCGCGGCTTCTTGAGGGGTCAGGATCTGAACATACAGATCCCATTTGGGGAAATTACCTTCCCCAATGGCTTTATAGAGATCCATCGTCGCATAATTTGTGTCTGCCGCATGGGTGGCCTTTAAATCCATGCCTTTAACGCCCTGCTGACTGACCCAGTGGAACTTCACAAAATGCGTCTCACCCTTGTCATTAATAACCCGGAAAGCATGCACACCCTGACCATCCATATGACGGTAATTAATCGGCATGCCATATTTATCTGAATAGATATAAGTCAGCATATGAACCGATTCAGGCTCATTGGAGAAGAAATCAAACTGATTGTTCATATCCTGCATATTCGTGACAGGATCTGGTTTGAGAGCATGAACAAAATCTGGGAATTTTATTGCATCACGAATAAAGAACACAGGCAGGTTAATTCCAACCAGGTCCCAGTTTCCCTCACTTGTATAGAATTTTGTTGCAAAACCACGAGGGTCACGCGCAGCTTCTGGCGAACCACGATAATTCATGACAGTGGAAAAACGAACAAAGGTCGGTGTCTTCGTGCCCCCTTTAAACAGGGCAGCCTTTGAGAAAGCGCTAAAAGCGCCATTGGCAACGAAATAACCGTGCGCTCCTACCCCACGCGCATGTACGACACGTTCTGGAATACGCTCACGATCAAAATGGGCCAGTTTTTCAATGAGGGCAAAATCCTCAAGAACAACCGGACCATCCTGTCCTGCCGTTTTGGAGTTCTGATTATCAACCGTTACAGCACCCGAATCCTGCCGCATCAAGGACGGCTTGACGGACGGCCCTGTAGAAGGACCAGCCAAAGCCGTTGACATGAGTAAAGGCAGGGAAAGTAAGGATATAAAACTCTTTTTCATGAGTATTTCCTCCGAATTTCTTTTTTTGATCAGTTTTGAGGCTACCTTACTTTCGACAGGGAGAGGAAAATGATATTCCCCATTATAAATAAAGGTATTACCTATAATTTGATATTATAGAATAAGAATAATTAATAAATCATCAAATCACCCTGTCTGTTTCTGTCAGAAAAATTTAAAAATTACATTTTCCCTCTTGCCAGACATTCAAGGGACTGTTAGATGAACGCCACCCACTAAGGGATGCCTTCTGAAAAAGAGGCTTTTACGAAGCGGGTGTAGCTCAGTTGGTTAGAGCGCCGGCCTGTCACGCCGGAGGTCGCGGGTTCGAGCCCCGTCACTCGCGCCACTATATTGGTGGCAGAAAATCATTAAAAATAACTCTGAAGCGATTCGACGTATCCCCTCGAAATATGCGCCTTATAATTCCCTATAAACGCAAAATAAATCTCGCCTCTGTAAACAGACTTAACAACATCTCGGATCTATGTCTTACGCTGTAAAGGAAATTTTCGCCACTCTGCAAGGAGAAGGCGTTCATACCGGTCGTGCCGCCATTTTCTGCCGCTTTGCCGGATGTAACCTCTGGTCTGGTCGCGAAGAAGATCGCGCCAGTGCTTCCTGCTCGTTCTGCGATACTGATTTCATCGGCACAAATGGACCAGGGGGTGGCCGTTTTGACTCTGCTGAAACCCTCGCTCAGACAATCAGCCATTATTGGAAAAAGGAGACATCCGATCCCATAAACCGCTATGTCGTTTTCACAGGAGGCGAACCGTTACTCCAGCTCGATATTCCCTTAATCAAAGCTGTCAAAGCGCAGGGCTTTACCATCGCAGTGGAAACAAACGGTACGATCATGGCCCCTGAAGGCATAGACTGGATTTGCGTCAGCCCTAAGCCTGGCCTACCATTCGTGCAAATAAAAGGCTCTGAATTAAAACTTGTTTATCCTCAAGAAGACCTTCCTCCGTCTCTTTTTGAACAGCTTGATTTTTCTCATTTCTGGCTTCAACCTAAAGATGGTCCAGATTGCGTACAAGCTACATCAGAGGCTGTACGCTATTGTCAGTCCCACCCTCAATGGCGCCTTAGCTTGCAAACCCATAAACTGATCGGCATACCATGACAGAAACGGCCCTCTCCTCAAATCAGAAAGCTTTGGTTCTGTTCTCAGGAGGGCAGGATTCAGCAAGTTGCCTAGCATGGGCACTAACTCTTTTTGATGAGGTTGAAACTGTAGGTTATGCCTATGGTCAGCGCCATGCTGTTGAACTGGAATGTCGTGAAACCTTAAGACGTGAAATCAGTGCCCTCCTTCCTGAAGGGACAAAAAAGCTTGGGGCAGATCATATGATTGATCTTACAAGCCTCGGCGCCTTGTCTGAAACGTCCTTAACGCGAGAAACCGAGATCAGTCTGAATCAGAATGGCCTCCCATCAACCTTTGTTCCGGGACGTAATCTCATTTTTCTTACTTATGCGGCAGCTCTGGCTTACAGGCGCGGCATAAAACATATCATTACAGGCGTTTGCGAGACAGATTACTCAGGCTACCCTGACTGCCGGGATGACACCATCAAGGCCTTGCAGGTCACCCTTAATCTGGGAATGGACCAGCGCTTTGTCCTGCACACGCCGCTCATGTGGCTAGACAAGGCACAGACATGGCAACTTTGTAATCAGATAGCTGGCCCGGACCTGGTAGAAATTATCCGCCATAACAGTCATTCATGCTATAAAGGAGACCGCACACACAATCACGATTGGGGATATGGTTGTGGAGACTGCCCTGCCTGTCAGCTCCGTGCAGAAGGTTGGCGCCGCTATCAGGAGAGTTTATGACATACGAACCTCGTCCCGAACTTGTTTTCACCAGACGTTTCAGTATGGCCCATCGTCTGATTTCTGGTTGTAGCGAACGCTGTGCAACACCTCATGGGCATAATGAATATGTGACCGTAACGTTGGGAGCGGGGAAAAATAACACCCATAAACGCCTTGATGGGCACAGCAATATGCTCCTCCCTTTTGCCGAGGCCAAGGGACGCTGGCACCGTTTTATTGATGAACGGATTGATCATGCTTTTCAGCTTTCTGAGAGCGATCCACTTTTAAGCTGGTTTAAGGAATATGAGCCGCAAAGGCTTGACCATATTATCGTCACGCCTGGAGACCCGACAACGGAAATCATGGCCGCCCTGCTGATGGCCAAGCTGAATGCTTTTCTCCATGAACAGGGCGACAAGCTCGCCTTACAAACGCTTGAACTCCGTGAAACGCCAACTAATGCCGTACGTCTGTCAGGAGACCCTCTTTCCTATCTCCCAGGCTCTGACCCTTCGGCTAAACATCATTGGTGGAACAGAGCTGATGATACGATTTCGGACCTGTAACATCTGATCTTATTGCAAATTTGTATGACGCTTGCTCATTACGTCATAAAGAACGGTATTTCCGTTCGTTAATGCCAACACGAGAGCATCTAATGTCATTAAAGAGGCCTGCTCGAAAAGACTGCCCCCGAATTGACGGCTCTCTTTTACGGGAACTTCAAGCAGTACATCTGTCATTTTAGCTAGACTGCTTTCAGCTTCACGTGTCAGAACCAGTAAAGCGGCTCCTTCTGAGCGGGCCAGTTGGGCAAAATGTCGTGTAACGACTGTTTCCCCCGAACCGGAAATAACAAGAAGTCCGTCATTTTTCCTGATGGAAGGGGCTGTCGCCTCCCCCACCATATGAGACTCATACCCTAAATGCATAAAGCGCATCGCCGCCATCTGAGCAACAAGTCCTGAACGACCCTGCCCTGTAAAAAACCAGCGGCGTCTGGAACCCTCTAACAAAGACAGAGCCTGCGAGAATTGCTTTGGTTTCACATGAAACATAACATCAGACAATTCTTCACAAAGTGCTGATATACTCTGAATTGTCACTGCCTCTTTCATAAGGTCACAATCACTTTCATTGAAGTCGGTTTCAGTGATTCCTTTAACGCATCCTCAGCATGTTCCAGATCAAAGCGCCCTGTAACCATAGAGGCCAGATCAACCTGTTTTGACGCAACCAGATGAGCAGCCAATGGCCATGTATCAGTATAGCGGAAAACACCGGTCAGGCTGATCTCTCTTACCTGAATAGTGGAAACGGGCAGCATCATCTCGTCACCTCCCATACCGACAAGTACGACATACCCAGCACCACGCACGGCAAAAATGCCTGACTGAACAGCTTTGGGAGAACCGGAACAATCAATGAAAGCATCAACACCTAAATCAGAGACACTCTCCTGAGCAGGGTCTATGGTCCTTGTTGCACCATAATGCATGATTTTCTCGCGGCGTTCGGGTTGCAAATCCGAGACAATAATCTCTGCCGCGCCAAAAGCACGCGCTGCCTGCACGGTCAGCGTACCGATCGGGCCGGCACCTGCAATCAATACACGTGACCCCGGCACAATATGCGCTTTACGACAGGCCCAGATACCAACTGACAGAGGCTCCAACAGAGCACCCTCTTCGTCTGATACCTTATCGGAAATCGGATGCGCAAAAGAATCCTGAATCGTTACATAATCCTGGAAAGCACCATCAATAGGAGGTGTCGCATAAAATTCCATATGGGGGCACAGATTATAACGCCCTGCCCGGCACTGGAAACATGTGCCGCAAGCCCGTTGTGGCTCGATTGCAACGCGCTGCCCTAACCGGCTCTCTGAAACATTACGTCCAACACCAACAATGCGCCCTGAAACCTCATGACCCAGTACCAAGGGTTTTTTGACAATAAAGTCGCCAATCCGTCCATGTTGATAATAATGAACGTCAG
This sequence comes from Aristophania sp. ESL1142, assembly GCF_058107345.1. NCBI lineage: Bacteria > Pseudomonadati > Pseudomonadota > Alphaproteobacteria > Acetobacterales > Acetobacteraceae > Aristophania > Aristophania sp. ESL1142. The sequence continues at coordinate 357,627 of NZ_JBYLUH010000001.1, forward strand.
AACCACAGACACTCACGGCACTGACTTTAATAAGAACCTGATCATCATCAGGCACAGGAACAGGACGTTCCTCAAGCTGTATTTTCTGCGGTCCTGTCAGAACAGAAGCCCTCATTTTAGAAGGGATAGATTCACATGTTTTAAACATAATACCCTCACAATACTGTAGAAATACGGTTAAAAAGGGAGCGCCCTATCACCAGATAAGTCGCCCCAGCCGCAATGACGGAGGCCAGACGGTTCTCCGTCACACCCCCATCCACACCAACAGACAGACCATGAAGTGACGCTTCATGAACCTTCGCCAGCAATGTCCAATCAGCCTGCTGTTTTGTCCCTGGTGGAATCAGCATTACCAACACACCATCAAGAAATGGCAGAAAAGCTTTACAGGAAATGAGTGATGTCTCAGGGGCAATCGCTAACCACGGTTCTTTTCCTGCCTGGCGTATCTTCTGGATAATTTCTGCCGGATTACGCACCCCTTCAAAGGGAAAAATAATTTTCCTGACATTCAGCCGGCAAAGCACATCCAGAAAACGAAGTGCTTTCTCACTTAAAAGGTGAACATCGATAATATTATCAGAATCCTGCCCCAGGACCCGAATTTCTCCAAGGCTTACCCCCTGGACTTCATCAGCAAAAAGATCAGCATGTAACGTAACCTTTGCGCGTGACAGTTCTTGCGCCATCTGCTTTCTCTGTGCATGAGGAACAGCATAAAGGCTGCCACTTAATGTCACCCCAGGAAGAGCATAAACTTTTTTTACAAGCTGATAATTTAAAGTAATTTCAGGACGTTCTTTCATGTCATCATTCCATCAAAGCCCGTCCAGTCTGCCGCAATCAGATAGCGTTTCATGATTTCGTCCCGACTTGAAGCATCTGAAGAAGGAGACGCAGCATGGTCCAATCGCGGCGCCCATTGACGTCTCATCTGCATAACTGGAACTTTCCTGACGATAGAGGCTGCCTGAATTGCCGCCCCACGCGCTGTGGCTTCATCAGCCTCTACCGGGTCTGCAATAAAAACATCACGCCCTGTAAAATCTGCCAGAATCTGCCTATAAGCAGGCGAACGCCCTCCCCCTCCTGTAATCAGAACGCGCCGGTCAGTACAAATCCCTGCCTGATTCATAAGTTTTTCACCCCTGTACAGGGCTGACAAAACCCCTTCATACGCAGCACGTGCCAGATCAGCACGGGACGTATAGGAGGTAAGACCTGCAATCATCCCATGTGCTGTCGGACGGTTCGGTTTACGTTCTCCATCCAGAAAAGCCGCAAAAGATGGTGCTGAAAAAGGGCTTGCTTCCAAGGCAAGCCGACTTAATTCTTCATGATTGACATTCAATAATGATGCCATCCAATCTGTCACACGTGCCGCATTCAGGGTCGAGACAAGCGGTAAAAACCCTCCAGCACAATCAGCGACGCCATCTACTAGGCCGGTTTTATCAAAAACAGGTGTCAGAGACGTCGTAAAAACAACCCCCGATGTTGCAATGGTATAAACAACATCTCCTGGTTCTACCGCCAGTCCAAGAGCCGCGGCATGCTGATCTCCTCCGCCAGGGCCAATAATGACATCTGGGCGCAGATTGAGAGTTTCTGCCGCTTCAAGTGTGATGGTTCCGGCACTTTCTTCTGGTCCCAAAACCTCCGGTAGCATAGCCGCCCAGTCACGATCAGGGTCAATCAGTGCAAGATAATCCAGCACGTAATGATTCTCCCGAGCGTTCCAATATCCCGTGCCCGAGGCCTCAGAGCGATCTGTCACATGACGTCCACACAGTCTGAAGGTTAACCAGTCATGTGGAAGACAGATACGTTTTAAACGGGCAAAATTTTCAGGTTCATTTTCTGCAAGCCACGCAATCTTACTTAAGGTGAAAGCAGCAGTAGGCAGAGAACCGACCGTTTCAATCCAGGATTGAGCACCAATTTTTTCACGCAATTTCTGAAGTTGCGGAGCACTTTGCGTGTCGTTCCATAATTTGGCAGGACGAATAATATGATTTTTCTCATCAAGAGCAACAAGACCATGACATTGCGCTGCAACAGAAATCGCCACAATGTCATGCCGGTCCTGCCCCGATGCCTCTACAGCATTATTGAGGGCCTTCTCAAAAGCATGCCACCATTCGTGAGGATCCTGCTCACTACAAGGCGCATGAGCCGGAGAATGGGGCGCCGATCCGCGCCCCATTAACCGACCACTCTCAAGCTCCCGTAATTCCACCTTACATGACTGGGTTGAACTATCGACACCGACAATAAGAGCCATATAATTTTTCTTTCTTTTGGACCTGAGCCAGAGTTTTATTTCATTTATTGATGATGTTTATGAGCAGCATAAGGCGAAAAACACCCGTCTTTGAGAGACTGCTCAATCTCTTCAAGTGTTTTTCCTTTTGTCTCAGGAACGTAATAATAAACAAAAATTACGGCCAGAATGGAGATCACACCATAGAGCCAGAATACACCTGATGCCCCCATCCATGAGATCAGACTCAGCGTTGTCAAACTAACAATGAGATCTGAAACCCACATGGCAACAGCGGCAACGCCTGTCCCCAACCCACGCACTGAGAGAGGAAAGACTTCTGAGTTTAAAAGCCAGATCACTACTGACAGACTCCCGCCGTTAAAAGCCATGTAAGAAAGCATAGAAACGACAACGACCCACTTGGCAGCACCAGTTGGGTGTCCACCGATCATGGCTGCACCTAAAGCAAATAAAGACACAACCGAAAAGGGGATCATAACCAGAAGTAGACGTCTTCTGCCCCAACTATCTACCAGAAAAGTTCCAAGCACGTTCATAACTAAAAGCACAACGCCCACACCGATCGTCGCTATCAGGGCAGCCGAGTCACCAAAGCCTGACTGGGTTAGAATTGTAGGCGCATAATAAATTACAGCATTGATACCAGTCAGCTGGCAAAAAGCCGAAACCCCAACTGCAGCTATCAGCGCTGGTTTGACCCACGGCTTTTTTAAATCAGACCAGCTACCTCTTGTTTCACGGTTTACTTCTTCAATCTTGACCACTTCCTTTTGTGCCTGAGGTTTACTTCCACGCAGACGGGCGAGAATGGAAAAAGCCGCTTCTTTCTGATGTTGTGTCACAAGCCAACGAGGGCTTTCGGGAAGGAGAAGCATACCAAAAAACAGGACAAGACCTGGTAATGATGCCAAAAGGAACATCATACGCCAGTGACCATGCAACCCATAGCCAATCAAATAGGAGACAACCTCTCCGCCGGCAATCATCACCTGAAATAACACAACCATGCCACCACGCCTGGCAGCAGGCACCAGCTCAGCGATATAAACGGGCATAATCTGTGTGATAGCCCCGACAGCTATTCCCAGAAGGAAACGCGTCAGAATCAGCGTTAAAGCATTTGGAGCAGCACTGGTACTGATCGCCCCGATGATAAAAAGGAAAGCGACAGTCAGAACTGTCTTCTTACGTCCTATCCGATCTGAAACAGGACCACTCCCCAAGGCGCCAACCATCCCACCAATCAGAATAGCGCTTGTAACAAGCTCCTTGCCAAAATCACCTAGATGAAAATCTGCACTGATTGATAATAAAGCAGATGAAATAATGCCCGTATCATAACCAAAAAGGACACCTCCCAAAGCAGAAACAATAACAACAAAAAGAAGTATAGCTTTGTTAGATTTTATATCAGAAGAATGTGTTAAGATTACTTTATCAGAAACTGTCTGCATCATCTGAATTTCCCTTCCATCAAATAGCTCTGGAGAGACTCAAAATTTTCTATAACTGGAATAGACCTTAGACCTTACTTTGCTCATATGTAAGACAGCTCGCTCATATGTGATACAAAGGTATCTTATCCCATACATGAAAGGATTTGTTTGAATGGGACCTGCTGAACGCGTGCAAGCCGTTACAATTGCGCGCCAATATTATCTTGAAGGCATGAGCAAGATTGAAATTGCGGCTCACCATGATCTGTCCCGCTTCAAGGTAGCACGTATTCTTGAGGCCTGTTTGGCTGAAGGCATCGTTCGAATCGAAATTACAACCAGCACATCCCTTGAGACATCTCTTTCAGAACAGCTCAGGCAGAAATTTGGTCTTAAACATGCGCTTGTACTGTCGGGGACATTTTCTGACACCCTCACTCTCCGTGAGACCCTTGGACAGATGGCGGCTGATTTCCTGGAAGAAATTATTACAGAAAATGATGTTTTGGGATTGGCCTGGGGGCGCACACTGGATGCAACTGCACAGAAAATACGCTCACTCCCACCTTGCCGCATTGTACAAATGACGGGGATCGCAGGCACAATCGGAACCAATAATCTGGATCTGATCCGTAAATTCGCCTCCACTTCGCAGGGAGAGGCCGATCCTATTTATGCACCCCTCATCGTTTCAGACCATGAAACACTTTTACGTCTTCAGAGAGAGCCAACCGTTCAAAATGCCATAGTACACTGGCCTGAAATCACTGTCGCAATGATCGCAATTGGCAATTGCAGCCCTGAGGGCTCGCAGATTTATAATATTCTTTCTGGAGCTGACCGTCAGGAACTCACACAAGCTGGTATGGCCTGTGAATTTTGCGCAATTCCCATCGATCGCAACGGTAAGCCACTTCACACAACATTAGAGCACCGTACACTCGGGATTCCTTATGAAATACTTCAAAAAATCCCTGAAGTGATCGCTGTTGCCGGTGGCCTTTCGAAGTTAAGCGCCATTCAAGCCGCCCTTAAAAGCGAAACCATAACCTCACTTATAACAGATGAAGAAGTCGCCAGAGCTTTGATTGAAAAAACCCCTATCAAAAAGCCATCTTGATTGGCGATTATCACATAATTAAGAGCGTTATTTTATGAAAGCTTCATCAAGGACAGGACTTCCTGCCTGGCCTGTGCATTATCAGCCCATAAACCATAGGCCTTGCTTGTCACTGTTTTAGAACCGGGAGAGCGCACCCCGCGCAGGCTCATACACATATGCTCTCCCTCTATAACAACCAGGACCGCCTTGGGTGCCAAGACCTTGACCATCGCCTGCACAATCTGGTCTGTCAGACGTTCTTGTAATTGCGGCCGTCGAGCATACCCTTCCACAACACGAGCAAGTTTGCTCAAACCTGTCAGGCGGCCACCATCTGGCAAATAGGCTACGTGAGCCACACCATAGACAGGTAGTAAATGATGCTCACATGTGGATTGGAAGCGAATATCCTTTACAATGACGGCACCACTATGATTATCGGAGCTGAACTGTTTTTTAAGATGCTCCTGTGGGTCTTCATAAAGACCAGAAAAAACTTCCAGAAACATCTTAGCAACACGATCTGGAGTTTCTATCAAACCCTCACGCTTTGGATTCTCCCCTAATGCCAATAAGATTTCATGAACAGCATGCGCAATACGCTCCTGAGCATGAGCAGGACATGATATAGCCCCCGCCTTTCCCTCTTCTATTGATGAAGATGATAAATCTTTAACTGACATAGGAATCCTCTAAACCCCAAAATGGTGCCTGACACCGTCGAACGACATCCCCCTCCAAACGGGGAAGATGCGCTAAAGCGTCCTTTATGGAACGCCCCGAAAGCGTTAATGCTGGAACAAGCTCATAAAGCGGTTCAAGGACAAATGCACGTTCAAAAATACGTGGGTGTGGCAGGGTGAGAACAGGTGTTTCAATCTCTTTTTGTCCGTAAAAAAGTATATCTATATCCAGAGCACGCTCTCCCCAATGACGCCCTGGAATTCTGCCAAGAAGTGTTTCCGTTTCCTTACACAACCTCAATAAGGCTTCAGGACTCAAAGCTGTTTTACCTATTAGGCACAGATTTACGAAAGGTGGCTGGTCTTCCACCCCCCATGGTGCACTGTCATAAAGCGCTGAAACTCTATCAATCTGGACAGAATCCGCTCTGGCCAATAGCTCAATAGCCGCCTTGAGCGTTGCCTCACGTGCTCCGATATTGGCCCCCAAGGCCAGGCCAATCGTTTCAATCCGTTTTTTCGTCACTTCAACCGCCACTTCCCTAACCGTATAGGGCAGAGGGGCTGATGGTTTACGTATTTCTATATGGACCTCAGTCACCTGACTATAATGTTCAAGAACTGCCACAGCAACACGATCTGCCAGCGTTTCTATCAACTGAAAATTAGCTTGCTGGCTGATAGCAGACGCAATCTTACATAACTCACTATAACAGACAGCCTGCGTATAGTCGTCATGGCAGATAGCCTGGTCAATTTCGGCCCAGACATCCATATTGATGAAAAAACGCTGCCCAAGACGTGTCTCCTCAGGCAAAACGCCATGATGAGCAAACAGGCAGAGATCGCGCACGGAAATACGCGTCACAGAAGGTTCGATCACGCTACCCTCCGGAGCATATCGTCAAACAGAATCGCATCCTTATGTGCCTTGACATCATGCACACGGATAATACTGGCTCCCTCTCTGATGCCATAAAGATTGGCTGTAATCGTCGCGGCAAGGCGGTCTTCTTTCGAGCGTCCCAGAAAATGGCCAAAAAGCGACTTACGCGAAAGCCCCAGCAGGACAGGAAGCTTATATTCCTGCCTTAACCATGACAGAAACCGGATTGCATCAAGGTTTTGTTCAGGCGTCTTTCCAAACCCTATACCTGGGTCCAGCACGATCTTCTCACGAGCTATGCCGGCAAAATGTGCTTTCTCAAGAGAAATATCAAAAAAACGACGGAAATCCGCTTTTAAGTCAAGAAGAGGATCAACCGCATCACGATTATGCATGATCACTGTATAAGCACCATAATCAGCAATCGTTGACGCCATATCAGGATCACGATGCAGCCCCCAGACATCATTAATCATGACAGCCCCTGCCTTCAAGGACTGTCTGGCCACAGCTGCTTTCATCGTATCAACCGAAAGATAAACCCCTTTAGCGACCAGAGCAGTCACAACAGGTTCCAGACGACGCCATTCTTCCTCAGCAGTGATCGGGCTGTAGCCCGGTCTGGTCGATTCAGCGCCACAATCGATAAGGTCAGCTCCATCTTCCAACAAAATAGCGGCATGATGAGACGCATCTTCCGGCTTATAAAACTGTCCACCATCAGAGAATGAATCAGGTGTGACATTAAGAATACCCATAATCAGACAAGGGGCTTTTCCCTCATAACCAGCCCTGATTAAGTCCCCGAACATTTTCAAAACTATTTTATCTCCCCCAGGATTTTCTCCATCTGTTCAAGACTGATCGCCCCTGGAATCACAACTGACTGACCAAAAATAAAGGTTGGCGTGCCGCTAAGCCCAATAGACTGTGCCTGCCCCACATTAATGGCAATCAATGCCTGTACAGCGGGCCCTCTCATATCGCTACGGAATTTATCAAGATCAAGATCCTGTTTTTTCGCAAATGATTCAATTCGTTCCTGATCAGGCTTGGCCGTATCATGCATCAGAGCCAAACGCATCTCTTCATAATGTCCTTGCAAAGCCGCTGCAAAAATAGCTTGAGAGGCAAGCAGGCTGTCAGGGCCTAAAACAGGAACTATTTTTTCTATTAATTTTACGTCAGGATGATGTTTGAGAAGTTGTTCCAGATCAGGCATCATACGGCGGCAATAGCCGCATCTGGGATCTAGAAACTCAATGACAATCACCTTACCATGCGGGTTGCCCTTTACAGCATAGGAAGGCGATGTTTCCAACGCTGAATAATGGGTCCTGACATCTTTTATATTCTGAACCTGGGTCTGTTCTGTTGCCTTCTGGCGCAAAGACTGAATGGCATCGGCCAGAATTTGTGGATCCTCTTTCAAGGCATCATGCATTATCTGCACAATCTCCGCCCGCTCTTGCGGTGTAAAATGACGAGATTGCGCATGTGCAGCATAAATACTTCCCCCCAATAGCGCAGCAGAGAAAGCACTTAGAACCGAAAAAGAAGTCAGGCGTTTCACACAAAATCTCCGTTAACTCAGGATAGCAGGCTGGTCAGGAATAAAACCCTTTACAACCTGACAGAGAAGAAGCCAGTTTAACAGTAAAAATTAGCCTATACCATTTCAGCCTCTTTCTCGATACTCTTTCATCATGTTATGTTAAGAGGGACTTGAGTTTCGGCATAGTCGCTGCCTTATTGAACCAACTGCTATTTTGCCTTGAATCAGAAAACTGGAGATACGCCCCCGTGGCCCAGCATCAAAGCCTGCCTCTCACTCAGCTTTTCCGTTCACTCTCATGCGCTGATTGGAAATCTTTTTTGGCCCGGAATTTCCGTAAACAGGCCCTACTTGCAACGGCAGTTGCCTCCGGCCTTGTTCTTAATGGATGCAGCAGCGCACCGGACGTCCATATTCTCGAAATGATCCACCCCAATACCCCTCCGGGTGGTGGCGGAATTGTCGTTGCTGATGAACCACAGGCAGCTTTGGTCGGACGTAATGTGCTTGCCCGTGGCGGTAATGCAGCTGACGCGGCAACAGCGACGGCTTTTGCACTGGGTGTGACGCTTCCTTCTCGTGCCTCTTTAGGCGGTGGTGGTGCCTGTCTTATCAGCCATCCGGGCCAGGTTGAACCACATGCTGTAAGTTTCCTTCCGCAGCCTGGCAGCGGAGGGGGAGACAGACCCGCCAGTGTACCAATGATGGCACGTGGCCTTTACCTTCTTCAGCTCCATTATGGTGCGGTCCAGTTTGGTGAGACAATCGACCCTGCCATTAATCTGGCACAGCAGGGCATTACAGTCAGCAAACCTTTGGCAGATGACCTTTCTGTTGTAAGGGGACCCCTACTTGATGACAGTGCCGCCCTGGCTGTTTTTGGCAAAGAAGGTGATAATATCGTTGGGGTCGGCGACCAGCTGGTCCAGACACGGTTGGCATCTTTTCTTTCACGTCTTAAACTCGTCGGGGTTGGTGACCTCTATAATGGAGCCTTGGCACAAGTCTTTATCGACCAGGCAGAAAAAGCAGGAGGCGGCTTGACGAGAGAGGATTTGCGCAAGTCCCTGCCCAGTGAAAGTGCTGGACTCTACATTTATGAAAAAGACTACCGTACTGTTGTTCTTCCGCCCCCAGCTGATGGTGGAATCGGCACGCTTATGGCCCTTAAATATCATATCCCTGCTGAAAGTGCTGTTCAGGCATGGCGTCAATCCGGTCTCAGCACAACAAAAGAAGCACGTGCTTTCATTGAGCAGGCACATTCAAGCCCAACGCCACTCCCTTACCTACCAGCGTCAACCACCTTTATTGTCAGAGACCACGCAGGACTCGTCGTTGCCTGCGCCCTCACAAATTATAACCTCTTTGGAACAGGCCGTGTTGCTGGAACGACAGGGGTTGTTCTGGGTGCCTCTCCTCAGACTTACCCCAAACCGCTGTTAGTTGCCGCAGCCATGCAGACCACTGACCGCAAGACCAGGGTCATTCTCGCAGCTTCAGGTCTGAATCAGGCCTCGCAGGATGTCGCTGACAGTATAGACAGACTGGTCAGTGGTAAGACATTTTCCACTTCCGATACAACGCGAATGAATGCAATTATCTGTAAGGATGGACGCTGTGCAGGAATGACCGACCCCCATGGAAATGGGCTGAGCACCTGGACAAAAGCCCCATGATTAGAACGGTCTGTTCTTGAAAATAAGTCTCGTACGTTCCCATATATAGAGGCCTTTTCTCCAGCCTATCGGGTAAGTCTTAATATATTTTCGGGGAGATATTTTCCCCTTTTTCCGAACAGGCAGGACCTGCCTTCTGTTAATACGAGGATCATATGGACAAAAACAAAGCCCTGGAAGGCGCCTTAACCCAGATCGAACGTGCTTTCGGCAAGGGATCAGTCATGCGGCTCGGTCAGCGTCCGATAGAGCAGGTTGAAGTTATTTCAACAGGCTCTATCGGCCTCGATATCGGTCTCGGGATTGGTGGTCTACCACGGGGCCGCATCATCGAAATTTATGGCCCTGAAAGCTCGGGCAAAACCACACTGGCCCTCCATATTCTGGCAGAAGCACAGAAAAAAGGAGGGACCGTTGCCTTTATTGATGCAGAACATGCTCTCGACCCGATCTATGCCCGCAAACTTGGCGTCAATATTGATGAATTGCTTCTCAGTCAGCCAGATGCCGGTGAACAGGCTTTGGAAATCGCCGATACGCTCGTTCGTTCTGGGGCTATTGATGTACTGGTTGTGGATTCCGTCGCAGCGCTTGTACCCCGTGCTGAGCTTGATGGCGATATGGGAGATAGTCATGTTGGCCTTCATGCACGTCTTATGAGCCAGGCTCTGCGTAAACTGACAGGAACAGTTTCCCGCTCCAACACGATGGTCGTTTTCCTTAATCAGATCCGTATGAAAATCGGAGTCATGTTCGGTAACCCTGAAACGACAACTGGTGGAAATGCCCTGAAATTCTACTCATCTGTACGGCTTGATATCAGACGAATCGGCTCCATCAAAAACAAAGACGAGGTAATCGGCAATCAGACACGTGTAAAAGTTGTCAAAAACAAAATGGCCCCTCCTTTCCGTCAGGTGGAATTTGACATTATGTACGGAGAAGGAATCAGCAAGCTCGGTGAACTTCTTGATCTAGGCGTCAAAGCCAATATCATAGAAAAATCAGGTGCCTGGTACTCATATGACAGCACACGCATCGGTCAAGGCCGTGAAAACGCCAAGCAATATTTGCGCGATCACCCGGAAGTGGCTGATGCCGTAGAGCAGCGCATTCGTGCAGATGCAGGAATTCTGGCTCATTCACTTCTCTCTGGAGAGACAGAAGATGAAGACGGACATAGTGAAGAACTTTCTCCAGAAGAATAAGGCTTCTCCCGCTCCATTCTTAAAGCCATAAAAAAGTCCCGCTCCTGTTTACAGACAGAGGCGGGACTTTTTTCTAATAACAGAAACTTACGATTTTATGCTGAAGCTGCTTCTATGGAAGAAGCTGTTTTTTCACCGTGCAATTTGCGCCATGCTGTGACAGCTTTTATTGCGACACGCGCTGCAAAAGGCGCTAATTTAGGACGTACAAGCCGGGAATCATAACCAGCAAAACGGCGATCATTTTCCCTTAAGCAGAGCTTCATCAATTCAACAAAATCAATGTCCTGCTCAGTCATACTTTTGGCACCAGTGACCGTAAAGTTATTGTCCTGCGTATGCTCCACACCTTTATCGTCAATCGTCCGTACAAGGTCCAAACGCTCGTAAAGCAGGAAGAACAGGACAGCAATAACACGCAACTCAAACCACGGACGCTTCCAGAAAGGCATGACAGCACGATGGTACGCAAGCCAGTTAGCAAAAAGCAGAATATGACGGCACTCTTCCTGCATGACAGGCTCAAATGTCTCAATCAGTTCCATAGGAAAAAGACCTGCTTTTTCAGCTAATGCAAACAGGCCAAAAGCAAAGAAACTATCCCAACATTCTGAGAACCCTGTAACAAGATAGGCCCATTCTGTATCTTTGGGCTCTATATAAGCTGTTTCAGGGGCCATAGGAATTTTATAATGTTCGACCATACGGGCCAACACTTCCTTATGGCGGTTTTCCTCCCAGGCATTACGTGAAATTGCGTCTTTGATATCGGGGTCCTGAAGCATCTCGGCATAAGCTGCCATGCGCAGACGCGCTTTCCCTTCAGTCTGGACAGCAATATCCCAGATAGGCAGAGACGTAATGCGGTGAAGCGTCTCCGGATCAAGTTCAGGCCAGGCAATGACGGATGGCTTATAAGGGTTAAAAGTCTCCCGGAACATATCCGCCATGGCTTTTTTATGCTCAGGTGTACCCGGTTTCAAAGGACCTTTTACAGGACTGCTCCAATGACGTGCCTGATAGTCCGCCTCTGCCAAAGTTTTTTCAGAAGGCTGATCGGGCAAGTGTGAATAAATATCTGCGAGACTTTTTTTAGTGGTCTTATTTGTCACGTCACTCACGGCGTGCTCCTTTCCTTACTCTGGAGCTGAAGATTGTCTGAGATCGGCTACAGAGCTGACAATGCGGGTGACTAGACCATAATCCACCGCTTCCTGAGCCGACATCCAGTAATTACGGTCCGTATCACGAGCGATTTTTTCATAACTTTGCCCGGTTTCACGCGCAAAAATCCGGTTAAGACGTTCACGCATTTTAATAATTTCCCGAGCTTCGATATCAATATCAGTCGCTGGACCACGCACCCCGCCCATAGGCTGATGAAGCAAAAAGCGGGTATTGGGTAAACACAACCGGCGCTCTGGGTGCCCGGCTGCAAAAATCAGTGCCCCTGCAGAAGCGACCCACCCCGTACCGATAATCGTGACAGGCGCCATACTATCAATCAGGCGAATCATGTCATGAATCGTGTCCCCACTCTCAACATGACCACCGGGAGAATTAACGTAAATATCAATTGGTTTATCCGAATCGCCAGCAAGGGCTAGTAAGCGAGCCGTTACATCTTTAGCCAACCGATCATTAATTCCGCCAAAAATAAGAACTTTTCTCTGCTTGAAAAGCCGGTCTTCCATTTCTGGTGAAGATTTAGGTGAATCTTTCTCAGCTCCATCAGAACCATCTGGATCCTCTGGCTCTTCCTCATCAAAGCGACTGAGGGGAGCTCTGGCAGATAGAGTCGTATCAAACCGTCGGTCCACACCCAGACTGGTCACTATAGAATCACGATATTGTCTATCATCTCTCATCGTTTTATCCTGCACTCGCTTTTTCATATGCCATCTTTTCTGTAACCATAATGTAATCTCAAAGCTAGCTGAACCCCTCCTTACTCGTGAGGGACCGCTTGCGAGGAAAAGAAGAGACGTTTATCGTGACTTTATTCCTCCTAATAGAGCCTATTGCTCTATCAATCATTGATTCATGTCATTTTTGACGTCGCTCTGATGGACTGTAATACCCCATGATTTTTTCCTCCTCTTTAAAGTCTACGAGGTCAAAGCTGACAGGTTTGCTTTGCGCTTTTAGTTCCATGCTCACTCTTTCTGCATGTCAGCATCGCACAACCAACCAAACCATTACAGACTGGACACACGGTCTCATGGGCGGCGAGGTCTATAAACTCAGACCGCCTCCACCTAATTATGATAAACCTATCCCTAATATTAACATAACACCAAAATATGAACCTTCTTTCCCCAGCCAGGAATATCGTACTGCCCTGACGGAAAACCTGCAGGAGCACCGTAATTATGCCCAGCGTCTGAGCGCAGCAAGCGGGCCACTTCCTACAACGTCACCGCCCCCTCCCCCGCCTCCAGGCAATGGCGAAAACTCGACGATCCTGACGTCAACAGATTCACAAAAATCTCCTGCCCCAGGCCGAACGGCAGAGAGGACGCCCTTAGAACCTTTATCTACCCCCATTCCTGGTGCTGCAAAGCGCCCCACAGAAGACCTCGACCTACCTGAATTAAAATATCATCCCATCTCCCACGATACGCCCCGTGACCTCCCGGCAATTGGTGCAGCCCCACCGCTTCCTATCGGTTTTGGAGGGTTTAAAATCCCACCAAGCCCAGAAGCAATACGACCTGATTTTGTCGCTAAAGAGCCACAAGGCAAACTTATTTATTTTGACACAGATACTGACCAGCTTGCTCTCGGACAGGAAGAAACCCTGGAACAACTCGCCTATGATGGTCGAAACGCTCAAATCATTATCACGGGTTTTGGTACAACAATCAGTGCTGACGCAGGCTTACAACCTGCTGAACAACAGCAGGAACTCACACTCGGGCTCCTACGCGCACGCAATGTCGCGCAGGAACTGGCCAAGAGAAAAGTGCCTTCTAACCATATTATCCTTCAGGCCAGACCTTTAGGAGATGGCGTACGTGTACAGATTCTGCCTCTACCAGCATATTCTTTAAGAAATCGGTAGGATTACGATAAATAACCCCTTGCCTCATAAGGCAAAGAAGTGAAACATGGTGGTGCGTGAACGTCTCTCGTTTGCGCACATTCCAACCTTAACCATTGCTTCATAATCGTAAGCAGATAGAGTTATCCATGACTGAAGAATTTCACCGGATCCGCCGTCTTCCCCCTTATGTCTTTGCAGAAGTCAATAAGGCCAAAGCCGCCGCCCGAGCCGCCGGTGAGGATATTATTGATCTCGGCATGGGTAATCCTGACAGCGCTCCTCCTGCTCACGTCATCAAAAAACTGGCTGAGACGATTCAGAATCCACGTGTCCACGGCTATTCTGTCAGTAAAGGCATTCCCGGTCTGCGCCGTGGATTGGCTGCATATTATGAGAAACGCTTCTCCGTTAAACTGGACCCTGAAACAGAAATAATCGCAACACTTGGCTCCAAGGAAGGACTGGCAAATCTTGCCTCTGCCATTACCAGCCCTGGTGACACAATTCTGGTTCCCAATCCCTCCTACCCGATTCACCAATTCGGCTTCATCATTGCTGGTGCTTCAGTCCGCTCCATTCCGGCAACCCCGGATGAAGACATGCTGCGCGCCCTTTATCGGGCTGTAAAACATTCAGTCCCCAAGCCAACGGCGTTAATCCTCAATTTTCCATCCAATCCTACGGCCTTTGTCGCAAGCTATGATTTTTATAAAGAGATCGTGGCCTTTGCCCGTCGGGAAAATATCTGGATTCTCTCTGATCTCGCCTATGCTGAAATCTATTTTGGCGAAACACCACCACCCTCAGTGTTATCCGTACCTGGCGCCAAAGACATTACGGTAGAATTTACCTCCATGTCCAAAACCTACTCCATGGCTGGATGGCGTGTAGGTTTCGCTGCGGGAAATCCACGACTAATTCATGCGCTGACACGCATTAAATCCTATCTTGATTATGGTGCTTTTACACCTATTCAGGTTGCCGCTGTCGCCGCCCTAACCGGACCGCAGGATTACGTCTCTGATATACGCAACCTTTATAAAGAACGCCGTGACGTACTCATACAAGGCCTCCATAGTGCCGGATGGGAGGTTCCCGCCCCCGAAGGCTCCATGTTTGCCTGGGCACCTATCCCCCCGAAATTTGCCGAAATGGGAAGCGTTGATTTCTCCAAACTACTCCTGAAAGAAGCAAAAGTAGCCGTTGCTCCAGGGTTGGGCTTTGGCGAATATGGGGACGGCTTCGTCCGTCTGGGACTGGTTGAAAACACCCAGCGTCTCCGTCAGGCCATACGTTCTATCAAGGGCTTCATGAACAAACATGGCGTAGCACCCTGTGAGCCAAAAATCTCCTCCAAAGAGACTGTCCCAACCCCTAAACGGTCCTGAAATCAAAAAGAAAGAGTAACTGACCATGACATCACCCTCTTCCCTTGCTCACACAGCCTCCTCATTTCCGCCTCTTCGTTTGGGCATTGCAGGACTTGGCACTGTAGGGGGTGGCGTCATTCGTCAATTACAACAGGAAGCTTCCTTATTAAGCGAGCGCACAGGCCGCACCCTGATGGTAACTGCCGTCAGCGCACGGAACCGCCATAAGAACCGGGGGCTGAATCTTGAGGGTTTTCGCTGGTATGATAACCCCCTTGATCTCGTCGAGGATAAGGAAGTTGATTGTATTCTAGAACTGATTGGGGGTGCTGAAGGAACCGCTTACAGGCTTGTAGAAGCCGCTCTGAAAGCAAAAAAGCCGGTTATTACGGCCAATAAGGCACTGATCGCCCTTCATGGGGACTATCTGTCACAGCTCAGCCAGTCACATGAGACCCCTTTTCTTTTTGAAGCGTCTGTTGCCGGAGCCATTCCCGCTATAAAGCTTATGCGGGAAGGGTTGGCAGGAGACACCATTAAAATGCTCGGCGGCATTTTAAATGGTACGTGCAACTATATTCTCTCTACCATGGAAGAAACAGGACGTGACTTTGAAGATGTGCTGAAAGAAGCGCAGGAAAAAGGCTTCGCGGAAGCTGAACCCTCTACCGACATTGACGGATGGGACACAGCCCATAAACTGGCTATTTTAGCTGGTATTGCCTGTAAGCCTGTCCAGTTTGACAGTCTGATCGTGGAAGGGATCCGCCACATTACAGCTCATGATCTGGAATTTGCCCGTAACCTTGGATATCGGATCAAACTTATGGGCATGGTCAAACACCATGCAGAAGACGACACTGTCGAAGCATGGGTGCGCCCCTGCCTCATCGCACGGGACACAAAACTTGCCCACGTAAATGGTGTTTTCAATGCCCTGACCTGGGAGGGCACTTATAGCGGCGCTATGACAATTTCTGGCCGTGGTGCAGGTGAAGGCCCTACAGCCACTGCCGTTATTGCTGACCTTATAGATCTGGCACGCGGTAAATCTCTTCCACTATGGGGACGGGTTATAAAAACTGAACCTGTCAAAGTACGCTCTATTGAATCGCTTCGTGGTGCGTTCTATCTGCGGCTCCTCGTTGATGACACACCTGGCGTAATCGCCGATATTTCTGCCGTACTGCGTGATCAGGGAGTGTCGGTCCATCATATCACGCAGCATGATGCCACAAATCAAAAAGCTTACTTGGCTGTCATTACGCACCCAGTTGAAAATACGGCCATCATGAATGCTTCAACACGTTTGAAAGCACTCCCCTCAGTGCATAATGCTCCTCTTCTCATCACAATTGAAAGGCTCTCCTAAAATGCAAGCCCCTTTTCGTCTAACAGGCCGTAATCTTGGTCTGGAACTCGTAAGAGTAACAGAAGCTGCCGCTATTGCCTCCGATTACTGGACAGGACGCGGCGAAAAGAATGACGCTGATGGCGCAGCTGTAAAAGCTATGAGAGAAGCTTTTGACCATGTTGCTATTAATGGCACGATTGCTATTGGCGAAGGAGAAATGGATGAGGCGCCAATGCTCTATATTGGCGAACGTGTCGGCTCTGGTGGCCCGGCTGTTGATATTGCCGTGGACCCACTGGAAGGCACTAATTTATGTGCACGAAGCCTGCCTAACGCTCTAACCGTCATCGCACTAGCAGATAGTGGCCAATTTCTCCATGCGCCTGATGTCTATATGCAGAAAATTGCTGTCGGACCAGGACTGCCAGATGACGTTATTGACATTGATGCACCCATTGAAAAAAATCTACGTGAGCTTGCCAAGGCAAAACGCAAGGCACCTTCTGATTTAACATTATGTGCCTTGGACCGGGAACGTCATGAAGAAATGGTCGCCAGGGCCCGTGAAGTTGGGGCCAGAGTCCGTCTCATCACTGACGGTGATGTCGCCGCTGTCATCGCAACATGCCTTCCCACAAGTGACGTTGATATTTATGCCGGAAGCGGCGGTGCCCCTGAAGGTGTTCTTGCTGCCGCTGCCATACGCTGCATGAAGGGTAATATGCAGGCCCGTCTTCTCTTCGAAGATGATCATCAATTGCAGCGTGCTCAGTCCATGATGAAAGGACAGGACCCTAAACGCCGTCTTGAACTTCATGATCTCGCAAAGGGAAATGTCTTTTTTTGTGCAACTGGTGTCACATCAGGGGATCTGCTTGATGGCGTAAAAACCCTTCCAACGGGATATAAGCGAACCAACTCCGTTATCATGCGTTCAGAAACGGGGACAATCCGTTACGTAAGTGCCTATCACCACATTGAAACAAAACAGCAACAAACTAATTTCTTTCAGGAGTCATGAGTCTTTTTCCATCAACCTCTGAAAGCGTTCTGAATATTGAACTCAGTGCCGGACAGCGTCAGTGGCTCTGGCGCCAAAGCCCGTTAAACGAGACCCAAAAGCGTCTTGTTCTGGCCTTGGCGCAACAGACAGGCTGCACGGAACTTCTGGCACGTATTCTGATCAGCCGGGGGATAGAACCAGACAAGGTTGAGGCCTTTCTAACACCCCGCCTTGACCGAGACCTGCCTGATCCATCCTGTTTCAAGGATATGGACAAGGTGGCTCACCGTCTGGCTGACGCAGTGGAGCGCCACGAAATAATCGGTCTGCTAGGCGATTATGATGTCGATGGAGGCTGCGGAACAGCCCTGCTGGCCAGCACTCTTAAAGAGGCAGGATGTATAATCCTTACGCATATTCCTGACCGTATCGCCGAAGGTTATGGCCCCAATAAACCAGCCTTGCAAGCCTTTATAGAACAGGGCGCCACTCTGCTAATCTGCGTTGATTGCGGCACCGCTTCTCTGGATGTCCTTGATGCATTTGTAGGAAAAGCTGATAGAATTGTCCTCGACCATCATAAACCTAATGGGGGCCTCCTGCCTAAAGGCCTGATCATTAATCCCAATCGTCTCGATTGTGATTCAAATCTCGGAAATCTGTGCGCCACAGGTGTTGCGTTTTTCGCCATGGTGGCACTCAGGCGGGAATTAAGGGCACGGAACTGGCTGGAAAATCATAAATTTCCTGATCTTCTTTCCCTGCTCGACCTGGTTGCCCTTGCAACTATTTGTGACGTTATGACTCTGCGTGGGATCAACCGTACCCTCGTCACACAGGGCCTTAAAGTCCTTAATAATAGTAAAAGACCTGGTCTGGCTGCACTTGCTGAATGCGCAGGCGTACGTGATAAAACCAATGCCATGGCCTGTGGCTTTGCTCTTGGCCCCCGTATTAATGCGGGAGGACGTATTGCGCAATCTGATCTGGGGCTCCGGCTCCTCCTCAGCTCTTCAAAAGAAGAAGCACAGATCCTTGCGGAAAAACTAGACCAGGTAAATCGTCAGAGGCAGGCAGTTGAAGGCAACACCCTTCAGGAAGCCATGAATCGGGCTGAAGAACAGCTTCATGCCGGCCATGCTGTCATTTTTCTTTATGACGCAAACTGGCATCCGGGCATTATAGGCATTGTAGCGGGCAGGTTAAAAGAACGCTTCAACCGTCCTACCCTGATTGGCGCTTTATCAGAAGGCATTATTAAAGGATCAGCCCGTTCAGTCAGTGGGCTGGATCTCGGCAATGCTATTATCGCAGCGCAACAGGCAGGCTACCTTCTGGCTGGTGGAGGACATGCTATGGCGGCAGGCTTTACGCTTGATGCCGATAAAGCTGAAGCTTTTCACAAATCTCTTGATAAAACTTTTGCAGAGGCATTAACACTCCCTCCACAGGCATCTCTTCAGATTGACGCGATCCTGACCATTGCTGGCGCAACCCCTGTTCTGGCTAATGAACTTGCGCGTCTGGCGCCTTTTGGAAATGGCAATGAGGAGCCTGTTCTCGTCCTCACCCACGTTCGCTGTGTCAGATTTGACCGTATCGGCAAAGATGGCAACACATTACGCGTTACCTTACAAGGAGAAGACGGGACAACACGCCTTAAAGGGCTTGTCTTCCGCGCCGATGAAAAAGACTTCGTGCCTTTGCTTGAAGACCGGACGCGTCCCCTCCTCCATATTGCAGGTCATTTACGCCTGGAAGAGTGGCAAGGAATAGAAAATCTAACTTTTTTCATTTCTGACGTTTCTCCCTCTTGACGGCGGAATATAAACCCTTTATCAACCGCCTCACGCCTTTAGTCCCGTTCGTCTAGAGGCCCAGGACATCGCCCTTTCACGGCGGCAACACGGGTTCGAATCCCGTACGGGACGCCACTGTTTTCACAGTGCTTTTTGGATAAAAATCCTCTAAAAGATTTCGGCTGTTACACCATTACGAGCAGCTTCATAACGGACTTGAGAGGCCACCTAACCCGCGACGCACATACCCGATCTCCGTTAATTAAACTCCCGAACGATGAAGAAAACCTTCAAACAAAGCAGCTTTCTTAATAGTCTCAGTCACACTAAGGTAGTTTATACCGTTAATGAAGGCTTTTTTTACAATAGATCGCAACCCTGTATCTCTTTCTTCATATTTTTACCGACAGAATAAGAGTCTTATAGGCGGGAACGGGAAACGATGAACAGCTTAGACATCGCGACATACGAAATCTCAAAGAAATATTACTTATACTAAACTGCATTATAGTCACATGACCTAAATGTTAATCACAAAACTATGAATAGCTCAAGTCGATAACCAGCGAACCTCATAGATATGAAACTATTATTTTACTTTTCTCACACACACCCACTTAATGCGTGCCATAGGGCATCTGATTTATTTGTATATTTATCACCTGAACTTGAAGATAAATGCCGAATTAGATTCTTACACAAAGCTTATTGCCTCATACAGACTATGTGAGCATGACCTATGCTCCATGAATTAAACACAGAATTAATATTATTTTACATAAATATGTTGACAAGCATTTTTAACTAATTATAGTCTAAAATAATATTTTTATATGCGGATTTAGAGATGAATAGTAATAACATTGATATGATTGAAAAATTATATGATTTAAAAGAAAAAAAAAGCGGAAATTTTATTAAAAAGTAAAGTAAACGCTATTGAATCATCCATAGAGGATAGGCATAAGATTGGACATGGCACATCATTATTAATTGGATCAATCATACTCCTTATTATAATGGTCAGCTTGAGTGGCGAAGATTATCATTCAAATAAAGACCCCCAAACGTCCTTAGGCATGCTATTTATATTTAATTTATGGATTATTCCCCATTCCATATGGCTTCTTACACAAAATGGTGCCAACAAAGTCTTACCTATTATTGCTCTGGTAATTAGCGGCATTTGTGGTCTTTTATATGCAGGAAACACTATGTAATATAAAATACCAACTTTTTGACATGTAATAACGTTAAAAGGATAAGGATACATAATAAATGGCACCAAAGAATGGTTTGGACTGGGCTTTATTAGCTCTAAAACGTTATGCAGAATTCAAAGGGAGATCTACAAGGTCAGAGTTCTGGTATTTTCAGCTGTTTTGTTACACTCTATACATATTATCTATATTTATTGGTATTGCTATTCATTTTAAATTTTTAGATTTATTAGTATCAACGGGGTTTATAGTCCCCCTTCTCGCTGTTGCCGTCCGAAGACTACATGATACCAACCATAGTGGCTGGTGGTATCTTGTGCCGATTGTAGATCTTGTTTTTTATCTACAAAAGAGTGACCCTCTTGAAAATCGTTTTGGCCTTCCTTTTGATCAATCTGCAGTTGAAAATGCAGATTTGGATAAGCTAAATCAAATAGAGAAATTATGCGAACTAAAAAATAAAGGAATATTAACTGAAGAAGAATATCAATATCAAAAATCTACTCTTCTTTAATTTAAGAGTAAAATATCTTTTAATTTCTTCCGTTAACTATGGAAATTTGATACGACCGTTGCAGAATAAACAACATATATGGTAGCTTACTTTCAGCATCATATATGATGTATTGCTGTCATTATATTGAATGTTGAAATTTATGATTTTAACGTCATAGCTCAACTCTAAAACATGTAATTAAACACCGTCCTGACTAGATACCACTCCATCTCAGGATAAGTATGTAATAACAAACTTTTAGACCCAAAAACGATCTACCTTTCCCTATACTAAAATGATTTAAATTTATGCTATTGTCTTATTGGAAACACCTTAACCCAATCTTGGCTATAACTTATCGACGTTAATACACCATAATAATTGTTCAGACTTTACCTTATTATAAAGAACAAAGTAAGATAGATATTAAATATAGCAGAAATAAGATATTATATTCACGAGTTTAAATTGTAGTTTATATGTCTTATATAGCATGTCATTTATTCGGAGCTCTCTATAAAAGATCGAAAGCGTTATTGAAACTAAAAAATCCGTCAAACCATTATTTTCTTCTTGCCTATTAAATGAATTTACAATTATTTAATGATCCGTATTTTGTATAGAGTACCGACACCATAACTTTAGTCCCATAATTGAACGTTGAAATTTAGGATCGAGAAACATGCGGCTCTTAAATAGTCATGCCCTTATCATTAGTGCCATTAATAAAAAATATTCTATAAAACACATAGGCGCTTCAGTCAGCATCATCGCCTTGATTATGGGGACATCCCTACCCGTCTTGGCTGATGATATTGCCTTTGGAACAGCCACAAATGGTAATGTAACGCTAGATTTGACCACACAACCCGGCCAAACACTCTCAATAGACACGACCCATCCAGAATTTACCAAAG
Organism: Aristophania sp. ESL1142; assembly: GCF_058107345.1. Classification (NCBI taxonomy): domain Bacteria; kingdom Pseudomonadati; phylum Pseudomonadota; class Alphaproteobacteria; order Acetobacterales; family Acetobacteraceae; genus Aristophania; species Aristophania sp. ESL1142. The sequence goes on from NZ_JBYLUH010000001.1 coordinate 379,671, forward strand.
ACAAGATTTCCACTGTTAATGACCTAACAATTAGCGGCGGCGGGAACGTCGTTGTGGGCGATGGGGCTTCCAGCTACAATCTTAATTTACCTGATTTCTCAGCAGAAAAACTAAAATCAATAACCATAAATGATGGCACATTAACCATCAATCACCCCGATGCGGATATCACTAATACCTCTGATATACTTTATGGCAATAATAACCAGGCAAACCTTACACTTAACAAGAATGGAACACTTGATTTAACACATGACACCAATAATCTCGATTATGGAAACGAGATTCATAGCGGCAATGACATTTACTCTAATGTCGCCAATTTAAATGGGAATGGAAAAATCCTGATAGGCCAGAATGGAAGTTTTATTGTCAGTGGGGATAAAAGCATCTTTTCAGGGACAATTACAGGTAGCGGTGATTATGATATGAGTCACTTACCTTCCTATACAGACCCCTATGATATCTCCTATGGCGCTACTGAGGGTTGGGCAAATTCTACAGAATTCAACGGTAAATTTACAGATTTTCAAGGAGCCACTATAGAAAAACTCCCATGGCTCGATTTCGCCGGGATTGAAAACACTCCAGATGTTCAGAATCCCCAAACCAGTAATATCTACATCCGTAAGGGAACGCGGGTAAATGTTGGTGAAATTCTCGTTGCAAATAGTGAAGATGACGACCACGGCCCCGGAGACCCGGTATCAGAAGGTGCAGATCATTATGCAGCCTCTGTCATTATTCGTGATACCAATACTAACGTAAAAACGAGCCAACTTATTATCGGTCAGCAAACTAGTGAAACTGACCTCAAATTATCTGAGGATGGTAAAACGCTTTCGAAACCCGTCAGTGTTATAAAACATGGCGATTCCATCATTGACCATGGCCGTTCTGACGGGACTGTATGGGTTACTAAAGACGCCACCGTTACCATAGCAAATGGCGGCTTACATACTGGCCTCTATCTAGGCAATGATGCCGGATTTGGGTATGATGAAAGAGGCGGAGAAGCTTCAAGAAATAATACTGACGAAGCCTCTATGGATGGTGCAGGCAGTGGCGTCCTTCATATTACGGGTGATGACGTAAATTATAATGATAAAGGAGAGGTTAGCCAAGCAGTTGGCAATGAGGGTGGCACTGTTAATGTTGATAAGGGAACACTCTGGATTGGCCCCGTCAATCTGACGGACACGACGGCTGGCGCCAGCTCTGGCCTCATCACAGTTGATCATGGCGGCAAGCTGAACCTAAATGACTCCTTTACTGTGTTAGGCGGAGAAAATGGAACCGGGAATATTGAGATCAATGAAGGTGGAACGCTCAATATTACAGGAACACACCCAAGTGGCATCAGTGACCAAAATACAAGCCGCACTTTCAGCCAGACACGTCAGGGATCTATCACCATTAATGAAAATGGTGTCCTTAATATCGGGAATAGTAAGGAAGCCGGTATCCTCAAAGTCTATGGTGACCTGAACCTTGCCAAAGGCAGCACGACAAACTTCTATGAAGGCACGACCACTGATAAGGGAAATAAAGGCGATGCCTATAACTCTTACGCGGACGTTCACGGAAATCTGACACTCGGCGGCAATCTCTCCATCAATGCCATTACCGGCCAGAATAAAGGACAGAATGGCGCTGTTGACCTCGGAAGCTATCACCTGTTCGATTACACAGGAACACTGGCTTCTGCAAAAGACAAAACCTTCACCGCAACACAGGCCGGTCAGACGGGCACGTACGTCTATGACATGGCAGATAAATCCGTCAATGTCATTGTCTCAAACGCAGCAGACAGCAACACAACCCCGGACAAACCTGGAGCCGGCTCTGGGTCCGATAACAGTGCCAATACTGGGACAAGCGCAGGCTCCGGATCTGATAACAGCACCAACGCTGGGGCAAGCGCAGGGTCTGGTTCCGATAACAGCACCAACGCTGGGGCAAGCGCAGGGTCTGGATCTGATAACAGCACCAACGCTGGGGCAAGCACAGGGTCTGGATCTGACAACAGCACCAACGCTGGGGCAAGCGCAGGATCTGGGTCTGACAACAGCACCAACGCTGGGGCAAGCACAGGGTCTGGATCTGACAACAGCACCAACTCTGGGGCAAACGCAGGGTCTGGTTCCGATAACAGCACCAACGCTGGGGCAAGCACAGGATCTGGATCTGACAACAGCACCAACGCTGGGGCAAGCGCAGGGTCTGGTTCCGATAACAGTGGCAACACTGGTGCAAACGCTGGAACTGGCTCCGATAATGGTGGCAACACAGCGGGGTCTGGCAACGGAACCGATAATGGCACAACTGCACCACCAACACCGTCTCCTGCCCCGACGCATGTCATTTCCGGGGGCAATTATCAGATCGTTCATAGCACTGGCAAACCTGACGTTACGTCTTCCCTTCACTTCAGCTCTGATGCTGATGGGTATCAGACAGTTTCAGAAGGGACGATCACAGCCCCGGTCAGTGCCAGTGGCAGCGGACAGAATACGCTTGAAATCAACAATAATGACGGGCATGCGGTTGCTGCCATCAACGCCTCTATTACCGATAACGGAAATAATGCTGTCGGTATTCAGAAAACGGGAACAAGCACCGTCTCGCTCAATGGCCAGAACAGCTATACGGGCGTCACCGATGTTGTGGGCGGCACACTCGATATCAGCAAAACAGGTGATATTTCCTCCAGCAGCAAGACAGAAGTAACGTCAAAAGGCACACTGAACGTCTCCGGCAAAACTGGAAAAATTGTTAATAACGGCACAGTAACCGTATCAGGACAGACTGGAGATATCTCTAACAGCCTTGGTACTACCGTCGTTAATGGAAATGGACAAGTTGCTTCCATGACCAATAACGGGACTGCTGTCTTCAGTGATAACGCTAAAGTGACAGGCACGCTAAGCCAACAATCCGGCCAGCTGGAACTGAACGGCACGACAACAGTCAACACACTGGCGACTTCTGAAGACCAGGGGCTTGATCATCTTGCCGGGCTGAACCGCAAGGATTCACTGACAAGTCAGAGCCGTAAAGACTTTGTTGCCCAGCAACTCAAAAACGCGACCGATCCGGCTGCCAAAGGGCTGCTGCAGGCTGTCAGTGACAGCATCAATGGCAAAACCGATACTGTCCTTGATGACCTTAAAGCCACCAATAACCTCTTTACAGTCGGCGATAAGTCGAATGTCACCATCAATAACCTGACAGGGTACGGCACTGGTTATCTGGGAGATCAATCAACGCTCACACTTGCCGGGGATCATACAGCCTATGGTGATGGCCTGTTTGGTAAGGGAAAACTCAACATCACAGGTAAGAACGCTATTCTGCAGGGGGCAAACTATTACTCTGGCGGTACAGAAGTCGCCACAGGGGCCAGTATAACCGCAGAGTCCCACTCATTTGGGACAGGCGCTGTTACTTTGGATACAAATGGCATTCTCAGCATTGCCGAAAACGGTGCCAGCAGCTTTGATAATACATTGAACGGTACAGGCACATTTAATAAAATAGGTTCTGGCGTTCTTACACTCAATCACGATGTTGATGATTCCAGTTTTGCCGGTCAGACAAATGTTCAATCCGGTCAGCTGGCCGTTAATAATACATTGGGAGGGACAACCAATGTCCTTAAAGGCGCTACCATTTCCGGCACTGGAACACTCCAAAATTTGAACATGAAGGCAGGCTCAGCACTGGGTGTCACTCTGGATGGCGCTGGTACTAATCCCACCATTACCGGGCTGCACGTTTCTGGAAGTGCTGTCATCAATGATGCCATAATGGCAGTCTCTGTGCAGCATATTACCGGCCTTACCCTGAACAAGGATTACAGCACACAAGCACTTGACTTCCAGACATCAGGAACCGGCTTTACTCAGACTGCTTTTGATACGATCTTTGTAAAAGGCAAGGCAACAAAGGACGATAGTGGTCTCTGGAAGCTGGATTATCGCCGTTATGCCTCTTACGGTACATGGGCAACCACGACTAATGAGCGCTCAATGGCTAATGCCTTGACCAATGCAGATAATAAAGGCGTTACAGCATCCTTTATGACAGCTCTTGAAAATATGGCAGCTGATAATGATGCCGGATCACAGGCACGCAGAGCCTATAACGCCCTTTCTGGTGAAATAAATGCTGATGCCAAGACCGCTATGGTCAATGACAGCTTTATGATCCAGGAAGCTGTTATCAACCGTCTTGATTGTGCGGGCGATCTTTTACGTGCCCGTGCTCTGGATGGAAAACAGCAGAGCAAAGGTTATTGCGATATTGACCCTAACAATCCTGTCACTGTCTGGGGAACAATTTATGGGCAGCAGGGCCGTAACGCAGGCAACTCTAATGCCAGCGCTTTAGGGCAGTCCTCCATCGGCTGGATCATGGGGGCTGACACCCAGCTTCAGGGGAACTGGCGTGTCGGTGGCATGCTTGGTTATGGTCGTGACTGGTTTGATTCAAAGGGAGGAAGCAGTTCTTCAGCACATTCCAATTCAGCCACTATTGGCGCTTATATTGGTAATGCCTGGCGTGTTGGCGGCCTTGTACCAAACGCTGCAATTACATTCAAAGGCGGTGTCAGCTATTCCTGGAATATGATTGATACCAATCGAAAAATCTTCTTTGGTAATTATTCCAGTCATGCTTCTTCCAGCAACCGTTCTGGCACAGGACAGGTCTTTGCTGAGACAGGATACCGTATGGCCTTTAATCAGGGTACGGCATTACCATTGGAGGTCGAACCATTTGTTCGTATGACTTATGTAAATTACGGTCAGGATAGTTTCCGCGAGCATGGTGCTGATGCTGCATTAAGAGTCAAAGGTCAAAACAGCTCAATGGGCTTCTCGACCATGGGCATCAAGCTGGCAACGAGCGTCTCTCTTGGTAAGATCCTTTTCTCACCACATATTGAGGCAGCTTATCGCCGCGCTTTTGGACGGACAGATTCTCATGTCCGTCAAGGGTTCATTGCTGCCAATAATGGTTACGATATGACCATCTGGGGAACGGGTCTCTCTGTCGATACTGCCCAGATCAATACTGGTTTTGGCGTCCGTCTCAGTGACCGCCTTGATGTTAACGTCGATTATATCGGTCAATATGGCAGCAGCCAGACAACCACGGGTGGATCAGGCAGTATCCATTACAGATTCTGATTCAGAAACAATCAGTTACCCTTCATGCAGGGCGTCCTATAGGACGCCCTGTTTTGTATCTGATAATGTCAAAGAGAACGAAAAAACATAATTATAAGATCAGAGCTTTTGCCCTATAATCCCATAAAAAAGGAGGCTTAAAGCCTCCCTTTCCTATTTTAAAACTATATCACCCTTTAATGAAATGGGGGGTGATCAATCCACTCCTGGACACGGCCCATCGCCATATCAATTCCTTTGAGTGAGAAAGAAATTTTCAGATCGTTCGTACCCTCGACCCTAGAGGCAACAAAACTCCCTGAAGAAGCATGCTGGAATTCTGTTGCTTCTGCCGTTGTAAGATCAGCACTGGAAATACAACCGGAATTAGCACAGCTTTCCCAGGAAAGTGATACTGGTTTATTCTTATCAGTGGAAATATGTGGCTGTTTCTGAAGCGAAAGTCCAGCGGGAGCAACCACAATAACGTGCCATGGACGATTTGCCAGAGAGCCTTGACTATTATTCGGCAAAGCACGTGCTAAAACGACCATTCCAACAGGAACGGGACGTTGTCCTTTTTGCTGGACGGCCAGCTCCTGCTGAATAACACAGTTTTGCGGACCATCTGAAAGAGCTTCCCCTTTAAATGTGCAGCGATAAGCCCAATTCCCAACTGTTCCTGAGGTCGTCACAGGTGTAAAACGTGCAGGAACGTTCGATGATGCAGTTTCAGATTTCGATGAACTCTTATGAGCTGCAAGTGCTGATGTACCCAGAAGAACACTTGAAGCTAACAAACAATGGGAGAGAACTTTACTAATCATTGAATATACATCCAATCTTTATTACAAATCACTACCACCATACACGATTAAGCCAAAAACAACAGAGCTGATACACAATTTCCAATAAAGTCCTTATTAGCAGAATCTTAAAGAAAGCTTCTTTGCAACGATAATCACTTAAAGACCCGGGAGAAGAAAGAAACGTGAGATATCCTGAAAATCATTTATTATCTACATGAATCCTTAGAATTCAGAACATTGCATTTATGGCAAATTGTGGCGATACAGCAAAATCATTATTGTGTCCTGCAAATACAAAAGACGAACCGAAAATGACTCCCCAACTATCATTCCAGCTATATTCTACAGCTGGTGCGATCTGCCAGGAACCTGAAGAAGCGCCAACTTCACGGAAATAATGACCACTCCGATCATATCCTCGCACATGGGCACCATCAGCCCAATCACGATAAAGGTCCATCGCAAGAACCCAGCGTTGTGTGACGCCATATTCTAACGCAACCCCTGTCTCTCCATGCATTCCTGGCTGGGCACGTCCCCTAAAACCCTGCTCAGTACCATAACTGGTCTGACCTTTAAGCGTTGCGGTTGTCACAGGTTTATAAAACCAGTTCCAGATACGTAAGCGTAACTCATGGTTGCCTGGTAAGGTATAGGTTGATTGTTCCGTCAACCCGAGACGAAACGTAAAACTCCCCGTTCCCATACCATCCTGAAGATGTCCCAAATGATTATAATCACCGGTGGGAAAAACCATTCCAACATAAATATTAAAAGCCGGGATAAATCTTTTAGGGTCAGGCTCAACATAACGGTAAATCAGGTCAATCGGCATATCACCAGCCTTAGGACCATGTGAGTGCCCTTTGCCATGTTTCCATTGGTAATTGACAACAGTATGCCATTCGATTGTCAAATTCCGTGTAAGGCCATACTCCCATAACGTATCGTTGGAAAATGAGCGTTGTAGCGGATGCGATGCTCGTTCGCCATGACCATGATTATCTAGACTACCTAAAGGCTGCGTATAGGTATAATAAGGTTCTATATCCCAATAGCCCTTCGGCACACCTCCCGAAGCAGAAATCAGGGAACCGGTGTACCACTGCTCGGCACGTGCCTTGGTATTGAATGAACACAAACAGAAAAAACCAGCTGACATAGCATAAAACTGCGATGCATATTTTTTCAGAGGCCTTTTATCTTTTAATCTTTTTACCTGCTTTCCCTGCCCCTGTGCCACTAACTAACTGCTCCATTTCGTTTTCAATATGAATTGATCTTTGTTAATCGCGAATCAACGACTAAAGTCAATAGGTCAACTCAACGAACCTTTTCACAGAACGAAGCTAAATGGCACTTTTCCTTATAACAGATATATGAAAGCCACAAAAATCATAGCCTTGCATATATTCTAGAAAATAGAGTTAACGGCAAATTGTGGTGAAACCTGAATCCCGGTATTATGTCCCGCAAAATAGACAGGCGATCCGATAATAATTCCCCAGCGGGCATTCCAGTTATATTCAAAAGCAGGTGCAATTTGCCAATCAGTGGAGGCTGCACCTGTTTTTCTTGAATAGTTTCCTACCCGGTCATAACCTTTAACATGATTGCCATTACCCCAATCATGAGCCAGATCCATCGCGAGGACCCATTCTTTCGTCACTGCATATTCAAGAGAAAAGCCCATCTGGCCACTCATACCTGGGTGGCCACGTCCACGAAATCCATATGACGTACCATAACTTGTAGCATTTTTCAGCTTAGGAGAATTAAGAGGGCGCCGAAACCAATTCCAGACTCTTAAACGTAATTCGTGATCCCCAGGCAGCGTATATGTGGATTGTTCCACAAATGCTAAACGAAAGACGTAAGATCCCGTCCCGATGCCATCCTGTGAGAAACCCAGATTATTATAATCCCCCGTTGGGAAAATAACCCCCGTAATAATACTTAGCGCTGGAATAAATCGTTTCGGATTCGGATCAACAAACCGGTAGATTACATCAACAGGCATATCACCTGCTTTTGGTCCATGAGAATGACCCTGTCCATGTTTCCATTTATAATTTACAATTGTATGAATCTGAATACTTAAATCACCTCTAAGACCATATTTCCATAAGGTAGAATTAGAGAAACTTCTTTGCATGGGGTGTTTTGTAGGAGCCGTACCGCCATGAGGATTAAAATACCCTATTGGTTGGTTATAAGAGAAATAAGGCTCCACATTAAGAGCACCGTCACCTGTTGCTCCAGAGGGTGAAAGCAGAGACCCTGTATACCACTGCCCAGCCTGGGCCTTTGAAGCAAATACATTCATTATTGCGGTAAATACAATAAGATAAGTAATATATTGCTTCACCTTTTTAAACATTTGTAGCGGATGCACGCCGCCTGTCATGGTCTTTTGCATGATAATCTTCACTTAATAGATAATGCTTCTTTTCAGATCCTAGAATCCTGACGAGAATATTTCCTGTATCTTTAATGGATTCGTTACGCTTCCGGCAAGAACTAACTGAAGTAGGATACGAGATTTCTGCGGATTAAGATCATAAGAGGCAATAAAGTTATATTTATCATCGCTCACTTCGACATTACGATTTACAAATCCATCTCCCACACGACTTGACCTTACAACCGCTACACCCGCCTTAACGGCCCGCTCCAGCGCCTCCAGAGCTTGCTGGGACACATTTCCGTCTCCCATCCCTGCGACAACTATCCCGACAGCTTTTGCTTTTACAGCTTCATCAATCTGACGGCCATCCATACCAGCATAGGCGTAGATAATCCGAACATCTGGCAGTTCGTGATTTTCAGGCAATGCGATATGCGCAACAGGCAAAGGCGCTTCAAAAAACCTTACGCTAGCCGCGTCTACTGCTCCTACGGGGCCACCATTCCGAGACTGAAACGTTTGTAGTGATGTCGTATCTGTTTTTGTAACACGGCGTGCAGAGTGAATCACATCATTAAAAACAAGCATCACTCCACGTCCCTGCGCTTTTTTATCACTGGCAACCTTCACTGCCTCATATAAATTCGCTGGTCCATCAGCACTAATTGCCGTACTGGGGCGCATGGCCCCTGTCAGGATAACAGGATTGCGGCTATCAATGACATTATCCAGAAAAAATGCTGTTTCTTCCATCGTATCAGTGCCGTGCGTAATCACAACAGCATCAGCTTCATGATTAGAAAAAGCTTTATTGATACGTTCCGCAAGGCGAAACCAGATTGGCACATTCATATTCTGGGATGGAATATTCGCAATCTGTTCCACTTGAAATCTAGCCAATTTGTCAAGACCGGGAACAGAAGCAATTAAATCACGCCCTGATACGGCTCCGGCATTATAACCGATTGCCGAACGATCATCAGCTTTGCCAGAAATCGTTCCACCTGTGGCGAGAATTAAAATTCGTGCCTGTGATTGCTTCATTTGCTCTCTATCCGCTTGCACTGTCATAATATGAGAGGGGCCCTTCTCCATTATCTGAGCGAAGGACAAACTTCCCTGAAAGGAAAATGCTCCTATAGCAATCAGAACTATTTGTCTAAACATGCTACCCTCCTGAAATATTCGCACAAACATTGCAAGTCGCGTCCTCTACGTCCGGACGTAATAGATGAGTCACACCCAGACGTAGCAGGCATCAGCTAAACACGTTTAAAATAATTCAGCTTTTCTTCTTTTTCTTTTCACTCTGAAACTGGGCATAATATTCATCTGCCATCTTACGCAATGAACGCCCTATTGCTGCATATTGGAACTCATTCAGATTAGCCAGAGACCCTCGGGCAGCGGGACGAACTGCTCCAAACCCGGAGGCAGGAAGCAGGACAATACCGGTCTCAGCAGCAACACGGAACAAAATCTCTCCCGTACTGGCGCGGCCTAACATCCATTTTGCAAACTCATCGCCATAAAGCGCCCGACTACAATTCTCCAAATCAATCAAAGTGTAATAATCGACTGCATTGGCATCTTCAGATGGTTTAACGCCTAATTCTCGGTACAAAGCCGCTTCACGACGACGAATAACACTCTTCAATGTAGCTTTATATTGCCCCTCAGAATCCATCAGGCCAAATAGCGAGAACATGACCATCTGAACCTGTTGCGGCGTCGAAAGACCAGCTGTATGATTCAAAGCCACTGCCCGGCTGTCTGCAACAAGCCGATCGATAAATTTCAGCGAAGATGCATCATTGGTCAGACTTGAATAACGGCGGGACAGATATTTTTTTATCCCCTCAGGCTGCGCAGCCAATCTTGCATCAATGGCATTGTCTTTGTGCATCCCGATTACACCCAGGCGCCAACCTGTTGCCCCAAAGTATTTAGAGAATGAATAGACCAATATCGTATTGCGAGGACATAGTGCATAAAGTGAATGGAAATCATCTGCAAATGTGCCGTAAACATCATCAGTCAGAATCATCAAATCAGGACGCTCTTTTACAATAGACGCCACTTTTTTCAGAGAGGCATCATCCATCTTGACTGAAGGAGGATTACTTGGGTTAACGCAAAAGAACATTTTCACGTCTGGATCGCGAAGTTTCTCAAGTTCTTTTTCTGGATATTGCCAGTTAAGGTTGATATCAGCCTGAATCTCGACAATCTCCAGACCATATTCCTCAAGTTTTGGAATCTCAATATAAGGCGAGAAAATAGGCATACCAAGAGCAATCTTGTCACCTTTGTTAATCAGACCATTTTCCTTGAGGGATTGAAAAACATAGGCCATTGCCGCTGTCCCGCCCTCAGTCGCAAAAAAGTCCGTACTATCAAGCGATACATACCCGCCAACCATTTCACGCAAAACATATTGCGCGACAATTTTTTCACTCAGGGCCAGCATCCGTGGAGGGGTAGGATAATAACATCCCAAAACACCCTCAACAATTTCCACCAGGAACTGATCTGCCGGAAGTCCCATCTGGTCCCGAACATAGCTTAAAGCAGCAGACAAAAAACGCGCTTCCTCCTGACCATTATGCGTGGCCATAAAATGGTCGAACCGCCCTTCTATCCCTTCAATTCTAACTGTACCCCCTAGCCATGGAGACAGATAAGAGAGTGACAAACGTGATTCAGACAGAGCAAACTGCCCTAACAGAAAAAATGCAGCCCGTGGAAGCGTTGCCAGAAAATTAGGATTTCCCCGCCCAGCATTCAACATCGTACGGTCTGTCCGCGATTTAGCCAGATTGATTAACTCATCTTTCAACTCAAAAGGACTTAAAGCCGCATATTTGGAATAATCAATAGTCATCATCAGACTCCTTCTTTCTTAATTTCCGCGTTCATGCAAAAGCAACAACAAGCGGACCAAGTAATGTCAGTAAAATATTGGAAATGGCATAAGTGAGGGCAAAAGGGGTCGTGGGTACGGAGTTCCCCGCCTTGTCAAGAACCTCACCAAATGCGGGGTTAGCACTTCTTGAACCAGCCAGCGCCCCCGCAAAAATGGCGCTATTGTCATATTTAAGGATATAGCGCCCAAAGAGCAGGGTCAGGAAAAGCGGAACGAGCGTCACAATCATCCCGAGGCAAAAGAGCGATAACCCATGATGGGCAATGCTTGTAATTGCCTGCTGACCTGTCTGTAATCCCGTCACAGCGACAAAACCCGCTAGACCTAAATCCTTTAACAGGTTCGACGCCCCCATAGGCATATTGCCTATCATTGGATGGCGATTTTGATACCATCCAAAAAGCAATCCTGAGAAAAGGGCTCCGCCACCACTCCCTAAAGTCAGGGACACTGCACCAATGTGGACAACAACCATTCCGATAAGCAGTCCGACCGCAAGCCCCAAGGCGTGGAAAATCATATCGGTTTTTGAACCGGGGTTCAAAATCTTGCCGATTTGCTGGGCGACACGCTGTACATCCGAAGAAAGCCCAAAAAGGGTGACAACATCCCCTAACTGGCAACGTGTTTCAGCCGTAAAGGCGACAGGTTTGCCCTCTCTTATCACCTTGATGAGATAAACCCCGTGCACAAAATGGGGTGAAAGCATCTGAGCACATTCCGTAATTGTCTTCCCGGAAAGCGCCTGAGATGTCACAACAACATTCGTGCGCTGAAAAACAACATCTAATTCAGCCCCATGGGTTACTTCCCGCCCAATTTTCTCCCCGACGGGAACGAGACTATCACGGTGACCAAAAAGAAGCACCGTATCCCCCGGAAGAAGCACAACATCAGGGCTAATGCCAATTGCTTTTCGGCGTCTTATCAGTTTTTCGATCGTGACACCCTGCGCCATGCCCTCAATTTGAGCGACTGTAAGGTTCGCCTGCGTGATCTGATAAGCCCTGCCCACCAGATCTGGCATCGCGGAAATCTCATCCTGCCCTCCAAGAGAAACACCACCCATTTGGGCAGCTTCCACTTTCAGGGCGTCATCACGAATGCTACGTTTCATGATCCAGGGCAGAACATTACAGCACATGATAATCGTACCAATCGTGCCGAAAATATAGGTAATCGCATAGCCGACCACGACGTTACCCTGAAGCTGGTGCAACTGCGTCAAAGGCAGCTTCAACGTCTCAAGAGCAGAATCAGCTGTTCCAATAATCGCGGTCTGTGTCAGCCCCCCCGCAGCAAGACCAGCTGCCATCCCTTTATCAAGATGGAAAGCCCTGGCGATTACGACAACTGTCATCAGCCCCGTTGCTGCAAGAGTTAGTGCCATCATGATCTCTTTGAGAGATTGCATCCCAAGAGACCTGAAAAACTGTGGCCCACTCTGATACCCAACCGCATAAACAAACAAAGCGAACAGAACAGTTTTAATGCCTGAATCAATCGTAATACCGATCTGGCTAATCAACAAAGCTGCCAGCAAAGATCCTGCAACGCCTCCCAACTGGAAGGTACCGAATTTTATCCGACCAATGGCATAGCCAATCACCAGAGAGAGAAAAAGCGCTATTTCGGGTGATTTCTGAAAAATGCCAGTTATAAAGGAAAGGAAATGATGAATCACGAGTCCCTCTTTCTTTTAGTTTTTGAAAAACTATGAAAATCCTTTCAATTCCCACAAAAAAGGTTTCAACTACCTCATAGATAGCACCTTTTACTGATATAAGGTAAAATTTTTATCATCAACTTTGTCTCGATAATAATTTTTTAAAAATATTTAATTTTTAATAAAAAATTAAAAAAATTACTAATATGTAATAGTTTTTACTTATTTTATATTAAATATTTACAAATTACCCATTTTTTATAATATCTTTTAAATTTCAAAAAATTGACATATAGTCACACAAAAATTAGCACATCCTTAAAATACATTAATATGCTCTTTATAAATTAACCCGATATTTTTTTATTTTCTCAGAAACTGACCTATTAGTGAGAGTAAAATGGTAAAAATTATTCAGAAAAACTCAAGCAACAGAACTTCGTCCATAACGCATCCGCCCTGCCATCAAGACAAAAAGGGCCTTCTCTTCGTCATCCATGGCTCTCCAAGCACGAATGAGAGCCAGCTCTGTCAAATCTTGAACGAACTCGCCAGAACCCTTGAGCGGCGCAACAGATTGCGCAGCAAAATAATCAAGGGAAACGTTATAAAACTGCGCTAAAGCACACATAATCTCCCAGGAGGGCACTCTCTGGCCGGCCTCAAAACGAGACAGAAGACTGCGATCAATCCTGATCGGAAGACTCGCAGCAAGCTCACTCTGCTTGAGGCCACGTTTTTCTCTTAGGTTTCTTAATTTTTTACCTAGATTGTTCATTTTCATTCTATTACCAGATAAGCACGAAATGTCATACATAATTTAACAGGAACATATTGCATATTCACGCAGATTACTTTTTATCTATGAAAGATTTCTTGTGCACTAACAACAATATTTTCATAATAACATTGTATAAACTATAATAAAAAACCATAATGGTATATTTAATATATTAAACGCATAAAATCTATATCACATATCATTTACAAAATTTTGTTGACAAATTGTCACAAAATGGCGTAATATCTGTCATTGGGTACCTTAAGGGCCATAAATGTCCTTATGCCTATTCATGTAGAGAAGATTAATTACCCCTCCTAGAATAATATTTTTCTTATTTAAAAAGGGTTATTCAATGATTTTCCAGTCAACAGATTATGCTCTTTCTTTAATTAAACAGTTAGATGATTGTTGCCTATATCCATATCAAACTCTTTTGGGTGGATGGTATATAGGATATCATAATGATACATGCCACGACGGTTATCCCGTTACCGGAAACACTAAGCCTATTTCCCAAAAAGAAGCAGATAGTCTGCTCCTCCAGAAACTAGAAACCCTGAAGCAGAAGATTGATCAGCTTCTCAAAAATCCCCTAGAATCATATCAAGAGGGTGCAGTTATTGCTTTCGTATATGATATAGGATTAAAAAAATTCAAAAACTCTCTTCTTCTTCATTATTTAAATAATTATAGTTACGACTTAGCTGCACAAGAATTTATAAGCCATTTATATAATAAAAAACACTTACATAAGACGCCCATATACAGACGCTGCTTGCAGCGTGCTATGTTTATGAACAAAAATGTCTTATACACATAGAGACATTACCGCTATAATAACAGAATATGTATATTTATAATCGTTTCAGGGCTGATTTTAAACTCATGACTGCGAATAAAAACATCACGCTCAGGCCAAGTTTACTCTGCCCGTAAAGACGTTTACGAAAAACCATGGGTATTTCGGATATTTTTATGGATGTCGGTATGTTTAAGGTAAGATCGAAGAGAATCTTGAACCCTTTACCGGATAAAAAAGGGGCTGTTTCTTCAAAAAGATCGCGCCTTATCATAAAGAAACCACTCATGGGATCCGTTAGCGGAACTTTAGAAAATGCAGAAGCCAGCTTAATACCGGTTCTGGAGAGGAACTCTCTCCACGGGCTGGAAAGCCCTTGTGCGCCGCCACCCTCAATATAGCGACTGGCTACGACAAGATCTGCATTCCCCGCGCGCAATAATGTCAGCATCGGCCTTAAACAGACCTCATCATGCTGTAAATCACCATCCATAACAGCAAGATAGGGCGCAGAAACACTCAAAGCCCCTTCAATCACCGCAGAAGAAAGTCCTTTGCGTTTTAGACGTAAAATCCCCCTCACTCGAGGGTCAACTTCACTCAAAGAGCGAATTGTCTTTATTGTACCGTCCTGGGACTGGTCATCAACAAAGACGATCTCCCAGTTTATATCGGTCAGTGCCTTTTTAATGGCTTCGACAAAAGGGACAATATTTTCAACTTCATTCAGGCATGGAACGACAATACTAAGTTCTGCACGATCCATATAGTAATAACCCCAGAATGATACGATTTTCCATTCTAAAAAGAGCACCAACCGCTTGTCAATTGCCAGAAAATTCCTGATGCAGCTTATGGCCCCTCACTAGAAACATAAACAATATCTTCTGTAAAATTATGATAAAAAAACCTGAAACTATTCAGTCAGAAATAAGTTTTTATAGCTTTTTTCTTAACCTTTTCCCTATAAAGGCATATTAAAACATATATACATCTTATAAGGATGCACTGGAATCCTGCCTATTTTTGATTGTTCCAGTAATTTTCGCCCTAAACTCAGGACATCATATAAATGTTTTATCTTGTTATGTTTGCCAAATTGATTGCTGGTTTTGCCTTCATCATAGCCTATTTGAATATATCCGGTAGAACTCAACTATCTCAGATGAATTCCATTGATTTAATAGGAAACTTTATTTTAGGCGGAATGATTGGTGGTGTCATTTATGCTGACAACATCACATTTATGGAATATTTATATTCTCTTGCAATAGGCGTCTTTATTTTATTTGTTCTTAATTACTTATATCGCAAATTCTATAGTATCCGTGCCATAACAATAGGTCGCCCAATTCCGATTATCTGTAACAGACGTTTCCTGATGGATAGTATTGAGGACAAGAATAACAAAATTGATATGCTGAATGTTGCCTCCCAGCTCTACGTCAGAGGAATTATGTCCTTCAAAGAAGTTTATTATGCCCAGATAGAACCAAATGGACAGGTCACTGCCGTAACCGACAAACGAAACCGCCCCGCAGCGATCGTCTGTTATGATGGGAAAATTCGTGAAAACGACCTAGGACTCTATAATAAAACACCTGAAGATCTCTTCCACGATATGAAAGAACAAGGCATCGAGAAAATTGAGGATATATTCCTCGCTGAACTCCAACATGGCCGCTTCAGCTATATCTGCCGAAATGGGCAGCAAATTCCAGAACAGTCACTTCGCCAATAAAGCCTCATCAGGGCCGTGCCAACGGGAGCATTAAAATATGAAGAAAAATTTTCTCCGACTGCCATTCAGGTAAGGTGATTTACAGTGTTTTTTCTCCAGCTGTTCTTCAATCATGAATAAGGAAAGCAGACCAACTCCGTGACCCTTTTCAAGATAAAGGGATAAATAATTCAACATTATTGCTAAAAAATCTTGCCTTATTCAAATTTATAACGAGATACTGTCCGTCGCTTTTATATAAACGCATCACTGACGATGTTGAATTACGCGACACTGTATAAACAACGCTCATATGCTGTTCCAGCATGCGAGGAGTAATCTCCCCATGTTGCTACGTGACTCATTGCAGACCTGCCTGACCTTTAGCGAAGAATCAACCAGGGCAGAAATTCTCACTGCCAGATCATATTGCCCACTAACAATATCTATTTCTTTATCTTCACACTCGATTTCCAATGTAACCAACGGATATATATCCATAAATTCGGCGAGAAGTGATACCATGTGACGTGTACTAAAGCTTGTCAGCAGAGATATTCTGATCGGACCACGCAAAGGTCCATCCTGCTCTTTCATCACTCCCTCAAGCAACTGGGCATCATCATAAAGTTGGCGCGCATATTCCTGATCCTGCTGCCCAGATTGCGTTAACGCAATCTGGTGTGATGTACGCTACAATAACGTCACACCAATTTCCTGCTCTAGTCTGGCAATTGCACGGGAAGTCGTCGGGCTAGATAAACCAAGTCTCTGCGCAGTCCCGGCAAAAGCCCCCTCTTCTGCAACAACTGCAAAGATGACCCATGCTTCAAAATCAGGGAGTTTGTCACTGTTAAATCCCTGCACGCTCACATTTCTGTTTTGATCGTAGTCTATTTACTCATTTGATGCGACTTTTGGGAGGAATGGATCACTTCATCTTATCAGGGACATCATTATGATCGAAATTCGCCCTTATACGTCTTTAGGCCATGCTGAAAGAGATTGGTTAAAGGCTGCACACCATTTTTCATTTGCTAATTACTATAATCCCGCACGTATGGGATGGGGGCTTTTACGTGTCTGGAATGATGACCAGATCGCTTCGCAAAAAGGGTTTCCGCCCCATTCCCATAATGACATGGAAATTATCACCTACGTAAGAAAAGGAGCCATTACCCACCGCGATAATATGGGCCATGAGGGACGCACTGTCGCAGGAGATGTGCAGGTTATGTCTGCCGGAAGTGGCATAACCCATAGCGAATATAATCTTGAAGCCACAGAAACCCTGATTTTTCAGATATGGATTTTACCTGATCGTACAGGCCATAAACCTTCATGGGATACACGCCCATTTCCCAAAGAAAACCGGGCTGGGCAATTTGTAACGCTTGCTTCCGGCTTCAAGGACGATTGCGATGCCCTCAAAATCCATAGTCAAGGCAGAGTCCTGGGAGCTACCCTGAAAAAAGGGGAGACCCTCACCCATAATATGCATGAAGGAACATATGCCTACCTTGTGCCCGCTACCGGAGATGTAACGGTCAATGGTAAAATACTCAAGGAGCGTGATGGAGCCGCCATTAAAGACGAAACCGACCTTATGATTACAGCGTCAGAAACCGCTGAACTCATTCTGGTTGAAACACGCCCAGAGCCGCGCTCAGAATAACCAGCCAAAAAGATCTTCCCAGAATCCATCCTTAAGGCTTTCCTTACAGCTAAGATATTGCTTCTGATAAGTGGCTGCCCTGCGCCCTACCTTATGGGCTGTCTGGACCAGCCATTCTTTCGACGCATAGGAACGCTTCTGGTAACCACCCCATCCTTCATGATAGGCTAGATACTGGTTCGTAGCATTGGTAACAGCGACACCATCTTTCTTTTTAGTCGTCATAATGTACCAATTCATAAAGTCCAGCGCGTCAGAGAAATCGGTCCGGTCTCCCGAGCGACCAGTATTTCTTTCATAATCATGCCAGACTTCATCCTTAGCCTGCGCATAACCAAAAGCCGATGTCTGGTATCCCCAGGGGATAATCCATAAAATATATCGGCGTTTCGTATGGACGTCACTGCGGAAGCTCGATTCCTGGTACATCATGGCAATGGGCACTGCTGCCGGAACATTCCATTTTTTCTGCTGCCGCATAGCGGTATGATACCAGCCCCGTTTCTCACGATAAATATCACACAGATTACCTGGATGCGCCGGTGGCGAGCTTGCACACGCCACGAGCGACCCCAATAATACGCACAAAATTACAAGCCGTCCTGCCAATAACCTGAACACAGATCCGGCCGGAATATCGCCATACATTTTACGACAACACCGCAATCAGAACGGAATTTCATCATCCAGATCGTCAGAACCAGAAGACATATCCCAGCCTGAGGATGATTGTTGAGGCTTGGAAGGAGCACTTCCTCCTGAAGGGCGGCTCCCGAAAGATGAAGAGGCACCTTCATTATAGCTTCCTGCTCCCATATCATCTCCGCCCGAGCGTCCATTATCAAGCAACACCAGCTCACCCCGGAAACGGTCAATCGTCACTTCGGTTGTATAACGCTCCATTCCCTGCTGATCGGTCCATTTACGGGTACGTAGTTCCCCCTCGACATACACCTTGCGCCCCTTGCGCAGGAAACGCTCTGCAACATCCCCCAATCGCTCGTTGAAAATGACAACACGGTGCCATTCAGTCCGTTCACGGCGCTCACCACTGGCCTTGTCGTTCCAGCTATCGCTGGTTGCTAAAGTCAGATTAACAATCTTGCCACCAGATTGCGTGCTCCTTACTTCAGGATCTCGTCCGAGATTGCCTACCAGAATGACCTTGTTGACACTTCCAGCCATTATTCCCACTTTCATCTTTATTAAGGCTTATTACATTATAGACACTGTAACGCGCTCAAGCCTTACGATCTACACCTATTCTGCATCATGAGGGGATATAATTTCTGTGAAAAAAACGACTCCTTCTCTTTCGATCCCCGCCACAACAAATGGCGTTATCTCCGTGCGAGGAGCTCGTACTCACAATCTGAAAAATATCGATGTGCAAATTCCGCGTGACACACTGACCGTCATCACAGGTTTGTCTGGATCAGGTAAATCATCACTCGCCTTTGATACGATTTATGCTGAAGGGCAAAGACGCTACGTCGAATCCCTCTCGGCCTATGCACGGCAATTTCTTGAATTAATGGGCAAACCTGATGTCGACTCGATTGAAGGGCTTTCACCGGCAATCTCCATCGAGCAAAAGACGACCTCCAAAAATCCACGCTCGACCGTTGGAACAATTACAGAAATTCATGACTATATGCGCCTTTTATGGGCACGTGTTGGCATCCCCTATTCTCCAGCAACAGGGCTGCCCATTGAATCACAGAGCGTCAGTCAGATGGTTGACCGCGTTATGGCGCTGCCCATTAATAGCAGAATCATGCTTCTGGCCCCTGTCGTCAGGGACCGAAAAGGCGATTGTGCCAAGGAACTTGCTGAACTTTCGCGCCGTGGATTTACACGCGCACGCATAGACGGAACATTATACGAACTCTCAGAAGTTCCAAAACTGAACCGCAAGACGCGACACAATGTAGATGCTGTGATAGACCGTCTCATCGTCAAAGAAGGCATTGAAACACGCCTTGCTGACAGCTTTGAGACAGCTCTTGAACTCTCTGACGGGATTGCTCTTATCGAAGAAATACCCCGTGCAGAAGATGAAAAAGAGCCTGTTTCCATTTCTTTTTCATCGCGTTTTTCCTGTCCTGTTTCAGGATTCAGTCTTGAGACAATAGAACCGCGCCTCTTTTCCTTTAATGCTCCCATGGGCGCCTGCCCACATTGTGATGGTCTGGGAACAGAAACACATTTTGATCCTGCCCTTATCATCCCCGATGAAACACTTTCTCTCAAAGAGGGTGCCATCGCTCCCTGGCGGGAAGAAAAAGATCCCCTTTTTGAGCAGACATTGGCTGCGCTGGCCCGTCATATGGGCGAGGCATTAACGACTCCCTGGCACAAACTACGTCCTGAAACGAGGGATTTCCTGCTCAATGGCAGCTCCGAAACCGTTCTTATCCCTTATCAGGATGAAAAAGGGCGCGTTCATACAATCAAGCGCCCATTTGAGGGACTGATTGCTCATTTACAACGCAGGCTAGCACAGGCCAGTAGTGTCTATGTCCGTGAAGCCCTTGGACGTTACCAGTCTGATATGCCGTGTCCGGCCTGCCACGGTGCCCGTTTGCGGCCAGAAGCCTTATGCGTCAAAATAGGAAATCTTGATATCGCACAAGCATCTGAGATGACGATCAGCGCTGCCCTGGAGTGGTTCAAAACCGTAGAAAGCACCCTTACACCCCAGAGAGCCGAAATTGCCCGGCGTATCCTACGCGAAATCACCGAAAGGCTGCATTTTCTTGATCGTGTCGGCCTCGACTATCTCACCCTCTCCCGTGGATCTGCAACCCTTTCAGGGGGTGAAAGCCAGCGTATTCGTCTGGCATCACAAATTGGTTCGGGCCTCACCGGGGTGCTTTATGTTCTGGACGAACCTTCCATCGGCCTGCATCAGCGCGATAATGCCCGGCTTCTCGCAATGCTTGAACGTTTGCGTAACCTCGGAAACACAGTGATTGTTGTCGAACATGATGAAGATGCCATACGTCAGGCTGATTATTTGGTGGATATGGGGCCAGGAGCTGGCACTCAAGGAGGAAATGTCATTGCTTATGGAACGCCTCAGGAAGTCGCACAGAACCCCGAGAGCATTACAGGGGCATGGCTTGCTGGCCGAAAGGGTATTGATGTCCCGACCCAAAGACGCAAAAGTGATCGCTGGATAAGCTTACATGGAGCAAAAGGACATAACCTCAAAAACGTTACAGCCCGTTTCCCCCTCGGAACCTTTATCAGCGTTACGGGTGTTTCAGGTAGTGGTAAATCCACGTTAGTCATCGATACCTTCTATAAGGCTCTGGCGCGAGAGGTCATGAAGTCGGGGGTTGTTCCCCTCGCCTATAGCCGTATTGAAGGGGCAGAACAGATCGATAAAATCATTGAAATTGACCAATCCCCCATTGGTCGGACGCCCCGTTCAAATCCTGCGACCTATACTGACCTTTTTACCCCTATCCGGGACTGGTTTGCAGAGCTTCCTGAAGCAAAAGCCCGTGGTTATAAACCAGGCCGTTTCTCCTTTAATGTCAAAGGCGGTCGTTGTGAGGCATGCCAGGGCGATGGTGTTCTGAAAATTGAAATGCACTTCCTGCCCGATGTTTTTGTCACATGCGATAGCTGCAAGGGGGCACGCTATAATCGCGAAACGCTGGAAATCAAATTCCGGGGAAAATCCATTGCCGACATCCTGGCCATGACTGTTGATGAGGCAGTACCTTTCTTCCAGGCTGTACCCAAAATCGCTGAAAGACTGGCTGTTCTGCAACGTGTTGGTCTGGGCTACGTAGCCCTTGGGCAGCAGGCAACCACCCTTTCAGGCGGGGAAGCCCAACGCGTCAAACTTGCCAAGGAGCTAGGTCGACGCGCAACAGGCCGCACACTTTATATCCTTGATGAACCAACAACCGGACTCCACACAGAAGATGTCAGAAAGCTGCTGGAAGTCCTGCATGCCCTGGTGGAACAGGGTAATACGGTGCTCGTGATCGAGCATAATCTTGACCTTATCAAGACAGCAGACTGGATCATTGATATCGGACCGGAAGGGGGTGCAGGAGGGGGAGAAATCGTCTGCGAAGGCATACCTGAAAAAATTGCTGCCTGCCAGAAAAGCTATACAGGGCGTTTTCTCTCACCTATGTTGAAAGAAAAAATCAATAAAAGCTCTTCTACTTCTCCGGAAAAGCAAAAAACAAACCTTGCCAAATCTTCCAAATCTTCTGTAAAGGGAAAATTGGAGAAGAAATAACATTCTTGTGATGGATAAATGACAGGCTGGCTCTATCTCTTCGCCGCTATTTTACTTGAAGTAGGGGCTACATACCTGCTCAATCTGAGCGATGGATTCAGACGTCTGTTCCCAACATCTGGCTCACTAGCCCTTTATGTCATAGCGTTTTTCTGTCTGTCCCGAGCCTTGCGGGACATTCCTCTCGGGATTGCTTATGCTGTCTGGTGCGGGTTTGGCATCATCTGCATTGTCGCAATAAGTGTCATTTTTTTCCGGCAACAGCTTTCTCTTACTGCCTATCTGGGAGTCGCCTTTATCGTTATTGGCACCATACTTGCCAGTCTGGCAGGAGCGGTGCGCCATTAAATGACCTGCCTTCCGCCCCTTTTCAGGCTGTTTCCAACACGTCCTGCCCCGGGCAAAACGCCTTGGTATCTGCTGGTTTTACTTGTCAGCGCTCTTTTGGGGCAGATGTTTTTACAAACAGTTTCACTCCCGGAAGAGACACCCCGCAGTGCTATTGAACGATTGACCGGCATTGACATCGCCCCTTTTCCTGCAAAAAACGAACATCATCATGAGATGACGTCCCATATGGAGCATGTCATGTTCGTTGCAGGCAAAAACATCCTTATTCCAATTAACGGACATTCCCATCACCATCATCATGACGATGATGCCTGTCCGCTCTGTCCTCTCCTGGGGCACGTCTTTTTTGCCCTCTCAGCGTTCATCATAATGCTAGGGGCCTGCCAGTTCATACGCATGCGCTGGACAAGACCTGCTCAGCCACGTGCCCCCCCTCTGGCGGAAGAATGGCAGTTTCCTCCTTCCCGAGCGCCACCAGCCTATCTCTGAATCACACTGACATTCCCTTCCAGTCGCCTTTTTCGCGACGGAACGGGTCATTTTAAAACTGTGTTTTCAGGACGATTATACGTGTCTTTTTCTCTAACCGTTTTTTCAAACGGCATTGAGCATAACAGAAAAGTTTCTATCGGGCTTTTTCTTGTCAGCTCGTCTTTATTGTCATTTTCTCCATATGCTCTGGCTGCGGACGCACACGCTGAAAATAATAAAAACCAACCCAGAGAGGAAACCATTACAGTCACCCGCCAGAGGGAGCACTTCTCCCAGGCGCCAGATACAACCTCCCTCTTTAGAGATGTTCCGGGGTTTAGTACCTATTCAGCGGGAGGGCTCTCCTCTCTTCCTGTCCTGAATGGTATGGCTGATGACAGACTTGCGACCTTCATTGACGGAATCAGAACCGGCGCAGACTGCCCCAACCATATGAACCCTGCCTTTTCTCAAATTGACATGGACAGCATCGCCTCCAGCCAGGCTGTTTCCGGCATCAGCTCTGTCAGTATTGGGGGTGACAGCATTGGAGGATCGCTTTCAGTTGAAAGAAAAGACCCCCAATTTGCCCGGAAGGGAAAAATCCTTGTTACAGGACAGGGCAGAGCTGACTGGCGCAGTAATGGTGGCGGCTCTGGCGCAGCAGGCTCTGTCACAGTGGCCAATGATACACTCAGCCTGCGCTATACGGCCTCTTACAGCCATGCCAGTGATTATAAAGCTGGTGGCCGGGGCGGTCATGTCGCCTCAACCAGCTACCTGGATTATAACCACGCCGTGACAGCAGGTCTGCGTCATGAAAACCATATGTTTGCCCTGACCTTTGGGCAACAGGATATGCCTTATCAGGGCTTTCCCAACCAATATATGGATGAAACCAACAACCGCATGACCTTTGTGAACGGGAAATATCTCGGCACATTCGATTGGGGTAAACTAGATATCCGGGCTTTCTGGAAGCGCATTGACCATGCCATGAATATGATGTCCGACAAGGGTGGGCACTCAGATACGACAGGAATGCCCATGAACCTTGCTTCACGCAATGTCGGCTATTCCATCAAAGCTACAATCCCTTTAACCCGGAAGCAGATCTTACAGGTTGGAAGCGAATTCCAGCATAATGGTCTCAATGACTGGTGGCCACCTTTGCAAGGCAGTATGATGATGGGACCAGGGACCTATCACAATCTGAATGACGCCCATCGCGATCATCTCGGCCATTTCATCCAGCTCAACTCTCATTGGACATCACGCCTTTCCACCGAGATTGGCATGAGAAGTGACCTCGTCATGATGAATACAGGACAGGTCTCAGCCTATAATAATGGCGGTTCCATGAATATGATGAGTATGAGGGGCATGGGTAACGCAGATACTGAAGCTGCGAAAGCCTTTAATACTTCAAAACGTGGTCGCACTGACGCCAATTTCGATGCCACGGTCATTATCCGTTACAAAATAGCCGATTATTTTGATGTTGAAGGTGGTTATGCCCGTAAAACCCGCTCACCCAATCTTTATGAACGTTATAGCTGGGGACGCGGTTCCATGTCCTCGCGCATGATCGGATGGTTTGGGGATGGGAATGGATATGTCGGAAATCTCCGCCTAAAACCCGAGATCGCCAATAATGTTAGCGTCACCTTCCATTTCCATGATCCCTATAACCAGGGGTGGGATCTGACGGTACAGCCCTATTTCAGCCATATCCATAACTACGTGAATGTCGAAAAGATTGCTCACCTCTCCAATGGCTTCAACCAACTCCGCTTTGTAAATCACACAGCGCAGACTTATGGCATTAATGCTACAAGCCGCTTGCAGCTATGGAGTAATGGGCGTTTTGGTACCGCTCACATCATGGCCAGTCTGAACTGGGTGCGTGGTCAGGACAAAACCACACACACCGGACTTTATCAACAAATGCCTCTAAACGGCATTATTGGTTTTCACGAAAGCTATGGCCATTGGACAGGTCGTGCTGAAGTCACACTTGTCAAAGCCAAAACTTCTGTTGACTCTATCCGGAGTGAAGCACGCACTCCTGGCTACGCGCTCCTTGGTCTGGGAGTAGGGTATCGTTGGCAGACCATGCGGCTTGATATCGGATTGGAGAATCTGCTCAACCAACGTTACTTCCTGCCCTTAGGTGGACGTATGGTCACTGATAAAAACCACCCTGCCGGAACACTTCCAGCTCCCGTGCTGGCAATAGGACGGTCAGTTAATCTGACCCTAAGGGGAAGCTTTTAAGCTTTCCCCCCAATTACTTCTTTAATTGCCTAAATGCACGGTGCCCCGTTTACGGGCCAGCTCTGCCTGATGCTGACGTTCACGGTAACGGTGACGTTGAGCTTCTGTGCGCTTGCCATAACAGTGCGGACAGCTGACACCTTCCTCATACTCAGGAGAAGCCTTATCTTCAGCACTAATCGGGCTACGGCAGGCATGGCATAACTCATAATCCCCAGGGACGAGGCCATGCCCAACCGAGACACGCTGATCAAAAACAAAACACTCCCCATCCCAGAGGCTTTCCTCTTTCGGAATCACTTCAAGATATTTCAAAATCCCGCCCTTGAGGTGATAAACTTCGTCGACTCCTTCCATACGAGCAAAAGCCGTTGATTTTTCACAACGAATTCCCCCTGTGCAGAACATGGCGATTTTAGCTTTACGCCCCTGGGCTTCAATCTCTTCCCTTTTATGACGAAACCAGTCAGGAAACTGCCGAAAAGTCTGGATATCGGGGTCTATTGCCCCTTTGAATGTGCCAATAGCCACTTCATAATCATTACGCGTATCCATGAGGATCGTGTCAGGGTCGCTGATCAGAGCATTCCAGTCTTTGGGTTCAACATATCGTCCAACGCAGGCGAGTGGATCAATATTTTCCTGACCCATTGTAACAATCTCACGCTTTAATCTCACTTTGGTGCGCAAGAAAGGCATGGAAACAGCTCTTGATTCTTTATAGTCAAGATCAGCACATCCCGGGAGGGTGCGGATATGATTCAGAACCCGCTCAATTCCCTCCTCGCTCCCTGCAATGGTGCCGTTAATTCCTTCTTTCGCTAAAAGCAAAATTCCCTTCACGCCTTCCTTTTTGCATAAGTCACGTAAAGGACCACGCAAAGCCTCTGGATTTTCAAAAGGCGTAAAACGATAAAGAGCAACAACACGAATTGGTAAAGACATTTCAGACATCGGACTCACTTCCCCCTGATTTGGAGTTTGTCTCTTCATATCAGGCTCTTTTCCGAAGACATAGTCTCTTTAAACACTAACAGCTTCCTCCAGAACGGATGTGCCGGACCCGGAGAGAGGCAGTTCGGCCCCTCCTTTCGAAATCAGCTCCATAACTTTTTCTGGCAACATAGGTTTTGCAAAATAAAAACCCTGAACCTCATTACAGCCCAGCGACACAATATAATCATATTGCTCCTGACTCTCTACGCCTTCAATCGTCATGGAAATTCCCAGATCAATTGTCAGATTCACAACGCTTTTAACAATCGTTGCCGCTCTCTGATCACGAAGCATGTCATGAACAAAAAGACGATCCATTTTAATCTTGGAAAAGGGGAAAAAATATAGATACCCCAGACAGGAAAACCCTTTGCCAAAATCATCCAGTACGATCGCCATGCCCCGCTCTCTCAACTCATATAGTTTGGCAAAAGTGACAGGACTCTGCTTCATGAAAATTGTCTCGGTTATTTCAATCTGCAACCTGTAAGGAGGAAAACCAGTAGCATCCAAAGCCTCAACCCATTCAGAAACAAAATGCTCCCTCATAAGCTGACCGGGAGATAAATTGATTGATAAGATCAGCTCTTCCGGCCAGCTAAGAGCAAATTTGGCTGCCTTAGTCAGGACAAACAGGCCAAGTTTCTGGATAAGGCCCGAATCTTCAGCCAGAGAAATCAGCTGCTCCGTCAGAATACGGCCATAAAGAGCATGTCTCCAGCAAAGAAGTGCCTCGAAACCTTTTAATCTCTGGGTCTGGGCATCATAAAAAGGTTGATAAAGAAGGGAAATATCCCCCTCATCCAAAGCTTTTGCCAGGTCCTGCAAGAGATTTAACTTTCTCTGTGCCACTGTTTCAAGCTCGGGGGCAAAGAAAATAAAACAATTCCCTCCGCGCTTTTTTCCCTCATAAAGAGCTAAATCACTGGCAGCAAGAAGGTCATTAATTCCTTCTGCTCCCCCTTTGGAAAGAGCAATGCCGATTGTTACGCCAGGTGTCCAATATGCTCCTTCTTTAAGCTCAATCTGCTCTGAGGTAATAACCTCAATTAAATGCTTAACTTTTGCCTCGACCCTGTTCTTGCCCGTACCTTTATCAACCAGGACAAACTCATCACCGCCAACACGGTATAAAACGTCGTTTTCTTCCAGAGATCGGCTGATTCTCGTTACAATCTGGGTCAACACATGATCACCCATATGATGACCATAATGGTCATTTACATATTTAAAACCATCAAGATCAATATTGAGAAGAGCGAATTCTTCCTGCTTCTGTTCAGCTGTAACAAGATAGAATTCCATATCGTCAAAAAAGGCCGCACGATTTGGCATATTTGTTAATTCATCATGACGGGCCCTGAAAGCAGCCTTACGATGAACATTATGGATATAGGTAACGTCTGTCCCTACCCCACGATAACCAATAAATTTTCGTTCCCTGAACATGGGGCGCCCACTAAGGGACCAGTAAGAGACTTCATGATCTTTGGGAATCTTAACCACAAGATCACGGAAAAAAATACGCTGCTCAAGACATTCCTTAAGCCTTTCAATCCCTTCCGCGTGATTGGTTTCCTCTGAAGAACTCACCATCTGAGCCATGATAGTAACAAACGGATTTGCGTATAAAACCTTTTCATCAAGCCCCAGGGCATGCACAAAAGATGGCGAAACCCCTTTTAGTACACCTTCTGCATCTGTCTCCCAGAGCCAGTCACTGGCTATATCACTTGTATCTCCCAAAAGGAGAGTCAAGATCGCATTACGTTGTTCCAGATAATAATGATTGATCAGATAGCCAATCAGAAGCTCTCTGATAAGACCGCAGCTTAAAACAATAAACGCCGTATAAATCCCAAATATTAAAGCGCCAACCAGATATAATTGCTGATAATGAGACTGGTACCAAAGAAATAAAATAACAGCTACTATTCCCCCACCCAGGATGCTTGAAAAGAGGACTGAAGCCCCAGCAACTGGTAAAAATAGAACAGCACTTACCATTAATGCCATTACGAAAACGCAACAAAGTATCTGTCCGATCTGCGGTTCTGTTGGAAGAATAAAGGCCATAATACTCAGCCAGAACACTCCCAGGCAAACAGCAAAAATGCGTAATATATAAATAGCAGGCGACTGCCTTAAATGATGTTCCCTGACCAGAAACAGATAAGCCGTAAGCCCTATAATCAAGACGGCAATAAAAGCAATAATTGTAAAAACAAGACTATTAGGCAGGTTCCAGATCGAAATAATCAGGCAGAATGCCGCGACAAGCTGAAAAAAGACAAAAAAAGGTGTTACCCTGCGCAAAATATGAATTTTAATTGTGCTAATTGCCGGATCTACTGGACTGATCTGATAAAGTTTCCTGAACAGATCAATAAGAAAAGGAAAAAATCCGTGATACTGAGTTAAAATATCACCCAGATTTTCCGGCTCTTTAGATATAGTCTCATGAGACTCCATACGCCTTATCTCTTTCATCAGGATTATAGTCCTTTGTTATTATAGAGATAAGATTTAGGAAATGTTAAAAATTTATTTTACGTTAACGTCCACATGAAAAACTATAACTTTTTTTTACGCTTTGCACTGCTTTTTTTCTCTTTCCCTGGAGAAAGATTATAATCAACGCGTAAGCGTTTGATCGTCTCTATCACATAATCGGCACTAATCGCCTTTGTACATTCAAACTGACGGGATGTCCCTTTATGACGGGGGCAGAATATATATTCACTATGCTGAAAAGGTGTCCTGATATCATGCCAGCAGCTATTGCAAACATGCGTTGAAAAAACACGATAAGGATTCTCGAACTCGTTGAGTGGATGCGTAAATCCACTGATCATGATTACTGGCGTGCCGACAGCCCAGGCTAACCAGGATAAACCAGAGGAAAGTCCTATAAAAAAATCTGCATGTTTTATCCAGCGAGCCCGTTCATTTAAAGGTCGGTCACCCGTTTCATCTTCTACCCCGAACGGAAGACTGTTCCATGATAATCCATTCGCAATAACAGCTTCTTTATCGATACAAATGACCCTGTACCCTATCTGTTTCAGATACGAAACGACATCCAACCACCCTGTGGGGTTATTCCAATATTTACACGCCGCTGAAGCCTGAACAGCTATCACGACATATGGCTCCGGGATAGGACGTTCATCAACATTGCTAATATCAACCCTGGGTCGTTCTTCTGTTGGATCCACGCCTAATATGTAACCAGCAGTCCGGTGTAACCCTACCATCCGGAAATCGGCAGGCTGCCACCTGTTTTGTTCATCATGGAAAAACAGACCGATATAATAAGTAGCGTAAAACTCGCTCTTGATCTCCTCAAACTCATCATTCGTGACAATTCTAATATCTGGATAAACCGGCTGAAACATTTCCTTAAAAGGCTGGATCATGGTTACTGTCAAATCGCAATGATGCTCTTTGGCAAAACGCAGTGCATATGGAAACCAGCCCAGAGTATCGCCCAATGTAGCACCAGGCATGATGACAGCCACTTTTTTACGAGCTGCATTATAGTCATGAGACCAGAAAGGTTTTCCGTCTTTCTCGACTTCTATACGGACCTGAAGAAAATGGCGTTTCAGGGAAACAAGCTGAAGGTCTCCCCCTTCTTTTTCATAAAAAAGGCTCTTTGTTGCCGTATCTATGAAACGCACTTTCCAGTCCCCTTCAGGAACATAGAGCCTGACCCCGGCATTAAAATCATAACGTATCCCTTCAGGACCTTCCTGCGTCATGATCGATGCAGGCTCCGGAAAGGGTGTTCCATCCATAACTTTCACAGAAAGTGGGCCTTTTTCCTGATTTTTATCAGAAGAAAGAGCCTCATCCTCTTTCGTCCCCTCTGGAGCTGAAGGAGCTACGTTATCTGAAAAATCATCCTTTTTCAGGTGGATAATATCTTGAAGAATACGGTCTGTCTTCGCCTCTGTCACAACTGAACTCCAAAACCAGGGATCGTTTTAATCACTGACTGCACATGATGGACAGAAATCGCCTTACTACATTCAAACATTCTGTCTGTCTTGGCATGATAGGGACAAAAGAGACGGTTATCTGTCTGCAAGGTCTGCGTCACATCATTTGCACAGCTGTTACAGACGTGGCGATTAATGATCCGGTATGGTGTATAAAACTCATTATAGGGTTCTGTATAACCACTAATCAGAACGACAGGCGTTTTTACAGCCCAGGCAAGCCAGGATAAACCTGAAGACAAGCCTATGAAAAAATCTGCATATTTCAACCAGCGGGCACGCTCGGTCAAAGGACGATTTCCTGTCTGATCCTCAACGCCATGGGGAATAGGACGCCATACATCATCAATCCCCTCTATACGACTGCGATCAATGCATACAACGCGATAACCATTTTCCTTGAGAAATTTGACAATTGAAAACCATCCAAGAGGGTTGTGCCAATATTTGCTCATTCCTGACGCCTGCGTCCCTATACAGACGTAACGTTCCTTAAGAGGGCGACCACCCTTATCAATAATAACATCAGGACGCCGTTCTTCTACTGGCAGGCCAAGTATATAGGCCCCCATATGCGCAAGCCCCACCTGGCGGTAATCATTAGGCTGGTAATTATGATTTGTATCATTAAAGAACACCAGGACTTTATAATGAGCGTAATAGACCCGGTCATCCTCATCACCGGAAGTAATAAAACGGATATTTTTATAAGCTCCAGATAATAAGGGAAGAAGGTCTTTATTTACCTTGCATGTAAGATGACACTTATGACGTTTCTGAAAAGCAATCGCATGCCCAACCCAGGCAAGGTGGTCCCCAAGACCGCCTAAATCTATGGAGATCAGGACTTGTTTATGTTTCAGGTCACAATGATGCGTGAAAATCTGCTGATCATCTTTCCAGACCCTGATTTCAAAAGGTACGTAATAGCGTTTTGAACTTTGCACGAGACTGGACGTATTCACTTCCTGATCGAAAAGCCGGCTCTCTGTTTCAGTATCCCACAGCTCGATACGCCACTTTGCCCCTTCTGGTACCCATACGCGACATCCATCCATAAAGTCAAAGCGGATACCCTCAGGTCCTTCCTGTGTTAACACACGTTCGTCGCTCATAAAAAACCAGCCTATCTCTTTTCAATGCATATAAACCTACATCCCTGTCTCATAAAATAATGGTGGGACGATCTAGAATATTAACTGTTTCCAGCTCCACATCTGTAAAAGAATATTCTCCAAGAAGCGGCAATGTTTTCTTCCTAAACGCCTCTTGCGTTGCTTTCAAACGAATTTTTCCACTAGGAGTGCGACTAATTCCCCCTATCCTGACCAAAATAACCTTTACCTCTTTAACCGGGCAGACTTCCTTCAGAGCACGTGCCATTTTATAGATAAGTAACTTTTCCTGCCCTGCTAAAGATGCTGACGAAACTTCTCCCAGAACACAGACTGCTTTATCCTCCCGAAATATGGCTAAACTACGTGCGCTGAAAAGCGGGCATTTATGACGTATGACACTGGCCAGATCATCAGGATCAAAAAGCCTTCCCCCTATCGAAATACGGTTTTCCAATCTTCCGGTGATATAAAGTTGTCCGTGATGAATAAAACCCATATCCCGGCTTCTGAAATAGGAGTCACCCCCAAGCATAAGGCCAAATCTTTCACGATTCTCCTGCTCACGGTTCAGATAACCCGGTGAAATACTGGGGCCACTCAGCCAGAGTTCTCCGACCCGGTCTTCGTCCTGTACCTCTGCAGTCTCAGGATCAACGACTGTGATTTTATGCCCCTCAAGAGCCTTGCCGCAGCTCGCCAGAATACGCGTATCCTGCTCGTCCTTCGGAAAAGTGACAACTCCTTCTGTTAAGGCTGAGCGCGAAAAAGCCTTAAAAGATACGACTGAATCATCCCGCTCATCCTTAACTGTTATATGCTGTCCACCACTGGCTATTCCCAAAGTCGTTTCAGCCATACCATAACCCGAATGAATCAGGGTTTTCGTAACACCTGCTTTAGAAAAACGGTCAATAAAACGCTCGACTGTCTCCTGTTCGATCATTTCAGCCCCGATAAGAGACCGCCACCAGCAGGACAAATCAAGCGTTTTTAATGTTTCATCAGAAACTGTACGGGTACAGAGATCATAGGCAAAATTAGGACTTGCCGTAAATGAGACACGATAGCGACTGATCACCTTCAGCCAACGTTCAGGTTTTTCAATGAAATGGAAGGGCGACATGAGCATACACGGCCCCCCTGCTGTCAGCCCCACCAGTAAGCCAGTAATCAGCCCCATATCATGAGAAAGTGGAAGCCAGCTGACACCTATAGCACCGTCATAAAAGCCGATCCTGCCCAACATCAAAAACAGATTACAGCCTAAATTATAATGTGTAATCTGCACACCACGCGGACGCCCGACTGAGCCTGATGTATATTGTACAAGCGCAACCTCATGGACATCCACCGCATGACGCCTGTACAAAGGTTCTGTTTTCTCTGCTCCTTCCAGAGGAATCCATTTTACTGAAGGAGCATCCTCGGGCATCATACGCCTGAAATCAAGCAAGGTCTGACGTAACCCAATGACGGCGACAGCTTTTGAATCATTAAGAATATCAACAAGGCGTGAAACGCTTTCAGGCGCAGTCGGATAAATACCTGAAATTGGGATCATATTGGCATAGACACAGCCGAAAAAACCCGCAATCGCTTCGAGCCCATTTTCAAAACAGAGCACAATGTGGGAACGCTCTGGCACAAAACGGGCGACCAAACCCGCAACACGGCAAGCCCACTCATGTGTTTGTCCCAGAGTCATTTCCCGGGTTATGGTTTCACCATCTCCAATATAGCTGAACTGCTTATAATCAGGCGTTATATGCGCTCGGTAACTCAGCATTTCATCCAGTGTCGATGTCTTCCAGTCAAGAAGTACACGACCATCTTCATGATGATAAAGCTGATAATCTCCCTGCTGAGTCATGCAGTTTTCTTTTCCGGCGTTTCATCATTTATGCCTAAGGGTGTTTTACCGGCACCAAGACTGACTGCCTGACGCAATAATGAGCGCGACATTTCAATAATTGTTTCATTTCTAGCCAGAAGAACGAGTGAGACATCCACACCAAACTCGGAGCGGATAGCCATTTGTAATTCCACCCCAGCCAGTGAATCAATCCCAAGTTCGGAAAGCCGTGCATTATCACTAATCGTCTCAGGATCAATCTGCAAAACTGCCCCAAGCTGTCCTTTCAGCCGCATCAAGACATAATCCAGACGTTCTGTCTCAGGCATGGAAAACAGCATCTGTAGCGTATCAGAAAGACCATCCTTACGGCTTTCCTGTTTTAACGCCCCGAAGCGGGCCGCTCCTTCAAGCCACGTCAGTGCGGTAAATGCCTTGGCCCAATCAATATCAACAATGGAAATGACAGGTTGATCTATCCGCAACAGAACCGGCAGAAATGACAGGGCTTTCTCCGCCTCTATGGCTTTCACCCCCGCCACGTCAAAAACACGACCAGCTGCTTCATTACGTGCAAGCATCCCCACATCACCAATAGCGCCCCACCCGACAGATAAGGCGACTTCGCCTGCCTGATGACGTTTTTCTGCCAGAGCATTTAACCAGCCATTTGCCGCAATATAAGGACACTGACCGGGATTGCCGATTTCAGTCGTAAAGGATGAGTAAAGCACAAAATAATCAAGAGCCATACCGCGTGTTGCTTCATCCAGCCATTGAGCCCCCAGAATTTTAGGCGCCATAATCCTTTCGACATTTTCATCTGTCAGATTGGGCAGGATCATATCATCAACAACGCCAGCAGCATGAAAAACGCCACGTAAAGGTACCGGAGCAGCTTTCAGGTCAGTAATCAGCGCCTTTAGGGCCTCCTCATCAGTCACATCTAGGAGATGGATTTCGATAATCGTTCCGAAAGCCTCAGCAGCTTTCTTTAACGCACCCAAAGCTTCCTGCGTTTCAAGTTGCGTTGGAAGGCGCCGCCCCACAAGATGCAGAACCCCCGCCCCCTGCCGCAAAAGATATTCCGCAGTTTTAAGACCAAACCCTCCCATACCTCCTGTAATCAGATAGGCCCCGTCCTTTTTAACGCAAGGAACTTCTTTTTTTATTGGATGAACCTTGAGACCGCTCAGATCCTCAAAAGAAAGAATTACTTTCCCAATATGTCTTGAAGACGCCATATAACGGAAAGCTTCGACAACTTCAGAGGCCGGGAAAACCTTATGAGGGAGGAAATTCAATTTCCGCTCTCTGGCACATTGAATAATATCAACCAGAATTTGCTTGAGACGTTTATCAGGCATGATCCGGTCCATATCAAATGAGAAAAAGGACAGATTCTCATTAAACGGTGTCAGATCCAGCCTGTGATGCTCAACAATATCACGCTTGCCAATTTCAATAAAACGCCCCAATGGCGCCACAAGTGATAAACTATGTGCCAGGGCCTCTCCTGGCAGAGAGTTAAGGACAACATCCACACCCCGCCCATTGGTCGCCTGACGGACCCCATCCACAAATTCCAATGTGCGGGAACTCCACACGCCAGCACAGCCCTGCTGACGCAAATATTCCCTTTTTTCCTCACTCCCAGCTGTTGCATAAATGGTTGCCCCCTGCATCAGAGCAACTTGTATGGCAGCCTGACCAACCCCGCCAGCCCCTGCATGGATCAGCACACTCTCACCTTTTTCAAGACGGGCAAGCTGCATCAATCCATAATAGGCTGTTACAAAAACAAGGGGCGCCCCTGCGATGGCGGCTTTACCGTAAGATAAAACTTCCTCATTAAGCGGCAACATACTCAGCTGGAGCGCCTCTACCGGACAGACACGATAGAGAGAGAAACTTTCCGGATAGACGAAGACCAGAAGATCACCAACTTTTCGGTCTGTGACATTTTCTCCCACAGCGACAACTTCAACAACGGCTTCCATCCCCAGATGGTCACCATTATAGGTGCCTTCAACCACAGCCTCCGGCAGCAAGGACATGGCTTTGAGAATATCCTTGAAGTTCAAACCAGCCATAAGTGTTTTTAGCGTGACTTCTCCCGGACCTGGTTTTGGAACCTCATAAGCCTGCCAGTTCAATGATTCAAGAATCCCCGTCGCACCTGGCTGGAGACGAATTCCCAGACGGCCATCCTGGCTCCCTTCCAGGGTTTCAAAAGGAACTGCTTCTGGTTCTGGATTGAGATTGGATTTAACCAGTCTCTCAACGTAACGTTTATTTTCACGTAGAGCGACTGTATCCTCAGAAATGTCCCCCATTACCAGCTCTGCGGCAAGCGCCTCCAGAAGATCATCGGCCATGCAATGTGGGACATCAATAACGCGGACCGCAAGATCACCACGTTCACTCTGAGCCCCTCTAAAGAAAGACGCAACAGCCCGTTGAGACGGACATATCATCTCTGTCTGACCTGAAACGCCATAAGCACCATATGTCACAACAATAAGCGTGACCGGTTTTTTACGCTTTCGGGTCGGAATCTTGTTTATGAAGGACAGCGCCTTCTGCACCGCCTCAATGGCGGTTTTTTCATGCTCACTTTCAGGATCCTGGATATAGACAATGGCTGACAGGTCCAGAAGTTTCCTGTCATGGGCAAAAAGATTATCAAGTGTTTTATCTCCAGAAGATTCATAAGATAAAACTTCAATCCCGTTTTCCATAAAAAGGGATTGTAACTTCCCTGAAAGCCCACCCCTATTGCCAATCAGTGCCAGCGCCAAAGGCTCATTCAGCAAAATCTGCTTCTCTGTTACGACCCATGAAGGTGAAAGCAGAAGCCGCCCGACACGACTTGCCTCATCATGACCAATACGGGCCAGACGACGGCATTTAAGACCCAGAATTTCAACCAGAGGCTCTCCCTCGACACTATAGAGAGTCAGATCTGCCTCAACCCGTTCCTTACTCTGGAAAACAGGTTTGACCACAACAATCACTGAGTCACATTTCTGCCCCATATAGCTGATGCGCCTGATCTCCGTCGGGACAAACAGACTGTCCTTATTGCCTTCTATCTGAAAGGCACCAATCACTGCATGCAAGGCACCATCAAGAAGAGCCGGATGAATGAAATAACGTTCAATCTCAGATTTTTCAGCTTCTTTCAGGGCGATTTCGCCAACCGAGACCCCATCTCCCCGATACAGAACTTTCATGGTTTGAAAGGAAGGACCGTAACCCATCCCGTAATCGGCCAGCTCCTTATAGACTTCAGCCCCCTCAAAACGGGTCATGTTCTGACATAACGCCTTAAAGTCTATAGATTCTTTTTCCCAAGGTGCTGCCTGCAACACTGTGACTTGACCATGAACCTGCCAGTCACCATTCAGGGCCATAGTCTCACTGCTGAACGTCAATATTCGTGACTCTTCATCGAAACACCAGGCCATGACCGGCACCGCTCCCTCCTGCAAGACGAGAGGGGCACTGAGACGGAAATCTTCCAGAATAGCCGGCGCTTTGGACTCAAGCTGATTATGCGCAGCCAGTGCTGCCTCAATATAGGCAGCTGCCGGAAAAAGGGTAATGCCATCAATACGGTGGTCTACCAGCCAGGGCATAATGACAGATGTAATATCGGCCTGCCAGGAACGGCCTGGATTAAGAGAAGGTGTCCCCAGAACAGGATGCACCGTCATATCAAGGCGGTCACGACGAGCTGCCTCAACTTCCTGCCAGAGTTCCCCTTCCACACACCACATATAGGGAGGCAAAGCCACACGGGAAGGACGCATTATCAAGCGCCAGTCAGGTTCTGCGCCGCCTAAAACAAGATCTATGACAGATCTGGTCAAATTGGCCTGATCATCTTCCTTGCGCTTTAACGTTGAACAAACAGAAACTGTATGGCGCGTTTCTTCAGCACTCGCCTTCATGGCCGGAGATAAGACCGGGTGAGCCGCTATTTCCAGATAGACAGAGTAATTATCTTTCAATAACTGTCTCATGACCTCTAAAAACAGGACAGGCTCACGAGCATTCTTATACCAATAGGCCGCATCATGATGCTCTGACTGATCCCATAAACGACCAGTCGCTGTTGAATAAAGGGGAATATCAGGCTGATTGCTCTGAAGATCAGACAAAGATGAGAGAAATTCGTCCCTGACTTCTTCCATAAAGGGACTGTGATAAGGCAGCTCTACCTTCAGAAAGCGTGTGAAAATATCCTCTTCATTCCATTCTGCTGCCAGTTTTTCCAGCACCGCTTTCTCACCAGCCAATGTGCAGGATTGGGGTGCATTAATTGCTGCGATGCAAATAGTGCCTTCTATAGTCTGTAATTTTTCCCTCAGTGTTTCAGCACTTAACCCGACAGCCAGCATCGCCCCCTTGCCCTCAAGGCGGGCCTGAAGGCGGCTACGATGATAAATAACCTTCACAGCATTGGCTAAATCCAGAGCACCACTGACATAGGCAGCGGCTACCTCACCCACACTATGCCCCGTTATGGCTCCGGGTTCGACCCCCTGCTGTCTGAAAAATTCTGCCAGGCAAATTTGCAGTAAAAAAATCGCCGGTTGGGCAATTTGCGTTTCTTGAATACGGGATTCTTCTTCTGGTCTGAAAAGCTCTTCAAGAATAGACCAGCCTGCGAGAGCCTTGAACGCTTCATCACATTTTTGGGCGAGACAATTTATGGACTCAGTCGCATTCTGTAAGAATGTGCGGCCCATCCCCCACCATTGAGGCCCCATGCCTGAGAAGACAAAAACAGGTTTTGTATTGCGGTCAATAACAGCCTCACCTGTATAAAGGGCTTCATGATTTTCCCCTTTTGCCAAGGCATGTAAAGCGGCCAGAGCCTCTCCTGTTTCATCTCCTGTCTGTTGCGGCAGAATGACTGCCCGGTAGCGAAAGCGCGTACGGTACATGGCGGCGGAAAAACATAATTCTTCCCACCCTTTATAATCCTCACTTTCAATCAGTGCTGCATAAGCACCAGCAAGAGCCTGAAGGGATTTTTCAGAGAATGCTGAAATGATTAAGGGATTACGCCCCATTATTCCTGAAAAACTGACATCTTTCCCTTTGAATTTCTCACCCAGTCTCTGCCGGGCACATTCCGCCTCTTCTTTTGTCGGGCGTCGAAGCAGGGCAACAGCATTGGTCCCCCCATAACCAAAAGAATTAACCAATGCGTAGAGCGACTCTGTCTGAGGCAAAGACACCGCAGACTGAGAAGGCACTTCAAGCTTATAATCATCAAAAGGAATAGCAGGATTCAACTCGTGAAGATTAGCCTGGGCAGGCACCAGACAGTGCTCTAGACATAAAAGTGCTTTCAAAACCCCCAATGCTCCGGCCGCAGCCTCTGTATGGCCGAGATTTGCCTTGATGGCACCTACGATAACCTTCTGCCCCTCAGGCAAATACCGTCCAATCGCCTGACCTATCGCTTTGGCTTCGATGGGATCACCAACAGGAGTACCTGTGCCGTGCGCCTCAACATAGGCGACCTGATCTGGTCTGACACCCGCCTTTTTCATCACTTCTGTCATAAGGCTTTCCTGCGCTTCTGCGCTAGGCATCGTCAGGACGGGGGTGTGACCATCCTGATTAACGCCAGTCCCACAGATAACACCATGGATGTCATCACCATCACGCAGAGCATCATCCAGACGTTTCAGAGCAAAAAGAACGCAGCCTTCTCCCCGCCCATAACCATCTGCTGACGCATCAAAGCTTTTGGAACGGCCATCCTTGGCCAGAAAATGCCCTTTTGTCATCAACATGGCGGTTTGCGGGGAAAGCATGAAATTAACGCCACCTGCAAAGGCTAGATCGCAATCCCCCAATAACAGGCCATTACAGGCCTGTGCGATAGCGACAAGGGATGAGGAACACGCCGTATCAATCGACATCGCTGGCCCCTGCAAGCCATAAACATGGGCCAGGCGGGCTGCCAACATAGTCATTGGCGCTGCGGTCGCTGCAAACTGGTCACGGACCTGGGCGCGCATATAAGGGCTGCCACATTGCACCATATGGTCTTGTGTAAAGCCGCCGATAAAAACGCCTGTGCGCGTATTCTGCAATCTTGCAGGAACAAGATTGGCATTTTCCATAAGGCGCCAGCTGACCCCGAGCAACAAACGTTGCTGGAAGTCCATCATCATGCCTTCTCTTGGAGAAATACCAAAAAATAACGGATCAAAATCATAAGACCCACGGCTGAGAAAGTTCCCCCACCGCATTGTGGTCTTGCCGGGCGTCTGATCTACTGGATCGTAGAAGTGACCGATACTCCACCGATCTGATGGGATCTCTATAACCGCCTCACGTTGATCAAGTAGAAACTGCCAAAGTGCTTTTTTATCTCCCAATTGCTGAGGCAGTTCAAAGCCCACACCAATAATAGCAATTTCGGTCGATTGCTTCGCACTCATATATCGCAGTCCCCTGTCCCCGTTATTAAGTATCAGCTCTTCTTGATTTTAAATATAATGATACGCTGTTTCTTAATTTTTGACGATCAACAATTCCTCCCTCATCATAAGGAATAGTCTCAACCCATATAACTGTTACAGGGGGCAAGTCCGGGTATCGCCCCCTCAAAGATTTCGATATAATCTCATTTGCGAGATCACTTTTATTAATTAATGCGCAATAAAGACTCTCTCTGCCTTCTTCATCAATTATCAAAAAAGATGCTGCATCAATCACTGACGGATTCTTTTTTACAATGCTATCTATAACTGAGAGGTCGAACTTGGCGCCCCCCAAAGCGATCAGATCATCATCTCTTCCCGTTATATGAAGTTCCCTCCGCTCAGAGACATACCCCCTGTCGCCAGGATAGAACCAACCATTTTTAAAGCGACCCTGACTGTAACCTGGCTCGCCACGATAGGACTTTGCCATCCCAACTGTCTGGATACGGATAGTGCCAGTTTGCCCTGATGGCAGTCGGACATCTTCCTCATCAACGATTTCAATATTCGCCCAAGGAAGGACTGAACCTACACTCTGCGCACACTCTCTTGAAGAAGCAGATATTTCCGTAACAAGGCCGCATTCATCAGTGCCATAAGCAATGGTGACATTAGCTGTAAACCGTTGCAGCGTTTTCTGTAACAGATGATCTGACAGAGCTGCCCCAACTACGGTCAGATAAATATGGGGCAGGGACTTCATCCCCGGCGGCAATGATTTGAGCAGA
The DNA here is from genome assembly GCF_058107345.1 of Aristophania sp. ESL1142. Lineage (NCBI taxonomy): Bacteria > Pseudomonadati > Pseudomonadota > Alphaproteobacteria > Acetobacterales > Acetobacteraceae > Aristophania > Aristophania sp. ESL1142. Next base: position 420,207 of record NZ_JBYLUH010000001.1, read on the forward strand.
TGACTCAAATGAGAGGGCGTCATTACAACAAATAATGGTCGTCCCCGTGCAACTTCTGAAGCAATGTTCTGATTGCTAACTTCGCAAATTGTTGTTGCACTCGCTAAAGCAGCGGCAACCATCAAAAAAGCACTATGAGAAGCAGGACTGATTGTACATAACAAATCAGGTTTCTTCTGTTTCTGCTTTGCCACTTCCAAGGCTACATGACTATCCTGATAAATAAAGCGTAAAAGCGCTGTCTCAATATCACCAAAACTAAATGATAAAGCATGAATATTTTTATCAGTCCCCGCGGCAATCGCCACTCGGCAAATTGCTCTGGGATCTACAGGGCAGGGAGAAAAATAACTCTCCTGCGTATCTGTCTCAAAACCGGATAAAACGCGGTTAAACCAGGCCCGGTCAAGTATGAGACTTTTGGAAGTTGCCTCCAGATCCCCGCCACTTTGAATAACAAGATCAGGTTTTAAAAGAGTCAGAACCTCCTCTACCACATCAGCATCAGGCAATGAGACAGACGTCAGACCCAGGCGCGATAAGGCTAATATAATAATCCAGTGATGCCACGAATCAGGGCATTGAACTGCAATTAAAGGAGAGACAAGCTTTTTTAATGTCTGAAGGACACGTGCCACCCTACTGACAGACGCTTCCAGCTCCGCAAAGCTATAGCGCCGTGCTATCCCCTCTAATGCGGCCACCTCACCAAAGTGGCACGCATTATAGAGAACGAAACGATCAAACATCCACGTCCCCCAAAATCTCCCATTCCTTTTCTACCACGCCCTCAGGCGTTATGCGCTGAGAGCAACGTCATTTTCTGGCATGGAAGAATAGAGAGGGTAAGGCCCTCCGGCTTCAATCTGAAGAGAGAGGAGACTCTTCTCACCATCAGCAACGACACATTCTGGAAGCGGCAGCAGGGCATTCCCCGTCGTCCAACGATGGGGGCCAGCTTCTATGACACTCCAGCCAGGAAGATCTTTCCCTTCTAGATGAGACGTAACGTCAATTTCACGCCCGCCCGTCCAGAATTCAATTTTCCCAACCAGAACACCAAGATCGCGGCGATCATCAACATAAGCGCCGATGGTTGAAGATGGTCTGAAAGATCTTGAAAGCAACCTTACAGTCCTGGTCCTATGAGGCAGAGCGAAAATCATCTTACCATGGCTCTGACGACAATTCCTTACAATTGTACCATCATCAAGCATCAGGCGTAGATCAGCATCTTCTGTCAAATTCTGCTTTGCCGGCTCTACGCTTTCTTTCCCAAAACCGAGAGCATAGGCACGATCACGGAACTCATTGTAAAGAGGCTCGACAAAAGCACGACTTATATCCAGAGGTGCGGCAGCATCATCTGCCCATGTCAGATCCCTCAAACGCACCAAACGCGCGACCTTGCTACCCTGCTCTTCAAACCCTTGCCGCAGGCCCGTCTCCAGATAACTTTCTGTCAATGTATTATTTGCCCAGATAATCGCGTGAGGATCAGTCTGCACATGATAATATTCATAACTATCCTGAGACAGGTCATAGCGGATTGTCGCCCCGTTCACCAACATACGAACCGGCACAAAACGACCATTTAAATAGAAGCTATGCTCAGGCGTCACAAAAAGATCCTGTGAAGGAACATTCGGCGCAAAGGCATCCTTACATATTTGCACCGGCCATCCTGCCAGTTCTTCTGGCAGATCCTTCCGCACAACAGCACGTTTATGAATAACAGAACGCACCTCACGGATCTGGGGCTGACCATTATCCAGTACACAGATACGGTCCCCTGCCTTTATGTCTTCCACAGGGACCTCACCATTTTCCAGACGGATCATCGCACCAGCAAGGAAACAGGCATAAACGAGAACTGTATTTCCAGAGCCATCATCCACTAAAGTGAAATCATTCGGATTATAACCCCCCAACAGAGGAATGCTCCATGACTGTGCATCGGCACCTGTGCCCTCTGTTACATACAGAACACCTCCTTGGAATATAACCTGCTTATGTTGGTCATTATACCGAAGGCCTTCAACTTTAATACGAGCATTGGACCCCATAGACGTATTTTGCAGGACAGCACCTGATTCAACTACAAGCAGCCCACCTGCGCCACCCGCGCTCGTTGCTCCCAGAATATATGTAGAATTCAAGGTTGCGCCAGATGCGACAACCGTCTCTCCACCACTATTATCTATAGTCGTTGGATGTTCCTTACCACCACCAGGATTTGCTTTAGCATCATTACGTCCCGCAGTAATAACCGCCCCAGTTGCAGTCCCGCCACTTTCTACAGTCAGGATATTATTATCAGTGACAGTGGGGCCACTGACCCAGCCACCACTTGCAACCGTAATAGACAAAGCTGAAGCCCCCGAGAGGAACAAGGCAGACCCTCCCCCTCCGACGTGCACGCTTGTCACTGTTGCTCCAGCCTGGATTGTTCCATGACCATTATTGTCAATCGTCATCATATCTAGTCGGCCGCCACTATTCACAAGGGCACTGCCACCATCATATGCAGACAATGATGAAACAAACGAATTATCGTTAATCTGAACAATGCCAGAACTTTCCGCAGTAGCCGAAGCAGCCTCACCGCCGTTAAAATTAACTCTTCCATTCGCGCCAGCATCGGCACTTGCTACTGCACCGGCAATATCTACTAGACCGTTGTTACCTGCCGACACAGCATCAACAACCGCACCATTCTCAATATTCAAATAGCCAGGCTCAGTATCTAAATAGAAATACCCATTATTTAAATAACCAGGCTCAAACGCATAAGCTCCTGATGCCACCAATGTTCCATGCGGAACACTGGTCTGCGTCCCATGATTATCGACAAGAACTTCGCCAGATGAAGGATCACCAACCGTGGCACCAGATCCAATATAGGCACTAGCCCCTGCAAATGAGATATCACCAACAGATGCCCCTTCACCGGCACTAACAACGCCCCCGGACGTCGCCACAGCATGATCAACATTACCATGAAGGATAACTGTCCCGCCGGCTCCTTCTCGTGAAGGATACCCTGCACCTACAGCGTTTATGTTAGAAACCTCAGCACCCGAGCCGACAACAACCACCCCTCCAGGGCCGGCTGTTACAGAACTGCCATTAGGATAAAACTCGTTATAGTTATATCCAAAAGACGCCCCTTGATCGATCTGCACTGTACCCTGAACGATAGGGCCACCGGGAGCCTGCGTCCCTCCAGTAACGACGAACCCCCCAACATTTCCGCCTGAATATATCTCCGCCGAACCGCCACTAACAATCAGTTCATCGACATTGGCACCATTATTGATATTGGCACTTCCACCATTAACCTGAAGTCCCCATTCAACAGAGCCCCCACTTTGTACATCAAAGAGACCCCCACTATTTGCTGTAGCACCAGAGACCGTAGCCCCTCCTTCTATGATAACATGCCCACTGCTATTAGCGATAATATCGTAAGCTGAAGCAGCACTCTGTACATCGACATATCCACCAGAATCCGCCGCTATACTAATACCCGTTCCACCGCCAGAAATAGCAATCGTGCCACCCTGCGCTGCACTACCGGCACTCATATAACCACCAGCAGAAACTTCTGCGACACCTCCAGATACATTGGTCAGAACGGCTGTACCACCACTAGCAATAATATCTTTACCACCAGACGTCACAACTGAACTTGTAGCAAACCCATCAGATCCGACGATCTCGGTGCCACCACTCAAAACTGTATTACCGTAAGAAAAACCCGAAGTATAATTACCAAGAATCGTAGAATGATCAGAAGTCAGAATCGACGCGTAAGTTCCACCAGCTACAAGTACAGTACCCCCCTGCCCTGCAACCAACTCGGAGCCACGCCCCCCAGAAACAAACACCTGAGCACCATCAAGAGCCGTAGAACGTGAAGCAAGACCACCATTCACAATCTGTGTTGCACCACTACCCTTAAAAACATTTCCGCTCGTCACACCCGTAGACTGAACATACTGCGTCCCCGCAAAAACGCCCCCTAGAGACGTCCCCCCTCTGCCCACAGCCATCTCTGAACCGTCTTCATAGGTCCCACCGGAAACTAATCCCCCACTCCCAGCTACGTTAAACCCTTTTACTGTAAAACCAGGACCACCTCCTCCTGCCAGGATATATCCTCCAGAATGCACTAAAGGATCAAAGATAGTCCCTCCTACATTCTTGTTACCAAGAGGGTTATTCCCATCAGCGTCAGATGTCAGAACCGCCGCCGCCGCCGCACCACCAGAGGTAACATCAACCCCGGAGATAATCCCTCCCTGAACAGCATCAACAGAAGCATTAGAGCCTGCATATCCATTATAAAGATGGGCGCCATTTGCGACGGCAATCGCCGCCCCATCAAGGGCCGTGGCACCACTAATGATCGTGCTGGCATCAGAAGATAACAGAAGAGACGCACTTGTTGCTGCTGGATTACCGTCCCAATCCCACTCTGTAACTTTATATCCAGAGGCAACAACATTATGCAAAAGCCCTTTTGCATCACTGCAAAAAGCACCATTGCCAACCTTCAGGCTTTTATGGCCTGCACTATCTACATAGGCAGAATTAATATCAGGACTTTTACCTTTCCGCCCCCCAAACCCCTCAGGAGAAGAAAAAACGTTTTTATTAGGGACGTCTGACATAGGTGAACACTCTCGTTAAGATAGTGAGTCTCTCTAAAACTTGGGGAATAATACAATAATCAATAGAATTTTTCAAGAAAAATGCTTTATTATCCCAATCGTAATCTCAATTACGCGTCACATAATATTATGGCAAAACTTTGACGAAAAACAAAAACCTCTTCATGTTCATCATCTTATTACAAAGGGTTCATAGATATCGATTACGTTTTTTACGGCATTCTTTCTTGTATAAAGAGATGCCACCCTGAACCCCTCATTCAGCTGTCTCTGATAAGAGGCTGACTGTCTTTCAAACCCTTCCAACATCTGAGAAGTCATATCTGCAAGAGATTCCAGATCTTCAAATATAAACCACCTACCATTCTGGGAACTGGCATAATCAGAACTTCCGCCTCCCAAGGGCGCAGAAAAAAGACTCCCCGCAGCCATCGCTTCGAGCCCCTTTAAGCCGATCGTCTCCAAGCGCCAGAATGAAATGCATAATGCTGACTTTCTAAGGCATTCACTTTTTTCAGATTCGCTTTTTCCCCAAATATTTTCCCAACATATTTTTTTATCACAATCATGATATTTATTGTAAAATATGCCATTATAAAATGATGCAAAAGAATTTTTATAATCACACTCTCTTTCCCAATAAATGGACATATGAAAATTCTTCATTATCGTCGAAGATTCTTCAATATTAACGTATGGATAAACGACATCAATATTATCTATATTCAAAAAAGACTTTAATTTTTCCTTACACCATCTATTGGGAACAATAATTTTTAAAATATCCCATTCCTTTAACAGATCCTTAGTGATTCCTTTCATGATCATTAGATAAGGATCATGACAATAAAAAAATTTCTTACAAGGCCATTTTTCTTTTAAAGAAACATACAATCTATCAAATGCAATAAGTGGAAAAACCACTATGTCGTCAGGATCAATAAAAATATCCTGGCATTGTAAAGTTCTGGGAAAACCCTGGTCCAGCCATAACGGGAATCCATCAGGCTGAAATATCTTCGCTTCTATACCGCCCTCATTCAGCAAATGAGCCTGCTGGTATAATAGTTTTATACTATCGCATTGCAGGTCCTTGGCGACACAATTTAAGAAAATCACACGTGTCATAACGAATTCTCGTTAATAATATAACAGCCCATTTTTATGATCAGTCATTATAAATACGTCACATAATGTCCCTGAAGAAGCAAATCCTGATAGGCCTCGAGCAGACTTGCGGACGTACGTCCGTTATTATAACGCTGCGCAGTCAGGCGTGCATTACAACAAATTTTCTGAATATATTCCAGATTATGTTTCTGCCCTTCAATCGCCAAAGCCAAAAAATCAACCACTCCTTCAATATCTTCTGGTGAAAGCCAGAATCCGTTTTGAGATGTTGCAAAATCCTGCCCACCGCCCCCATGGAATCCAACCAAAACACACTCACAGGCCATTGCTTCCAGCGCCGTCATCCCTAACGATTCTGCCGCACCCAAAATAAGGGCAATAGCAGAGTCTCCCATGATTTCTGCAACCTTCTCCTCTTCATAACCTGAAAGTTCCACCCAGGGGATATCTGCCAGATTAGGATATTTTGCAGATAAAATTTTTCGAATCAGGTCGTTATAGGACGGTATGACCGGGTGATTATTCCACTTCCAGCTGGCTGAAACAATTTTCAGGATTTTTGGACGTGGATGAAAAACATCTGTGTCAATAACAGGCGTTACAACTTTTACATCTTCAAACCCGATAACAGACTGAATGGAATCCTTTGCCCACTGACTGGGTACAATAATACGTCTGATTTTCCACTCTTTGAGACGTTCTTCTGTAATATGATAAGAATAGAAATAGAAAGGATTCTGGCAGAATATAACTTTAATACAGGGAATCTCTTCTGAAATAGCCTTCTCAAAAGGACCGGTAATTGTCTCAGGAAAAACAACAACATCATCAGACATGATAGAAATATCATCATACGCCAAAGCCCGCTGAACTGGGTCCTTCAGAAGGATCGGAGGACCGCCTGGCTGCAAAATGCTCGCTTCAATCCCTTTTTCGTTCAGAATTGCCGCATGACGATATGTTGTCTTGATCCCTCCTGAAAAAAAATCTCTGGAAAAATTATTAAGGAAAATGACACGCCCCATCTATAAAGATCCTTCTAACGAGCCATTCTTTCTAATGGATGAGAGGATTATTCCAAGGTGTTTATAAGTAATGAAGGGGTCAGAACTTGAGGAAGTACCTTACCATCTGAAATATTGTCAGATTTTATCGTCCCCGTAAATGATTGAGGTGGATAATAAACGTAAAGAGGCACCCCATCACGTCTATAACGCCTTAAATAACGGGAAATTTTCTCATCGCCTTTTGTCCAGTCCCCTACCATGACAGTAACATTATGTTTTTTAAAGGCTGCAAGGACAGAAGGCACTTTTAAGGCAACGCGTTCATTCACCAGACAGGTCAAACACCATGAAGCTGTCATATCCACAAAAACGGGCTTACCCTCTTTCTGAAGCTGCTGTAACCTCTCTTGTGAAAAGGGCTCCCACCCTTCAGGAAGAATGGAATATGTATAGTTTTCCGACTTCTTTCCCACCACTGAATCAGGTGCGAACTGTGTAACAAGTAGAAAAAACGCCCCTATAACCGAAATCATGATAAGACCATAATTCAAGAGATTAAGGCGCTTATACTTCCCCTGAAAACGGTTTTTCTGAGACAATCCATAAAGCCAGGCAGAGAAGGACAATAAAACACCTCCTCCAGCAACAGCGATGATGAAGCCAGAGCCATTCTGCAACACTCCTACCCAGAGAAGCCACACGCAGCTTGCTAATAAAGGGAAGGCCAGAAATCTCTTAAAGACATCCATCCAACTCCCTGACCGTGGTAAAAGCCTTACCAAAGCAGGTACATTTGCTAGCAGAATATACGGGAAAGACAGGCCCAGCCCCATAAAAACAAAGATTGCAATCCCCATCCCAGCTGAATGGGACAAAGCCGCCGCGATAGCGACTCCCATAAAAGGAGCAACACAAGGTGTCGCAAGCAGAACAGCGACAAAACCTGTTATCACGTCGTGAATACGTGTTTCCTTTTGCGTTCTAGATTTTCCAATCTGCCCTGCACCTGCTGCAAGAGCATTTCCCGCTCTTCCTGTTCCTATATAAAAAACATCAGACAGATTCAGGGCCAGCAAAAGCAGGAACCAGCACATGACAGCGATAAAATAGGGCGACTGGAACTGGAACCCCCACCCCACAGTCCTTCCCAATCCACGCAAAAGCAGAAGAACCCCACCAAGAGCTACAAAACTGCCAAGAATTCCAAGAGTATAATAAAATGCACTTTGTCGCCTCTCACGCTGTGCTGCGCCATGAAGGGCAATTAATGACAGGCTTTTCATCGCCAATACGGGAAACACACAGGGCATTGCATTCAGGATAACGCCGCCAAGAAAGGCAAATAATAAAATCAGACCCAAGCGCTCATCATGATGTTTGGAAGGTAGAGCAGATTGTTCCGGTCTAGTTTTCAGAGTGACATAACTTGTCTGACCCTGAAGGTCCGTCAGTGCCAATAGTCCCTCAGGCATTTTTTGGGAGAGTTTTTCCTCAAGAGACGGATCCGCCTTGAGAGCCAATGTGATGAAGCCATTATCGATATGAAGCTTCTGCTCTGCATTAGGATCTATTAGACCTGTCCTGAAAGGAAAGAAATAAGCACTCTTGAGTGTTTTCCTCGATAAAAAAGCATCTTCAATAATCAGATTATTTTCCGGTGTAATCTTTCCCTCAAAACCCGCTGGCTGAGGGAGGTTATGTTCTACCTGTTCAAATAATGATGCAGCCTCAGGATTCATAACAGAATGCGCATCAGAAGGAATCAGGAGAGTAAATTCTTTTTGCTCAGGAACACAGATTTCTGCACAGACCAGCCATTCTGCATGTATTTTGAGGGTCACATCTCCCTGCCCTGCCAACTCCAGAGACTGAGGCAGAAAAACAGTTCCTTCATAAGCATAAGCGGAAAGGTCTCCCTCTTTCAGCAAGACGGGGACAGGCCATTGAATGGGACCTTGTTTGACTAAGGTCCGACCTGTTACGCTGACTTCGATATGAGGGGCATCACCCGCAGCACCGGGATTCATCCAATAGCTATGCCAGCCTGGCTGCAAACGAATTTGCAGCCCCAGTCTGACAGACTGCTCCGGCCCTATGACATCATGATCCAGAATCACGCGAGCCTGGCTATGGGCCAGATCAGCCCACTCTGTCTCAGCAGCGTCCAGAGGGCTTACAGCCCCCAGAACTGCCAAGCAACTCACAATCAAAGACACCAGAAGATAGCTAATGGATTTTAAAATACTCATACGATCTAAATAACTATGGTTTTATGTAAAATGTCCATTGTTATTTTATGATCGTTTCAACGCATAATACCTGTATGGCCGACGCTATACCGCCCTGGTTGCGGCCATACTGTCAGACCATGCGGTTCTCCCCCAACAGGAATTTCCTGTACAGCACCATTTTGCGTGTTTATGGCATAGACCACATCATCAAAACGTCCTGAAAGCCATAATGTCTTTCCATCAGCACTGACATTCCCCATATCCGGGCTTCCCCCTCCGGGAATTGGCCAGGTTGCAACAACATGCTCTGTATAGGCTGAGATAACAGAAACGCTACCGGCACCATGTCTGGGACCATGAATTGCATGACTACCCCTGTTGGCAGCGTAAATCAGACCACCATCCCGACTTGGATAAAGTCCATGCGTACCAACGCCAGCAGGAATAAAACCTGTTTCCTTGAAATGGTCCCCGTCAATAATGAAAATGCCATCTGCCATCATATCTGCAACATAAAATTTATGACCAGTCCGCGCTGTCAGCACATCTTGCGGCATACCACCTTTTGACAGACGTAACATGGCGATCAATTTACGGTTTACAGTATCAACTTTGGCAATATACCCCCCAAACTCACAGGTAAAAATGGCATAACGACCATCGATCGAAAAAGCCGCATGATTAATACCATCACAGGCCGGGACTTTTAACGAGCCATTTAACTTCATTGTATGAGGATCACGGAAATCCAGCCTGCGGCGTGCTTCTGCGACGATAATGGCATTTTTCCCATCCGGCGTGAAATACATATTATAGGGGTCATCAACCGCAACCGGCGGGCCTGCTTTTCCCGTTTCAGGGTTAATAGGCGTGAGAGAACCATCTGTCCGCCTTTCGCTGTTATTGGTGACCCATAATGTACGCAGATCCCATGACGGAACGACATGCTGTGGTGAGTTCCCCACTTTCAGCGTATCAACCACCTGCATAGAGCTAGGGTCAATGACAGAGACAGTATTACTCCTCAAATTAGGAACATAAACCCGCTCAAGATGATTTTTAACAATCGGTGATAATTTCTCAACACCCTCTGTCTCACTATAGAGATCCTGCGCATCAATAACCGGAGGCATCCCAGGGATTGTCGGCACCGCACTCGGAGCAAGCTGTATGGTTTCAGGATGAGAAATCTCGCTCACTTTGGGAGCTCCTACCTTCTCAGCTTTATGAAAATAATCCTGAGAAGGCAACGCTACAGAAGGCGCCTCTTCGTGAAAAGGTTGCTCCTGCCCCTGCTCCCTGCCATAGTCAGAGGAGTCATGGACAATCGGCATACCATCTATATATTCACTCTCTGATGAATAAGGTACAGACTGGTAATCATCAGCCGCTTTGACTGTTTGAATACTCACAAAAGCACAGGCAACCATCAGGGCAAAACTGCACTTCACGGCAAACTCCTATCAAAATTCTCAATCGACCTAACTGCAGCATCGCACTGCATATCTGTACCTATCTGGCCAAGTTCAGCCGTAGCCGGTCTTGGATCACCGCCATAAATGCCATCCTCTATAGCGGGTTTTGGCGCATGTTTTAAAGCATTAAGGCGCACAAGGGATGGATCAACAGATAACATAAGTGATGTGTCACTTAATTCAGCATGCTTACCTACAGCATAGCCCAGCCCCATTGCTTTTAACTTTTGAGCATAGGCACCGGGAATAACATCATAAAATTCTTTTACGTATAGAAGATGAGCCTTAACCCCACGCTTTTTCCATATGCTTTCAAGATTTTTCACTATTTGAGCTAACTGACTCTGATAGCCGCCATGATCTCCCAGGAAAATAATCTTCTGAAACCCCTGTACCTGCAGACTTTCAGCGGCCCCTATAATCAACCCTTCAAAAACCTTGGGAGGAATAGAAAGTGTTCCGGGGAACCGCATATGAGACTGTCGTGGCGTTGTTGACCCCTCTGGCACATAAGCCATAACCGGCGCCACAAAACTATTACCTAATCTGGAAGCGATATCGTCAGCCAACTTCTGGGCCCTAACATTATGTTTACCCACTGCCATATAAGGACCACTTTGCTCTGTACCTCCAACAGGAACAATAACTGTTATTGTTCCTGTTTTCAGAGCTTGATCTATCTCGGTCCAGCTATGACAGGCCAGTTCCACACGTGCTGCTTGCCCTGAACAGCTTTGCGCTCTTGCCACGGGTGCGACTGCCATAACGCCTATAAAAAGACCAATCATCCCCATTATAGCATATATTTTAACGAAGTAATTCCGCTTAAGACTTGAAAAAATTACCATAACGCCACTTAAAATTCTCAGAAACGGGCATATCCAGAGTATATGGTTCTGAAGGAGGATAAAATATATCCTCAAAATCTCTTCCTGATAAAATATAATCAACCATCTTTTTATATATAATAACATTATCTCGTAGAAGGTCTAGAACACTGATATCATCGTTATTTTCACAAACAATATGTCTATTTATATAACTCTCAATAGACTCTTCAATAGGAATAAATCTTTTTACGGGTTTTTCATCAGATTGGAACTGAGGGCTTTTAATATAGTCCATCAACCTCTTATGGTCTGAAGCTGCTTCTAGAATGAAGGGCTTTACTGAACGTAAAAATTCATAATCCTTCATTTTCTTATTCATGAACATAACACAAAATGTTCCAAAATATAGAATGGCATCCATATTCGTCTTTAGGTTTATATAATACCAGTCATCAAAAAATTTATATGAATTTTCATGAACAGAAATAAATATCTTTAAAATCTCATTTATTAAATCATTATATTCTCTCATAAAACATTCACATAATTTTTCTCCCTTCATATCTTTATCTATAATATTACATAACATTGTATTTTCTATGGCAATAACATCTGTTCCATTCGAATAGAGGGGATCAATAAAGGCTTTTGCCTCTCCCACGACGGCCCATTTATCCGAAGATATAAATTCATCGGAAAGATAACTATATTTCCTGAAAAACTTAAAATCCAAAATTGGGTAATTATTTATTTCAAGTTCGTTATAAAGTTTATTTTCATTATTTTTCAGCCAGAGAAACGCTTTTTCTTGCGAGACAAGATCTTCAGCACGGATAATCTTTTCATCGAACACAATACCAATACTGGTTTTATTTTCCGCAAGGGGAATTAGCCAAACCCATCGTCCTTTTCCCATCAAATGCACAGTACTGTTACGACGTTGCTTGTCCTTAAAAACATTTTCTGGGTCATCTGAAACATAAATATTATTTAAATCAATAATCCCATCAACCCTAAACCAGACTGCAGAATGTGTAAGGGGGAAGCGTGTTTCAAAACCAAATTTTCTAGCCAGGCAACGCTTACGGCCTGAAGCATCAATAAGCCAGCGGGTTTTCACAATAGTTTCTACCCCATCAGACTGAAGCGTTTTTATATTATAGATTCCGTCAATTCGTTCAAAATCAATAAAACGGCATTTTTCATATATATCTATATTTTCTTTTAAAATATTGTATAAATCATTCTCAAACATTCCCCTGTCAATCTGAAACGCATCATGATAGGGAAAGTGATAAACTCCCAGTTCTTTATATCCTTCTTCATTATTATTCGTCTGAAGAAAACGCAAACCCATTTTAACCAGGTGCGTTTTATGCATGTAATCATTTAACGCAAGCGTATCACGCAAATAAAACCCACCTATTTCAACAGTTGATTCACCAACCTTATGAGCTGCCAGAGGGTTGGGAAAAGCCTTATCATGGATCAGGCAAACCTTTGCTGATGGAACCTCAAGCGATAATTGACGCGACAATGTCAATCCTGCCAAACCAGCACCAATAATTGCAACATCATAAATCATGCAACTATTCCCTCAACAACAAACTTAGAACAACCTGTTGAAAATATTATTTACCCTTATTACATTCTGATTTCATTCTGAATACCAAAAATAAACTTCTTCAACCTGAAACCCTCTGTAAGAAATTTCCATGAATTTTCCTCTATACGCTGCTGATCCAGACACGGTTGATAGTGCAGCACACCTCATTCAGGTTGCTTTAACACCTGTTTTTATGCTTTCGGGCATCGGGACACTTATTAACGTCTTCAACACGCGCCTTTCACGCGTGTCTGACCATCTAGAGGAAATTAATCAGCGCCTTGCCCAACCTTTACTAGAGGAAGAAGGCAAAGAGCCTGATCCCTATTTTACCCCGGCACGCTTAAAAGTACATCAGGAGCGACTACGCCGGAGAGTTTTCGTCCTTGACCTCGCCATTATCCTAAATGGCTGTGGCGGGGCTTTTACCTGCGGTTCTGCAATTGCTCTTTTTGTCGGCTCTATCCGGGATGCTGTCACCTCATCATGGCTGATTTTCCTGTTTGGTGCCGCCTTGACCTGCACAGTCGCTGCCTTGTCAGCCTTTCTGGCAGACACGATCTTAAGCTGGCACGGGCTGAAGCATGACAGAGAGGACATGCTTCAAAAATATGAAGCACGCCTCATAAAAAAAGAGGAAACGTCTAAACCGAGTTCTTAATAACCAGACCAGTTGGCTAAAATGGCAGATCTTACTTTCTCAGGAAGCTCTACATATCCCATAGAACGGTTGATTTGGCTGCCATGCTCAAACCCCCATTGGAAAAACCTCTTTACACCGCTTCCTTCCGGGCTACCCATCCTGCTACGGGGGATCAGCGCATAAGTAGCGGAAACAATAGGCCAGCTTCCATTGCCCGGCTGGTCCAATAAATTAACCGTAAAGCCGGAAACTCCTTGCCAATCTGCGGCTTGTGTCGCCTGAGCGAGGCTTTCTAAGCTCGGTAAAATAAAGTTCCCCCCATGTGTTGCAAGCCTGGCAACAGGCAGATGATTATCCTCCGCATAAGCAAATTCGACATAACCAAGTGTTCCTTCAGTCTGCTTGACCAAAGCGGCTATGCCGTCATTTCCTCTGGCTCCAGCTCCTCCCGGCCATTCTACGAGTGTTCCGGCCCCGATCTTGCGTTTCCATTCTGGCGAAACCTGGGAGAGATAAGAGGTAAAAACATAACTTGTTCCTGAACCGTCAGCCCGATGAATTGGAACAATTTCTTCATCAGGAAGGTTCATACCAGGGTTTAATGATTGGATCCTGCTATCATCCCAGTTTGTAATCGTACCATCATAAATGGCCGCCAATGTGGGACCATCCAGATTAAGCGTATTTTGGGGAATGTTCCGTAAATGAACAATAACAACAACGCCACTCATGACCGTTGGGAACTGGTAAAGCCCCGCTTTTTTCAAAGCATCAGCCCCCATAGGCTTGTCCGTCGCTCCGAAATCCACAGTACCTGCAATAACCTGATCCTGACCGGCACCAGAACCAATAGACTGGTAATTAATATGCACATTCGTCTGTGATAAAGCGGCCTCGCCCCATCCCTCATAAACTGGAGCTGCAAAACTTGAGCCTGCACCCGTGACGGTCACTTCCTTATGGGCAAAATCACTCTTTGCATCGGCAAAAGAGGCCCCTGTCAGCCCTCCGATCAACAGAAAACCGCCAAACAGCATTTTTACAGATAAAGCACGATAAAAGCGCACATTGCCCCCGATGAACGTACGATAAGTCCATATTGCTTGTAGCATCAGATGCACACTCTGGCACCAAAATAAATTCTTAACGACTTTTAGACTATTGACAGCCTAAAGTTACTGTTAAGAGGGAGTTCAGTCCTTCACAGACTTAAGAGGTTGCCCTTTTTGACAGCTCTGCTCCGTCTCAAATTCAGGACCGTTTTCTCCATTATTCTAGGCGTATTCGCTTTTATCCCTGGTAGCCGGGCCTCTCCTACGACAGCTGATTCCATTGCTGTCATGGAAAAACAGATCCAGTCATTACAGCTACAGATTACCCAACTAAAAATCAGGCAGGAAGCAGAAAATAAACGTGTTCGTGCCCAGCTCGCCCGTCAGAGAGAGTTAATTGAGGCCAACCCCTATGCTTCCCGTGCAGCTTTAATACAAGATACTTCTTCCTCACCCTTTGATCGTAAGACAAAAGACTGGCTGACATTAACAGGCGTCCAATATGAACCTCTTGCCCCTTCTCTGACAGCCTCTACCCCTGAGGGAATCCTCACAGCCACCCCTCCTGCCCACCCAGATCTTTATAAACCCCTTCGACGTGGACAGCTTCAAATCGGGGGCGTACGTCTAACCTTGGGTGGCTTTCTGGAAGTCGCAACGATATGGCGGTCCCGTCATACAGGCTCAGATATAGCAACAGGCTTTAATGCCATTCCATGGAGAAACCAGCCAGTCCATCATATGAGCGAGTTCCGTCAGTCGGAACGGCAAAGCCGCCTCTCATTATTAGTAGAAGGCATGATTACCAAAAAAATCGAGGCTGATGCTTACGTCGAAACAGACTTTCAGGGCGCAGGGTCCTCATCAAACTCTCGGCAGTCAAACTCCTATGTCCCTCGCGCACGTGTGGTTTATGGAGAGGTCAAAGACCAGGATGACGGCCTTTATTTTCTCGGAGGACAAAGCTGGTCGCTCATTACCTTGTTTAATAAAGGCATGTTTGCCCGTGATGAACAGACACCTCTGGTTATTGAAGCCCAATATGTGCCAGGCTTTAACTGGACCCGGAACCCTCAGTTACGTGTTGTCAAAACATTTGGTAAAGAAGAACATTATGCTTTTGGAATTTCAGTTGAAAACCCAAGTGCTGTGCCTGCCGGCAAAGCTGCTGGTCATGTGACAGACCATGTCAGTGGCACAAATGTAAATAATCCCAATACATTTTATACCACTGACCCTGCCCCTGACCTGATTGCAAAACTCGCTGCCGACCCAGGATGGGGCCATTATGAAATTACAGGAATCATGCGCTTTTTCCGCAGTCGTTCCAGCAAAAATGGCGATGGTGAAAATCATACCATCATAGCCGGAGGTGGCGGCGGGGGCATGGTCCTACCTCTTATGGATAAAATCTTTTATTTACAGGCTTCCGGCCTTGTTGGAAAAGGGTTAGGGCGTTATGGCTCGGCAAATATGCCTGATTATACCTATAGGGCTAATGGTGGCCCCTCTGCCTTACCTGAAGCGAATTTCCTCATCGGACTTTATGGAATGCCAATGGATGCGTTGACACTCTATAGTTATGTCGGTGCAGAAAAAGTCTTGCAGCGTAAGGCCTTTGACCAGAATGGAGACCATTTCGGCTACGGCAATCACGGATATGATATGAGCGGATGCAAGAGCGAACTCTCAACTGCTTGTGCCGCTGCAGGAAATGTTCAAACCGTTGCGGAAATCACCGCTGGATTCTGGTACACAGCCGCACAGGGAGATTACGGCACCATCCGTATTGGAGGGCAATATGCCCATACTTACCTTAAAGCCTTTTCTGGTATAGGAGGAAAACCTCATATAAACGCTGATATGGTTTTTATGTCTTTTCGTTATATGCCATTTAACTGATTACCCTCTTCCTTCTTTCACCACGGGACTGCATATATGAAAATTACAATGATCGGGGGAGGATATGTCGGCCTGGTTTCCGGGGCCTGCTTTGCTGCATTCGGTGCTACAGTTACCCTTATTGAAAAAGACCCACAGCGTCTCTCTGCTCTTCAAGAAGGGAATATTCCTCTTTACGAACCAGGGCTTGAAGCTATTTTTACTAAGCAGGTCGCTCAGAGCCGCCTGACATTCTGCGGTAACATTGCAGAAGGCCTGAAAGATAGTGAAGTTGCCTTCATTGCTGTCGGGACACCAACACGACGGGGGAGTGGCCACGCTGACCTCAGCTATGTTTATGCCGCAGCCAAAGAAATTGCTGAAGGCGCACAGGGAAACCTGCTGATTGTCACAAAATCAACAGTCCCGGTCGGCACAGGGCGCAAAGTGCGTGAAATTGTCTCTACCATACGCCCAGAACTGGATATATCCGTTGCTTCCAACCCTGAATTTTTGCGGGAAGGTCAGGCTATTTCTGACTTTATGAAACCTGACCGCGTTGTCATTGGGCTGGACAGGCAAAGTCCTGATAAAGGTGATAAAGCCCAAGCTCTTCTGACAGCCCTTTATCAACCGCTTAACCACCCTCATACACGCCTGGTTTTTATGGGGCTTGAGAGTGCCGAATTAACCAAATATGCAGCAAATGCCTTTCTTGCCATGAAAGTGACATTTGCTAATGAAATGGCCGATCTCTGCGAAGCAACTGGCGCTGATAGTGATGAAGTCCGTTATGCGATGGGGCTTGACCCACGTATTGGCCCAGATTTTCTGACGCCTGGTCCCGGCTTTGGTGGATCATGTTTCCCGAAAGACACCCAGGCTCTGGCAGTAACAGCCCGCCATGCAGGCACCCCCAGCCAGCTGGTCGAAACCACAATTGCTTCCAATGAAGCACGTAAAAAACGCCTTGCCGAAAAAATCCTGACCCTGCTTGGTGATCTAACACATCCCAGAACAGTCGCGGTTCTGGGACTTACCTTCAAGGCTAACACTGATGATATGCGTCAGTCACCTGCCCTTACCCTGCTGCCCTTACTTTTTGAAGCAGGTCTCTCTTTGAGGGTTTATGACCCACATGGCATGGATCAGGCACGGCCTCTTTTGCATGAAGATATTTATTTTGCCAGAAATGCCCTTGATGCAGCACAGGGCGCAGACCTGCTCGTCATCCTTACGGAGTGGGATGAATTTTTACATATTTCGTCGTCAGAGCTTCTAAGCTCCATGAAAGGACGTATTATTATTGATTATCGCGGCATCTGGAAAAATAAGGAACTGAATTCACATGGATTCCGTTACTATCGCATCGGCCAGAAGCCCGTGACAGACGATAGAACCTGAAAGAAAAAAGGGGGCTGTGTCTGCCCCCCATTCTTAAAGCATTATCTTAGGCATCAACCTGTCAGATCTTTACGATCTTCATGATCGCACGTGACAACTCTTCTACGGAATCACAAACATCCTGTTCTGTCGAAAGAATAATATCCGCTTTCTCAGGACATTCATAAGGTGATGATATCCCTGTGAATTCACTGATCTGGCCTTCACGGGCCTTGGCATAAAGCCCTTTCGGGTCACGCTGCTCACAAACAGCAAGAGGTGTATTGACAAAAACCTCATGCCAATCCGGTCCAATAATCTTTGCAGCCATGGCCCTGTCTTCTTTCAATGGTGAAACAAGGGCAACCAGCACAATATGCCCAGCCTGAGACAGGATTTTCGCAACATGCGCTGCACGGCGGATATTTTCATGCCTGTCCTCTGCCGAGAAGCCAAGATCAGAACATAGACCAGCCCGCAACGTGTCGCCATCAAGAACGGTTATGGAATAACCCTCTTTTGTGAGCTTTTCTTCCACAGCCCGGGCTATTGTGCTTTTCCCGGAACCAGGCAGACCGGTCATCCAGAAGATTCCGGCCTTATGACCCCGCAACCCTGCTCTCTGAGAAGTTGAAACGCGGCTTGCTGTCGGATGAATCGCAGACTGACCCTTCTCAAGATCAGCAATACCAATCAAGGGCGCTCCACCGACGATCCGCTGATGCCCGTCAACCAGAACACCGCGCCCATCGCTCATGCCCGGAGCAAAAGGATCGAAAAGAATATTGTGCGAAGCTGCCAGAGTGATCTCTGCAAAACCATCGGCAGGCACTTCATCGCCAGGCTGAAGCGAAAGATCATCAAGATCGACAACAGCATCAATTGACGCGACAGTAACATCATGTTCCGCCGTTGAAAGACGCAGCTTGAAGCTTTCCCCTATCTGCAATGGCTCACTTCTTAACCAGAAAAGGCGTGTTTTCACACGCGCTGAACGCAAAGGAGCAGCCGCCTTATCTCCGGCAGGAAAAAGCAGGTCACCACGATCTGGCACAAGATCTGGCTCCAGCCGGAGAGCAATGGATTCACCCGCCCCAGCTACAGGCCGATGGGGCGCATGCCAGCGACAAACCTCAGCAATGGTCGCTTCCTGCCCCTGAGACCCGATTATAATACGGTCCCCTTCCCTGATCGTTCCCCTTTCAATACGACCGGCAACATAACGCTTATCATCAAAACGATAGACATCCTGTACAGGCATACGGAAAGGCAAAGCCAGGCGAGGTGCTGGCGGAGGCACTTCATTCAGAGCTTCTAGAAGGGTTGGACCTTTGTACCAGGAAGCTTTTTCCGAGCGCGTTGCTATATTATCACCATCACGTGCTGAAGCAGGAATAACGTGCTCAGCCGTCAGCTCAAGCCGTGCCAGAAGCTGTCTGATATCAGCTTCCACCTGCCGCAAGGGAGATTCCGCAAATTCCAGACGGTCAGCCTTGTTCAGCAACACAATCACATGCCGGATACCGATAAGACGCAGAAGCATAGCATGGCGTCTTGTCTGTTCACGCACGCCCTCTGCGGCGTCAACAACTAGAACAGCCGCCTCCGCATCTGCCGCTCCTGTAATCATGTTACGCAGGAACTGCCTGTGCCCCGGCGCATCGACAATCACAAATTCACGCTCCCCGATTTTGAAAGGGATACGTGTTGACTCTACAGTTACACCCTGATCGCGTTCAATCTGAAGAGAATCAAGCAAAAAGCTCCATTCCACTGTCAGACCGCGCTTGCGGCTGCTTTCAATAATCTGGGCAACACGCCCGTCAGGAAGGCTATCTGTGTCATAAAGCAGACGCCCGATAAGCGTTGATTTACCATGATCGACATGGCCAACAATGACAATTGGTGTGCTAACCGCCAGGGCCTGGGATGAAGAAGAAACAGAAGTCATGGTGTTCACTTAATTCCTTAAAGATAGCCGGCCACACGAAGACGCTCAAAAGCGTCTTCAGACTCATGATCCATAGCGCGTCCCGCCCGCTCGGACGTGCGGCTATTTTCAAGCTCAGCAATTACTTCCGCCACAGTGGAGGCAGTGCTCTCAATCGGGCTTGTAATATCCTGATCTCCCAATGAACGATAACGCTTGCCATTTTTGGCAAAATACAGATCAACAAGCGGAATATTCTCCCGCTCTATATAACGCCAGATATCAATCTCTCTCCAGGCGAGAAGAGGATGAACGCGGATATGCATCCCCTCCTCAAAAGGTGTTGCATATTGGTCCCAGAATTCCGGAGGCTGATTTCTGACATCCCAGCGATGACCCGCGCCACGCGGACTGAAGACACGCTCCTTGGCACGCGTCGCCTGTTCATCACGACGGATACCAGCAACAACACCACGGAACTGATGTTTCTCGATAAGAGCCGCCAATCCTGCAGTTTTACGGGCAGCAGAACGCGCAGCAGGAGGAAGAGAGGGATCCATCTCTTCCACTGGCGGACAATCACCCAAAATCAGTTCAAGATTCCATTTTTTTGTATATTCATCACGGAATTGATACATTTCAGGAAATTTCTTCCCGGTATCCACATGCATAACCGGGAAAGGAACACGCCCCATAAAAGCCTTCCGGGCCAACCAGACCATAACATTACTGTCTTTTCCCAAAGACCATAGCAGCGCCATAGGTTTCAACTTGCGGTAAGCCTCACGCAATATGAAAATACTCTGGGCCTCTAACTGATCCAGCCCATCCATAATACGAGGTTGTTCTAAACTCATGACTAACTTTCTCCTACAGGGAAGCATGTCTAAAAAAACTGGATTATAGTCTCAGCACTTAGGGGTAACAGGCACTGGACGGTGAATACCACATTCTATTTTCACCTTGCCGGCCCAACGCCCTGCACGACTGTCTTCGCCTTCTCCCACCACTCTGGTACAGGGAGCACATCCAATGGAAAGATAGCCTTTTGCAACTAACGGATGAGGAGGCAGGTGACGGTCTTTCATAAAAGCCGCAATATCTTCAGCACTCCATTCTGCCAGAGGATTGACTTTAACCGTACCGTCTTCCTGCGGTTCAATAACCGGCATAGCCGCCCTTGTATAAGACTGATTTCTCTTGCGCCCTGTAATCCAGAGATCGAACGACGGTAATACTGCCTCAAGAGGCTCCACCTTGCGCAAGGCACAACAGGCATCGGGGTCGAAAGCGGCCAACTGGTCCTGGGGGTCACGGTCCTTTAGTGACTTTGGAGAAGGAGAAAGAATTCTTACATCCTTCAGCCCTAGAAACTGGACAAGTTTATCCCTGTAATGCAGCGTTTCTGGAAAATGACGTTTTGTATCAAGAAAATAAACGGGAATCGAAGGTTCAATTTCTGCAATAAGTGCCAATAAGACAGCAGATTCGGCACCAAAAGAAGAAATAATGGACACACGTCCGGGAAAATGTTTCCAAATATATCCCAAAATAGCAGATGACATCTCACGAGGCGACATCGTCTCATGTAATCTGCCTGTTTCCTGTTGCAGTAAGATCAGTTCATCTGCTGTCAACGCCACTATGTTTCTCCTCCAGATCAACCCGTCCTTGATTAGCTCTAAACCTAATTAATACATAATTCAATGTTATTTATAATTTTAACTATACTATATAGTTAATTATATGATGAAGAAACCTCCAGCCTCCAACAAGTGGCTGATAAAAAACTCTTTTTGTAAAGAATTTACTTTCCAAAAAAAATTGTACTTCCTAAGGTGCGGAAGAGGATGATAATCATAAATCACAAGAATTTTGCTGAGGGGGAGCTCTGCGTGAAAGAGCGTCTGAAGTCTCTTTTCCTGACATCTTTTAGACATAGAGCCACAAGGCGGACCTTTGCCGCATTTATTTCCCTGATCGCTGCAAGTTCCTGCTTCCCTGCGTGGGCTGATGTTCCGCGTAATATATTGC
Organism: Aristophania sp. ESL1142; assembly: GCF_058107345.1. Lineage (NCBI taxonomy): Bacteria > Pseudomonadati > Pseudomonadota > Alphaproteobacteria > Acetobacterales > Acetobacteraceae > Aristophania > Aristophania sp. ESL1142. Next base: position 442,086 of record NZ_JBYLUH010000001.1, read on the forward strand.
TCCCGGCAGATGAGCTTGACCTCAGTGTGCCTTGTATTGAAGCACATCTTTTTGTGGATTCACGCTTGAAAAGCGGGATTATTATCAAGGACGCAAACGGTACAGCACCTGATATGACACAAGGCAGGGACGGCGCACAAAATCGTCTTTCCTTGAGTTACAGAAACTGTACTCCTGGCTCTTCGCTCTCAGTGATACTCTCTCCTAATACAACTTTAACAGTACATGACAGTTCCGAAGCTGTTATTACCCAGGAAGGCACGCTTGCCGCCCTGGAAATCAATTTGCAGGATGGCTCTCTCCTTGCAGATACAATTGAATCCCTTGATATGGCAGCAAATGGGGTCTCTCATATCAAGATTCACCAGCTTGACCGTGCCGCACAGATCGCTGCCGTTGGGACATCGGACATACATATAGACCAAGTTAATTTGACCGCTTTCTCCGCCACCATGGGAGGAAAAAGCGCATTACAGATTGATTCCGGCCTGATCAGCATTGTCACGCTTTTCCTCTCCAATCAAAGCCATGCCGCAATCCATGCCAGTGTTGGAAAAGCTGGCGTGACTGCCAATGATGAAAGCAAAGTAAAAATCGGCCCACTTTTAGGTGCGCTCATGCCCAGGGGATCTGGCTCTGTCGAGACTTTTGAAAAAGAGACACTTCCTGTAAAGCAGGCCCCACCTCCAAAGCCCATTGTCAAAGAAGGGCCTTCCCCTGAAGAACAGAAAGCAGCAGCAATCGCCGCAGAAGCAAAAGCATTTCTTCATAACGATTCTGTGCCCACACCTTCATCCGCGACGCCTCTTACCACGCCTCCAGTCGTAACCCCTCCACCTCCTTCGCCTGAAGTTGTAACGCCTGCTTTGCCTGACAAGGTTCCCTCTCAGGCAGCGCTTCAACAGGCTACTTTGCCTTCATCCACAAAAAATACGGATCTATCTTCTGCTCCCGGGGAAGAAAAGGAGCAGGAGCCTTCAGCGTCTGAAAATGCGGATGAAGCACCAAAGGCTTCATTAAAACCCCTGCCATAAAGTGCTATAAGAATGTGAACGGACGATGTTATCATCCGGCCTGTAAAAATCTGATAGAAAAAAAAGCCTTAATCCGCAAATTACGGGGATTCAAATGTGACGCTTCTCTCTTCACCATTCATTGCCTTGGGGCGTTTTATTCTTTCTGGCTTCAGACAGGCTGGCACTATAGCCATTTTTGGCGTACTAGCACTCCAGGGCTTGTTTAAAAGGCCTTTTTATTTCAAAACATTTTTAGTGACCTGTATAGAGATCGGCTTTCTTTCTCTACCCGTGGTTGCATTGACGGCCATTTTTGCGGGCGCTGTCATTGCTCTGCAATCTTATACAGGTTTCAAACAATATCATGCACAAAATGCTGTTGCGAATATTGTTGTGTTAGCAGTGACCCGTGAACTAGGGCCCGTTCTTGCAGGACTTATGGTCGCTGGGAGAGTGGGCGCCGCCCTTTCTGCCCAGATCGGCACAATGCGCGTCACAAACCAGATTGACGCCCTTACGACACTTTCTACAAATCCTATCAACTATCTCGTCACGCCCCGTCTCCTAGCCTCTACACTGGCCCTCCCCGTCCTGGTGCTCATCGCTGACATCCTTGGGGCTTTTGGAGGGTTTAGCGTTTCTGTCCTTAAGCTCGGAATTGAGCCACAAAATTATATTAATGCGACCATAGAAGCGGTTAAATTTTCAGATACGGTCACGGGACTGGTTAAAGCCGCTATTTTTGGTTTTCTGATAGCCCTTCTGGGATGTTATCATGGGTATCATAGTAAAGGCGGTGCTGAAGGTGTTGGATCGGCAGCGACGGCAACTGTAGTCGCAACGTCAGTGCTTATCCTGCTCTTTGACTATATTCTGACCGATCTGTTTTTTAACGTCTGAGCCTCCCTCCTTGCAGAAGGTATTTTCTCTATGAGTCTTCCGCGTTTGCGCATTCGTGGGCTTAAGAAATCTTTTGGCCCAAAATCAGTTCTCAACGGGATTGATCTTGATGTCGAGCAGGGGACCTCCGTGGTCATTATAGGCGGATCAGGCAGTGGCAAATCCGTTTTATTACGCTGTATCCTGGGGCTGACTCTTCCTGATGAAGGTATAATCGAAATTGATGGGGAGGATGTTTTACGCGCCTCTCCCCCCAGGCAGGAAGAATTACGCCGTAGAATTGGCATGCTTTTTCAGAACGCAGCTCTTTTCGATAGTATGAGCGTTTTTGATAACCTTTTATTCGGTCTGAAAGCAAAATCATCCCTTCACCCCCGCCGGGACCGTAAAAAACTGGAAGAGAGCGCTTTTAAACTCCTTGCTCAGGTCGGACTGGACCAAAGCGTTGCAGCATTGAATCCTTCAGAGCTTTCAGGTGGAATGCAGAAACGAGTAGGCCTGGCACGTGCTATTGCAGGACAGCCTGATATTCTGTTTTTTGATGAACCCACAACGGGCCTCGACCCCATTATGGGAGCGATTATTGACGGTTTAATCACAGATTGCGTCAAGAAAATCGGTTCAACAGCCATCACAATCACGCATGATATGGCCTCGGCCCAGCGCATCGGTTCAGAAGCGGCCATGCTCTATCAAGGCAAGCTGATCTGGAAGGGGGCTGCGCAGGCCCTCCTTCATTCCGGCAATGAGATTGTTGACCAATTTACTCACGGACGGCGCGAAGGGCCAATCCATATTGAGACAACCCCTGCTCTTTAAGGCACCCTTATGGCAAAAAAACCTACCACCCGCTTTGTCTGCCAGAACTGCCAGGCCTCTTACCTGAAGTGGCAGGGGAAGTGCGAAAATTGCGGTGAGTGGAATACACTTGAAGAAGAAAAACGCGAAGCAACACCTCGCCGTACAACACCTCTCAAAGGTGCGGGCCTGACGACTGTCCGCCTTGATGGAAAGACAACGCCTCCCGAACGGATCAATAGCGGGATTACGGAATTCAACCGCGTTCTGGGGGGAGGATTTGTGCCGGGCTCAGTCGTCCTTGTCGGGGGAGATCCCGGGATTGGCAAATCAACCCTGATGCTTCAGGCAACCTGTGCCCTTGCCGGAACAGGGCATGAAGTTCTTTATGTTTCAGGTGAAGAAGCAATTGACCAGATTCGCCTGCGAGCTCAACGTCTGGGCCTAGATGTCAGGCCAGATGCCCTAAATACCCTTGACCTTGCTGCCTCTATCAATGTGAATGACATTGTGGCCACTCTGGAAGAGCGACATATTCATAAAGTCGTCGTCATTGATTCAATCCAGACAATGTGGCTGGAAGGTATCGAAAGTGCTCCAGGTTCAGTTTCCCAGGTACGTGCTTGTGCCTTTGAACTTATTCGTCTGGCAAAAACCTTGGGATTTTCACTTGTCCTGATTGGCCACGTCACCAAAGAAGGATCTCTGGCCGGGCCACGTGTGCTTGAACATATGGTCGATGCGGTTCTCTATTTTGAGGGTGACCGTGGCCATCAATTCCGTATTCTGCGTGCTGCAAAAAACCGATTTGGCGCAACAGATGAAATCGGCGTATTTGCCATGACGGATTCAGGGCTTCGGGAAGTTCCCAATCCATCTGCCCTTTTTCTGGCTGAACGACATGGAAATATCGCAGGCTCTGCCGTTTTTGCCGGTCTGGAAGGCACAAGACCTGTCCTTATGGAAGTGCAGGTCCTGCTTTCTTCCAAAACAGGTGAGGGTACCCCAAGGCGCGCCGTCATTGGTTGGGATAGCGCCAGACTAAACATGATTCTCGCTGTTCTGGAGGCACGCTGTGGGCTGAAGCTGAACTCAATGGATGTTTATCTCAATATTACGGGGGGCATAAAAATCACAGAACCCGCCGCAGACCTCGCCGTTGCTGCTGCTCTTATTTCAGCAGCGACCAGCCGTCCTACAAAATCTGATGCTGCCTATTTCGGAGAGATTGGCCTTTCCGGTGAACTGAGGCAGGTCAGCCAGACAGAGCTGAGGCTAAAAGAAATTGCCAAATTGGGCTTTCAACATGCCTATCTCCCCCGCCATGTTAGTACTAGTTCAGCACGACCAAGACCGCCTCAAGGACTATCCTTGCAGGAAATCGGGCATTTAAGTGACCTTGTAAGCCTTTTTGCGGCAAAGGATCGCTCTTAAAACTGATCTTCTTCCAGAAATTGGAGCTGCTTCTGCCCCCGCGTCCTATCGCGCAGCCAGTCTGCAATCTGTTCCTTCTGGCTTAGTGGAAGAGAAATTTGCAAAGCGGCCCCTTCTGCGTCAAACGCGCACATTTTCATTTCAGCCTGAAACTGCGGTAACTTTGCTTCCACTTCAGCATAAAGGGAAAAGGGGCAGTGAAATTTCAAACCAATACGCTCTATAAGCTCGATCTTTGCCGCCTCCCGCAGACAGGCTGAAGCTGCTCCACTATAGGCCCTTACCAGACCACCGGCACCAAGCTTGATTCCGCCAAACCAACGCGTGACAACGACCATGACGTGGTCGAAATCCTGCCCTTCTATCGCTGAGAGGATAGGCCGCCCTGCTGTTCCTGACGGCTCTCCATCATCATTAATTCGGAAGCGCGGCCCTATTTTAAAGGCCCAGCAATTATGAGTCGCTTCTGGATCTGATATTTTTTCAAGAAATTTCATGGCGTCATTTTCGTCACTCACATTGCAGATGCGTGTGCGGAAAACACTATGTTTAATAATTGATTCATGCTCGGCCACGCCGTCAACTGTCCAGCTCATAGGCTCTTTTTACGCAAAGCGTGTCATTCTTTCCAGCATATCAGAAATTGCGCAGAAACAAATTGAGTTCTAAAAGCAGTCCTAGGCCCTGTGTCGTTTAATAAGGACTGATATGCTTTCCAGATTAACATGTGGTTTGACTAGTTTCTGCTCTCGTCATGCTTATACTGTTTTGTCATTCTTCCTTCTTCTTTGTCTCGGCGCAGGCTGGTTGAGTTACAAACAGCTTGGAATCAGCACTGAAACTGACAAGCTTTTTTCAGACACGCTTCCCTGGAAGCATTATAATCATGAAATTGAGCATCTTTTCCCCGGAGAAAAAGATACGCTCGTTGCCATTATCAAGGCAGATACTCCTGAAGAAGGTCAGGCTACTGCCCATGCTCTGACTGAGCAGTTAAAAAAAGATAATACGCATTTCAAATCAGTTTCAGAACCTGCGGCCAATCCCTTTTATACACATCATGCGCTGCTTTTTCTCGATCAGGACCAGCTTGAACCTTTACTTGAGTCCATTATCGCTGCCCAGCCTTTCCTCGGCACGCTTTCAGCTGATCCGTCATTAACCGGGTTATTCCAGAGCTTTAACCTCCTATCCATGGGGATTAAAGCCGGACAGGCTGTACCTGAAAGCTTTAATAAAACCCTGGCAGCCTTTGCCCAGTCTCTTGATGCAGCCTCTCATGGACAGGCGACCCCTCTTTCTTGGCAGAATCTTCTTGCTGGGGAGCTAAGCTCTATGGGGGGGGATTATTATTTTGTCATGACCCATCCCAAACGCGACTTCACCTCATTTGAGCCGTCAGAAGCCGCAACAAGGGCAATGCGTGCAACAATTAATGCCCTTCCTTCCGTCAAGGCCGGACGCGCTACCGTTTTGATTACGGGAGAAGCTAAGATCAATGATGAGGAATTCTCTACTGTCGCAGAAGGCATGGTATGGGGATTGGTTATCTCATTAACCCTGGTGACCTTATGGCTTATTCTAGCTGTTCGTTCGCTCCGCGTTATTATCCCCATTCTGATAACCCTTGTTACAGGGCTGATACTCACCACCGGGTTCGCCGCTTTGAGTGTCGGAACACTGAATCTGATTTCTGTGGCTTTTGCGATTCTGTTTGTCGGGATTGCTGTTGATTTTGCCATTCAGTTTGGCGTGCGCTTTCGCTGCCAGCATGGCGCGCAAGGGGAAAGTCTCTCCCAGCTTGAAGCGCTTTCACACACAGGTGCTGAAAGTGGCCCCCAGATTTTCATAGCCTCACTGGCAACATCTGCCGGCTTCATGGCCTTTACACCCACGAATTTTGTTGGTGTGGCCCAGTTGGGACTCATTGCAGGGGTTGGCATGCTTATCGCCTTTGCCTGCACGCTCACCATTCTGCCTTCACTACTCGTGATTTTCAAAGCACGTTCTTCTGCACAGAATCATGGTTTTCTCTTCCTGAAACCCCTTGATACCGGCTTACGCCGTCATCGTTTTGTCATATTAGGACTATTTGCTCTTGCTGGTGCGATAGGATTAGGTCTTACAACACAGCTTCGTTTTGATTCTGACCCTCTTCATACCAAAAATCCCAATACTGAAGGGATGAAGGCTCTGAGGCTCCTGGAAGCGAACCCATTAACAACATTCTATAACGCCCAGCTCATTGTAAAAGACAAAAATATTGCAGCCAGACAGGCTGAGGCCTTGTCCCGCCTTTCAAGTGTTCATGATGTTTTATGGGTTGGCGCGCTTGTCCCTGACCATCAGGATGAAAAACTTGCCCTGATCGAAGATGCCGCAGAACTGATTTTACCCAGTCTTGATCTTTCTTCAACATTGCCAGAGGCCAACGTCCAGTCAATGCGTCAGACTGCCTTAAAAACAGCAGAACAGCTTGATGCTATTGAACCGGAAAAATTAACACCAGCCCTGAAACAGCTCAAAGAGGCCCTGCATCGTCTGGCCTTGGCTCCCGATAAAACAATTCTGGATGCAAATCAGGCGCTGATGCAATTCCTGCCAACAGAGCTTCAGCAGCTTAAAACCGTATTAAGCCCGACTGCCATCACATATGACGCCATACCTGATGATATCAAACGGGAATATGTCTCTCCCGATCAACGCTACAGGCTCGTCATCCACCCTAAAGGGCAGATGTCAAACCCGGTGGTTCTGAAGAAATTTGTCGATGAGCTTAAGACCGTTAATCCAGACATTGCCGGTCCTGCCCTTGAAATCACTGAAAGTGCCAGAACTATTACCCACGCATTCATGGAAGCTGCTCTTTGCGCAATCATCGTGATTACACTTATCCTAATTGTGGCCCTTCGTCGCCTTATGGATAGTCTGCTGGTTATCATGCCACTAATTCTGTCTTCCCTGCTGACAGTCATTCTGATCACTCTGCTGCCAGAACCTTTAAATTATGCCAATATTATTGCGCTCCCACTGCTTTTAGGTGTTGGGGTTTCGTTCAACATCTATTTCGTCATGAACTGGCGAGCCGGTTTAAAAAACCCACTAACATCACCTACAGCACGGGCGGTCATTTTCTCCGCACTCACCACAGGTTCCGCCTTTGGCTCACTGGCTGCCTCAGCTCACCCTGGAACAGCCAGTATGGGGCGCCTCTTATTACTCTCACTAGGATGCACGCTACTCTGTACGCTCTTCTTCATCCCAGCCTTACTCCCCAAACGGCCTATAGATGACCGCTAGGTTTCTTAAAAAAATCCATGCTATCAAGGGAGAATGATTAAAGAACGCCCTGGATCATGGCCCGAATTCAACAGGCTTTTCTGGTCCAGAGGCGTCCTATTACCTAAAAACCGCTCCGTAAAATATACAGGTATTTTCTCCTTCATGGTCATGTCGGCCCTTCTGGCTGATATGAAGGCCCTTGCCTCTACTGACCTTTCTTCTGCCGAAGAAATAACCGTAACCGCAGAGCAGACGCCTCATTCAATAAATAAAACTGGTTCACAGGTTACCGTCATAACAGACAGAGACATTGAGCTAACCCAGAGGCGTGACCTCTCCACGCTTATCTCATATGCCCCTGGCCTCAATATGGTGAGGACAGGCGGAACAGGAGGAACAGGCTCCATTTTCATGAGAGGGCTCAATGCCAATGAAGTAAAACTTCGTCTTGATGGAATGGATATTAACGACCCCTCCACCCCAGAAGGCGCTTTTGATCCTGCCCAATTTTTAACTGATGGCCTTCAGAAAGTGGAAATCCTCAGAGGACCGCAAAGTGGTCTCTATGGCGCTGATGCCATGGCTGGTGTGATCGATATGACGACCAGAAAAGGCGAAGGATCTTTTAAAACAAGCGCCAGAGTAGAAGGTGGCAGCTATAGCACCTCCAATCAGATGCTCTCTTTTTCTCGAACACATCGCAAGTTCCACTATTTTTTAGCACTCTCTCACAATCATACAGGCACCTATCAGGCCGTGCCTGCACATTACAGGCAAAACAGCACCGGCCCCGTTGCGCAAAACCGCAATGATAACCGGACCGCCACGATGCGTTTTGATTATGACATCACGCAGAATCTGGAAGCAACCTTAACAGCTCATTTAACCCAGGCTGATTATCGGTTTGAGGCTGACCAATCTCTCCCACCTACATACATCTCCACCCCTGGCCCACTCAGAAATGAAAGTGACTTAAACCAAGCGATTGTAAGAGGGGAACTTCGATGGAATTTTCATGACATATTCGAACAGCGTTTTGGTCTCGGCTATGTAACATACCGTCGACGTGACCAGACAGCCGGAGAAGCTGAAATTTCCTTCAACCGAGGTGATAGACTGAAAGCAGACTGGCATGGCCTGACCCACCTCGGTAAAAATGCAAGCCTGTTGACTGGGTATGATTATATTAGGGAACGTCTGATCGACCCTACTCATTATCAAACGACAACCAACGCCGGTTATGCACAAATTGAAGGGCACTGGCACAATCTCTTAATGGGAGCTGCCAATATCCGTTATGACAGTAACTCTAGGTATGGCCATTATGTTACATGGCGCATTGCACCGGCAATCCGAATCCCTCATACTGGCCTGACTCTCAAAGCCAGTGGTGGAACGGGTTTTCATGGGCCATCTTTAAACCAGCTTTTTGTAAGCTATCCTGATTTTAACAGTTTCTCCAACCCCCATTTAAAAGCTGAAAAGCTCATTGGCTTTGATAGTGGATTTGAAGAGCATCTCTTTAATAACCGCCTGGTCTTTGGCAGTGATTATTACGAAAACCATGTCCATAATCTGATCAATTACAGTTATGTCCCTTCCAGGAATGGTTACAGTTACCTCAATATTGCAAAAGCCAGGACACAGGGTGTGGAAACTTACGCCACGATCATCCTGCGCTCTAACCTGCAATGGAAAGCTTCTTATAGTTATAATATAAGCCAGGATCTGACAGAAAAAGCACCTCTGATCCGCAGACCAAAACATAAAATCACAGCGAGTTTTATCTGGAACCCTTTAAAAAACCTATATATCGTTCCATCAGTGCTCTATGTCAGCTCATGGCATGATACAAACCGCTTTAATTTTACGCCCCTGCGTGCTTCAGGTTACGTCACTTTTGACTTTGCCACCCAGTACAAACTGACAGATTTTTCAACATTTTTCATACGTGCTGATAACCTTGCTAATAATCATTATGAAAACCCTTCTGGCTATTGGCAGCCCCGGCGCTCTTTTTATGGAGGTGTGACGATTGGGCTGTAAAATACGATCCTTTATTTTATATGCACTCTGTGTCTGGTGTACTGTGCCATCCAATGCCTCGTCCCAGACTCACTCTGCCAGACATGTCGTCTCTCTCAATCTGTGTACAGATCAGCTTCTGGTATGGCTTCTACCCCCCAATGAGATTGCCGGATTAAGCATATTGGCCCGTAATTGCGCTGAATCAGCCATTTGTCAGCAAGCTTATTCCATCCCTGCGATCAGAGCGGATGGAGAAGATATTTTAAACCATAGCCCGACCCATATTCTCGAAAGCCAGTGGAACCATCCTTCTGTGCAAAAAATCGCCCAGTTACAGTCCATTCCCTATAAAACATTTCCTGACGCTCAAAATCTTGATGACATTCCCCAAAACATCAAAGCGCTTTCGAGATGGCTGGGTATTCCTCAAAAAGGGGAACTACTTGCGCAGAAATTCATGGAAAATGAGCAGAGTTTAAGGCTTCTTGGCCCATTTCCCCCACTAAAAGCCGCTTTTTATAGTGAAAGTGACGATCCACTTCTGGAAGATATTATAAAAAAATCCGGTTTTCTTTCTCTCTCAGGGAAACAGGATCATTACCGTGTTTCTTCACCAGAAACCCTGATCATGACGCCCCCTGACCTCCTGATTATTTCCTCTCTTCATGAAGGAGCCTCATTGAAGGAAACAAAAATCCTGCCTCCTTTTCTGCTAAAGCGTTTCAGACCCAAACGTCTGCTCATCATTCCCATGAAGATGACATTATGTGGCTCACCTTATTCTCTCGAAGCCTTGAGACTTTTACGAAATGCACAGCAAACCCTTTTGAGAGAGGATAGAAAACCATGACCCGCTATTACTATGTTCTCCTCTCTCTTTCAGCACTTCTCATAGGGTGCAGTTTCTTATCCTTTAATAGTCATTTGCCGCTAGAAGTTCATGTTTTACAGGGTATAAAAGATTTTTGTTTCAATCATGATTCAGTCAGCGCCCTGATTATCGGACATTTACGCCTGCCCCGGTTTTTACTTGCTTTATTAATCGGAGCAGCCCTGGGGCTGGCAGGTGCCAATCTACAATCTGTTATGCGCAATCCCCTGGCGGACCCTGGGATCCTGGGTATCACAGGCTGCGCCTCACTTGGAGCTGTGCTGATATTCTATACTGGTATTCTGTCAGGCCTTTCACTAAGCGTGCCAATCGCCTCTTTCGGCGGGGCGTTATGCGCCTGCCTTATTCTGCTCGCCTTCAGCCGTTCCGGCATTACCATTATAACCCTTGCCGGAATTGCCCTCAGCACCATGAGCATTGCCTTACTCTCACTCATCCTGAATCTCGTCCCCAGTCCTTATGCCCGATTTGAAATAACACACTGGCTTTTAGGATCTTTAAATCAAATTTCTCTTCAGGATTTTTTAATAGCGTCTCCAGGTCTTATCATTGGTATCCTTCTTTTACTTGTAACAGGACGCCAGCTGGATGGCCTTTCTTTGGGAGAAGACATTGCCCGTTCTATGGGAATCAACCCCAACATCACCCAGTCTCTCATTATTTGCGGCTGTGCTCTGTCCCTTGGTTCTGCGGTTTCTGTTGCAGGAAATATCGGATTCATAGGGCTGGTTGTTCCCCATATTGCCCGGTTCCTGGTAGGGTACAAACCTTCTAATATACTTATCCCCTCAGCAATCCTCGGTGCCTCTCTGCTAATCGGAGCAGACGGCATAATTCGGTTATATAATCCTGAAAACCCCCTCCCTATCGGGATTATAACAACATTGATCGGAACACCTTTTTTCCTGTTTCAGATATGGAAGCTCAACCAGAACCACAATGTCTGATATGTCTCTTACAGCACACCATATTACAGTTACCTTGGGAAAGAGAGTTTGTCTTGATGATCTCTCATTAACCCTCAAGCCCGGAGAGTTATTGGGCATTTCAGGGCCAAATGGTGCTGGGAAAAGCACTTTGTTAAAAGCACTTCTGGGTATTGTTCCACTTTCGAAAGGAACTATCACCCTGAACAATCAACCATTAAAAACTATACCGCCGATAAAGCGAGGACAAAATATTGCCTATCTTCCCCAGGAAAGAATCCTACCTTACGGCTTAACCATGGAAGAAATCGTCAGCCTGGGAAGGCTACCCTATAAAAAAGAAACATCCCTCCAGAAACGCATCATCATGGAAAAAATCATCAATGATCTGACATTACAGGCGCTCCGTTTCCGCAGAATGGAAACACTTTCAGGAGGGGAGAAAGCACGTATTTGCCTGGCACGGGCTCTGGCAGTAGGAAGCCCTTTTCTCCTGATTGACGAACCCATGGCCTCTCTTGATCCTGCCTATTCATTAAAAATAATGGAGATCCTGCGCAGGAAAGCCAAAGAAGCACAAATAGCGATTTGTATTGTACTTCATGATTTATCTCTTGCCGCTCAATATTGTGACAGGATCGCCTTTCTAAAACAGGGTCGTCTCATAGCACAGGGCGCCGTTAAGGACGTCATGACCGAAGAGATTCTGCAAAATATCTATGAAACAGCCATAAAAATAATTGATGATATTCCTCTGCTCATACGCCCTTAGCCTCTCTATTCTTGATCCATAGGGCGCGATGCATAATGACGCGCCAGAACTGTGCAGACAAAAAGCTGAATTTGATGATAGATCATCAAAGGTAATACAATAATACCAGCTCCTGATGGAAAAATGACACTTGCCATAGGGACACCGGTCGCTAACGACTTTTTAGACCCGCAAAATTGCAGGGCAATTTCACTTCCCTTACTCTGCCCTAATAAGCGTCCAAGTCCGTAAGTCGCACCGAGTAATAAAAAAAGCAGAATCGTATCAAGAAGCGTCACTTTCCCCAGATCGATCAATGGAACCCGTTTCCATAATCCCTCAAGCACAGCCGTACTGAAAGCAGCATAAACCAGAACGAGGATAGACCCCCTATCCGTGAAAGAGAGAAGAATTTTATGACGATGGACGATAGGACCCATCCATTTCTGGCTGAATTGTCCTACGAGAAAGGGCAATAAAAGCTCGCGCCCCACTTCCAAAATCGTTTGAAAGCCCGAACCACTATCACTGCGATTAAGCAAGAAACCGCAGAGAAGGGGCGTAAAGACAATCCCCAATACATTAGACGCTGTTGCTGAGCAAATCGCCGCAGGCACATTGCCACGAGCAATTGATGTTAGAGCGATTGACGATTGCACTGTGGAAGGAAGGCAACACATAAACAGGACACCAGTCCAGAGATCAGAACTGATAAATCCGTTACTAAATACGAGGTGACAAAACAGATAAGACGCAAGGCCAATGAGCGGAAAAAGAACAAAACTGGCGAAGAGTGTCCCCCCTTGAAGGCGCCAGTCCTGCAAACTTTCAATTACGGCATGGCGTTTTAATTTTGCCCCCTGAAAAAAAAACATTAACGTAATCAGGAGCGTGCTTAACCTGTCCATCCAGGGCTTCCATGATGGAGGACATGGAAAAAAGGAAGCCAAAAGGACGGCTGCTGTCAACATAACCAAAAAAGGATCTATTCTTTTCATAAAATACCTTACGGCTTTTCCGGCATGTCATGCAGTAGCGGCAACCAGATTTAAGACCAAAAATATCTGTCTTATGAAGAAGACTCAATTTGCTCTTTTTCTCTTTAGTCTCAATTAGTTGTGATCTGTTCCTCTCCCGAAAAATAACCCGTCCTCGCCCAAAAGCAAAGCCCGGTTCTCTTCCTTCAGTCCTTTCTTTGTATAAACTCAAGCCGTTAAGGTCATTTTTGCTGAAGATGGTTCACTAACGACATAAGGACCAGCCGCAATAACCTGAAGTCCAACGATCGCCATACTATTGGGCTGGCAGACTAATAATAGGTTTTCCCATCAGAGCCTTTTTCAGCAATCAAGATTCCACCACTGACAACAGTAGCTCCACTCGGTGCGCCATATGTAAGTGACATTAATAGTTTCTTCCTCCGCAAAATATGTTGATTTTTTATTAAAAAATCCCAACTCATCTCAAAAAGAATTATATTTAACAGAGAACATAATAAAAATTACGATATTACTGTCGGATATAAATAAATAATTGCCATTTTTAATATTTATAAAAATCAATTTTATATAAATAACACATCAAATAATATTTATATTATAGAGATAATTTCTATTTAATTTTATCTCAAAACCACAAACTTACACAAATTACATTACATCATTACGCAATAATTCATACACCATACATGCCAAATATCACCTTAGAAATATCAAAGTAATCAATCCGCTATTTCAGATATCATTTAATAGACTTGCTGGAATATACACCCAGTGGTAATAAAGCTTCGTCTTTGTCTATCATTAATGGATATACCCCTTACGTGACGACATCTACCTTTTCCAATCGACAATCTTCTTTTGAGCATGAACTGGCGACCCATCTGGTTGAAGCCGTCCAGCTGGATATGGACCCGCAGGATATCGATCCAGAAACTCCCCTCTTCGGAAAAGGGCTTGGTCTTGATTCAATTGATGTGCTGGAAATAGCGCTCATGATTAATACACAATATGGCCTTAAACTAGAATCACATGATGATAAGAGCCATGATATATTTTATTCATTACGGTCTCTTGCCCAGTATATAGACGCTCATCGTCCTGACTGATCTTCTTTTTCCAATGTCTTCGCAATTTGATCTTTCCCTCATCAGTCTACCTGAGCGCCTTGTCTTCAGGACTGCTTCAGAATCACTAAATGGACAGAAGCTACTTTCATATGCGTGGGCATTGGCAGAGCAGCTTCCTGACCGCCCGATCATAAATCTTCATAACAATCTCCTTCATTTTACCGTCGTCTTTTTGGCCAGCCTGCTAAAAGGGCAATATTGTTTATTATCCAGTAATCATACAGCCCCTTTTCTCAAATCCCTCCAAACTGATTATAATGCCATCTGTACAGGCCCTTCCTTACCCGGAGGGTTGGAGGAATTTACGTTTCCTCCCCTAACGGACCTGATTTCAGACAAAACAGATAACCCTGTGCTCCCCGCCACCTATGAAGCAGCCTATGTCTTTACTTCCGGCAGCACCGGAGAGGCTAAAATGCATAAAAAATACTGGGGAGAGCTCGTTGCCCGCAGTCATGCAGCCCAGCCATTACTTGGTGAGTCTGGCACTACATTATTAGGAACTGTGCCCCCTTATCATATGTATGGTTTTGAAACCCTCATCCTCCAAAGCCTCCACACCCCGACAATCACTGCAAGTGGGCCCCGTTTTTTCCCTGCTGACATAGAAAAACTATGCTACCATACACCGTCTCCCCATACGCTGATTACATCACCAGTCCATTTACAGTCTCTTGTCACTGCCAGAATTCACTTAACCGGTCTTAAGCGTATTATTTCAGCAGCAGCTCCTTTGACTGAAGAGTTAGCGCGTGAGGCAGAAAAGCTTTTCAAAGCACCAGTCATGGAGATTTATGGTGCAACGGAAATAGGTTCAATCGCCTGCCGCCGCACAGTCAGCGCCTTACCCTGGCAACTTTACGAAAATATTACACTAACTGCCGATCCCGCTGACGGGCAGAAAGGAAGTTATATCTATAATGCGCCTTACGCCACGCCATACGCGCTTAACGATATTATTGAAATGGAAGACCCGCGACATTTCCGTTTGGTAAGACGTAAAGCAGATCTCCTCAAAATCGCGGGGAAACGAACATCTTATGGTACGCTTAATAAAATATTATGTGAGCAAGATGGTGTATTGGATGGTTCTTTTGCTCCACTTTATACTGAGCAGGAGATAGAAAAGGGCGAAAATGAACCAACACGCCTGCAAGCCTTCATCGTAGGAGCCGACATTGACATCCATGCCCTTATGCAGGCTCTGCGTCATCATATAGACCCGGTCTTTATGCCCCGTCGTCTCATAAGATTAACAAGCCTGCCACGTAACACTGTAGGCAAGCTGACTAAACAGGCATTAGAAACTTTAGTAAAAACTTACATCGAGAAACGTTCTCACGCTCCTTTCACAATCCCTGCCAACCACCCGGCTTTACCCGGACATTTTCCTAACAATCCTATTGTACCAGGGATTTTATTGCTAAATATTATCTTCAACCAATTAGCCCTTGATGTTCAGTCAATAGAAACTGTCAAATTTCTTTCTATCGTCCGTCCCGAAGAGCCTCTGCAACTTTTTTCCAGTGCGCTTGGAGAGGGGCGTGTACGCTTCAGCCTTCATCGGCTTAATGCAGGAAAAGAAAACACTATTATCCTGCGCGGTTGTGCACAGGGTCACATCTGATGAGCCGCAATACATGGTTACGACCAGAAAAGGGCAATATATACTCTGTCCGTTTACTTGTATGGGTCGCCTTTCATCTGGGTTACCACTTTACGACTTTATTATGCTGGCCTGCCACGCTTTATTATGCTGTCATGTACCCAACGGTCCGCCGGTCTTCCTGGCGTTATCTGACCTATTTACATAAAGCAGGCATGTTGCCCCGTCTCTCACGGGGAATGATACTGTTACATATCAACGCCTATTGTACCAATATTCTGGATCGCATTTACCTGCTCAGCGGGCGCTTTTCTCACAAAAACTTTCATATTACCGGCAAGCAGATTCTACTGGATGCCCTAAAACAGAACAAAGGCTGTATCCTGATGGGAGCCCATATCGGCTCTTTTGATGCATTGCGACAGTTTGGACTGGACTCCCCTTTCCGCTTCCGGATGCTAATGTACAGACGGTTCTCAGGGGCTGCCTCACGGTTTATCGAAACACTCGCCCCCGATTTCAATAACAACCTCATTGAATTAGGTCGCCCAGACAGCATGCTGGCAGTCCTGGATGCGTTGAAGTCTGGTGAGGTCGTTGGCATTCTGGCAGACAGAGCCCATGATAGCAGCCGCTCCCGCCCCATCCCTTTTCTGGGAAAAGAAGCACCACTCCCGGCAGGCCCCTTCAAACTGGCTGCGCTTACAAGAGCTCCCATTATTCTCATCTCTGCCATAAGGCAAAAAAACGGCACATATCACATTACATGCCAGTCTCTCACAGATATGCTCTGTAAAAATGACCCTGCCACTTCCTCATCAGAGCACCTCTCCCAATTAATGGAAGCCTATGCCCGCTGGATGGAAACGCTTTGCCAGGAAAATCCTTATGCCTGGTTCAATTTTTTCGATTTCTGGGAAGAAGGGCTCTCATAACGTGAAATATTTACTTCTTATGGTTCTCATTCTAGGCCAGGTTTATTTCACCCAGGCTCGCGCTGCACAACCCGAAAACCCCATTTTGGCAGAAACCATCCTCCACCAGATCGCACTCGTTACCCAAAGACATGATCACTTTACGGAAACACGCAGACTTCACGCTCTTACCCAACCGATCCATAGTGAAGGAGAACTCCGCTTTGCTCCTCCTGACCATATTGAGAAACTCACCTTCCTTCCCGTCAAAGACAGCGTCATCATAGAAGGTGAGACCATGCAGTTCCGGCATGGACAGAAAAACGTAAAAAATATTCCGCTCACTCTCAATCCAGCCTTACAAATTATAGCAGATACAATCCGCGGCCCTTTAGAAGGAAATATAAATCTTCTCCGTCATTATTATAATCTCAGCGCTGACGGAGATATTGGACAATGGCACCTGACTCTCGTCCCCAAGACAAAAAAAGTCGCACAGATCATTCAGTACGTAAAACTAGAAGGACATAATAATGTGATAGAGCGCACTTATCTCCTTCAGGCCAATGGCGACATCACTGACACTGTTATCACGCCACAATGAAACCTTATCGGCGTTTACCACTTTTGCTCTCTCTACTTTGCGCAATCCTTATTGCGGCAGGGACATTGTTCGCTATTCCATTACAAATGGATATGCAGGCTTTTTTACCGCAGCCCCATGATAAAACATCGCAGTTTTTGCTGGATGAACTCCATAATGGTACAACGCAATCACTGATGATGGCCTCAATCAAAGGCGATGACCCTGCAACATTAAGTCTGATTGCTCACCGCTTTCACAAAGCACTGGCTGAAACGGGCTCTTTCAGCCTCATCATAGATGGACCAGATTCTTTTAACTGGCAGAAAGATCAGCCTCTTTTCTTTGCCCATCGTTTTGGCCTTGCTCCTCATGAGCAAACACGCCTTTTCACCACTGCCGCACTCAAACATGACATAAATCAGCTCTATGAACTGCTGCAATCCATGGCGGCTCCTCTCATCGAAGAGATTGGCCTGAAGGATCCGACAGGCGCTTACAGCGATTATATGGCAAGTTTAAATAAAAGTGACAGCTTGCCCAGTCTGGACGGAATCTGGCTCACTAAAGACGGCCATGCGACCCTTACGCTCCTTAAACTGAGCCAGCCCAGTCTGAATCCGACACAACTCAAAAAACTTCATCATGCTGTCATGAAAGCCTATACAGACAGCCGTGGCCCGCATGAAAATTATCAACTGATCCTGACAGGTTCACCAGCCTTCTCACTCTATGCAGCACAGGCCCTTCATCATGATATGGACCGGCTGGCTCTCTGCTCCCTTCTTCTGGTGGTGGCCATTCTATATTGGCGCTTTCGTTCCCTCTGGGTCATGGCAGCAATCGCCGTACCATTCCTTCTGTCACTTTCGCTTTCCATGTTAATCGTGCAGTGTCTTTTTGGCTGGGTTCATGGAATTGCCTTAGGCTTTGGCATGACAATGCTGGGGGTCTCTCTTGATTACCCCGTCTTATTACTGGGCCACCGGGACAAAGGAGAAGCAATTCCTGTCGTACTGGCCCGCATCGGCCCAAGCCTGAAACTTGCCACTTTGACAGCTGTTATCGGATTATTGAGCATGATTCTCTGCGGTCTCCCCGGATTGATGCAGCTCGGTATCTTTTCAGCCACTGGCATCCTTGCTGCAGCTTGCATCACAATCTGGTTGCTTCCCCATCTGGTCACCCAGGCTGATCTTGCAGCCTATCATCAGGGTATCTCCTCCATCCTGCTTCGCTCTGAAAAACTACGCCGCTACCGCATGCTCTGTCTTCCGGTTATTCCTCTCACTCTGGGTTTTCTGCTCTTCCACCCCTTCAGGATGGAAAAACAAGGGGAAATTCTCAACCCCATTCCTCCAGAAATGCAGGAAATCGACCGTCAGTTCCGTCAGCAGTCAGGGGCTCCACAAGCAGGATTTCTGGCAGTCATAGAGGCTAAGACAAGCGAAGAGGTTCTTCAGAAGGAAGAGAAACTGCTCGCGCAACTCCCTCCCTCTGACAGAATAGATGCAGCTTCACGGCTTCTCCCAAGTCAAAATCTCCAACAGAAAAGACTGGCAACCATCCCATCCGCGCAATCAGTTGAAAGAAATCTACACCAGGCTTTATTGGAAACTGATGCCCCCTTCCAGCCTAATGCTTTCGCAGCACTCCCTCAGGAAATTGAAAAAGCCCGCCACCATCCCGCCCTGACGGTCAAGCAGCTTATGGAAACATCACTTTCCTATCAACTTGGTCTATTACTTTTCCCCCGTAACGACAAATGGTACGGGTTCGTCATACCCCGCACGCAGCAAACCATCACGGACCTAGTAAAAGCCGGTGAAAAAGAACCTGACATCCTTTTCGTCAATTTAAAAACAGCTATCGGCGACTTACTGTCACCTTACGTCAAAAGGGCGGCTTTCTGGCTGATTGCCGGAATCAGCCTGGCTCTGATTATCTTGTATTTATGCACAAGAAATCTGCTCCTAATCGGACGTATTACCTTTACACTAAGTATAACAGGATTGTGTCTTCTATCATTATTACGCTTGCATAATGCAGTTTTTTCCATCATTCATATAGTCGCCTTAGCCTTTATTCTTGGGATTGGTATTGATTACGCCCTTTTCTTTGGTCGTCCCCAACTAGACAGAGCTGAACGCACACGAACCATGCGCACTTTACTAACCTGCAATCTTATGACCGTTGGCTCTTTTTCTATTCTGGCAAGCTGTCAGGTCCCTCTTTTGAAAGAGCTAGGACTGACGATCTCTTATGGTGCTTTTCTCGCTCTTATTTTCAGTTTCTTATTTATGGGTCCTCTTCCAACTCCCCCTTCTTCTGAAGGAAAGGAAATATGACCGCCCTTCTTATCACCGCAGGGACAGCTATCAGCGCTATGGGGAAAGGCCTTGAAGAAACACGTGCCTGTATTCTGGAAAGACGGACGACCCTTCAGCCTGATAATTTTCAGCCACAGAGTTATGGCTATATTGGGCGGGTTTCAGGTGTAGAGGCACACTACCTACCTCCTGAGCTGGCACTCTTTGACTGCCGCAATAACAGACTAGCCGATATGGCCTTAACCAGTGATGATTTCACGGGGGCTATTGCACAAGCACGTGCGCATTATGGTGCCCACCGAATTGCCATCATTATGGGAACCAGCACCTCTGGGATTCTCAGTTCCGAACAGGCCTATGAATCACGCAAACCGGGAGAGCTCTCCTTACCCGATAAGTTTCACTACGCCACAACGCAGGATCTCTCCTCTCTACCACATTATGTTGCAGCACGACTGGAAATAAAAGGCCCGTTACTTACAGTCTCAAATGCCTGCGCCTCTTCCACTCGTGCCTTTATTGACGCTGCCCACCTTATTGAATGTGGTTTCTGTGATGCCGCCATCGTCGGCGGAGCGGACAGCCTTTGCAGAATGACATTACAAGGTTTCGCATCTCTCGGACTGGTTTCTCCTATGCCTGTCCAGCCCTATGATGCATTGAGAGAAGGTATCTCGATCGGGGAAGCCGCAGGATTTGCCCTACTGGAACGCGCTGGTGCCCGTCATTTGCCCAATCATCTTTCAGGATACAGGCTCTCTCTGGCCGGTTATGGTGCCAGTAGTGACGGCTATCATATGTCCACTCCTGATCCAACAGGCACAGGCGCCATGCTGGCTATGCAACGCGCCCTCACACAGGCAGGATTATCCCCCTCTGATATCGGTTACATCAATATGCACGGGACCGGAACGCGCGCAAACGACCAGATGGAAGATAGTGCGATCAGCATGCTCTTTGGACAAAACACACCCTGTTCTTCCACTAAAGGCTGGTCAGGTCATACATTAGGCGCTTCAGGGATTTTAGAGAGTATGATTTGCGCTATTACCCTTCAGGAGGGCTGGCTTCCTCCCTGTCAGAATACACAGCGAATTGACCCTGTCTTTAAAAGCCGGATTCTCCTTGAACCCTGTTACGAGCGGCCTGATTACGTAATGAATAATGCTTTTGGATTTGGCGGGACCAATAGCAGCCTTATCTTCGGGAGATTTGAATGATCCTCACGATCAAAGGCATTGGCTGCCAAGGAGATGGCCTTCATGGCTGGGAGAGGACAAAACGCATCCTGCAGGGAAAAAACCTCTATCAGAGAGAAGCGTTAAAACTGCCTCCGCCAGAAAGCCTGCCAGCCAATGAACAACGCCGTGCAAGTCAGATTATTCGTCTGGCCGTTCTCTGTGCCGAAGAAGCCTGCCAACAGGCAGAATATTGTGCCAAAGACCTACCAGCCATTTTCGCCAGTTCTAATGGAGATGGCTATATCATGGACCGGATTCTGGACTCCCTCAGCACACCCTCTGGCACTGTATCGCCTTCGCTTTTTCATAATTCCGTACATAATGCACCAGCCGGCTACTGGATGATTGGTCAGCAGAGCCACCAACCTGCTGTATCTCTTGCCCTACAGGATGAAACCCTGGCAGGATCGCTACTCAAGGCAGGCGCAGAAGCACATTGTGAGAGTCGGCCAGTGCTCTTCTGTATTTACGATGCACCTCTGGCTGGATCGCTCGGCACCGTCCGGAAGACTGACTACAACTTTGGCTGTGCCTTTATCCTCCAGCCTGGAAGTGGAGACGGCATCACCCTCTCTCTCTCCTTACAGGAAGGAAAAGATGAACAAAAAGGAGATAGTCTTTTACCTGAGGCAATAGCGCACATCATGCGCCATAATCCCGCGGGACAAGTTCTTCCTCTCCTGGCGGCAATTGCCTGCGGCTATGATACCTTCCTTTCCCTGCCTTATGGGGCCAACCATCTGAAGATTGCTCTGACCCATGCTCACTCGTGAAAATATTCTCAGCCACATCCCTCATAAAGGTCTAAGCTGCCTGCTTGATACCGCGACATATTGGGATGACAGAATTCTTAAAGCGACAGCACGTTGTCATAATGACCCGGCCAACCCTTATCGGATAGCGGGGATCTTGCCCCCTGTCGTCGGGACGGAAATGGCCATGCAGGCAGCAGCGTTACATGGTGCCCTCACGACAAAAGAGACCCGGCAAGGGTGGCTTGCCAGTATAAAAGACGTGCAGATCCATTGTGAACGGCTTGATATACCAGAATGGAAAAGCCTCTTCATTATGATCAATCAGGAGCATTATGCCTCTCACGGCATGATTTACAGTTTCACCCTTCAATCACCTTCTGGTCAGCTGCTCTTAATGGGCACTGGTACTGTCATGCTTCCTTAATCTTCATTCAGCCTGGAAGAAAACCAAAATGACTCACACTCCTCTCTCATGCGATATTCTCGTTATTGGTGGTGGTCCTGCAGGTAGCACCGCAGCAGCAATCCTTGCCCAGCAGGGATTGGACGTCATTATGCTGGAAAAAGAAAGACACCCACGCTTTCATATTGGGGAATCCTTATTGGCCTGTAACCTGCCAATCCTCAAAAAACTAGGTGTTCTGGAAGAAGTTGCTGCCATGGGCGTCTATAAACCCGGAGCGGAATTCGTAACAGATACTGGTGAGGGCCGCCTTTCTTTCCCCTTTCGTTTCGCAATTGATGCTCAGGCGGACCATGCCTATCAGGTCCGCCGGGCAGAGTTTGACGAACTCCTCTTTCGTAATGCTGAGAAAAAAGGGGCTAGAACATTAGAAGAAACACGCGTTACGAAAGTAACATTCCCCACACCGGAAACACCCCTTGTTGAAGCCCGGACAAAAGGACAGGAAGAGCCCCGCTTCTTTGCACCCCGCTTTATCCTTGATGCCTCAGGCCGTGATACATTGATGCTCCGCCAGCATGGGAGAAAATATAGCGACCTCCGCAATAATAAAGCAGCCATTTTCAGCCACTTCCGCAATGTTCCACGCGCCGAAGGAGACGGAATGGAAGGCTATATCTCCGTTCATCTTGTCAAAGGCGGATGGTTCTGGATGATCCCTCTACCCGATGATGTGATGAGTGTCGGTTTTGTTGGCGATCATGACAGTTTCAAGAAACATGGTGGCTCTCTTGAAAACCTGTTCTGGAATGCCGTTGAAGAAAGTCCCAGCGTCAAAGCACGAATGGCAAGGTCTGAAGCCTTGGCTCCCCTATCCACCACAGGGAACTATTCCTATAAAGGTGACAAGGCATGGGGAGAACGATATTTCATTATTGGCGATGCTTTTGGCTTCCTTGATCCCGTTTTTTCTTCTGGCGTCATGCTGGCCATGAAGGGAGCCCTTAGAGGAGCTGAAGTTGCACGTCGATGGCTCATAGATCCAGTACAAGGCCGCAGGGCTGCCCGTAAGGCCGAGAACCAGATCAGACGGGAAATGCGCTTGATCGGCTGGCTGGTCTACCGCATCAATGATGATTTACTCCGCTACTTCTTTATGCGCCCCAAAAATCGCCCTGTCAGAATGCGGGATGCCATTATTGCCTTACTGGCAGGGAACTTCTCCCCTTCCTGGCGAGTGCTGTTTCCTTTTTATGTTTTTACGACGATTTTCGCATTGAGCAAACGGTTCGGTCTTACCCCTAATAAGAAGCAAACCAACCAGATTTAATTGCATAAAATGAAACCCCCTTCATGGAACAACCATGAAGGGGGTTTCTGAATAGAATTCCGAAACGAGTCAGAAATTAATTACGTGCTTTGTCCACAAGCTTTGCTTTGGCAATCCAAGGCATCATTTCACGCAGTTTAGCACCGACTTTTTCAATCTGATGCGCGTCATTACGCGCACGGATGGCTTTAAAGCGAACATTTCCAGACTGGTTTTCAAGAATGAAGTTACGCACAAACGTGCCATCCTGAATATCTGTAAGGATATTTTTCATGGCAGCTTTTGTCTCACTGGTGATAACCCGTGGACCACTGACATATTCACCATACTCAGCTGTGTTGGAAATGGAATAATTCATGTTGGAAATGCCACCTTCATAGAGCAGATCAACAATCAGTTTCATTTCATGCAGACATTCAAAATAAGCCATCTCCGGCGCATAACCAGCCTCGACTAATGTCTCAAACCCTGCGCGGATCAGGTCAACAGCCCCACCACAAAGCACAGCCTGCTCACCAAAGAGGTCTGTCTCAACTTCTTCCTTAAAGGTGGTCTCAATGACACCTGCGCGCCCGCCACCAACTGCTGAAGCATATGAGAGAGCAATATCGAGAGCATGGCCAGAAGCATTCTGGGCCACAGCAACCAGACAAGGAACACCACCACCACGCTTATATTCTGAACGTACTGTATGGCCAGGACCTT
This sequence comes from Aristophania sp. ESL1142, assembly GCF_058107345.1. Lineage (NCBI taxonomy): Bacteria > Pseudomonadati > Pseudomonadota > Alphaproteobacteria > Acetobacterales > Acetobacteraceae > Aristophania > Aristophania sp. ESL1142. The sequence continues at coordinate 466,108 of NZ_JBYLUH010000001.1, forward strand.
TTGGTGCAATCAGGAAAACATCCAGATCGGAACGCGCTTCAATCAAACGGAAATGGATCGCCAGACCATGAGCAAAAACCAGAGCAGCACCTTTTTTCAGATTAGCTTCCAGCTCTGTCTTATAAAGTTCTCCCTGACCTTCATCAGGGGTGAGAATCATAACAACATCAGCCCATGATGCCGCTTCAGCTGGTGTAACGACCTTAAAACCTGCTGCCTCAGCCTTGGCTTTTGCTGATGACCCGGGACGCAACGCCACAACAATTTCAGAAACGCCGCTATCTTTCAGGTTATTCGCATGGGCATGACCCTGGCTTCCATAACCAATAACAGCCACTTTCTTGCTTTTGATCAAGTTCAGGTCGGCATCACGATCATAATATACACGCATTATGCAAAACTCCCTTTTTTCGACTTTAAAAAGCCTTTGATTAAAATAGTCATACCCTAAACGAGTTTCTTGCCTTCTTCCGTCAACTCAGCCCCACCATAAACACGGTCAGGCCCCAGAATCATCTGGTTATGAGCTGCTCCAGACGGAATCATCGGATAACAATTTTCTTCCTGCGCCACGCAGACATCAACCAGAACCGGTCCATCACATTCTAACATGGCCCTAATGACATCATCCAATTCACCAAAATTGCGCGCCCGCAGCCCTTTTACACCAAATGACTCTGCCAGTTTGACAAAATCAGGCAGTGATTCACTATAAGATTGTGAATAACGGGAACCATGAAGCAATTCCTGCCATTGCCTTACCATCCCCATATAATGATTATTAAGGATGAATATTTTTACCGGCAGGCGATATTGCGCGACTGTCCCTAGTTCCTGGATATTCATCAATGTTGAGGCTTCACCAGCAATATCTATGACCAGTGCTCCGGGATGAGCAACCTGCACACCAACAGCAGCCGGCAAACCATAGCCCATTGTTCCCAAACCACCCGAAGTCAGCCAGTGATTTGGCTTGTCAAAACCAAAATGCTGTGCAGCCCACATTTGATGCTGCCCAACCTCTGTTGTGACATAAACATCTTCACCACTTTCTTTCGAGAGCTGATAGAGACGCTCAATCGCATATTGAGGTTTGATCACAGAGTCTGGCTTACGCTCCTGCTCGAAGGAGAAGCCTTTTACGGCGCGCCACGTCTCTATTAACTGCCACCACTCTTTCAGATCAGGAGCCTCTGTCGCATCCCATCCCTCAAGGAGGGCTTTCATTGTCTGCGTTAAATCACCTTCCAAAGTGACGTCGACAGGAACATTCTTATTAAATTCACGCGGGTCGATATCAGCATGAATTTTAAAAGAATGAGGTGAGAAAGCATCCAGCCGCCCTGTAACACGGTCATCAAAACGGGCACCCAGTGCAATGAGGAGATCACAATCATGGGCAGCCATATTCGCCTCAACAGCACCATGCATCCCGATCATACCTAGAAACTGGTCATTGGATGCCGGGAAAGCACCAAGCCCCATAAGAGTCGAAGCAACCGGAAAACCTGTTCTCCCCGCCAGTTCCCGGAACAGAGCCACAGCCTCAGGCCCCGCATTCACAAGCCCGCCACCAATATAAAAAAGTGGCTTTCTGGCTTTCTTAAGGGCTTTTACAGCCTCTTGAACGGCTTGAGGTAAAAGGGTCTCTTTTTTCTTGGGCAATAATTCAATCACAGCAGGCGATAAAGGTGCATCCCCTGTCGTAATATTTTTAGGCAAATCAACAACAACAGGACCAGGACGCCCCGAACGGGCAATCTCAAATGCCTCCCTCAATAAAGGTGCCAGGCTCTCAGCTGTTTTAATAGTGACGCCATATTTGGTGATAGGTGCAGTGATAGAGACGATATCTGCTTCCTGAAAAGCCCCTTTCCCTAACAGGGGGACCGGCACCTGTCCGCACAGACAGACTACAGGAACCGAATCCATTTTTGCGTCCATCAACCCTGTAACCGTATTGGTTCCTCCAGGGCCAGATGTCACCAGAACGACACCTACTTTTCCTGTTGAACGGGCATAAGCCTCCGCTGCATGGACTGCAGCCTGCTCGTGGCGCACCAGAACATGGCGTATGGTCCCATGCTGAAACAAGGCATCATAAATTGGAAGCACAGCACCGCCAGGATAGCCGAAAATAACATCGACTCCCTCTTCCTCAAGAATATGCAGAAGAACCTCAGCGCCTTTGCGGGCTTGGATCGGCGCTTCTGTATGTTCATGAGGCGGCATGAGAAATCCCTCTTTATAGGCTATGAAATTCCATTATCTGGAATGAAGGTTAAGAACTTCTATCGGTCATGTCAATTCTTTGAGTTATAAAATTTTCTATTTTACACAATTCCCTTTCCGAAAATTTCTCATCATACCCAAATCTTTGTAATGAAATAATGTCGTCACCTTCTTTTCCCAATCTATGGTGCCTGAACCACGTGGCCTGTCTCCTTGTATATTGCCCCGTCGCAATAACGGCCTTTTCTTCAGCGTCCTGTAATGATGTCTCCCCTTTCAGGACGGACATAAGTTCAGGGACACCATGAGCCCTCATAACAGGTAGCGTTGAGGGAAGGTTTTTTTGTAACAATGCGCGGACTTCATCTAATGCGCCAGCTTGCAACATCTGTGCGAAGCGTCGGGCAATGGCAGAACGCAAACTATCTCTGTCAGGGTCGAGACGAATGGAAATGAACCTGCAAGGCGCGGGAGGTAATTGAGGGTGCTTCTGCCATTCTGACAGGCCACGGCCTGTCCCGCGCCAAACCTCCCATGCACGTGCAATTCTCTGCGAATCTGATGGATGAAGACGCAGCGCTGTTTGGGGGTCAACTTCGCTAAGTCTGGCATGAAGCGCTTCTGACCCCCATTCAGCCAGGTAACGCCTTGCCTCATGGCGCACTTCAATATCGGTGTCAGGAATTTCAACAAGCCCTTCAAGGAGGGCCCTAAAATACATTCCTGTCCCTCCACAAAATATGGGAAGGGTACCATCTTTCTCACATTCTTTAAGGACATGCAGGGCCTCACGCCTCCACCAGGCAACGCTTCCAGCCTGTTCCCCTTCTAACACGCCATATAGTTTATGAGGGGCAAGGGAAAGATCAGCCTCGTCAGGCCTGGCTGTCAGAAGGCGTAAATCTTTATAGACCTGCATGGAATCAGCATTGATCACCGTACCATGAAAACGTTGGGCTAATTTCAGAGCCAGAGCGGACTTGCCTGAACAAGTCGGCCCCGCCACAATAAGAGCAATAGAAGAAACAGTCATGCTTTCTCTATTGCCATATTTACAGCTTAAGTGAGAGTCCCCGTGTCTTTTCCTGATATTCTGACGCTTGTTGTTGATCGCCGTCACCATTCCCTCCCCGCAGAGGCCGTTGAGATTGCCCGGCATCTCGTCAAAGGAGCGGCCCCCCATATCCTGTCAGAAGGAGAGGCTGTCGAGATTGCCTGCCCCCCACAAGGAAGCGGTACCCCTTCCATGGAGACGATTCGCACGACTTTATCGCCCTATAAGGTTGATGCAATCCTGACCAAGGCACGAGGACGGCGGAAAGCAGTATTAATCGCTGACATGGACAGCACGATTCTGACAGGTGAAACCCTGGACGATCTTGCTGCCTTATTTGGGATTGGTGAGAAAATCGCAACCATCACCCAAGCCGCCATGAATGGTGAAATTGATTTTGCGACATCACTACGTCAAAGAACGGCCTTACTGGAAAACATGCCAGAAGAAGCACTAAAAGAAGTATATGAAAAACTGGTTCTCAATGAAGGGGCCATAGAGCTCGTCCGGACCATGAAAGCACATGGAGCACGCACAGCCTTAATTTCAGGTGGTTTCTCGTGGTACACACAGCGCATTGCAGCCCGATGTGGCTTTGATGAAAATTTTGGCAATGATCTTGAGATTCAGGATAAAAAAATCACAGGGAGGCTCATTGGAGATATTCTGGGTCCTCAGGCCAAACGCGAACATCTTGACCGCCTCTGCCTCGAACGGGGTATCAAGCTGAGAGCCAGCATGACAACCGGAGATGGATCTAATGACATCCCCATGCTGAAAGAAGCAGGGCTTGGACTAGCCTTCCATGCAAAACCAGTCGTCAGGAAAGAAGTGTCTCAACAGGTAAATTTCTCCACTCTGAGAGCACATCTCTTTGCTCAAGGCTATCCAGCTTCTGTTTTTGTTACCGGAACATAATTTCTGTTTCACGTGAAACTTTTTTAAAGTTTCAGCGCATGGTGCGGGCTTTGATATGCCCGCCCAACCGTGCCAGAGCTGCCTTTAACGGACCTTCCTCAAAATTTTCTACCACCACAATAGAGAGGGGCTGCGACTGTCTCTCTCTTTCAACAGGCAAAGGAGCTGTCTGATCCTGCACAACCTTCAGGCGCGCCAGTTTATGCTCGCCCATCAGGCCACATGACATATTTATCCGTTCAAGAATCTGCGTCATATTATACTGTAATTCAAGCGCTACTGGCCCCTTACAGGAGACTGTCAACACGCCTTGCGTAAGGCGCTTTGGAATAGTGACGCGTGACAAGGGAGTTCCGACAAACTGCTCCCAATCAAGCATCAGACGCGTTAATAAGGGTGAGTGCTTCCTGAATGCCGGCTGTGTTAATTGTGGAATATAGGACCCTATCAGCCGGATAGTACGGGACCTCTTATAGGGTATTTCCTTTTTGGTCGTGTTATTTCTTCCCTTGCGTCTCTGATCCTGATCACTCATATGACTTCCTGTGACACCTGATACAGCTTCCCTACTTCTCGACTGGTATGACCATAACCGGCGCGTCCTCCCCTGGAGGGCCTTACCAAACCAGAAACCAGACCCCTATAAAGTCTGGTTAAGTGAAATTATGCTTCAACAAACCGTTGTTGCAACTGTTATACCCTATTATGAAAAATTTCTAAGAACCTTTCCGACTATAGATGACCTTGCACAGGCTCCATTAGATGAGGTTTTAAGGCTTTGGGCCGGACTAGGTTATTATGCACGTGCACGAAATCTGCATGCCTGCGCAAAAAAAATAAGCGATAGCGGTTTTTTCCCGACAACAATTAAAGAATTAATGGCATTACCAGGGATTGGGGCCTACACCTCACGCGCCGTAGCAGCCATTGCCTTTTACCAGCCAGTGGTCCCTGTTGATGGAAATGTCGAACGTCTGACGGCCAGACTGAACGCAATCACAGACCCTCTTCCCCAAAGCCGTCCGGTTCTGCACCATTATGCGGCCTTACTGAATCAGTCTTTCATCGCACAAGACAGGCCCGCCGATTTTGCTCAGGCTTTATTTGACCTTGGCGCAACAATTTGTACCCCCACAAATCCTTCATGCCTGCTATGCCCCTGTCAGAAAAGCTGCAAGGGTCACAAGCTTAATATTGCCGGGGAACTACCAAAAAAATCCCCCAAAGCGGAGCGCCCGGTCCGTTATGGGACAGTCTTTCGTGTTTTTCTTGATGATGGACGAACCCTGCTTAGAACACGTCCACCGCATGGTCTATTAGGAGGCACTGATGAGCTTCCAGGCACACCATGGAGAGAAACACCATGGACGGAAAGTGAGGCACTTTCTTTTGCACCTTTCAAATCAAAATGGCGCAAAATCGGCGAGGTTAAACATATTTTTACACATTTTCTCCTGCGATTAAATATTTACGAAGACACGTCAAAATTCTATGGTAAGGAACTTAAAGTGGGCTTCGATTTTAGCCTTCGCGATCCTGAAAGAAGTGCCTTATCGAGTGTAATGCGTAAGTGTCTTTATCTGACTGAGCGCCCCACCTCGTCAAATCATCATCAATAAGGGAGATTATCACATGTCTGTTGCGCCAACCCTGACACGTTTTTGGCTCATTGACTGGTATGGACATATCATCGGACACGATCCCATTCGTGATGAACTTATCCGCCAGCCATTTTCCAGCGGTGAATACCCTGATCTATTTGCCTTAGCCCCAATGCCTCTGCAATTACCCGCTCCAGCAGTATTGCGTAAACGTTCTTCACTTCCACGCTCTCTGCCTGATTTGGAAATGGTCGATGCGGGCGATAACCGCATTGGCTTACGTGACCGGGAGCGCAACACCTGGTTTAGTATCAACCCACGTAATGAACTGACTCATTTCAATTCTGCCGCATTAATGGGTTGGGAAATGTTTGCCCCACTCACCCTGGAAATGCTGAATGGTCTGTCAGCTCTTGTAGACAGGAAACTGGCTACCATAACAGATAGCGATAACCAGGAAGTCGGACCACTGACCTTCCACTCACAGGGTGATGGCGGTCATCTTGTTTCTCTGGACAAGTTTGACTTCAGGATCAATGAAAACCTTAACGTCCTGCGCACAATCGGCGAAATGAGCCCAGACAGCACTTTGAAGGTCACTTTCAAACCTGCTGAAGGCGTTGTCACTTCTGGCACATTTACCATCAAACGTCTGCCACAAAGCGATGCCTAATTAAAACTTCATTTTTTTGGCGCCTGTTTCAGTCCAAGGCTTCCGGATATACCGGAAGCCTTTTTACGTTCTCTCTATAAAATTAAGGGCAAAGAAGCGATATAAAAATCACGCTTCTAATGCTTTGAGTGCCTTTCGGACACCTTCTGCCCATTGAGGGTCAGCCTTTTCAAAATGGCTTAACTGACGCTCTATAATCTCTTGGGGAACCCCCTGCATGGCAGAGGCAAAATTCTTATAAAAGCGCTGTTTCTCACCCTCATCAAAAAGATGATAGAGGGCCGCAGGCTGGTCATAATCATTCCCATCACGACGATGATCGTAATATGTCGCCTCACCACTGACACGTAATGGAGGCTCCGCTGCGCTCATATCCTGTACAGGCCCCCCGAAAGAATTAGGCTCGTAGAAATCGCCATCCCCATTTTTTGGGGAATCAAAACGCATGGCTCCATCAAGATGGTAATTCCTGATCGGAAATTTTGGCCGGTTGATCGGGAGCATTTCATAATGCGTACCTACGCGATAACGATGGGCATCTGCATAGGAAAAGATTCTCCCCTGAAGCATTTTATCAGGAGAATAACCGATACCCGGAACAATATTAGAAGGCGAAAAAGCCGCCTGTTCAACTTCAGCAAAATAATTATCTGGATTACGATTAAGCTCCAGAACGCCGACCTCAATTAACGGATAATCTTTATGTGGCCAAACCTTGGTTATATCAAAGGGGTTGAAAGAAACGCGCTCTGCCTCTTCTTCTTCCATAATCTGAATATAGAACGTCCAACGTGGGAAATTGCCGGATTCGATAGCATTATAGAGGTCTTCCTGAGCATTCTCACGTGTCCTGGCGATGACAGTAGCGGCCTCTTCATTTGTATAACATTTATTACCCTGCTGGGATTTAAAGTGAAATTTGACCCAATATCGCTCACCTTTTTCATTCCATAATGAATAAGTATGGCTTCCAAAAAGGTCCATATGGCGATAATCCTGAGGAATGCCACGATCAGAAAATAAAATCGCCAACTGATGAAGACTTTCAGGACTTAAAGACCAGAAGTCCCACATCGCCGTCGGTGACCGCAGATTTGTCCTTGGATGGCGCTTTTGCGTATGAATGAAATCCGGGAATTTGATGGGGTCACGCACAAAGAAAACTGGCGTATTATTCCCGACAAGGTCCCAGTTTCCTTCTTCAGTATAGAATTTCATCGCAACGCCGCGCACATCACGCTCAGCCTCTGCTCCCCCTTTTTCTGGCGCAACAACCGAGAAACGGATGAACATTTCCGTTTTCTTGCCAATTTTGGAAAAAACAGCAGCTCTCGAATATTTCGTAATATCGTGAGTGATCGTCAATATTCCGTGCGCCCCTGACCCCTTGGCATGCACAGTACGTTCTGGAATACGTTCACGATTCTGATGAGCCAACTTTTCAATGAGCTGATAATTCTCCAGCAAAAGCGGCCCCCTCTTGCCCGCAGATTTGCTGTCCTCATTATTGACCCAAGGCGCACCTGCCGTGGTACGAATAATTCTCTCAGACATAAACTTTTTCCTTAATTAGGGTATTATGGGTATAAATACTCTCTAATTAGTATAGAAAACGTCAAATATAATTAGAAAGCTTTTCCCTATGATTATTATAGAGAAAAAGTTAATTACCACTTAAATATAAAAACTATTTATAATTTTAAAATATTATTTCTATAAAAGGCGTGCCACTTTCATAAAAATAAATGTAATTGCCATAGAGAGAAAGCAGATACCTCCTGCTATAATGGTACCGATCCCCCCGTTTGCCAGGAACATGCCCCCTGTATTCATACCAAAGAACCCTGTTACAAATGTCGCAGGAAGCATCAAGGTCGTCATCACAGAGACGATATAAAGCCGCCGGTTCGTTTCTTCCGCCTGATTAGATGCCAGTTCATCCTGCAAGGAGCGTGCACGATCATGCAGAGCGATCAGATCATCAAGAGCGGCGTGAACCTGTCGTTCAGCACGGTCGCGCAGATCGTCCTCTGCCCAACCAGGCAAGGTGAGATCTTCGTCACGCAATACACGGTCAACAGGGACCATCGCCCGGCGTAATTCTGACGTCCGCCTGCGCACCTTGCCAACGATACTGCCAAGATGCCCCAGATCGTGACTCCTTTCCTTCAGTAAAAGGACATCTTCTGTACGGTCAAGCTCATCATCAAGCTGCCCAAGCTGACGGCGGACTGTCGTCGTGAAGTCACGCAACACCATATCAACAACCCCAGCAGGATTACGGGGAACATGGTCATTCTCCAATGTTCTATAGGCAGCCCCCAGAACAGGGATAGGCGTACGGCGTGTCGTAATCAAAAAGTCACGCTTCATGGCAAACCGCCACGCGCAGATTTCCCTATCTTCCTCTGCCAATGCGTCATCGAATGCTGGGAAAGCACCCCAGACCGTATCTCCAGAAGCTTCAAGAGCAATGCCATATTCCGTCTCAGCCAGCATTGCACTAACGTCTTCAGGCAGTCCTGGCAGATGAGCGACATTATTACGGGCAGAATTATGGACCATATCGAAATGGAGCCAGAACCAGCATCCTTCCTGCTGCATGCTGCCGATAAGATGAAATTGTTCAGGGGTTGCCGAGGCCAGAATGGACTTGATTTCAGCTGATTCAAGAGTCCTGATTCCAACACCAGGGGTCGCGCAGATGGCCCATACCAACCCTTGCGTTAAACGCTCTGGTCCCTTGTTTTTCTTTAGGGAAGGATCAAGCACAACAAATGGGAATTTGGGAACAGTATTTTCGGACATAACTGTCTCCCCCCTTAACGGAAAATAATTCACCCAGGCAATTATTCAGACAACTGAAATCGTAATATGGCACTTTCCTAAATTATCTCAAAGAGATTGGACACTCTTTAATCACTTTTTCTTTCTAAAAAACCTTTACGCTTTCTGTTTCTGGCCTCATCTGACGACTCATTTTGCGAAATAAAAAAATCTCCTTTCATTTCCTGTTTCTCTTAGTTTCTTGAGAAAGAAAGCTGGTATTTTTGGCGTATTTGGGGTTTCATGACGCACGATTAGCTAGAATTTTGAGGAAGTCCACATGACTGCACATGATTATAAGGTTCGAGATCTGACACTTGCTGATTGGGGCCGTAAGGAAATTTCTATCGCTGAAGGTGAAATGCCTGGGCTGATGGCACTCCGTCAGGAATATGGTGACCAGCAACCTCTCAAGGGTGCGCGCATTGCAGGCTGCCTGCATATGACCATTCAGACAGCTGTCCTGATTGAAACCTTAATTGCGCTCGGTGCGACAGTCCGTTGGTCTTCCTGCAATATTTTCTCGACCCAGGACCAGGCCGCAGCAGCTATTGCGGCAGTTGGCATTCCTGTTTTTGCCTGGAAAGGGCTGTCAGAAAACGAATTCTGGTGGTGCATTGAACAGACACTCAAAGGTCCTGATGGCTGGACACCCAACATGATTCTCGATGATGGGGGTGATCTGACAGCGCTCATTCATGAAAAACATCCTGATCTGCTTAAAGACATTCGCGGCCTTTCTGAAGAGACGACAACGGGTGTGCACCGCCTGTGGGAAATGGCCAAGAAGGGCACATTAAAAGTTCCCGCCTTTAATGTTAATGACAGCGTGACAAAATCAAAATTCGACAATCTTTATGGTTGCCGTGAAAGCCTCGTTGACGCCATTCGCCGGGGCACTGACGTCATGATGGCCGGAAAGGTTGGAGTCGTTGCCGGTTATGGTGACGTGGGGAAAGGCTCTGCTGCGTCTCTGCGTAATGCAGGCTGCCGCGTTCTGGTAACAGAAGTTGACCCCATCTGTGCCCTTCAGGCCGCAATGGAAGGTTATGAAGTTGTTACGATGGAAGACGCTGCTCCAAGAGGCGACATTTTCGTTACATGCACCGGCAATGAAGACATCATCACGCTGGACCATATGCGTGCTATGAAAGACCGTGCCATCGTCTGTAACATTGGTCACTTTGACAGTGAAATTGATACAGCAGCCTTGCGCAACTTCAAGTGGAACAATATCAAACCACAAGTTGATGAAATTGAACTAGCACCAAACCGCCGCATTATCCTTCTCTCAGAAGGACGCCTCGTCAATCTTGGCAATGCGACCGGGCATCCTTCTTTCGTGATGTCTGCTTCTTTCACAAACCAGACCTTGGCTCAGATTGAACTCTGGACGGCAAAACCTGGTACCTATGAAAACAAGGTTTATACGCTTCCCAAAATCCTGGATGAAAAGGTTGCAGCGCTTCATCTTGATAAAGTTGGTGCAAAACTTTCAAAAATGACCAAAAAGCAGGCTGATTATATCGGCGTTGACCAAAATGGTCCGTTCAAACACGATCTTTACCGTTACTAAGATAGACTGCAAAGAGGTTCCCTATACCGGGGGGCCTCTTTCATTCAAAACCAGGGAGATTTTCCATGGGTATCTTTAGTGACATTATCTCAAGAATTAAAAACTTCGCCCATGAGGCACAAAAACCGGGACAGGTTCCTTCTGCTCCCCCTCCAGCCCCAATGCAGGGCACATCTCCAGTCGCACCACCTTCTCCTGCGCAAAACCAGTCTATTGACGTAGAAGCGACCCTCAGAGGACTGTCACAGAAATCAGGTATGAAACTGGATTATCAGCATTCTATTGTTGATCTGATGAAACTGCTTAATCTGGACAGTTCTCTCAGCGCACGGCGCAAGCTTGCCGATGAGCTCAATTATGAAGGTGACAAGAATAATACGGAAGCCATGAATATATGGCTTATCAAACAGCTCTACGGAAAAATCAGTGAAAATGGCGGTCATGTACCGCAAGACTGGAAGATCTAAAAAAGTACCCCCTGTCAATAATCAGGGGGCACCTTCCTGACCTTCTTGATAAAACGTGCTTAAATTTCCAGCAAAAGTCTTCTAGGATCTTCAATCAGTTCCTTAATACGCACCAGGAAGCTGACTGCTTCTTTCCCGTCAATCAGGCGATGATCATAAGAAAGCGCTACATACATCATAGGACGTATGACAACCTGCCCATTGCGTGCAACAGGTCTGTCCTGAATGGTATGCATTCCCAGAACCCCTGATTGAGGACGGTTTAGAATCGGCGTAGAGAGAAGAGAGCCAAAAATACCCCCATTCGTTATGGTAAATGTTCCCCCAGCCAGCTCATCAAGCTTCAAGGCGCCATCTCTGGCGCGCTTGCCGTAATCGGCAACGCAGCGTTCAAGCTCGGCAAAATTCATCTGCTCAGCTTGACGTATGACGGGAACGACCAACCCACGCTCTGTACCGACTGCAATACCCAGATTAACATGATCCCGATAGACAATATCATCTCCATCAATCTGGGCATTTAGCGTTGGATAATCCTTGATCGCACCAATCACAGCCTTGGCAAAGAAGGACATGAAACCCAGACGGGTCCCGCCATTTTTCTTCTCGAAAATATCCTTATATTGTGCCCTCAGCTCACGTACCGCTCCCATGTCTATTTCATTAAATGTTGTCAAAATAGCCGCAGTATTCTGGGCGTCTTTCAGATTACGCGCAATCGTCTGGCGCAGCCGGCTCATGGGAACCCGTCTGACCTCTCCCTGAATCACACTTGAAGGTGATGAAATCGGCCTGTCACTGACGAGTTCAGGCACTTCAACTGGTTTATCAGGAGCCGGCGCCACCTTAACGGGTTCCTTTTTTTCTAAAAGAACCTCTTTCTCTCCGGCAGGAGGCATTGCTGTTTCATCAATCGACGCCACAAGCTGATCGACCTTGACCTCAGCTCCGGGCGCCACAATGACATCCAGGCGCCCCGCAACCGGAGCTGGCACTTCAAGGCTTACCTTATCGGTTTCAAGCTCAAGGATAATATCACCTGGCTGAACATAATCACCTTTTTTACAGAGCCACTGGGCTATGGTTGCACTGTTCAGGCTTTCGCCCAGAGGGGGCACTCGGATTTCAATGGTCATCTTGCTACCTGCCTTAACGACTTCAACAAGCCTTCTAACGCATAATTTTTAGAAATATTTGAGAGAATTCTATAACAGAGCCCTCTTTAAAAAGCACGCTTTCCCTTTTCCCAAAGATTTTCACAAATATGATCTTGACACAATCTTTTGGCTTGCCTAAGTGTCATCCAGATTTTGGGCGGTCTTTTTTAGGACCTTTCCTAATCGCTATCCTTTAAACCGGATGACACCTTAATAATTCTCGTTACATACACTCTATTTCCGTATTTAACATTCTGCGGAGAGAGAGGTTTCTACGAGGTCTCTGTCAATCAGTCACGTCACATACTCCGTGGTATGTTTCTTCTGCTGGCCTTCGGTGTCTTCTTCCTCTTTTACGACCCTCTCCTCTGGAGCAGATCAAGGCGCATATTTCATGCATCTCGCCGAACTTAAGAAGAAATCCCCCACTGATCTTCTGGCCTTCGCTGAAGAGTTGGAGATTGAAAACGTATCGTCCATGCGCAAGCAGGACATCATGTTTGCAATCCTCAAAACGTTGGCTGAACGTGAACAATCCATTTATGGCGATGGAACGCTTGAAATCCTGCCAGATGGGTTTGGTTTCCTACGCAGCCCTGAAGCAAATTATCTTCCCGGACCAGACGATATTTACGTCTCTCCTGCCCAGGTACGCCGCTTCGGCCTACGTCCTGGCGATACGGTAGAAGGTGAAATTCGTGCTCCACGTGATGGAGAGCGCTATTTCTCACTCCTCAAAGTCAATGCCATTAATTTCGAGGCTCCGGAGACAGTTCGCACCCGGATCAATTTTGACAATTTAACCCCTCTTTACCCTGAGCGCCGTCTTCAGATGGAAGTAGAACTCAAGGAAGAGCCTGTACCATCAAAAAGTGCCAAGGGGAAAAAAGACCAGCGCGATTATACCTCCCGTGTGATCGACCTCGTTGCTCCCATTGGAATGGGACAACGTGCCCTGATCGTGGCTCCACCACGCACTGGTAAAACGGTCATGCTGCAAAGCATTGCCTCGTCCATCACAGCAAATCACCCCGATGTCTTCCTCATTGTACTCCTGATTGATGAGCGTCCTGAAGAAGTCACAGATATGGCACGGTCTGTCCGTGGGGAAGTTATTTCCTCAACCTTTGATGAACCTGCAACCCGCCACGTTCAGGTTACCGAGATGGTTCTGGAAAAGGCCAAACGCCTCGTCGAGCATAAACGTGATGTTGTGATTCTCCTCGATTCAATCACCCGTCTAGCTCGCGCCTATAACACGGTTGTGCCTTCATCAGGAAAAGTGCTGACCGGTGGTGTTGATGCCAATGCTTTGCAGAGGCCCAAACGTTTCTTCGGGGCAGCCCGCAATATCGAAGAAGGTGGCTCTCTCACCATTATTGCAACAGCGCTCATTGATACTGGCTCACGTATGGATGAAGTGATCTTTGAAGAGTTCAAAGGTACAGGCAACTCCGAGCTAATCCTTGACCGTAAACTTGCCGATAAGCGGACATTCCCCGCCATTGACATCACCAAATCCGGCACCCGGAAAGAAGAACTGCTTGTTGACCGTGCCTCACTCTCCAAAATGTGGGTTCTGCGCCGTATTCTGGCCCCTATGGGCACGATGGATGCCATGGACTTCCTGCTGGATAAATTGCGTTACAGCAAATCCAACCAGGATTTCTTCGATGCCATGAATAACTGACGTAATTAAAAAAAAGCCTCCCTGAACCGGGAGGCTTTTTTATTTGAATGCGCTTAAAGTCCCTTTTCCAGCTCTAATAGCCAGATTTTATCATCTATGCCCCCAAAGGCGGAATAACCCGTCATGCCCTTTTTCCCGATAACGCGGTGGCAGGGAATAATCAAAGGAATGGGATTTAATCCGACAGCATGACCAATTGACTGTGCAGACCCACCGACTTCATGAGCCAGGTCATTATAAAAGCAGGTTTGTCCATATGGAATCTCACGCAATGCCTGCCAGACCCGTTTTTGATAATCCGTGCCATAAAGCTCAACAGGAACACTCCGAAAATCGACAGATTGCCCATCGAAATAATCCTGTAAGAGGGAAACCACACGCTCCAGCAGAGGTGTTTTTTCCTGATCGCGCCCCTGACCTTCATCAAGAGAAACGATTTTACCCTCTTCTTCGCTAAGAGTGAGGGTACCGAAAGGAGACTGAAAAGATAATTGAGGCATAATACTAAAAATGCCTTTTCTCACCTTTAGCGTCAATATGGCTGATTTTCTTTCCAGAGTGCGCTAAGAGGAGGTTATGACCTCCATAAACTATTCTGACACACGGACAATTTTCGCTCTGGCGACCAGCCTTGGTCACGGAGCCATCGCCATTATCAGAGCAAGCGGCCCTCATTGTGCCTCCATTCTCGAAACTCTTGCAGGCCCTTTACCCAAGGCACGCCAGGCCAGTCTGCGTTTTTTACGCCATAAAGATGATATTCTGGACCATGCCTTGATTTTATGGTTTCCCGGCCCTCATTCTTATACGGGAGAAGACAGTTTTGAACTTCATCTCCACGCTGGCCCTGCGATCATAGAAGCAGTTTCTGACGCCTTAATTGATTTAGGTGCCCGCCCCGCAGAAGCTGGAGAGTTTACCAAAAAAGCCGTGCAAAAAGGGAGGCTCGACCTTTTACAGGCCGAGGCTATTGCTGACCTGGTCGAATCTGAAACACAAGCCCAGAGAAAACAGGCCTTACGCCAGATTGACGGCGCTTTAAGCCAACTTTACCAGCAATGGGCAACGCGATTAAAAACCATTCTTGCCCAGCAGGAAGCCCTGATTGATTTCCCCGATGAAGATCTTCCCCCCGAAGTTGAGGCTGCTTTAATCGAAGAAGGAAATACACTTTTATCAGAGATTGAAGGTCACCTTCAGGATGAACGCGGTGAAGTGACGCGCAATGGCCTAACAATTGTCATTGCCGGCTCACCGAATGTGGGAAAATCCAGCTTACTGAACATGTTAAGTGGTGAAGACGCTGCTATTGTCACCCATCAGGCCGGCACCACGCGCGATGCGATCAGCGTTGACTGGATACTGGACGGGGTGAAATTACGTCTGATTGATACGGCCGGACTGCGCGAAACAGATGACCTGATCGAAGCAGAAGGGATCAAACGTGCCCGTCAGCATGTTGAAAAAGCCGATATCGTCCTACATCTCCTCGGCCCGGGAGAAGAAGCTTCCATTTTAGCTCCCGGAGAAATGACCCTCCGCACAAAGACGGATATTTCTCCAGCCGCACCGCATGAGCTTGGCATTAATACAATAAGCCCTGAGGGACTTATACCTCTTAAGAGAGAGCTTCAGACGCGTCTTGCAAAATTATTGGCCCAGAGAACAACGCCGCCTCTTACCCGTGCACGTCATCGCGCTGGCTTGGAAGAAGCAAGACAGCATCTTATCGCAGCGCAATCAAGCACGTTTCCCGAATTGCGGGGAGAAGAGCTTCGTCTTGCCATGCTCTCTCTGGGACGACTGACAGGCCATGTTGATATAGAGGCCTTACTCGACACAATTTTCAGTCAATTCTGCATTGGGAAATAACGTTTCATGACCTCTTCCTACGACGTCATTATCATTGGTGGCGGACACGCTGGTTGTGAAGCAGCAGCCGCTTCAGCCCGTTTTGGCGCACGCACACTCCTGCTGACCCACCGGTTTGACACGATCGGTACCATGTCCTGTAACCCTGCCATAGGGGGGATAGGGAAAGGACATCTTGTCCGTGAAATAGACGCATTTGATGGATTGATGGGCAAAGCTGCGGACAGGGCAGGGATCCATTTCAAACTTCTGAACCGCTCCAAGGGTCCTGCCGTTCATGGCCCCAGAGCGCAGACAGATCGTTACCTTTACCGAAACGCCATCCAGTCTCTTTTACAAGAGACGCCAAACCTTTCCATTCAGGAAGGCGCTGTCAGCGACCTTCTGGTCAAGGAGGGTAAGATAGCAGGTGTCGTCTGCGAAGATGGACGTACGTTTGGGGCTGGCGCTGTAGTCCTGACAAGCGGTACTTTTCTGAGAGGGGTTATTCATACAGGCAAGATCAAAGAAGCCGCTGGCCGTATCGGAGAAGCGCCTGCCACAAAACTGGGAGAAAGACTTGAAGCTTTAGGTCTTAAAATGGGACGCCTGAAGACCGGAACGCCTCCCCGCCTTGCACGTGATTCCATTGATTGGGATAATCTCCCTGCTGACCCCGGCGACCAGTATCCCGAAGCTTTCAGTACCCTGACAACCACATTGCCTAACGAACAGCTTGTCTGCCGTATTACACAGACAACTCCGAAAACACATGCGATCATTCAGGATAATCTGCACCTTTCTGCCATGTATGGGGGAGAAATTACCGGGCGCGGACCACGTTACTGCCCCTCAATCGAAGATAAGATTGTCCGGTTTTCAGAAAAAAACAGCCACCAGATTTTCCTAGAACCTGAAGCCCTGCCGGGCAATCCCGGCTCTGATCTGGTGTACCCTAATGGAATCAGCACATCACTTCCTGCTGAAGTGCAGAAACTGATCATCGCCTCCATGCCCGGGCTGGAAAATGCCAGAATTGTCACGCCCGGTTATGCTGTCGAATATGATTATGTTGACCCCCGCGAATTGCGTCATTCTCTCGAAGTGCGCCGTTTGCCTGGTCTCTATCTTGCAGGACAGATCAATGGCACTAC
This sequence comes from Aristophania sp. ESL1142, assembly GCF_058107345.1. Lineage (NCBI taxonomy): Bacteria > Pseudomonadati > Pseudomonadota > Alphaproteobacteria > Acetobacterales > Acetobacteraceae > Aristophania > Aristophania sp. ESL1142. Next base: position 483,307 of record NZ_JBYLUH010000001.1, read on the forward strand.
AGGTTATGAAGAGGCCGGCGCTCAGGGACTACTGGCCGGGCTTAATGCAGCCCGCTCTGTTAGCGGACTGGACCCTCTGATTTTGCAGCGTCATGAAGCCTATCTTGGCGTCATGATAGATGATTTGACACTTCATGGTATTAATGAACCTTACCGTATGTTCACCTCCAGGGCTGAATATCGTCTCATCCTACGTGCTGATAATGCAGACCTTCGCCTAACAGAAAAAGCGATTAAAGCCGGATGCGTAGGCAATGAAAGACGTGAAAAATTTCATGCCCTTGAAGAAGCCATAAAAACTTCCATGGCAAAAGCGGAAGAAAAGATCTTTCTTCCTCCGCAGCTTGCCCAACATGGTATTGATGTTTCCCAAGATGGGAAAAGACGTTCCCTGCTGGAAGTAATGGCCACGCAGGCCTCATCAGACTCTCTTTATGCCATCGCCCCCTGGTTGGCCGAACTCCCAGTGCGCATCCGCCGGCACCTGGAAACAGAGGCCCGTTATGGAGGTTATTTAAGGCGGCAGGAACGTGATATTCAGAACCTGCAACAAGAAACTGCCCTTCGCCTCCCGGACGATCTGGATTATAGTAAAATTGGTGGCCTCAGCAGTGAAATGCAGGAACGGCTTTCTGAAGCACGCCCTCATAATTTCGCAGCAGCACAAAGAGTGCGCGGACTGACGCCTGCCGCCCTGATCGCCCTGCTTGCTTATGTGAAAGGACGAGCATGATAACAGAGCCTCTCTCCATGTCTGTTTCACGTGAAACAAAAGAACGCCTGACACTGTTTGCTGACCTTCTCAAACAGTGGAACAGCAGGATCAACCTTGTCAGCCCCCGCGATGTGGAAGCGCTTTGGTCCCGTCATATTGAGGATAGTCTGCAATTGCTGCCCCATATTCCTCCTCACGCCCAGATCACCGATCTTGGTTCTGGGGGAGGATTTCCTGGCCTTGTAATCGCAATCGCCACACAAAATCCGGTCACATTGATAGAATCTGATCTCAGAAAATCTGCCTTTTTGCGTGAAGCGAGCCGCATATGCGGTGCCACAACAACGATTCTATCAAAAAGAATCGAAGAGGTCGAAGACCTTTCACCAGCTGATATTATTACAGCTCGCGCCCTGGCCCCTCTAAAAACACTTCTGCAATGGGCAAAGCCTCTCCTGAAAGAAAATGGATTCTGTCTGTTTTTAAAAGGACAAAAAGCATCTCTTGAGTTGACCGATGCTGCTCAAGACTGGCAGATGGATTATAAGAGTTTCCCAAGCATCACGGCTCCTGATGGGGTCCTTTTGAAAATTAGTGAAATTAGACGTGCCTAAACCCTCATCAACAGATACCCAGATCATAGCCATCGCCAACCAGAAAGGTGGCGTGGGCAAAACCACAACAAGCCTTAACCTGGCTGCCGCCTTGGCACGACATTGCCGTGTCCTACTGGTCGATCTTGACCCACAGGGGAATGCTTCTACAGGGTTGGGAATCGATTATAGCGACCGCCAGCGCGGAAGCTATGATGCTCTTATGGGGGAAGAAGAGCCCACGTCACTACCCCGCCCGACAAACACAGCCCAGCTTGATATCATTCCTGCCAATGCAGACCTTGCTGGCGTTGAAATTGAAATGATCCAGCAGGAAAGACGTGAATATCGCCTGCATGACGTCCTTCAGACTGTTGAAGGGCTTTATGATATCATCCTGATTGACTGCCCTCCCAGTCTGGGGCTGTTGACACTGAATGCTCTGGTTGCTGCACAAAGTGTTCTTGTTCCTCTACAATGTGAGTTTTTTGCACTGGAGGGGATTAGCCAGCTCGTTAGAACAATCGAACGCGTCCGTATGGCATTCAATACAGACCTCTGCCTGGAAGGTATTGTTCTAACCATGTATGATAAACGCAACAATCTCTCTGCTCTCGTCGCCGAGGATGCAAGAAATTTTTTTGGCGGGCAGATTTATGATACGATTATCCCGCGCAACATACGCATCTCTGAAGCCCAAAGTCACGGAAAGTCTGTTTTGGATTACGATTCCCGCTCTAGTGGTGCCCTAGCTTATAATGCCCTGGCTGCAGAACTTCTCGAACGTCTGAGAGGGAAATAGACAATGTCAAAGAAAGATTCTTCACTCAGGCTCGGACGCGGCCTGGCTGCCTTATTAGGCGACAAGGCCCCTCAGATCAGCCGTGCTGTCCATAGCACCGCACCAGACGGAACGACCCACCCTCAGAATAGTCTAGCTATTGACCTTCTTGCTCCCGGCCCTTTCCAGCCACGCAAACAAATGGATGCTCCCAAATTGGCTGAGCTGGCTGATTCTATCCGTTCCCGTGGGATTTTACAGCCTCTTCTTGTCCGCCCGGATCCGGGAAAAAAGGGCCATTATCAGATCATAGCCGGAGAGCGTCGCTGGAGGGCCGCACAACAGGCAGGGCTGCATGAAGTTCCTGTCCATATTCGTGCTCTTGATGATAGTGATGCCATGGCAGCTGCCATGGTCGAAAATCTACAACGCTCAGACCTCAACCCTGTCGAAGAAGCAGAAGGCCTCCAGAAACTTCTTGATGACTATAATCTGACGCAGGAAGAACTTGCCGGAGCATTAGGGAAATCACGATCTCACATTGCCAATACACTCAGACTGTTAAATCTTCCCGACCTGATTCTTCAACACCTTCGGGACGGCCTTTTGAGTGCGGGGCACGCACGCGCCCTGCTGTCTCATCCCGACCCGATTGCGGCAATGCATATTGTTCTGGATAAAGGACTTAATGTCCGGCAGACAGAGTTATTGGCAACACAGGCCCAAAAAGGGATGGTTGATGCCCTGGAACGCCACCCTAGGCAGCCTGATATCGTCAGACTGGAAGAAGAACTCTCAACACATCTAGGGCTCAAGACAAGAATCACCTTTAACGGAAAAAAGGGAACACTTAAGGTCAATTATGAAACGTTAGAGCAATTTGACACGTTATTGCATCTTCTTAAAAGAAACATTTAATTTACCATTCTTCTCATAAGGTGAAATTTAGTGAACCCCCTTGCCGGAGAAAGAAGAGTCTGTTAAGCATCAACGCAAGCGGGTATGGGCACATAGCTCAGTTGGTAGAGCAGCTGACTCTTAATCAGCGGGTCCTAGGTTCGAACCCTAGTGTGCCCACCATATCCCGAAACTGCCATCTAGAATTTTTATCTCTCAGATGAAAATTTTCCAGAAATTGCAGTGGATGCGTAGTCTCCATCCTTACTCTTAATTTCAAGTCCATTATGAAGACGTGTTCTTTTTTAGAGAGTAATCGTCCCCAATTAGAAGTGAGTTCCATAAACGTGCTTCATAAGAAAAATCTCCGTATTGTTCCCATAATGGGCCGTACCCAGCCTGTCATTGCTATTATCGGGTCAGATGGCAGCGGGAAATCGACTGTTGGAGACGCGCTTTATAAAATAATGAACGAGCATCGCCCTACAAAGTTTTGCCATCTTGGTAAACAGGCAGGAAATTTGGGACGTTCTTTAAAGCAAGTCCCTTATCTGGGTAAATTACTTGAAAAACGCAATGTTAAGGAACATAAAATTCTTAGCAAGCGGAAAGAATCCTCTTTTTTAGCTACTGTCGTGGCTTTTGTAATGTCGATGCGCCGTGTTTATAGATTTTCGCGTATGCGTCATTACTATAAACGTAACTTCGCCATTTTAACTGACAGATTTCCACAGACCCTTATAGCGGGACCTATGGATGGACCCTCTTTGGCTGATCTTGTTTTTAAAGGCTGGTTCTTACACAGACTTATGAAAATAGAAAATCGCCTTTATGATCATATGACAACCTTCAGACCCGATCTGGTTATCCGATTAAATGTTACTCTTGAAACTGCCTTAAAGCGTAAACCGGATCACCAGCCAAGAAAATTAGCACGTAAGATTTCAGATGTTAGTAGGCTCAATTTCGGAGAAACCCCAATTCTGGATTTAGATGCTACAGCACCTTTGGAGCTAGTTCTTGCTCAAGCAAGCAAAGCTGTTTATGAAGTTATGAGACTTTATCCAGAGAAACAATTATAAGCCAGAGTTGCCCATGCCCTCTCAGCCTGAAAATCGTTTTGGCCATTTAATTTCACTTGTAGGATGCGATGGGTCAGGCAAATCCACTCTTAGCCATGACCTCGTTCGCCTCCTGGGTCGGAATAGAAAAACATCTTATGGCTATCTGGGATTAGGCTCGGGGGACTTAGGAAGACGTATTGGAAAACTACCGATTATCGGAAGCTTCCTTGAAAAAAAGCTGACCAATAAAGCAAAAAAGACGCGTACCAAAGGTGAAAAAATTCCAGGTTTTTTCACAGCAAGTGTTGTATTTGCTTTTTCCCTTTTACGATTTCATCGTTTCAAACGTGTCAAACGGGCAGTTGAAGCAGGATATCTTGTCATTACTGACCGTTATCCTCAAAATGAAATCCCTGGTTACTGTGATGGTCCTGGCCTTTCTGTTGCTCGGACCAATAACCCTCTTATCCACCTTATGGCAAAGATAGAGAGACATCTTTACCAGAAAATGGCAAATTTCTTGCCTGATCAGATTATATTCTTGGAAATTGACCTTGAGACATCTCTACAGAGAAAACCCGATCATGATCCAGAAATTCTCAAAACAAAAATTGCTATCATGCCCGAGCTTACATTTAACGGAGCACCTAAGAAAACTATTGACGCCTGCCGACCATACGAAGAAGTCCGGCATGCTATTATAGACACTCTAAAGCAAGCCAGATTTCTCTAACATATTGTCACTGAATCTTTTCCAGAAATGTCTGAATTCTGCTAGAAATATCGTCTGACAGACTCACTTTATTTGTATAGTACCCTTTTTTGTCAGAAAATTTCTTTTCTACAAACTCGTCATGCTGATCCCCCATCATACCATTAATTGTAGCCAGATAGGCAGAAAACCGATTCAATTTCTCTGAAGGACGAACTGTTCTCAGCGTATCATTAAATGCTACCCAACGACTGAAAATTTTACGCATCAGATGAAAACCATGAGCCGAGAGCTCCGCTCTTTTTTTAAATGATGCCTCTAATTTCTGTATCTCACGCCTATGATAAGCTCTTATTCCTTCTGGTGTATCTGCTCTAAAATCCTTAATCTCTTTTTCGATCATAGGATAAACCAAGGGAGATAAAATCACCCATAGCAGGACACCATATTTAAACGTGGCAAAACGCTGGCCATTCTTAAAGCTGTCCTGCATCTTTCCCATTAAAGAGATCATTATATGGCATAATCTAGGCTGACGATGGCGTCTATCAAAATTATTACAGGCAAACCGCATATGCTTAAAGCGCGCTCTTACATATTTAAAAAAGAGTCTCTCTTCTTTGGATGCACAACCTTTATAAGAAAGCCTTCCTATAAGGTTGCGAAAAACCTTGAAATTAACGCCACGTTTAAGAAGTTGCCAACATAAACGATAAGATTGCTCTATTTCTTCAGCTGTATAATCTTCTTTGACAAGTTCTCCATCTAAAAAAACTTCAGGATGTGGAACATCGTCCAGAAGGATATACTCAAAAAGTGTATCCAGCTTTTCCTGGGAAAAGACAGGATCATCCAAAGAAACAATCATAAATTCGCCCATCAGTAATGCTTTAATAAAAGCTTAAGACTTAACACGCTCATGAGGAAGGATGATATGCTGCCGTCTGAAAAAAGTTACAACCGCAAGCAAGAAATTAAGTATGACGCCCAAGCCTCCCCCTAAGGAAAAAGCAAGCCCCACTCCATTTAGACCATAACGATGTCCGAAATATATGAGCAGAGGCAGATATAAAGCTGAAGCACAGAACTGCACAATGATCAAAGCTTTTGGTTTTCCGGCAGTATAAAGTAAGGCATAGAGCGGGAAAGCAAGCATATTCAGTATCAAGACCGGAGCCATCCACAACATAACACTTGCAGCTTTGACATATTTATGGCCGAATAAACTGATGACAGGTTCACCACCAATATAAATAATAAGGAGTACGAGAAGCCCCAATCCTCCACCCATAAGACTCATTTTTGCCGCTAATTTCCAAGGTTTGGTTGTCCTCGGGTCAAGGCGGGCGACTTCAGGGTAATAACTTTTTTCTAAAAGACGAACCGGTCTCTGGACTGCATCAATAAAGGTACTTGCCAGGCTATAGAGACCAGCAGCTGCCGTCCCCAGCACGCGCCCAATAACCAGATTACTTAATGGCCCCCATATAGTGCCTAATAATGTATTAACGCTCGTTAACCATACAAAACTCCATATACCGTCAGGCATATCACGACTTACAGAAAGCAACCCTGGTCTCAATTCTATTGTCAATTTCCGACGTTTTAACTCTAACCAGGCCATACTCCATGCATATATGTCGCTCACGACGCTTCCTGCATACCATGCAAAGACAAATCCTATTAACCCGATCCCTTTGAGCCATACAATAAAACTCAGAGCCGTCCGTACAATAGGCGAAATAACCTGCTTCTTACTGACGACATCAATACGGTCAAAAAGTCTCAGAATTCCATAATCACTTGATGCCGAGAGAAAAGGAACAAGAGTACAATAAAATAAAGCCAGGTAAAGGTGAGAAGGATGTACCCCAAGGCTTGCACCAAAAAACAGTAGAACTGCCATGCCGATAAGCATGCCAGCAAAACCTGCACATAGATCCAGGCCGAGAGAAAATCTGATCGCTGTTTTAACCTTATCTGTTTCACCCTTCTGCCAGGGAATAGACCCATAATGCAAAATAACCTGCCAACTCTGGAATTGCCCGATATCTGCAATCATCTGAGCGTAAGCTTTAACGAGAATTAGAACACCAAAATCAGCAGGGACAAGACTATGAGTTGCACAAGCGAGAGCACCTAATCCTAATAGAGCACCAGCCAGCTTCCCTGTTGCAAGTTTACCTGCATTTTTCAAGACAAGTTTGAAAAGATCATCTCGGAACCAGCTTTTCACGCGACCCTCTCCCCAAAATGAGAAAGAGAATTAACTGTAATAACTCGCCACTGATCAGCAATATGCTCTAAAATTGTTACTGAAAGATTCTGAACCGTGAAACGAAGTGCCGCATCAGCAGAAATCCCCATCGCGTGGGCCAAGGCCATTCGGATAACACCCCCATGACTTATAATCACAGTCTCCTGCCCCACATTTTTATCCACTAAGCTTTCCAAAGCCATTCCGACACGCTTTTTTACATCTTCCAGACTTTCACCCTCTGGTGGACACTCAGTCACTGAAAGTGCCCAGAAGTCTGACGCCTCGTGCTTTCGTTTAAGGCAGAATTCATCATGAGATAAACCACTCCACATCCCTAAATCCTGCTCCATAAAACGTGCGTCTTCTTGCACATCAGCAGCAAGACCACCCGCTTTTAGAAGAGTCTGTGCCGTTATGACAGCCCGTTTTATGGGAGAAGTTATCCAACAGGATGGCTGAGGTAAACGACGTGCAAGATTTTTATATACAGGGCCTTGCTCTTCCATGGTTTTCAGACAGAGAGGAACTTCCTCGTTACCATACATGACCTGCCGCGAAAGAGAGTCGACCAGAGCATGCCTGACAAACCAGAAACGTGTAACACCTTCCTGAAGGTCAGGTTCATCAAGGAAAGGAATTCTCTGCTTTTTGCCCGCAGAAAGATGGTTTGTCACGAGATTATCTTTTACCAACACTATTCACGTGCTTCTTCTTAAAGGGTAAAGCCTTTTTTCGAAAGAGCTGGACCCTTAAATTTTTAGAAATAAATAGGAAGAGTATTTGTCATTACTCTTCCGGAAAAGAAGATTTATTTTAAAATATAAAGATGACGGAACAATTTCTTTAATGTAAATTAGCACTCTTATCGTAGCCGTAGGACCATAATATTATACACCACAACATAATTCGAGGTTAATGATTGATGCTTATTCTTGTAACAGGTGGTCATGGTTTTATTGGATCAGCCGTCATAAGGTATCTCATAAGAAATACAGACCATAGTATCCTTAATGTCGATTCCATGACTTATGCGGCTTCATATGAAAATTTATCTGAAATAGACCATACAAAACCACGTTATGTTCACGAACATATCGATATCGTAAATTCTGATGAGGTCCGCCGCCTATTCAGTCTTTATAAACCTGATGCTGTCATGCATCTGGCAGCTGAAAGTCATGTTGACCGTTCTATAGATGATCCAGGAATTTTCATCCAAACAAATATTATCGGTACCTATACACTTCTTGAAGCAGCCCGCAAATATTGGCAGACTCTCGATGGAACTCAAAAAGAGAAATTCCGTTTTCTTCATGTCTCAACTGATGAGGTTTTTGGCCATCTTGCCCCTGATGCCCCGGCCTTTACCGAGCAATCCCCCTATGATCCAAGAAGTCCTTATTCTGCAACAAAAGCTTCTTCCGATCACCTTGTCAGAGCATGGCATAGCACGTACGGCTTTCCCAGCTTTGTAACCAATACAACCAATAATTATGGTCCCTGGCATTTCCCTGAAAAACTGATCCCCCTTGTTATTATAAAAGCGCTGAAAGGATTACCTCTGCCCGTTTATGGGAAAGGGGATAATATCCGCGACTGGTTATTTGTTGAGGATCATGCGGAAGCACTGGTCAAAGCCATTGAAATTGGCAAAGCGGGTGAAACTTACGCCATTAGTGGCCGGCAACCGCGCACAAATCTTGAAGTTGTTAAAAAAATCTGTTCTATCCTTGATGAGTTACGCCCCGATCCAACGGGACCGCACGAGCGCCTGATCCACTTTGTGTCTGATCGCCCCGGGCATGATTTCCGTTATGAAATCAATCCTTCTCACGCAGAAAAAGCCTTATCCTGGAAAGCAAGACATAATTTTGACACAGGATTGCGTAAAACGATCGAGTGGTTTCTTACTCATGAAACATGGTGGCAGACCATACTTAATAAACGTTATACAGGACAAAGATTAGGGAGTGGGACATGAAAGCTATCCTTCTTTCTGGGGGATCAGGAACACGTCTTCATCCTGTGACACTCGGTGTTTCTAAACAGCTTCTGCCTGTTTACGACAAACCCATGATCTATTATCCACTAACGACATTGATCCTGTCGGGAATCAGGCAGATCATGATCATCACAACGCCCCATGATTTGCCACAATTCCAAAGACTTCTTGGGGATGGCTCTCAGTTTGGTGTGGAATTTACCTATCGCGTCCAGCCAGAACCTAAAGGCATTGCCCAGGCTTTCCTGATCGCTTCCGACTGGCTCAATGGCTCCGCCTGTGCCCTCGCACTAGGCGATAATCTCATTTTTGCGTCCAGTTTAAGTACAAAACTGCAAACTGCCAGACAAAAAAAACAAGGAGCAACTGTTTTTGCTTATCAGGTACGTGATCCGCAACGTTATGGTGTCATCAGTTTTGATGAAAAAGGACAGGCTTTAACAATAGAAGAGAAACCAGAAAACCCCCGCTCAAATTGGGCTGTAACAGGGCTTTATTTTTACGATCATCGTGTTTGCGATATGGCTTCCAAATTACGGCCAAGCCCCCGGGGTGAGTTGGAAATTACGGATCTCAACAGGATATATCTGGAAGAAAATAGCCTCCAGGTCAGCCTTTTGGGGCGTGGATGTGCCTGGCTTGATGCAGGTCTGCCAGACAGTCTGATGCAGGCTGGTACCTTTGTACAAGCCATTCAATCAAGGCAGGGTATGCTCGTAGGCTCTCCAACAGAAGCAGCATTCCGTATGGGGTTCATCCCCCTTGATGCGCTTTATGCTCAAGCCAAGAGCATGGCCAAGACAGAATTAGGGCAAATGTTGCTTCACCTGGCAGAAACATCGGAACAATCATCCTCTCTCATCAAAGCTTCATAAAAGGATCTTCTCAATGGATGTGAAATCACTCTCTATTCCTGATGTCTTACTTATCACACCGCCTCGTTATGAAGATGACCGGGGGTTTTTCTCCGAAACTTATAATCAGGAAGTAATGGCACAAGCAGGCATAAAACAGGCTTTTGTGCAGGATAACCAGAGCCTCTCACGGACAAAAGGTATTGTACGTGGACTACATTGCCAGCTCGCGCCATACGCTCAGGGAAAACTCGTCCGGGTTACAAAAGGCGCCATTTGGGACGTTGCTGTCGATGCCAGAACCGGTTCACCTACATATGGTCAATGGGTCGGGGCAGAACTTTCAGCAGAAAACTGGTCACAACTTTGGATACCGCCGGGCTTTCTACACGGTTTTGTAACATTAGCTGAAAATACGGAAGTACTTTATAAATGCACGGCCTTATACAACAAGGCCTCTGAGCGTTCAGTCCGGTGGAATTGCAAAGGGCTTGGCATTGCCTGGCCGATCAAGCCTGAAGAGGCAATACTCTCAGAGAAAGATCAAGCGGCTTCAGGCTTTTCACATGTCCAGGACTGGTTTTCCTATCAATAAGGTATTCTAATGTCTTCTAGTCCATCCATACTTGTCATAGGACAACATGGCCAACTTGCCCAATCACTCAAAACTTTGGGAAACGAGCAGGTTATAGCGATCGGACGGCCTGATTTTGACCTGAATCATCCTGAAAATTTTCCTGATTTTCTAAAAAAATATCATCCCGATTTTGTCGTGAATGCTGCTGCCTGGACAGCTGTTGACCTCGCAGAAACCGAGCCAGATAACGCGAAAAAAGGCAATTTTACGGGCCCTGCCTTTGTGGCCCAGGAATGCGCCTTGAGACATATTCCCTTTATCCATATCTCAACTGATTATGTTTTTGATGGAAAAAAGGGACGCCCTTATAAAGAAGATGATCCCATCTGCCCTGAAACCATTTATGGAAAAACCAAAGCAGATGGTGAAAAAGCTGTTTTATCCCTCCATCCGCAGAGTCTGATTTTACGTACATCCTGGGTCTATTCTGCTTACGGACGCAATTTTGTAAAAACCATGATCAAAGCTGGTGCACAAAATCCAGTCCTGAAAGTTGTTAGTGATCAGAAAGGCAATCCTACGTCATCTGATGATCTTGCTCATATCATTCTGAACATTATTGACCAGATTCATCAAAAACATTGGCAGGAATCCTATCATGATATTTTTCATGCCTGTGGCCAGGGCGAAGCAACATGGTATGAGCTTGCCTGCTTTACGCTACAAGAAGCTGCACGCTACGGGCAAAAAGAGCCGGAGATTCAGCCTATTCTTACACAAGACTGGCCAACGCCCGCAAAACGACCGGCTGATTCACGCCTGGATACGACAAAGTTAAAGAAAATTTTTAATCTTTCTTTCCCTTTCTGGAAGGAAAGTGTTGCTGATATTGTACAAAAAATTTTCTTATCCTGAGGGGAAAGAAACATGAAATTTTTCTGGAACAATCCCGAATTAAGTCAGGACCCTACAAAAATCCCTGTCATATCGATGCGAATACTTATCGGTATCCATATTTTCATGATTATTTTTATCGGCCTCGTTCATTGGACGGCTGTCAGCCTTCATGATTTCTGAAATCCCCGCCAGGATCTGAATAGCCCCACAAGGATATAGAGTAAGACCGCTCCTGTCCCTATCAAGAAGGCAACGGGTACATCTGTATACCAGGAAATCACCAAAGACCCCCAGGATAAGAACAATGCCCCTAGAACAGAAAAACACAACCCCCATAAAGGAGTAAGACCTAGCCTCAGTGCTGCAGCGGACGGGCCTATCATGAGACTGAAAGATAACAGGGTTCCAGCCACTTCTGAACAGGCCGCTGTTGCTAAAGCGGCCATCGCCATAAAACTATATGAAATGACGGATAATCTAATTCCCTGTGCTTCTGCCAGATCAGGAGCAAGGGTCGTAAAAAGAAGCGGTCTGCCTAAGATAACTACTCCGATCAGGCAGATCACTGTCACAGTCGCGAGGATCAGCAATGTCTGTGTACTTAAACCTAACACATCGCCAAATAATAAGTTTGTTGCCTGATTTGAAGCACTATTGGCTTCAAAAAGACAGAAAACACCTACACCAAGACTAGCTGCCAATACGAGTCCTGTCATCATTTCACGCTGTGCATAAACAGATATATGCGATTTCTTATGGTTGTCATAAGCCATAAAGAAACCGGCAATCAGACTTGAAAGAATCATGCCCATAAAAGGAGGAATTTTCAGCCAGATAGCAGCCGCTGCACCACTAAAACCAACATGGGGCAAGGCATGAGCTGCAAATATCTGATGCCGAAGCACGATAAACCAACCCAATATCCCCGCTAGCAGTGAAACAAGAAAACAACCGACAAAAGCATGACGCATAAAGTCATAACTCAACATGAAGATGCCCTTTTTCCAGTCTCATCTCCTGCACAGGATAAGAGTTATCACATAAAGAAACCACGTCGTGAGACGTCATGATAAAACGAAGACCTAGTTTTTTTATCAATTCACCAAACAAGGCCAAACTTTCATAACGCGCCTGTTGATCCAACGCAGAAAAAGGCTCATCGAGAATCAGGACATCAGGCTCTGCTGCAAGAGCTTGTGCTAAAGCAACGCGCTGACGCTCTCCCCCGGAGAGAACTCCTAAGGGACGATTTGCTAATGATAAAACACCTGTCAACTCCAATAATTCCAAGGCACGTTTGCGGCGAGAGCGATTGAAAGAAATACCCCAGAATTTTCCGCTCAAACACGCCATGACATGACTAATCACAGGAAGCATTGAGGCTGTCTGCCCAACCTTTTGAGGCATATAGCCAAGCACAGGACTCTTTTTTGAAGGAGAGGTAAAACATAGGGAAATTTTCCCCGTCTTTACTTTAACAAGCCCTAAGAGAGCCTTGAGAAAAGTCGTTTTTCCTACCCCATTACGCCCCCGAAGAATCAGGATTCCCTCAAGTGAAATTGACTGTGTCTCATCATCTAGAACGATCGTTTGACCTGCCAAGAGCGTCGCATGATCCAATATAAGGGAAATCTGTCTCACCTGGCAGGATCTTTCTCGCTCAGGGCAGCAGAGAGCTGGTCGAGAATTTGCGACATCCACTCCTGCCAATTCAACCCGACCGGGAGGGTTTCCTGAATTTTTACCAACGGAATTTTCTGCTGGAAGGCTAGTTCCAATAACGTGTTAATCTGTGCAGATTTGACAGATGGATTTATAATCAGAGCCTGAATTTTTCTATTTTTAAAAGCTTCTTCCAGCTTTGCCGTTTCCCTGGCGGAGACACCTGTCTGATTCATTACAGATAAGGCCCAATGTGGGTCAGTAATTATCAGACCCGTTCTTGAAAGAAGACGCATACCTGCTGGTTCTGTAATAGCAACAGAAAGACCTTGATAATGGCTCCTAAATACAGCCAGCTTTTTTTGAAGATCGTCCAAAGACCGTTCAAAATTAGTCAGGTTATCCCGATAAACTTCCCTGTTCTGCGGGTCTTTTTCTACCAGCCAACTTTCAAAAGCAAAGGCAACATCCTTGACGATTTCAGGGTCAAAAAAGAGATGGGGATCCTGTCCTTCCTGCCAATGCCCGATTTGTGACGCAATGAGACGATCTGTCCCAACCTTATGAAAAGAAAGAGCCCAATCATCGTAAGTTGCCCCGTTAATGAAAAATCCGTCAGACTGCCCGACTGAACGCCATAGAGACGGTGAAGGCTGAAAATGATGAGGGTCCAATCCTGGGGCTGTCAGAAGGGGTTTTGTCGTTAAATCCTTCCCTCCTATTTGCTGGGCAATATTACACCAGACAGTTTCAACGCATAAAAGAGAGAGACGGGATTCCGCTCTCGCTTCCTGAAAAAGAGTTTCTTGCAAAAAACATAAACATAAAAACGTCTGAATAATAAAACTTAACAGAATTCCCTTTTTCGCACGTTGGAAAAAGCGCATGAACCACTCCTGTAATCAGCTAGCTTCACAGCCTGTTATAAAACAACTGACAGGTAGGTAAAATAACAGATACACTCATCAAATTATTTTGCTTTTCTGCCTTAAGCGCTTTTCAATTTTGGGAAATAATCAGTTTGATAAGAGCGTCATGAAGTCCAGCAGGCGTTAAAGAAACTGGCAGGGATGGTTCTTTAGAAGGATTTTTACCATTTGGCCTAAGAACGACATAAGGCGTACTTCGCTCCAGACCTTCATTTGGAGGGACTTCCCCTAGAGCTGGTCTATGGTCTCCGAAAAATACAAGCATGATATCTTTTCCACTTTCCCTGATAGCGTCACGTATTTTTCCGAGCATGGTATCTCCATGCTGAACATGCTCATACCAAGCCTCAGCCCCTGTTTTCTGCCTTAAGCGATTTTTCTTCCAAGGGCCATGATTTTCCATTGTCACACAATAAGCGAAAAAATTTTCATTCTGATGAAGATAATTAAGCAGGAATTCTGTCAGAGCTTGATCTGAAACGTAAGGCCCATAATAATCTGTTTTCTGAAAGCGATCCTCTCCGACGATCTCTGTAAACCCAAAAGAAGGCATTAAATCAGCCCGTCCATAAAAACGAAGATCATAGGGATGTAAAAAAAGAGCTTTCGGGTAGAATTCTTTTAATCGTAACGATAAGGCATGTGAGGCCATATCCACAGCCGACAAAAACGGATCAAACTGTTTGTAGGATAAAACATCTTCATTGCTCCCGCAAAGAACACCATATTCGCTTCGCATCGTATAGGCCCCAAATCCGCTTGGTTTGAGATCTCCCCATAAAACAGCTTCTTTCTGGCTTAATTCCAGCTCAGGAAGTTTCTTCCAATTTTCATTCAAACAGTTTGGATCAGCAAAAGATTCACATTGGATAATGATAACTCCCTCTGGCGCCCCCTTTACAAAGGGAAGCGCTGGTTGCGGGGGAAGAGGGGCTTCACGTTTCCAGCGACATGCGTAAATCATAAGCGTAGGCAAGAGGCCAATCGTCTTAACATCTTTCCACAAAGCAGGAGGAGGCCCACCTGCCCTGCTTTGTTTCTCTAATAGAAACCATAACAATCCTGAAGAAATCAAAAATAAAATGGCGCCTTCTATTCTTATGGTCACATCATAAGATATTGTATAAAAAATAATACATAAAAACGGTAAAAGGCCTAATACAACAAAAACTCTGGTTGTTTTAGGTATTGCCTGTATATAAAATGAAGGATGTTTTACAAAACCCCATAATAGAGCCAAATCAGTGAAAACAAGTGGTTCATTTAATAATCTTAATTTCAAATTTGATGCCGTTACAAGTATTGATAATAAAATTATTCCAACACACAAGGAAATATAAATAGATCCACTTAAAAAAAGAGTAAAACTGTTAATTGTTATTACTGGTAAAAACCTTGAAATAATATATTTTTTTCTTTTATAAAAGACATATGGAGCGACCATCACATCAAGTATTTCACTGATTATAAGGCTTCCTATAATAAGGAGAAGGATACCATAACTATGATCTAAAATGCTCACTATGCCTCTCTGATCCTTAATTTATCAAAAAAGTACATACTATCGAAACATGTATATGACCATAGCTTCTTATTACAGATCGTTCCAGATTCAGTTGCCCCTATAGAGCGCAATATAATCACACCACTACTACTCTTACCAAGGATAAGAAATGAAGCGTTAAGAGATAAATTTCTCCTAATATTTTGTTTTTTCTGCAATGAAACAGTAGAAGCTACAACAGCATTAACATGTAAGGCAGATCTGGCAGCTATGCTATGCTTGATTTAATCAAAACCAATCAAATCACCTACTCTAGCAATGAAGATGTTAAAGCCAATGCAGCAACCTGTATTGAAAATCTCAAAGCACAAATAAAACAGCTTATGGGAATGAAAGCTTTCATCCCTTCGAAAGTTCTCGCTGCCAGTTTAGCCCAAATGGCCCGGGAATTAGCAGCAGCTGTCAGCGAATATGTGCAGACTCTAAAAGCTGACCTTCGAACAGCAAATGACTATCTTGGTAAAATGGATCAGATGCTGCTTTCTCTCTTTAAGAAAGATACTTCCACCACATTCATTACTATATAATGAAAATCATAGATTATTTATGTTTTTAGTGATTGTTTCCTATCATTATAGTGACCATTACATCACTATATAATGATATGGTGGAGCCAATCGGGATCGAACCGACGACCTCCTGAATGCCATTCAGGCGCTCTCCCAACTGAGCTATGGCCCCGTAGACAAGATAAACCTTCTCGTCTGCGATCCCTATATCCTGCTCTATATAACAAAGCAAGGGTGAAAAAACGCTTCAGCAAAATTTATCAGGTAAAATGCCAAAATGACGCAGAGCTTCAAGAAGGGGCAGCATTGAAAGACCTAAAATAGTACTTCTTTCCCCTTTTATATGTGAAAAAAGATGAATCCCAAGAGATTCTATCCTGTAAACACCAACTGATTTAAGGACATCGTCTCCTTCAGCCTGCACATATGAATTTATAAATTCGTCCGATAAATGCCTTATTGTCAGCTCCGCAGTGCTGATATGATTCCAAATAATCTTTCCTTCCCCATAAAGGCTCATGGCAGTCTGGAGAAAATGTGTCTTTCCTCTCATAGCCTGTAAATGGGTTACTGCCTGTTCCATCGTTTCTGGTTTGGAAAATATCCTGCCATCAAGTTCCAATATCTGGTCTGCAGCAAGAATAATTTTGTCAGCAGAAAGCATATCCGCTGCCTTATAGGCCTTAGCCTCAGCAAGCTTTAAGGCAATCTCTTTAATAGATGTTCCTTTTACTGTTTCCCTTCGCCGTAAAGCCTCTTCATCGAGATCGACAGCACAGATTTCTGGAACAATTCCGGCTTGTTTAAGCAGATCCCTCCGCGTTAACGAACCACTCGCCAGGACTAGGGGTTTTCGAAGACTGATTTTCATTAAAGTAACCTTTTTAAAAACGACTCCAACAGAAAAACGATGCATATGGGGCTTATCATCCTCCTGGGATATATCACGTGCAACATGGGGTACATGGGGATTGTACAAAGCTTTTCCTGTTATAGTACCGAGTACCGGGGATGAAACTGTACGACCTTAAAAATAGGGGATTGTACACAGCCCTTCTGTGGAAAAATCTGGATAATTTTCTACGGCCCTTTATATTCCTCATTTTTAAAGTTGTACACACTGTGAGTAAAACGGGGTACATTTCTATAAAGCCGGGTACCCCGATATCCACAGCCATCCATAACCACTCCAGAATTTCTTTATTTCTTATTTTATGATTAGAGTGCTGTATGACATCGAATAACGCATCCCCTTTTCGAAAAAATCCTTCCACCAAACCTCTTTTGCAGGTTCTACAGGGACAGGAAATCTGGCCGCCTCCTATGTGGCTTATGCGTCAAGCAGGGCGCTATCTTCCTGAGTTCCGGGCATTACGGGCACAAGCAGATTTTCTGACACGCTGTATGACACCTGACATCGCAGTGGAATTAACATTACAACCCATTAGACGTTATCAGTTTGATGGAGCCATTTTATTTTCTGATATTCTCATTTTACCCTGGGTTATGGGACAATCCCTCACTTTTATAGAAGGGAAAGGCCCTGTTCTTGAACCGATCCGCACTGAACGTGATTTAAACGCCTTAAATGAAGACAGAGTTTTTGAGGCCATAGCCC
Source organism: Aristophania sp. ESL1142 (assembly GCF_058107345.1). NCBI lineage: Bacteria > Pseudomonadati > Pseudomonadota > Alphaproteobacteria > Acetobacterales > Acetobacteraceae > Aristophania > Aristophania sp. ESL1142. Next base: position 500,941 of record NZ_JBYLUH010000001.1, read on the forward strand.
CTGTGAGAGAAACCTTATCTATCCTCTCACGGGAATTACCATCTTCCACCACCCTTCTGGGTTTTGCCGGTAGTCCTTTTACAGTGGCCTGTTACATGGTCGAAGGCGGTAGCTCACGTGATTTTGCGCAGACGCGTAAAATGATGTTGCAGGAAACGGCACTTTTTGAAAAATTAATAACATTATTGACTAGAGCAACAGCGAATATGCTCAGCGCTCATATTGAGGCAGGTGCTGAGGCTGTAATGCTCTTTGACTCATGGGGTGGTATTTTACCACCGGAAGAATTCAGGCGTTTCGTTATTGAGCCGACACAGCAAATTGTAAAAATCTTAAAAGCAAAGCATCCTGAAACGCCAATTATAGGGTTTCCGCGCCTTTCTGGCGTTATGGCGTTGGAATATGCAGAAAAGACGTCCCTTGAGTGTCTTGCCCTCGATAGTGTGGCGGATATGGAGGCTATTGCAAAAATGCTTCCTTCTTCCATCGTGTTACAGGGAAATCTTGATCCAATGATTTTGCTGAATGGAGGAGAAACATTAGTAAAAGAGGCCCGTAGGATCAGGGATTCGATGAAAGGTCGACGTCATATCTTCAATCTTGGTCATGGTGTGATGCAACAGACCCCTCCTGAAAATGTGTCTCTTCTTGTTGAAAGCGTGAGGACGATATGACTGGTAAGATTGATGAAATAAGAAGCGGTCTGAAGCTTGTCGTTTTTGATTGTGATGGCGTCCTGATTGACAGTGAAGGGCCATCTTGCCGTAAGGTTGCAGAATATGCCCGCTCTCTTGGAATAAAAATAACAGATCAGGAAGCAATGACCCGTTATGGAGGGCATACGCTTACCCAAACGGTCAAATCTTTTGAAGAAGAGCTCGGTTACTCTTTACCATCTGGAACAATATCAGAAATGCGCCATATGCTGATAGAGTTTTTAAAAACGGGTATTGATCCTATTGATGGTGCCATTGACCTATTGAAAGACTTGAGGAAACACGGGATTCCTTTCTCAATCGGGTCAAATTCATCCATTGCTGAAATGGATGCCAAATTCGGTCATACAAAAATGGATCAGTTGATTCCTCATGACCGTATTTTTTCAGCAAATGATATGGGCTGCCATAAACCTGATCCGGGCGTTTATCTTCACGCAGCCCAGCAGCAAGGCGTTTCACCTGAGGAAGTACTTGTGATTGAAGATAGCGATACGGGTGCAGAAGCGGTAAAACGGGCGGGAATGTCCTGTCTTTTATTAAGAGACGAAAATCATCCCCTGCCGCCATATTGGCCAGTTCCTCATTTTGTGCGTATTACGAGCCTGTCTGAGGTTATGCCGCTTTTATTACCAAAACTGGCACCTGCTATTCTGTCTTAAAAGAGAAGGTTCATGATCCCCTTTTTCCAGAATCATTTCACCTGGATTTTGTCGCTCCATATTATGGCGTTTATTTCATGGATGGCAGGGTTATTTTATCTACCTCGGCTCTTTGTCTATCATACACAGATTAAGGTTGGTACTGAGGAATATGCGCGCTTCAGTCTGATGGAAAAAAGACTTTATAAACAAATTATGACGCCTGCTATGATTCTGACTTTTCTTACGGGAAGTCTCATGGCGGCTTTACCTCATGTGATTGAGTGGAGCAGTTTCTGGTGGTGGGGCAAGCTTTTTTCTGTCGCAGGAATGGCTGCTTTCCAAGGATTCTGTGGTGCTTGGAGGCGTTGTTTTGAACGGGGAGAAAATAAATATAGAGAACGTTTCTACCGTTTTATAAATGAAATTCCAACCATTTTAATGGTTATTATTGTTATCATGATTATTATTAGGCCTTAATTCTCTGATAAAGAGATGTAATGTTCTTCTTCGAGGCGTGCTTTATGGATAAGATGTTCTTCGTGACGACGTAAAAAGAAGAAACCGATAATGAGGACTATGATTGCAATGCCACCAATTATAAAACTGACTGGTCCTGAAAATTTTTCGATTTGCCGCCCGATTTCATATGTGACTAAAACGTAGCACCCACCCCAAACTAATCCTCCAGCTGCATTATAAAAGAGGAAGCTTTTCCAGGGCATCCGGGACGCTCCGGCAATAAGGGCAATGAAAAGTCGAAGAAAAATCATGAAACGCCCTAAAAAAATACTAGGGCCACCAAAATGCCTGAAAAAATAACGTCCTAACATAAGGCGATCTTCAGTCAGACCAACTTTAGCGCCGTATTTTTTCAAGAGATTGTAACCGATTTTAAATCCTATCAGATAACCGATATTATCTCCCATAATTGCACCAATAACGGCAGAAATAATAAGTCCCTGGGCCGTAAGGTGATGGGTCTGGGAAGCATAGAGAGAAGCAATTACCAATAAACTTTCCGCAGGAAGAGGCAAGCCTGTACTTTCCAGCATAATTGTGATTCCAATCAGGAGATAGGCATATATGCTGGGAATCTGAGCAAGGTAAGATGAAATGTCTGAAAGGTGAAACAGGGCCTAACTCCTGAAATAATCTGTCTTTAAATGGTCATGCCATCAGAAATTCTGGTAAACCGGCTTCATGTCGTAATGCCTATCTTATAAAGAGAATAATCTTTACGCAAAAGATAATGAGGATTGAGATGAATTCTTCCAATTTTTCAGGTAAAAAGAGTTCCTGGGTTGATACCTCATTAATGACGCGTAAGACACGCCATTTCAGCGAAGTCAAAACGATAGGTGATTACTGTTTCTGGCTCGAGCGTCGTCCCGAAGAAAAAGGGCGTTCTGTTATTGTGATGCGTACTCCAGAGGGGGCCTATCACGATCTGGTAGAAGCAGATTATGATATTGGAACCAGACTGCATGAATATGGCGGTGGCGCCTGGGCTGTGCGTGAAATTCCTTCTGGATGGGAAGTTGTTTTTACTGACAGAAAAAAAGGCGGTGTCTGGTCATGTATCAATGGAAAAAGTACACGTTGCTGGCAAGATACAGCCAGGCATGAGGAATTTTTATATTCCTATGCAGGTTTCTGTTTTTACCCGCATAAAGATGAAGTTTTCTGTGTAAGAGAATGTCAAAGCAAGGGTGCTGAAAACTCTGTCATTTTATCAATAAGTGCTGAAAGCGGTAGTCACATAAGGAGAGAAGGGAGTGATTTCTATGCGTCTCCCTGCTTGTCTGATGATGGGCATTTCCTTGCCTGGATCGAGTGGCAGAATCCATCAATGTCATGGGATGATACCCAGCTTTGTATTCTGTCATTGGGAACTGGAAAAAGTTGGAAATTCACCGGGCAAAATGAGGCTGTGAGCTTTATAGAGCCTCAATGGTATAAAGATTGTCTTTATGTTTTATCAGACCAGAAATGTGAGGATACAGTTCCAGAGCGTTTCTGGTCGCCCCTATTTTATCATTGGGATGGAAAAGATTGGGTGCTTCATAATCTGCCCTCTGCCCGGTGTGAAATTGGTCTGCCTCTTTGGGTTTTTGGACAGTCCTCCTATTGCGTTGAAGAAGGTGGCTCTATTCTGGCTCGTGGATTGAAGGAAGGTGTTGGCTGCCTTTTACGCTATGAGCCTCAAAAAGGGTGGGAAGATATCATCAGCCAGGCATCCCCTGAAATGGTGCCCTCTCCTATGAGGAAAAAAGGGTTTTATTGCTGGAATGATGTTCCTGAAGATGCACCACCTTCCCTGGCGATGGGAGATCTGGAAGGTGTTTATGACCGGTTTCGTCCTGCCTGGACGTTTCCTGACAATATTACGAAAGAAGATATCGCTAAACCTCAGAACCTTATATTTCAGAATAAGCATGAGTCTTTTCCTGTCAGAGGGTTTTTCTACCCGCCAGCACAGGGGAAAAATTGTTTTCCTGTCAGAATGCCTCCTCCATTGATCGTGTTGGTCCATGGTGGCCCAACAGGACAGGCAAAGCCAGAGTTCTCTTTTAAGGTCCAATGGTGGACATCCCGGGGATTTGCCGTGTTGGATGTCAATTATCGCGGTTCAACCGGTTTTGGCAGACGTTATAGAGACGCCTTGAATGGCCAATGGGGTGTTGCAGATGTACAGGATTGCTGTTCTGCTGTAAAATCCCTGATAGAACAAGGGAAAGTGGACCCTAATTGCTGCGTTATTCGCGGCAGTAGTGCAGGTGGCCTCACAGTGCTTTCTGCCCTGGCTTCCTCAGATATTTTCCGAGCAGGGACTGTTCTTTATGGTGTTACTGATTTGATCGGGTTGGTTGAGCAGACACATCGTTTTGAAGCCCATTATTTTGATACACTCATCGGTCCCTTCCCTGAAGCAGAGTCCCTTTACAGGGAGCGCTCTCCTATAAACTGGCCCGAAAGACTGACCAAGCCTGTTTTGTTCTTTCATGGTGAACAGGATTGTGTCGTGCCTCTGAAATTGGCAGAAACATTGGCAGAGAAAATGGAACATGCCTCGTTCCATCGTTTTCCTGAAGAGGGGCATGGCTTCAGGTCCCCTGCTGTTATAGCGGAGACTTTGCAGCAGGAACTGGCATTTTATCAGGATTTATTTTCTCAAGAGACCGGATAACAGAGAAAGCTGTTATCATTGCAAGTGATCCAAAAATAACGACACCGAGTGCCTGGCCGATCATAACGCCTTTAGGACCATATAAGGCGCCTATTGTCACAAAGGGAATCGTCCCCAAAGTTGCACGTCCCCAGTTAAAAGCTGTGGAATAAAGGGGATAATTCAAATTATTAAAGGCCGTATTAGAAACAAAAAGTAGGCCTACGAACATATAGCTGGTTACAATGAAAAAACAAAATAATTTGACCAGTTCAATGCCGACTCCCTGAACATGAAAGATCTTCAGAATGAGGCTGTTACAGCTTGCGAAGGTACCCCAGGCGATAAGAACGCAAAGAGCAGTTAATTTTAATGCACAGAGAAAAGTTTCTTTAACGCGGTCAATACGGTGGGCACCAAGATTTTGTGCCATAATTGGGCCGACGGAGCCTGTAAGGGCAAAAACAAAAGCAAAGGAAACTGGCACAAGACGGTCAATAACAGCTTGCCCGGAAATAGCATCTAATCCGAAACGGGCCATGGCACGGGTAGCAAAAAGTGCTCCTACAGGTGTTGCAAGGTTGGTGCCAATAGCAGGAAGAGCGATGGGGCTTATTTTACGTGCTGCAAGAGGGATGAATTGCCTTTTGGGGTAGGTAAGCATGTCGTGATGGCGCAGATTGAAAAAGCCACTTAATGTAATGGCCAGTCGTGATAGGACTGTGCTGATTGCAGCACCTTCCAGGCCAAGATGAAAGCCAAAAATCAATATTGGGTCTAAAATAGCTGTAGCGATGGCCCCGATCAGCGTGACATTCATGGATCGTCTGGCATCTCCAACAGCGCGGAGAAGGGCTGAGAGAGCCATTCCAAGACAGATAAGCGGCAAGGCAGGAGCGATGATACGTAAGAAACATGTGGCTTGTATCAAGCTATTTCCCCGAGCACCAAGAAGAGAGAGAAAATAGGGAGCGCAGCCTGCTGTAAACAGACCCAGAAGAATGGTTATCCCCACCATAATGACCAGAAAAGCCGAGGCCAGGTTTTTGGCACGATAATGTTTATGGGCACCAATAAGCCGCCCTATATAGGCACCCAGGCCAATAGACATACCCAGCCCTACAGAAACCTGTACAAAGCTGATGGAACTGGCAAAAGCAATGGCAGCAGTTAGCGTTGAATCATGGAGATGGGATATATAAAAATAATTAAGAAGGTCGACAGCAAAAACAGCCATCAATCCCACAGCCCCCGTACTGGCCATGGCCACTACATGATGAAAGATACTTCCATGAATAAATCTGGCTTTTCTTTGAAGAGGATTTTTAAAATCCGCGTAAGACTTCTTTTTTGTAGCAACAGAGCGTGAAGAAAAAGAATTATCCATAAGCCTAATATATCATGTTTACGCCCGGATAATAATTTTTCTCCAGATCGTTAACGTCACTGATCTGTTATCATAGGGTCATATCCTGCTTTTTCAATAAGTTTGCAAAGAGTTCTTGCTGAAGTTTTCGCCTCATCATAGCGGATATCAACATGTTTACGAGGCAGAGAAATTTCTATTCCTACAACGCCTGGTTCTACAGTCAGAAGTTTTTCCAATTTTTTTACGCATTCATCACAGGTCATCCCCTCAACATCGAGGGATAATATTTCGATATACACAGCATTTTCTCCTTAAAGTGCCCGACAGAAATAGCGCGATCTGAACGAGTGGAAGGGGGAAGATATTTTACCATGTGTCAAATTTAATTAAATAAATACATCGGTCTTATGGAAACGTACTGGTCAGCCGATTTACATTTATATTTTGCTTATAAGATACTTCCCAGAAATTTTACAATAAAAATTATAATGATAAATTAATGAAATAAAAATAATATAGTTCGGCTAAGTGTCGTTGTTAAATTTATTACAAGAAAATTTACGCGTGAGCTGGAACAGAGTGTATAAAGAGATGATTATAAATGGATTAATAGGAAGCATTAAATGCCACATGGAAAAACAGCCCTCATAACAGGCGGTACATCAGGGATTGGTCTGGCTATTGCCTGCAAATTTGCCTCTCTGAATTATAATGTCATCCTGGTGGGGAGTAACCCTTCAAAAGATTATTCAGAGGCGGTTCAAACAGTTTCAGCAATCAGCCAGACAAAAAAAGAGAAGCCATGGGTCAAGAGCTATGGGGTTAATATTGTCAATGAAGCTGATGTAAAAAACCTTATCAAGACGCTTCAGTCAGATCACGTCGAACTTGATGTTCTGGTCCATGGTGCTGGTGTCTTTTTTGATACGCCGCTGACAGCTGATTCAACGCAAGGTTTTGAACGCATGATGGCGGTCAATGTAAATGGTATGTGGAATATCATTCATGCGTCACTGCCAGTTCTTAAAAAAGGGGATATCACTCATCCTGGAAGCAAGATTATAGCACTTTCATCTATTTGTTCTTTTTACAGCTTTGCAACATATTCAGGCTATTGTGCCAGCAAGGCAGCTGTTACGGCTTTAACGCGTACTTTGGCTCTGGAACTGGGGCCCATGGGGATCAATATCAATGCAATTGAACCTGGCCGCGTTGAAACTTCCATGCATGATCAATTGATTAATGATCCTGCTCAGGCAGGTGTTTTGCGTTCTATTGCAGAAGCTAATCCTAGTAAAAGAGCTTTTTCAAAGCCTGAGGATATTGCAGAGGTTGTTGCCTTTCTAGCGAGTAACAGCGCTCGCGCTCTTCATGGTGCTTCTATTGTGGTTGATGAAGGGACTTCCCTGGGAATTGGCGCGTAAAAAATCTCTTTTGTTTCAGGACCTCTTTTAAAAATCAGGACTCCAGCCCATCTTTAACGATACATCAGGGGCTGGAGTTTTTATTAAGGCCTTCATTTTAGATAATTATTATAGGGACAGAGAAGAATAATGAGCGAAACTAAGAGTTCAGTGACAAATTCCCCTCAGGGTGAAGAGCATCAGTTTAGTGCAGAGGTTGGCCGTCTGCTTGATCTGGTCGTTCATTCTCTTTATTCGGACCGGGAGATATTTTTGCGTGAGTTAGTTGCCAATGCAGCAGACGCCATGGATAAACGGCGTTTTGAAGCTTTGACACAACCTTCACTTGCTCTTCCTGAGAACGCGCATATTACAATTACGCCTGATAAAGCTTCCAAAACACTCACGATTTCAGATGATGGTCTGGGTATGAGCCGTGAGGAGCTGGTCCAGAATCTGGGAACAATCGCACGGTCAGGAACGAAAGCTTTCGGAGAAAAATTAAGCGCTGCGAAGCCTGAAGACCGGCCTAGTCTGATTGGTCAGTTTGGTGTGGGTTTTTATTCAGCTTTTATGGTTGCTGATCGCGTTGATGTTGTTTCCCGTAAGGCTGGCACAGATGAAGCCTTTCTCTGGAGTTCAGATGGTAAAGGTTCATACAGCCTTGCCGATGCACAACGTGAGGAAGCCGGGACAGAAGTCATTCTTTATATGAAGGATGATTCAGAAGAGTTTCTGGAACCTCAGCGCCTGAGGACGATTATCCGTAAATGGGCGGATCATATTTCCTGGCCGGTGGCGCTGCGTGAAACCAAAGAGGATGGCACAAGTGAAGAGCAGACGGTTAATGAAGGGACAGCGCTCTGGCTTCGTCCCAAGGCAGAAATAACAACCGAGCAGTATAAGGAATTTTATCATCATATTGCTCATGCTTTTGATGAGCCTTATGCAACGCTGCACTGGCATGCTGAAGGTACGGTGGAATTTACGTCTTTGCTTTTCCTGCCGGGAGCACGGCCATTTGATTTTATGGAACAGCAAGACCGAGAAAGCCATATTCATCTTCATGTAAAACGTATGTTTATCACTGATGAAGCCAGGCTCGTTCCGGGATGGATGCGTTTTGTACAGGGCGTAGTTGATACAGATGACCTCCCGCTCAATGTTTCACGTGAAATGTTGCAATCAACGCCTGTTCTGGCACGGATCCGTAAAGCCGTTACCAGACGCGTGCTTAATGAGATCAAGTCACGGGCAAAAGAGAATGATGAAGGGTTCAGGAATTTCTGGAATAATTTCGGGCCTGTAATCAAGGAAGGTTTATGGGAAGATTCTGAACATCGTCAGGAAGTTGCCGAGATTGCCCTTTTCAATACGAGCTATGATGATAATCTAACAAGCTTGGATGATTATATCAGCCGTATGAAGCCGGAGCAGGAGGCAATTTATTATCTGGTAGGTGATTCCCTTGCGGCTTTGAAAGCATCAGCACAGCTTGAGGGTTTCAAGGCACGTGGTATCGAAGTCCTCCTTCTAACAGACCCTGTTGACAGTTTCTGGCCTGAGCGCCTCCATTCCTATAAGGATAAGGTCTTTAAATCTGTTGCCCATGCCTCGGCTGATCTAGAAAAATTCACTTCGGAATTGAAAGATCAGGGCGAAGCTGCCGAGATGGAAAAACTTCTTCCTGTCCTGAAAGATGCTTTGGGGGACGCAGTCAAAGATGTTCGTTCAACTGATCGTCTGACAGGAAGTGCTGTGGTGCTCTCTTCCGAAGGAGGCCCCGACCTGGCCATGCAGAGACTTTTGCGCCGTTCAGGACAGGATTTCCCTCCTATGCCGCCTGTGTTGGAATTAAACCCACGTCATCCTCTCATACGCCGTTTGGCAGAACGCGTTGCAGCAGGTGAATCCGTTGCTGATTATGGGTCAATATTGCTTGATCTAGCTCGTGTGCAGGAAGGGGAATCCTTGCCGGATCCGGCAAGTTTCTCCCGTCGCCTGACAGCTTTATTGGCTCAGTAAAACCTGATTTTATGGCGCTGAAAGAAAGGGAGGTACTATTGTACCTCCCTTTCTTATATGAGGAGTTATGGCAGTGTATCCATGAGAAGCTTAATATTCATGACAACAATTAGAATGGCGACAAACCAGGACATTCCTATCCAGAAGCGGGAGAGAGAAAATTCGCCCATTTTCTTTTTGCTGCTGACGAAAAAGACTAATGGAATGACAGCAAAAGGAAGTTGCATGGAGAGAATAATCTGACTGAAAACAAGCAGAGAGCTGACTTTATCCTGACCATAAAGAATAATGACGAAAATCACGGGGAGAATGGCCAGCCCCCGGGTCAATAAGCGCCTGACCCAATAAGACAGGCGGATATGGAGGAAACCTTCCATAATAATCTGCCCTGCCAGTGTACCTGTCACTGTAGAGTTTGTGCCTGCTGCCAGAAGAGCGATTGCAAAGAGGGTCGATGCTAATCCATAGCCTAAGACAGGCGATAACAGACGCCAGGCATCACTGATTTCAGCAATATTATGATAGATGGTGTTATGAAATGCTGCGGCTGATACAATCAGGATTGCGGCATTAATAGCCAGAGCAAATGTCAGAGCGATACTGCTATCCCATGTGGCCCAGCGTATGGCTTCCCTTTTTCCAGTATCAGTACGTTCATAAGCACGTGTTTGTACCAGTGATGAATGCAGATAAAGATTATGGGGCATAACAGTCGCGCCCACAATTCCAATGGCGATATAAAGCATGGCAGGGTTTTTTATAATGTCAGACGAAGGCATGAAGCCGCTGAATATGGCTTTTAAAGAAGGCGACGACATGACCAGCTGAATTGTAAAACAGGCACCAATAATGACCAGAAGTGCCATAACAAAGGCTTCAAGTGCTCTGAAGCCAAATTTCATGAGAAACAGGACCAGAAACGTATCAGTGACTGAAATGATTGTTCCTGCCAGTAAAGAGAGTCCGAAAAGAAGATTGAGGGCTATGGCTGTTCCTATGACTTCTGCAAGGTCGCATGCGATTATAGCCAGCTCACAGGCTAACCAGAGAAAGACGTTGAGCCAGGATGGACACCATTGCCGACAGGCCTGCGCAAGGTCTTTTCCTGTTGCAATCCCTAGACGTGCGGCGAATGCCTGAAGCAGAACAGCCATGAGATTGGATAACAGAATGACGAAAAGGAGCTTATAACCAAATTGGGCACCCCCCTGCAGGTCAGTCGCCCAGTTGCCGGGGTCCATATAGCCGACAGCAACCATATATCCCGGACCTGTAAAGGCAAGAAAATGTTTCAGGGAAGAGGCTTTCTTTCCAGGAACGGATACCATTGTTGAAGGATGTTTATGGAAGCTGATAGGGTTACGCATAAAATGACTATCCTTTTCAGTGATCTTCCATAAAAAAAGTCCCATCGGAAAAGATGGGACTTTTTTTACATTAATTTTTACGACAAAATCCTTAAGACTATTTTGTCGTATCAACAATTTTATGGCTTACCAGTGGGTCTATCCCTTTGAGCATGCCGTACCAATAAAGCCGGGGGAAGATCTGTGTCTTGAACGTCCAGGCAAACCGGCTTGGCTTACGTTGGTCATAATGAAGGCTGGAAACAACCTTGCCACCATATAAAAATTCAGCCAACACAACACGGCCATAAGAAACAGTTAGCGGGCAGGCGCCATAGCCATTATAGGCGCCTTCAAGGGGTTTCCCTTCAAGGGATTTAATGAGGTTTTCAACAACAACAGGCGCCTGCTCACGAACAGCAGCAGCTGTTTTGGCATTAGGTGTGCTCGTTGCATCTCCCAGCCCAAAAATCGTTTCATATTTATTGTGTTGCATTGTCGTCGGGTCAACATCAAGCCACCCTGCTTCATTGGCTAGCGGGCTGTTGCGGACAAAGTCTGGAGCAGATTGAGGTGGCACAACATGGATCATATCAAAAGGACGCACAATTGTCTGGTCCGTCCCGACAATCTGGAAGGTCGCCTCTTTTTTCTGACCATCAATAGCGATGAGATTTTCTTTATAGGCAACCTCAACACCGTAATAATCAATCATTTTCTGTAAGGATGGCACATAATAATCAACACCGAAAAGCTTGGCCCCAGCCGTACAGAATTGCGGCTTGATACGGTGTAAGACTCCCTCACGGCGCCAGTGATCACATGAGAGATAAACCGCTTTCTGTGGTGCTCCGGCACATTTAATAGGCATGACCGGTTGCGTGAAAATGGCTGTACCTGCACTGAAGTTGCGCACACACTCCCACATATAGGCCGCACCGTCGCGGTAATAATTTGAAGCGACGCCATTCCGGCCAAGAGTTTCTTTCAGGCCCTTGATGGCGTCCCAGTTCAACTGGATCCCCGGAGCTACAACCAGACGCTGATATTCTATAACCGTCCCGTTTTCGAGTGTTACGGTCATGGCGTCAGGTTGGAATGAACGCACGCGATCACGGACCCACGTGACATCACGGGGAATGACGCCTCCTTCCTGTTTCAGGGTATCAGCAAGGGACATGACACCTGCCCCCACCAGCGTCCATCCAGGTTGGTAAGCATGGGTGGCAGAAGGTTCGATGATGGCAATTGTTAGTTCTGGTCGTGCTCTTTTCAAGCGTGCCGCAACGCAGATGCCACCTGCTCCTCCTCCAACAATGACTACGGAATAGCGGTCCGCATAGGGAGAGTCTGTCATGATCTTGTTCCTCCTTAGTCTAGCTGTGTTTCTTTAAACCACACTTCCACAGGGCCAGATAATTTCATTGTCATGGGGCGACCACGACGGTCTAATGTACGCCCCACTGAGACCCGTATCCAACCTTCGCTGACGCAATATTCCTCTACATTTGTTTTTTCGACGCCTTTAAAGCGCACCCCAATTCCTTTTTCGAGAATAGCTTCATTGAAATAGGGGCTGTCGGGGTGAACGGAAAGGCGATCGGGAAGTGTGTCTGTCATAGTCTGTTATGGTCCATTACGTTAGCTATCAATAAAAACAGTTCAGGCGATTTCAAAAAGCGCCTCAACTTCTACAGGTGCATTTAAAGGGAGAGAAATGACTCCAACGGCTGCGCGAGCATGTTTCCCGCGTTCGCCAAATAAATCCACCGCAAGGTCAGAGGCACCGTTAATGATACGGGCATGATCCTCGAATTCAGGCGTGCATGCAACAAAGCCACCTATCCGGACAACTTGCTTGATCCGGGAGAGGTCTCCTCCCAAGGCTGTCTTGGCTTGCGCGAGGATATTGAGGAAACAGGCTCTTGCACAACTAATGCCATCTTCCTCAGATACCTCACGGCCCAGTTTTCCCTTTAAGAGTAAAGTTCCTCCATGAAGTGGTAACTGCCCTGAAATGATCAAATGATGTCCTGTTATGAGTGCAGGTACATAATTTGCCACAGGTGATGCTGCCTGAGGTAAAGTGATCTGAAGCTGCTGTAGGCGTGCTTCAAGATCATTCATTTTGGGCTTGTCAGACATTTTATTCATCCTTTGTTACAATATCCCATTATACATGATGCGCTTACATTATGTTAATAACAAGTCTTTTATTATTTATTTACACAGAAAATCGGTCTTCTCCTGCTAATTCCCGGCGGGATCGTTCAAGCTCTGCAGCATATCGCCTTAATGTATAGGCTTCACCAAGTTGTCCCACGACGACGCGGGACATGAGATCTTCTACGACGACTAAGGCATCGACCTCAAATTTGGTAAATAATAACGTTGCTTCCTTAATATTCATCTGGGGTGTCAGCATGGCATTTTGCCATCCTGCAAGTTCATTGACAGTTTTATTATGGTCATGGCAGGCATGGAGTTCAGCCATGGAAATCATTCCGTTATAACGGCCGGTTTCATCAATCAGGATAATTCTATGCCCACTTCCTAATGGAAAAAGGCTTTGAGCCTGTGCGATTGTGACAGAAGGATGAAGGCTTCGGATCGTGATGCGCATCAGGCTTTGAACGGTCAGAGATCTGATACAGCCTATATCGACAGCAGAACGGATTGATTCACCACGCAGATGAAAGCGCCAGGTTGCAAAACTATAGCCAAAGAGGCGCCTCGTGGTCAGAAGAGATAGAATAGCGGCCAGGATTAGAGCCGGTGCGACTGTAATCTGCCCGGTCATTTCCAGAATTATACTAATGATCGTTAAAGGCGCCCCGATAATGGATACAGCCATCGCATCCATACCAATCATAGCGCATAAAGTTATATTATGCGGTGCCAGTCCATAAGGAGCCAGAATGACTCCAAAGCCTGTTCCTGCCAGAGAGCCGAGGTAAAGTGATGCAAAAAAAAGCCCTCCTCTGAAACCTGACCCGATTGAAAGGCTGGAAGCAAGGGCTTTGGCAAGGAGTAGTAACAATGTGATCAGGGAGAGGGTCTGTCCTTCAAGTAGCAGACGCAGAGCCTCATGCCCTGATGAAAGCACTGATGGACTCCAGGCAGCCAAAGCGCCAACAGCAAGCCCGCCCCAGAGTGGTTTCGACCATTGTGGTCCCGGTATCAGCCTGAACAGGGATTCACTCTGAGTGACGCTGTACATGATCAGAATGGCAATGAGCGCACAAAGAACACCGAGCACTATAATTCCCGTCAGATCGTGGCTCATAACTGGGGGTAAAGGTGGGAGTATCACTTCGTTATGAAGGCCACCACATAAATTGACGACCGCCAATCCTGTAATAGAGGCTATGGCAACAGGGCAGAGAGAAACGAGAGAATAAGTACCGATAACAAGTTCAAAAGCGTAAAAGGATCCTGCGATAGGGGCATCAAAGGCTGAACCGATAGCACCAGCTGCTCCGGCACCAACCAGAATACGCAAGTCTTCCCGACGAACCCGGAAGGTCCTTCCGAGGGCAGAGCCGAGAGATGCGGCAATCTGTGTAAAGCCTGCTTCGAGTCCGATAGATGCGCCAAAACCATTCGAAAGAAGTGTCTGCGTGACCACAATCAGACTGTCACGTACAGACATCCTGCCACCATGCAGTGCATTTGCTTCAATGGGGTCAACAAGATGTCTTTTAAGAAAAGTCCTGACCCAGAAACTAAAAAGGCCAACTACAACTCCCCCCCCACCCAGAACAATCAGACACCGCCAAAGAGGAAGTGACACTAGTCCAGAGAGATGACCGTCATTTGTTAAGCCATAAAAAAACGCATGAGCCGTAAGCGTAATATAGGTTATAATGAGGACGCATCCCCCTCCTAATGCACCAATTACGGCGGCGAGGAATGTCAGTCCGATTTCGCTTTGTCTGACGAAGACGCGTAAGGCAAAAGGGACGTAAGACCTCATACGCATTTTGTTACGTAATGATTGCATAGTCCATATCTTCGACAGTACATCCAGTCTGGAGTGCTTCAGATGTGCAAGAAGGACCAGACATTCTAGATATAAACATGGCGCTTGGGTTTCCCTTTATCAGCACATGCGCTTAAAATAAGCTTCTTGGATATAATACCAATTTATATCGTTATATAGAAGGTTTTTTTATGAGTATTTTTTGATCTGATATCTGGAAATAGAATCATTATTAATAATTCTATTTCCGAGATTTTATAATAGTTAAAAAAACATATCTACCGTCAAAATGTCCATATCAAAATAAAAATCGATTTTTATTAAAATACTTATATGTATTTTTAGGAGTATTTAAGAAGATATTATAGCCTCCATACGTTTTAATACGTTTCTTCCATGCTCTTCAAATGAGTCTTTGCTGTAATAGTGGTGCATATAGTTTAATGCATTTTTGCTTTTTTGTTCTAATATAGATGGGTTCTCGAAGATTTTCTTTAATACAGAACAAATGGCTTCAGAAAGGTCACCATGGAGGGTAAAGCCTGTATCGTGTTCTAAACTAGTTTTCATTTCTCCTACAGGCGTTGCTAATAATGGTAAACCTGTTGAGAGAGCTTCATGGGCGGCAAGGCACATTCCTTCATAAAGGGAGGGTTGGACATAAAGGTCTATCTCTTTAAGATAGTTATAAATATCTGCGGAGTAACCAAGGAGTTCGATACAGTTTTCCAATTTATGTTCTGTAATTTTATTTTGCAATTTGTTTATTTCTGGCCCATCTCCAAGTATTGTAACAGATATTTTGGATGAATATTGTGGATAACGATTCCTGAAAAGAGCAATACCATCAATAAGAGCAGTATAATTCTTTTGTTTATGGAGGCGGCCAATACTGCCGATTCTAAGAGTTTTCCCTGTTGTCCATATTTCCCGCTCTGTTTTACTGATTTCACAAAAAAAGAGTGGCCAAATGGTTATGTTTGAGGACGGAATCTTCATTATATTATGAACAAATTCGCCTACCGCGAGTGAGTCAGCTATCCAGAGTTTGCTGAATGATTTCCATATTTTTGTTGATCGTTTGAGTGTGGCACTATGTTTCCAGCTGACAACTGGAAGCCTCAATAATTTTCCGACTATGAAACCGACTGTACTAGCTCTTGTTAAAGAAGTAAAAATTATATCAGGAGCGTCATTCTTTTTTATATATTTTATATATTTCCATATATGTTTGATAGTGGAGGAGCGTGTTTCAGAAAATATGCAGATAGGGAGATTGGTTTTTATTAATCTTTCTTCAGCTATCCGATTGCCCGCTTCGCAGGCTATAATCCGAACTTCATGCCCCATTTTGGTGAATAAATTCACAATTGACGGAATTGCAAACTCTGCTCCTCCATCATCGAAGCTCGTCACAAGATAATCTATTTTCATGAAATCCAGAGTACACTTTCGTTGAAATATGGGTTACAGGCAGAATTATTTACCTTCTATAATGCGTTCACTGCCTATAGGATAAAAATTCTAAAAAATAAATTGTTAAAGAATTATTTATGTATTTATTTTACTCTGAATCGGCTGGAGTCAGTCATCAGCAAAGAGAAACTGTCGTTCTCCTCCATGGTTTACTGGGCCGGGGGCGTAATCTGGGAATGCTGCAAAGGGCATTAAGCCCCTTCTTTCAAACGATTTCTGTGGATTTACGCTCTCATGGTAACAGTCCTCACGGGATTATGGATTATCGCTCCATGGTTCAGGATGTTCTTAAAACACTGGATCAACTGGAGATTTCCAAAGCAGCTTTTGTCGGTCATTCCATGGGCGGCAAGGTTGCAATGGCGTTGGCTCTTCTGGCGCCAGAGCGAGTTACAAAACTCTGCGTGGCTGATATAGCTCCTGTTCTGACAGCTCATGGGAGTGGCTCGCTTGTCAGAAAACTTTCACAGATCACGCTTCCTGTTCTTAAGAACAGAACAGAAATACGCAATTTCCTCCTTCCTATTACTGGGAGTCGTGATGTTGCTGATCTGGTTGGCCAGAATATCGTTCCAGGTAACCCGGCCTATTGGGAAATAGGCCTGACGGAAATTGTCCAGTCTATTGATGAGATCGAAGGTTGGCCTCAAGCGCTTTTATCATGTCAGTGGGACGGGCCTGCACTTTTTATAAAGGGTGAATTGTCACCCTATATCCAGGAACAGCACTATAATCTTATCCACAAACTTTTCCCCAGAGCTGAGATTGAGGTGTTGCCCGAAACCAACCATTGGCTGCATGTCGAGAAGCCGGATATTTTTAACCAGATGGTTCTCGATTTTTTGGAAGGTCGTCCCCGTTCTTGACGACTCGTGATACCCGGTTTTGTCAGGAAAACGATTCGGCCTGTTCTTGAGGAAGGTGGATAAAAATGAGAGCGCCCTGATGAGGCATAAACTATCGGCGCACTCTTATTATTACTAGAAGCTGTTCCTTTTATCGTTTGATTAAGACAGAATCATCCACAGAAAATTTTAGTTCTTCAAAAGTTTCAATCTTTCGGACAGGCTGAGGGCGTGCGCTTCCAGTCCTTCTTCAAGAGCCAGTGTAACACCGGCTGGACCAATAGCTTGCAATCCTGTTTGGTCTGTTTCAATAGAGGTTGTACGTTTCAGAAAGTCAAAAACAGACAGACCAGAGGCAAAACGGGCTGTACGACTTGTGGGCAGGACATGATTGGGCCCACCAACATAGTCACCTAAAGCTTCGGGGCAGAAGCGTCCCATAAAAATGGCACCAGCATGACGTATCTTCCTGCTAAATTCCCGTGGCTGATCAAGCAGTAATTCTAGATGTTCAGGCGCTAGGGCATTGACGATTTCAGCGGCTTCATCCTCATTGCGGACGATAATGACCGCACCGTGATGATCCCAGCTCTGTCGGGCAATAGCTGCTCGTTTTAATGTTTTGAGGGCTTGTTCTATGGCTTTTTCAACTTGATCGGCAAAAGCGGGATCTGACGTAATCAGGACTGCCTGAGCCTGCTCGTCATGTTCAGCCTGAGCGAGGAGATCAATTGCAACCAGATGCGGATTATTCTCCCCATCTGCAACGATAACCACTTCCGAGGGGCCTGCAATGCTGTCAATGCCGACATGGCCGAATACCTGCCTTTTTGCTTCAGCAACATAAGCATTCCCTGGTCCTACGATCCGGTCAACGGGGGCGATCGTTTCTGTTCCATAGGCCATAGCGCCAACGGCCTGTGCGCCACCTATGCGGTAAATTTCATCAATTTCACATAATTGGGCGGCTGCCATTACAAGGGGATTTAAGACACCCCCAGGGGTTGGTACACACATGGCAAGACGTTTTACACCAGCGACACGGGCCGGCATGGCATTCATCAGGACAGAAGAAGGGTAGGCCGCCTTCCCCCCCGGGACATAAAGTCCTACAGCATCTAGTGCGGTCCATTTCATACCCAGTCTTAGTCCTTCCTCGTCCTCATAATCAAGGTCCTGAGGAAGCTGTGACTGATGAAATGCCTTGATGCGACGGGCAGCAAGTTTCAGGGCTTCCCGGGTTTCTGGAGCGATTTGGGCAGCACTTTGGCTGATTTCCTGTGGTGTGACCCTGATGGTCTCAGTGGTTAGAGAGAACTGATCAAAGCGGGTTGTATATTCACATAGAGCAATGTCTCCCCTTGCCCTGATGTCTGCCAGAATTGCCCTGACCGGTTCTGCGACAGAATGGGTTTCCTCGCCCCGATCAGCTAGAATTTTCTGAAAAGAAAGTGAGAAATTTTCTGCTTTTGTATCAAGGCGTTTCATAACAGGTGGTCATCCTCTTTAAATACTGACTATGAGAGAGACGTAAGGGCCTGACGGAATTGTTCTATCAGGGAACTGATTTCTTCCGGTCTGGTTTTCAGAGCAACACGATTAACGATCAGGCGGCTTGTGACATGGGCAATGGTTTCAATTTCCTCCAACCCGTTAGCTTTCAAGGTAGAGCCTGTATCAACGAGGTCAACGATCACATCAGCCATATCCAGGGCAGGAGCCAATTCCATTGCGCCATGAAGATGCACAATTTCAGCATTGATTGCGCGTGAAGCAAAATGTCGCCGGGCAATGGTGGGGTATTTTGTCGCGACTCTCAGGCGAGAGCGTTCTTCCGGAGCATCATCCTCTGAAGGTTCTTTTCTCAGCCGGGCAACAGAAATGCGGCATGCTCCTATCCCCAGATCCAGCGGTGCATAGAGGTCAGGGTAGTCAAACTCCATTAAGACGTCAGCACCACAAACACCGATATCGGCTCCGCCATAGGCAACAAAAGTTGCAACATCAAAAGAGCGTACCCGGACGACATCGATATTTGCATTAGCAGTTGGGAAACGAAGCCTGCGGCTGCTTTCGTCAAGACAGTCAGGTGCTGGATCAAGCCCTGTATGAGAGAGGACAGGGCGTAATGCTTTGAGAATACGCCCTTTTGGAAGGGCGAGAATCAGTGGCATGCTCTGCCTGTCAGTCATGAAAAGCTCCTGATATCGAAAGGATTCATCAATCTTCTGGGACTATCGCTTCATATCATACCCCTGACAAGAGGCGTCGAGGGTGTAAAATAAAAGAGAATATCTTTATCACTTAAAAGGAACATCTTCCTGTTGTCAGGCGGGAAGCCTCAAGGACAGAGCGTGCCTGAGCAATGGCTTTCTCAAGGGTATGATTGACCAGAATATAGTCAAATTCCGGCCAGTGGGATATTTCCGCATTGGCCGCTTCCATTCTTTTTGAAATTTCTGCCTCACTATCAGACTGGCGGCCTTTAAGGCGTGCCTCAAGTTCTTCAAGAGAGGGTGGCATGATGAAAAGCCCGATCACATCGTCAGGGAGCGCCTTTTTCATCTGGCGATAACCCTGCCAGTCTATATCAAGGATGACGTCTTTTCCGTCATTCAGGGCGGCTTCCAGTGGAGCGCGTGGTGTACCATATCCACGTCCAAAGACTTCAGCCCATTCCAGGAGTTCGCCACTGGCGGCCAGGTCGCGGAACTGTTCAAGTGTACGGAAATAATAATGTGTTCCTTCTTCCTCTCCTGGTCGGGGCGCACGCGTGGTGATGGAAATGGATGTGAAAAGATTGGAGTCACTAGCCCTCAAAGCCTGGGCGATGGTTGATTTTCCTGCGCCGGAAGGGGCAGAAATGACAAGACAGACTCCCCGCCTTTTAACCTGTTTCATAATAAGTGCATTTCCTCTTATCGCTCTGTTCTGCTTCTGTTAGCAGGAGATTTGCCTGCATTCTGTAATAAATCACGATAGTGTGTAAGGCTTTATCCTTATGGCAGGGCATTTTTTGTTTTTATAAAAGATTAAATGGAGCTACGTTAAGGAACTAAAGTCTCGGAAAGTGAGACTTTGGAAATTGATTAAGGAGGCACAAATGGCCTGGAATACACCTAAAGTCACAGAAATTCCCTTAGGCGGAGAAATCAATTCTTACGTCTGTGGTGAAAAAAAATAATAAATCCCCGGCTTAAAGGGGGAACGGCTGCTCCCCGGAGCAGCCGTTTTCTTTTATAGACAGGTTGATTTTTTGACTGGGTAAAAGGTTTTGAGCTGATGTTAAAAGCAATCGTTCTCGGAGCTTCTGCGGGGGGAGGATTCCCTCAATGGAATTCAGCAGCACCAGGGTGCCTGAAGGCGCACGCAGGACAAGGGGCCAAAGCGCGAACCCAGGCATCAGTGGCAGTCAGTGGAGATGGCACACACTGGTTCCTGCTGAACGCATCGCCAGATTTAAGACAGCAAATTCTTGCAACACCTGCCCTACAGCAGAAAGGAGAAAAACGGGGGACACCGATACAGGGTGTGATTCTCAGTAATGCTGAAATCGACTCCGTGACAGGGCTTTTAACCATGCGTGAAAGAGAGCCTTTCACGCTTATGGGAAGCCAGTCAACAATGGCACAGCTTGATGCAAACCCTATGTTTGAAGCTCTTGAACGTGGGATTGTCACGCGCAAGGCCCTTCCTCTCTTTCAGTCTGTACCCCTTTTATTGAAAGATGGCAGCCCTTCTGGTTTATCCCTTGAGGCTTTCACAGTTCCTGGTAAAGCACCCCTTTATGCTGAAAAAGCGGGAACGAAGCCTGATGATTCACTGGGGTTATCTCTTTCAGATGGTGAAAAGACGCTCCTCTTTGTCCCAGGATGTGCTGAGATAACGCCCGACCTTCTGAGCCGGGCCCAGCAGGCTGACCTGCTCTTTTTTGATGGTACGTTATGGCAGGATGATGAAATGATCCGTGCAGGGCTCAGCCCTAAAACAGGCCATAGAATGGGTCATGTTTCTGTTGATGGAGAAGATGGTCCTCTACGCAATTTTGCTCACTGTTCAAAACCTAAAAAAGTCTTTATCCATATTAATAATTCTAATCCGATTTTACTCGAAGACAGCCCGGAACGTCGGATTGCTGAAGAAGCGGGCTGGATTATTGCCGAAGATGGCATGACATTTCAGTTGGGGGCCGTATGACCAAATTTCTTACGCCTGATGAACTTGAGGCTGCATTACGCAAGATTGGGGCAGAGCGTTATCACCGCCAGCACCCTCTCCATAAAGCGATGTATGCAGGGCATTTGACCAAAAAACAGCTCCAGGCCTGGGCTTTGAACCGTTATTATTATCAGGCCATGATTCCCGTAAAAGACGCCTTGCTATTGGCTCGTCTCCCTACGCCGGATCTCCGCCGCGAATGGCGTCGCCGTATTGTCGATCATGACGGAACAGAGCCAAATACAGGCGGTATTGCGCGTTGGCTAAAACTGACGGACGGCCTCGGGCTTGACCGGGAGTATGTAATCAGCCTGAAAGGGCTTCTTCCTGCAACGCGTTTTGCTGTGGATGCCTATGTCGCTTTTGTGCGGGATCGTTCAATCCTGGCAGCGATTGCCTCTTCTCTGACAGAGCTCTTTTCCCCCACGATTATTGGGGAGCGTATGGAGGGCATGCTCAAGAATTATGACTTCATTTCTGAAGAGACAATGGCCTATTTCAAGCCACGCCTGACACAGGCACCTCGTGATTCAGAATTTGCCCTTGCCTATGTGAAAGAGCACGCCAAAACAGTTGAACAGCAACAGGAAGTGCTGCATGCGCTTGAGTTCAAATGTTCCATCCTGTGGGAGCTTCTTGATGCTCTTGAGCATGCTTATAGTGAAGGTCATATTCCTCCAGGGGCTTTCGTTCCGAAATAACCATCATTAAATAATTATGCTAACTGAGAATTGCTGCCTTAAATTTGCTCGTGGACATCGTCTTCAACATGATAAAGTGCGTCAGCTTTGGTTGATCCAGGCGCCTGAAAAAGCTTTTATCATTGATGAAATTGCGGCAGCAATTCTGGGGCTTGTCGATGGAGAGCGCACAGTCGGCATGATGATCGATGAGCTCTCTGGGCGTTACGAAGCAGATCGGGCGGTTATTGCCCGTGACGTAACAGCGCTTCTTTCTGATCTGCAAGGCAAAGGCGTGCTTACTTTATGACAACGCCCTTTATTCCTTCTGCCAAAGAGGCTCCTCCTATGAGCCTTCTTGCTGAAATAACGCATCGTTGCCCCCTTTCCTGCCCATATTGCTCTAATCCTCTGGAACTGGAGCGTAAGTCTCAGGAGCTTTCAACAGAAAGCTGGAAAAGGGTTCTGAATGAAGCAGCGGAACTTGGGGTCCTGCAGGCACATTTTTCAGGCGGGGAGCCTATGTCGCGACCCGACCTTCCTGAATTGATTGCCTATGCAAGGAGTCTGAATCTTTATACAAATTTAATTACCTCCGGCGTTTTCCTGACTGATGAAGCGATCTCGACGCTTGATAAGGCGGGGCTTGACCATGTTCAGCTCTCTTTCCAGGATGTAGTGCCGGAAGAAGCTGACAGACTGAGCGGGTTTGCCAATGTTCAGCCTCGTAAATTGGAAGCGGCGCAACGGATCCGTAAAGCTGGACTGCCTTTAACATTAAATTTTGTGCTTCATAAAGGGAATATAGAGCGTATGCCTGCCATGTTCGCCTTAGCTCGCGCGCTAGGGGCGATCCGCGTGGAAATGGCGAATACACAATATTATGGATGGGCACTTCAGAACAGGGCAGCCTTGCTTCCTAGCAGGGCACAACTTGAAGAGGCCCAGAAAATTGTCGATGCCGAACAGGCAAAGGGTGGGTTGGCAATAGATTATGTCACGCCTGATTATTACGCTGATCGTCCCAAACCCTGTATGGGCGGTTGGGGGCGGCGTTTTTTGAATGTTAGCCCTTCAGGTCGTGTTCTCCCCTGTCATGCGGCTGAGACAATTCCAGAACTTGTTTTTGATAATGTCGAAGAGAAATCTTTGAAAGAAATTTGGGAAAACGGGCATGCTTTCACCTTATTTCGCGGAACAGACTGGATGCCAGAGCCTTGTTCCTCCTGTGAACGGAAAGAAATAGATTGGGGTGGTTGCCGCTGCCAGGCACTAGCCTTAACAGGTAAGGCTAGTAATACGGATCCAGTTTGTAGTTTATCGCCACACCATAATATCATTTTGCAAGCGCTTGAAGAGGCAAATGAAGGTGTAGATCAATCTCTTATTTATCGCAAATATATCAGGTTTTCTTCTTAGAAAAGAGTTTGGCTTTCAATGATAGGAGAATGCCACGTAACTGGTAGACATTAATCTTTTTTCTAAAGAAAAAGCATAAAAAGCCATTACGTATAACAATATAATAATTCCGGCTGCTAAGAAATTGAATAAATGAAGGTTTGAAACTCTTATCTTGCATTCTGTAGTGCCAATAAAGTTTCTTAAATCGGTCAAGATATTTATGACCCCATGGTTTGCGTCTCCCAACAAAATGAAGAATTGCGGGGTTGTCTACGGCCTCCTTTATCTCTGAAATTGAATAGCAGCTCGTGGCATTTTCAAGATTATCTTCATAAAGGACAGGAGAAAAATAATAAAAAGAACTCATAAGATTCCATCGTAAGGGCAGCAATGTCATATTATCTTTAAAAGCGATATTCAGGATGTCCTGATCGTGCAATTCAATCTTGTCATAATTCTCAAGATAAATTTTCATAAAATAACGAGATAGTGGAGCGTATGTTTCTTTGGCTTTCTCTATGTCGTAGAGGAGGACACCTGAATTAATGTAAGTATGTTTAGAGGCTCTGCCTAAAAGATGATTTTTGCATTTTACTCCATAACAGTCCCCTGCCCCTGCTATGATGTGTCCTTTTAGATCTGTGTTCCAAAGATCAATAATATTGTCGCAGACTATAATATCTGTATCAAGATAAATAAGCCTTTTTACAGTTTCTGGAAGAATGTCTTGCGCAAAGAGGCGATAGTAAGCGGTTTGTGATAAGTGTCCTGCTGTTTCAGGAAAGTCTTTTATATATTCATCACTAACTTTTATAAATATTAGTTTAACTATATCTTTATAAGTGTCTAATAATTTATTTCTTATATTTTCTGAAAGAGTGTCTCCATAAAGGATATAGATATCTATATCAGACTGGTTTTCTGTATGAGCCAATATGGAATTGATAACAGCATGTGCGTGTCCAGCATAGTTGTCATCAAATGATAGGAGAAGGTTAACTCTTTCTCTGTAAGAAATATTTTTAGGGCTTCTGGAGCTTGTTTTTTTTTCTTTTTGTATAATTGTAGAAATAATTTTCTTGTAATCAGGTGAAGGAAAAAAAGTTTTTATGAATACAATAGAAGACTGTATTGATTTATAATGCTCATCTTCTTTTGTAGAGCTTTTATGGAAGATTGTAGTCAGTATTAAGGAAAGAAGATAAATATCAGCTTGTTTATTTTCTTCTTCAGTGAACTGCCCCATTATATGTTCGATAACATCGAATAAAAATTCACAATATGTATCAAAGATGTTTTTTGGAGCAAAAAGCGTGTTCCATGGAATGATCTGGTGATTATAAGCTATGTTTAATGCTGTGTTATATTTATCGGGATAAGTATCTTTTATATAAGAGAGTGCGCCTTCAAGATGCTTTTTGTTTCCAACACTTTCCTCATAAATTTCAATGAGGTTTTTTTCGGTATTAAAATCAAGATGTGATACTTTTTCTATAGAGGTAATTCTTGGTATGAACACAGAGTTATTTTTTGTGATTTTTGAAATATTTTTTGGGTTCCATCCATAATAAGATAGATCATATTTACTTATATGAGTGAGAGTCAAATTTCTATTATAATTATTTTTTGACAAAGATAATAGATAATAATCATGAGAAAACCCTACATACTCATGATTATTATACTTCCATACTTTATAAAGGGCATCAAGATGCCCGCGTGAACCCTCTAAATAAGGTAAGATGGGACATGTATGAATAGATAAAGTCCAGTCTGAGGGTATTCCCTGAAATAAACTATTTTTCTCTAGAAATTTTTCTTCATAGGGAGAAAGATAAATACATGCATCTGACATTAATAAGGCCTTATATTATGCTGATTTTGGTTTGTGGTGTAATTATAGAGGCAACGCTTGTCGAAGAATAGTTCTGCATACTTATTGGTCAGCCTCGTATTTTCCAAAAATATAATTACATTTTTTTGGAAAAAATTTTTGTTTTAAGAGATAATAAAAAGATTGGAAAATGGTAAATAATGATCTTATTCCTAATTGATAAATATAAAGAGTCTTTTCTTTTAATTATATAGAAATTATTTCTATTGAATAATTGACTTAATGTCGGTCTGAAACTTTTATCTTTCATTCTGTAGTGCCAGTATAGTTTTTTAAATGGGTCTATATATTTTTTGTTCCAGGGTTTGTTTGGACCAGTAAAATGGATTATTGCAGGATTATTGATAGCCTCTTTTATCTCTTTAGCTGTGTTGTAGCTCTGGTAATCTATGTGATCTTCATAAAGGACAGGAGAAAAATAATAAAAAGCATTCATAAGATTCCACCGTAAGGGCAGCAATGTCATATTATCTTTAAAAGCGACATTCAGAATGTCCTGGTCGTAAAAGTGGATTTTTTTATGGTTCGCGGAGTAGATTTTCATAAAATAACGAGATAGCGGAGCGTATGTTTTTTTGGCTTTCTCTATGTCGTAGAGGAGGACACCTGCATTAATATAAGTATGTTTAGAGGCTCTGCCTAAAAGGGGAGCATTGCATTTTACGCCATTACGATCTCCTGCCCCTGCTATGATGTTCCCTTGTAGATCTGTGTTCCAAAGATCAATGATATCGTCGCAGACTATAATATCGGTATCAAGATAAATAAGTCTTTTTACAGTTTCTGGAAGAATATCCTGAGCAAAGAGACGATAATAAGTGTTATTTGATAAATGACCTTCTGTTTCAGGTAGCTCTTTTAAGAATTCACCATTTATCCTTATAAATATTATGTTAATTCTATTCTTATAAGTGTCTAATAACTTATTTTTTATATTTTCTGAAAGAGTGTCTCCATAAAGGATATAGATATCTATATCAGACTGGTTTTCTGTATGAGCCAATATGGAATTGATAACAGCATGTGCATGTCCAGCATAGTTGTCATCAAATGATAGGAGAAGGTTAACTCTTTCTCCGTAAGAAATATTTTTAGGACTTCTGGAGCCTGTTTTTTTTTCTTTTTGGATAATTGAAGAAATAATTTTCTTGTAATCAGGTGAGGGAAGAAATGTGTTTATAAATACAATAGAAGACTGTGTTTCTTTATAATTCTCAGATTCTTTTGTAGAGCTTTTATGGAATATTGTAGTTAGTATTAAGGAAAGAAGATAAATATCAGCTTGTTTATTTTCTTCTTCAGTGAACTGCCCCATTATATGTTCGATAACATCGAATAAAAATTCACAATATGTATCAAAGATGTTTTTTGGAGCAAAAAGCGTGTTCCATGGAATGATCTGGTGATTATAAGCTATGTTTAATGCTGTGTCATATTTATCGGGATAAGCATCTTTTATATAAGAGAGTGCACCTTCGACGTGCTTTTTGTTTCCGACACTCTCTTCATAAATTTCAATGGTTTTTTCTGATGAGTAATATCTGAGATAAGGTGTTTCTTTTAAGAGAGCAATTCTTGGTATGAACACAGAGTTATTTTTTGTAATTTTTGAAATATTTTTTGGGTTCCATCCGTAATAAGATAGATCATATTTACCAATATATGTGATATTTACGTCGCGATTATAATTATTTTTTGACAAAGATAACAGATAATAATCATGAGAAAACCCTACATACTCATGATTATTGTACTTCCATACTTTATAAAGGGCATCAAGATGCCCGCGTGAACCCTCTAAATAGGGTAAGATGGGACATGTATGAATAGATAAAGTCCAGTCTGAGGGTATTCCCTGAAATAAACTATTTTTCTCTAGAAATTTTTCTTCATAGGGAGAAAGATAAATACATGCATCTGACATTAATAAGGCCTTGTATTATGCTGACTTTGGTTTGTAGTGCAATTACAGAGTCAACATTTATCAAAGAATAGGTCTGCATATTTATTGGTCAAACGCATAATTTGTTCCAATTCATATGCATCCTAGTGTAGGTTCTATCTGTTATTCTATTTTTAACAAGGAGATTTTACGTTTCTTTAAGAGATTTTTTTATTTCTCTCAAAAACGCAATAGTTTCCACACAAGCGGCTGCAGCTTCGCGGCCTTTATTTTCGGCATTGTCACGGGACCTGATAATAGCCTGTTCGTCTGTATAGGTAGTCAGGATGCCGAAGGCAATGGGGGTTTCTGTTGCCAACTGGGCCTGCATGATGCCCGTCGTGGCTCCTAAGGAAATAAATTCGAAATGAGCTGTGTCGCCCTTAATAACGCAGCCGAGGCAGATAATTCCTTCATATTTTTTTGTTTTGGCAAGGCTTTGGGCCATAAGCGGGAGTTCAAAAGCTCCCGGAGCGTCATAGCAGTCCACATCTGTGATATCATGTTCCCCCAGCCATGAAAGAGCACCTGCTTTTAACCCGCCTGTGACATCTGTATTAAAACGGCTGACAATGAGAGCCAGTTTAGGCGCAGGAGAGAGTGTCAAGCCTTCGGGGGTAGTTGCAATATGGTGACTCATTTTCAGATCTCCTGGAAGAAATGCCCCATACGGGTACGCTTGGTTTCGAGATAATGACGGTTAAAAGGTGTTGCAGGTAAGATAAGGCGTTCAGAAGAGACAATATGAATTCCCTTTTGTTCCAATCCGCTGATCTTGTCTGGGTTATTGGTGAGTAGGATGCAGTTCTTGACCCCTAAAGATTTGAGGATATTTCCGGCAGCATCCCATTTCCGGGCATCAATCGGTAGACCCAGGGCTTCATTGGCATCTAATGTATCAAGGCCCTGATCCTGTAATTGATAGGCACGAATTTTATTTGTGAGACCGATTCCCCTTCCCTCATGACCCCGAAGATAGATCAGGACGCCATTTTCAGCCTCGCCAATACGGCGGAGGGATTCCTGCAATTGTGGACCACAGTCACAGCGCAAAGAGCCGAGTGCATCTCCTGTGACACATTCAGAATGGACCCTGATAAGAGGCAGGCCTTGTGAGGGATCGCCTTTTACGACTGCAATATGTTCAAAACTGTCCTCGTCTTTGAAAGCATGGATTTTAAGGTCATGCCCACCATACAGGCTCGGGAAATGAGCAATTGCCAGATCATCCAGCATCGAAGCAGATAAGGAGGGAGAAGACAGGGAGGCTGTTTTGTTGATATCAGGGCACGTATAACCATGCTGCTCAATCCATGCCTTGAGCATTGCAATGGAGATAATGGGCAAGCTGTGACGCTGTGCATAATGTCTCAGTTCTGGAAGACGCATCATCGTGCCGTCTTCTGCCATGATTTCACATATCAGTCCCGCCGGTTGAAGTCCTGCCAATCTGGCAAGATCCACTGCTCCTTCCGTATGACCTTCACGACCTAATACCCCCTTTGGGTGTGCGCGTAAGGGAAATATATGACCAGGAGAAATGACATCTCCCGGTTTAGCCTGCGGATTTGCGGCTGCAAGGACTGTACAGGCCCGATCGGCTGCTGAAATACCGGTGCTAACCCCTTTTGCAGCTTCAATGGATATTGTGAAGGCGGTCCCTTTCGGGTCCTGATTATGTTCGGTCATTTGAGGTAGATTCAGGCGGTCAATCTGTGCAGGTGTCAAAGACAGGCAGATTAGACCACAGCCCTGGCGGGCCATGAAATTGACGGCTTCCGGCGTAGTAAACTGGGCAGCCATGACAAGGTCACCTTCATTTTCACGCTTTTCCTCGTCAACCATGATAACCATACGTCCTTCACGCATGGCCTGAATGGCATTTTTCAGTGAGGTGGGCATCCCGCTCATTCAGCATCTCCTTTTTTGCCAAAGTCTGCAAGTTCGGACGAGAAGCGGCAGAGTGTCTCAACATATTTTGACAGGACGTCGACTTCGACATTCAGTTCTGATCCTATCAGGGTCGTGGAGAGGTCTGTATTTTCCCATGTATGGGGGATGATCATCAGATTGATCGTAAAACCTTCTTTTCCGTTATAGAAGACAGAGTCTTTTATGGAGTTTACGGTCAGGCTGATTCCATCAAGTGTAATTGACCCTTTTGCAACAACGTATCGACGCAGATCTTGTGGCAGAAAAACTTCCAGAGCGTGGGAATCCCCTGCTTTTTCAACAGAGAGGAGGATACCTGTTAGATCGACATGGCCTTGTACAATATGGCCTGACAGGCGCGTATTGAGCGAGACAGCCCTTTCCAGATTGACGCGGCGGTCAGTTTCCAAGGCTCCCAGATTGGTCAGTTTCAACGTCTCGCCACTAATGTGGAACTGAATGTCACCTCCAGCGGTGAAAGATGTTACGGTTAGACAAACGCCGTTGATGGCGATACTCTCCCCGAGTTCAAGATCTTTAAAAGGGCTGCTGACAGTCAAATCCATCGCCAGGTCGCGTACGGCAATTTTCTTAACCATACCAACTGCTTCAATAATGCCGGAAAACATTTCTTAACTCCTTACGATATAGTTCAGAAATTGCAGGGGACTCTCATTTTGTCGGGTGTCGTCATGCATTTTTAAGGTGTTCAGATCATTTTTCCCTTTGGGATCTTGTTGAATGACCCACCATTCATCCCAGACTCCCTCCGTCTCGACAGTTTTTAAAAGAGTGGGCCCAGCTTCAATGAGTGCCCAGTTAATACCCATGTCATTCATGAGAGTTTCTGCTTCCTTGAAGTTTGAGCATGTTTTAACGATGAAGTGATCTTGTTCGCGTGCTCTTTTCCATTCGGGTGGAAGGCGGCCCTTGCTGTCCATGACGATCAGTAGACGTGGTTTCCGATCTGTATGGTCTTTGACATGCCGTACAGAAAATGAGGGGTTATCTGCAAGTACTGTTCCAATACCAGTGATAATGGCATCAACAGATCTTCTTAAAAGGTGGGCCTGCTTCAGCGAGTGTGGTGCGGTAAAAGTCGTCTGACCGACCGGAGGGATCATGGACCCTTCTTCATTCAGAGCTTGCTTAACCGTAATCCAGGGGCGCTTTTTGCTTATGCGCGTTAAAAAAGGCAGTGTCATAGCGTGACATTGACTGAAGAGTTCTGCCAGACACGGTTCCTGGAGAGCGAGCTCTTCGAGGAAAAAGATTTTTTTCGGATTTTCCCCCTGGCGTAAAATATCACTCCCTCCCATAGCCTGAGGATTAGGATCTCGAACCCCTATCCAGACTTCCTGCACGGGACTTTCTTTCAGTGCTTTTGCACATGGGGGCGTGCGGCCATAGTGAGCACAGGGTTCTAATGTCACAAGAGCTGCATAAATCCGTTCATAAAGACCAGCTTTGCGGGCAGCATTCAAGGCCATGATTTCGGCGTGTGGGGCGCCAGCTTCTGGGTGGACACCAATGGCGAGAATTGCGCCTTTCCGGTCGAGCAGGGCGCATCCTACAGATGGATTAGGTGCTGTAGCGCCTAATGTCAGGGCAGCTTTTTTCAGGGCTTGCGTAAACCCCTCTTTTACCGCTGATAGCGGTAATGCTGTCTGTAGAAACTGATTTATTTCTGCCACAAGCGTCAGCCAACCCTTCATATTTTCAGGGCAGCACGCTTCTCTCACTCCATAAGGCAAGGACACGCATAGGCCTGTTTATAGGCTACAGTGTCTGCCTCACGCAGGGACAAAAAGCATTCTCTTTCATCCGGACTATACCGTCGGCCTCGGAATCTCACCGAAGTCTGCTTGACCCTTACAAGACTGAGCTTATAAGGCGCTCGCGGGCTCAACAGATCAGACTGCTATTACCGCCGGTAGGGAATTCCACCCTGCCCTGAGAACGTCTCTCCAATTTATTGGTTAATATGTGACGAAGTAGTTAAAAGTGCAAGAGGCTGTTTCAGCTCCTATAGGTTTATGGAGAGGAAACAGCCTCGAGTGAAATTATATTTCCTCACAACAAGTATATTATTAACACGCTCTTGTGATGAAATACTTATCTTTAATTATCTCATATAACGGTCATTATGCCCGTCATAATCACGTCTATCATGACCACGCCAGCTACGGTCATGCCGGTCATAATCGTGTCTGTTATGATCTCTCATGTCGCGAAATCTTTCAGTGCGATCCTGACGTTCATGGTTAAATCTGTCGACCTTATCATCATAACGTTTTTTACCGTCTAATCTGTCAAGTCTGTCCTGAAATTTTTGTTTTTCACGTTCGGGGGCATTTTTTATTTTGTCACGAAAATTTTCAATTTCTTCCTGACGACGTTCGCGATTTTCCTGGAATTTATCAATTTTTCTATCCAAACGTTCGTCAAAACAATCTTCTTTGCTTGCCATACGGTGCAAGAAATTACCGCCCTTATTGTCACAGTCAGAATGAGCGGCCTGAGCATAAGGTGCTATAGTGAAAAATGAGGCCATCATCGTGGCGGGAAGAAGCAAACGCATTTTCATAATCTTATCTTTCATCTTTGATTCCTGTATTCCTTAGATAAACATAGCATTGTGATAGGATAAAGGCTAATTAACTTAAGAAATTTTAACTATTTCCTTCAGCAATATGGGCCATGCGTGCACTATTAAGAATAATGATGGATTTGACATCTTTGATTTGTATCAGTCCTTCATTTTTAAAAACTTTTAAAATACGGCTAACTGTTTCAATTGTAAGGCCAAGATAATCGGCAATATCTGTGCGAGACATGGGTAAATAAAGCGCTGTTTCAGGTGAAATACCAGGGCAGGATACAGGTTGCTTTGCATTATTCGCTCCAAGGCGGGAAATACGTGCAGCAACTGTCGCTGAAGCAATGGCCTGTTCCATGAAGAAACTTGCCAGCCTTTCACGTGCCGTCTTGCGTCCAAGGAGTGTCAGGCGTCCCTGCATTTTGACTAGCTCCCGTGAGGCCTCATTTCGCAGGCGTTTTTGTAATTGGGGAAAACGATCAGTCAGGCGGTTCATATTCTCATGGGCAAAGCGGCATAGTCTAACCTGGCTTAGCGATTCGGCACTGAAAGCATAGCGTTCTGTCGCGATGAGGCCAAGAAAGTCTCCCGTCATCGCAAAACCGGTGATTTGACGCCGGCCATCGGGAAGAAGATTGAAAAGTTTAGCGTGTCCTTCGGCGATTACATAAAAAGCCTGGGCTGATTCGCCTTCTTCAATGAAAACCCGGCCAGGAGTCAAATGATAGCGTGAGGATTCTGTCAGCAGGATGGGGAGGTCTTTATCATCTATGGCGTTACAGATGCTCATAGAACGCCCGCAGCAAACGCCACATTCCCCAAGGGAAATTTCATCAGTTCTGAGCATAAATATTCCCTGTTCTTTAAATATAATAAGAAATAATTAACGTTTTAAAATCGTGTTAACTGGTGCAAAAATGACACAGATTATAGGCATTAGTTTTTCTTAAAACCGTTTTGCACCTGTTTTTGATCTACATCAAGGTTGGAGAGCAAATAAATGTGATCTGAAGGGATCAACTTATTTTGCTTGATCAGGGTCGTTTCAATTATGCAACGCACAACATTTAAGACATCACTTGCTGCATTCGGACTCATGGCCGGTGCAGCTTATGCTCAGCCTCAGGCACCTTCCACACAGCCATTACCCCGCACAATTCATGGAACGGCTGTTGCGAAATCAAATTATCAGGCAGCACCTGATGCCCGCGTGCATCTTTCTGCTCCCAAAAGCGGGGATTGCGGTATTTTCGAAACATGTGCCAATACCAAAATCGGTCTTGGTGCAGGTGACTTCCTGATCCGTCTGTCTGCTCTAGGCACGATCACAAATAATACAAGCTCCAGCGTGAATCTGAAGAATTCATCAATTGCTGCTCTGCGCGGTGCAAAAGGCCATTTGAATGCAACGAATAATGCGATGGCTGAGCTGACTTTTGAATATTTTCTGACAGATAATGTCTCTCTGGATCTGATCGCTTCAGCGACGCACCATAAAGCAACTGCTCGTGGATCCAAGGCGAATGATGCCGGTGTTATCGGTAATGGTGATGTTGGCAAGTTCTGGGTTCTGCCGCCGACTCTGACAGTTGCCTGGCATTTCCGTCCACATAAGCGCTTCAATCCTTATATCGGTGTCGGTTTGACGGTCGCTTTCTTCTTCGACCAAAATCCTAAAAATCACCATACTGTTGCAGGGTTTGAGCATCTTAAAGCGCAGACTACTGTTGGACCGAGCTTTGATTTCGGTTTTGACTATCAGGTTGTTGGCAACTGGTTCTTCAATGCTGACGTGAAGCAGATTCTGCTACGCACACCTATTTCAGTTAACAGACCGTCAAATGACGTCACAGGGCGTATCCATGCACGTGATAGTATCAACCCAACGGTCGTGTCTGCCGGTATTGCTTACCGTTTCTAAGCGCTCTGTTTTATCTTAAACAGAGTAATGATGAGGCGGAGAGGTTACTAACCTCTCCGCCTTTTTCTTTGTTTATTCCAGATAGTGCAAGTGTGAGAGAAAAATAACAGTTTTTTAATGTGACCCCTATCTGTTCTGTCGTGACATAACCCGCAGAATATGGCAGAGACAATGGGTTTCCTCGTCCATTATGTCATATTGGAGTTGTTTGCGATGGGTGATGCGCGCTCCCTGGCCAAATATTGTGGCCTGTCTGTCCTGTGTCTTTTATGTGCATGGGGGCTATGGCATATCATTCATGGGTCATCCTTGCCCAAAGCACCCTCACCAGTAGTGACGCGTGAAGGTGACCTGATTCACGTAATGGCAGGGAGCCCTTTAAGCAAACGTCTGGTCGTCGAACCGGTTATCCTGTCAAATCTTCCGCATATGATTGAAGTCCCGGCAGAGCTGACTGTTGCCCCTGGTCGTGATGTTAAGGTTTATGCCCCTGTCACAGGTCGCCTAACCGATATTATTGTCCAGCCAGGTCAAAGCGTGGAAAAAGGTGAAGTTCTGGGGCGGATCTTATCGGGGGATCTGGCTCAGGCCCAGTCTGATGATCAGAAGGCTGAAGCCGCTTTGAAGCTCGCACGCCTTAATTTTCAGCGCATAAAAGCTGTAACGGCGGCAGGCGGTAATGCTGTTAAGGATCTGCAATCAGCGCGCAATGACTTGGTTCAGGCAGAGGCAGAGGCAGACAGGACAAAACGCCACCTTGAAGCGATAGGAGGCGGTGTGAATAATGCAACAAATCATGGTTTCCTCATCACAGCACCAATTGATGGCGTGATTTCAGAAATTATGGCAGGTTCCGGCCAGCAGATTACCGATATATCAAATCCTCTTATGGAGGAAGTGGATATTAGTAGTCTCTGGGTTGTTGCGCATGTTCCGGAAAATATGCTTCCACAGCTTCATTCCAATATGGTTATGTCTGCTTCTTTTGAGGGGGAAGACTGTTCTGGTCCTGTGACAAGTCGCAGCCCTGTCTTTCAGAGCGAGACCAGACGTATTGACCTCTATCTGCGTTGTGAAAACCGTGATGGCTACCTGCATCCTGGCCAGTTTACGACAGCCACATTAAGTGTTCCGGAGCGTCATGAGCTTGTGGTTCCTAAGACGGCTTTGATTATGAATAACGAAGCAGTTACCGTTATGGTCGAGGCAGCACCCGACCATTATAAACGTCGTCAGATTACAATGAGTTATGATGAAGGGGAAAATGTCAGGATTATCAGCGGGTTAAAGGCAGGAGACCGTGTGATTACGCACGGGGCTATTTTGCTTAATGATTATTAAGCAGGGATAAGGGAACAGCTTATGCATATAGAAGCCTTTATCTCCTGGTGCTTTTCGCGGCGTAGCCTGATTTTTTTCTTTACTGTTCTTATTATGCTTTTGGGGATTCTTGCTTGGAGGCAGCTCCCTATAGAGGCATACCCTGATTTGGGACCTGTGACTGTACAGGTTACGACGCAAATGCCGGGTCTTGCGGCGGAGGAAATGGAGCAGCAGGTTACAATGCCTGTGGAGCGCGCTCTTACGAGTGTGCCGAATGTAACGGAAAGCCGTTCGACAAGTACATTTGGCCTGTCTCTTGTGACATTGGTTTTTAAAGACGGGACAGATATTTACCTTGCCCGCCAGCAGGTGCTTGCGGAGCTGTCGAGCCTTGAGTTGACAAATGGAGGGCAGCCATCTTTAGGGCCTGTATCTGGCCCCAGTGGTGAAATTTATCGTTATACGCTTGAATCAGATGACCGTGACCTGATGGAGCTGTCGGACGTCCAGAAATGGATCGTTATTCCTGCCCTTAAACAGGTTCCTGGTATTGTAAATATTGATAATTTTGGTGGTTTTACTCGTGAATACCAGCTGATTATCGATCCAGCTGCCCTGATCCGGTACAACGTGAGCCTTGAAGATGTCATGAATGCTGTCAAAAACAGCAATTCCAATGCTGGTGGTGGGCGTATCACACGTGGTGAGCAATCTTATATTATTCGTGGTGTTGGCCTCATTCACTCTCTTGATGAGATGAATGATATTGTTGTTACGCATCATCATGGTGTGCCTGTTCTGCTTAAGCAGATGGGTCATATAGAATTCGGTTATCAGGTGCGTGAAGGCCTGCTGGGCAAGAATGGAAATCCTGATACTCTGGAAGGTGTTGTTACGGCCTTGCGTGGTGCAAATCCTTCCCAGGTGCTTGATGGTCTGCATGAGAAAATAGACAAGCTGCAAAAGCGTCTTGCACCGCTTCATATGCGGATTGTGCCTTATCTCGACCGTGACAATCTGATTCATGCTACGACTGAAAAAGTCGGAGAGACGATGACGGAAGGGATTGGCCTGGTTCTGGTGATTCTCACTTTCTTCCTGGGGTCTCCACGTTGTGCAGCTGTGACAGCAATCACGATTCCGTTCGCCCTGGCTGTGGCTTTTATTCTCATGCGGGCCTGTGGCATGGCCGCAAATCTGTTCTCACTCGGGGCGGTTGATTTTGGCGTCATCGTCGATGGAGCGATTGTGATTACAGAGGTTATTTTACGCTTGAGGGAAGATGAGCCAGATCAGCCTCTTGAAAGTAATGTGGTCCTTTCAGTTACGCGACGTGCCGGGCGCGCGATTTTTGCGGCAACCATGATCATCATTCTCGCTTATAGTCCGCTTTTTGCTTTTGATGGGATGGAAGGAAAGCTCTTTCACCCTATGGCCTTTACAGTAAGCTTTGCGCTGATTGGTGCCTTGTTATGTGCTCTGGCCTTAACCCCTACCCTGACTTATCTCGCCCTGCGGAAGCCACATCATGTCTGGCATAATGCGCCGCTTGAATGGTTGATTAAACATTATAAGAATGGCCTTGCCTATTTTCTGAAACACCCTCTTATTCCTTTTGTCGGGGCTGGCATTGCCCTTGTCCTCGTTGTGATCCTTGGTGCCACTGTGGGGCAGGAATTCCTGCCGGACCTTGATGAAGGGGCCCTGTGGGTGCAAGTGCAGATGCCTACGGCTATTTCATTGGAAAAAGGACAGGAAATATCAAATGAATTACGTCGTGCTGTGAGGGAGTTCCCCGAGACTTCTTTTGCCATTACCCAATTAGGGCGCTCTGATGATGGGACAGATCCGTGGACACCATCTCATGTTGAAATGCCCATTGGGCTGACACCTTATAAGAACTGGCCAAAAGGAGAGGGAAAAGAAGAGTTTGTAGAAAAACTTCGCCAGAGACTCAGTCAGATTCCAGGTATTACTTTTTCGATCAGTCAGCCTATTCAGGATAGTTTGGAGGATTCCATAGGAGGCGCTCATAGTCCGCTTGTCCTGCGTGTTTATGGCGATGACTTTAATGAATTGCGTCGTATCGGGCAGCAGATTGTAGGAATTCTGTGGCAGGTTCCGGGTACGGTGCAGGCTTCCCTGTTTCAGGAGCCGCGTATCCCCCAGATTGAAGTGCGGGCCGATCGTAAGAAAGCGGCTCGTTATGGAATTAGTGTTTCTGATATTTCTGACATTGTTTCCAATGCGATTGGTGATGCTCCGCTTACCACGATTGTAAAAGAGGGGCGGGAATATAATGCGACTTTGCATGTGGCTCACCGTCACCTTGATAATTTACAGGCAATGGGTCAGATCCCCCTTATGACCTCAGATGGCTCAGCCATTTCCCTTGCTGAAGTGGCGTCAATTCGCTTCCAGATGGGAGAGAGCAATATCAGCCATGAGGGTGGTGAGAGGGAATTGACAATTCAGGTCGATAATGGCGATAGGGCCATGTCGCAATATCTGGCAGATGCGCAGAAGCGCATAGATAGTGCCGTGCACTTCGACCCCCAGAATTATCGTCTGGAGTGGGCAGGCTCTTTTAAACAGGCGCAACATGCCAAAGTCCGGCTGACCGTTGCTCTGACAGTCATGTTTTCAGTCATGCTGGTGCTTTTATATATCGAGTTCAGAAAAATCAGGCAGGCTCTTCTGATTCTAGGTGTTGTGCCATTGGCAACATTAGGAGGTCTTGTCGCGCTGCATGTGCGTCATGAGACATTGAATATTGCAACAGCCGTCGGGTTTATCGCTCTGTTCGGGGTTGCAATTCAGAATGGCATTATCATGATTTCAAGCATTAACCGTCACCGGCATGAAGGGCATGATATTTTTCATGCAACGGTTATCGGGGCCGCTGAGCGTTTTCGTCCTGTCCTGATGACCGCGACAGTTGCCAGTGTCGGGATGTTGCCGGCTGCAATTGCAACGGGTGTTGGCACAGATGTCCAGCGTGGCCTGGCGACGGTTGTTGTTGGCGGATTGGGGATTGCAACTTTATTGACCCTGTTCATCCTTCCGGTTTCTTTCTGCTGCCTGGAGAACTGGATTGACAAGCGCACGGCCCGCTCGGCTTCCAAGGTAGGTGTTTCATGAGCCACCGTAGATTTTATCATCCTCTCTGGGCGCCCTTTTTCTGCATTGCTCTTTGCAGTTGTGTAATCGGTCCGAAAGGAAAGACTCCTGCTCTCCCTGAGTATACCGATTATCGTTCCCAACCTCTCAGGCAGACAGCAGGACAGATTAGTCAGGATTCCGCCCTCCGGTCTCAGGACATTGTTGTCGGGCTGGATATCCCGGGCCGTTGGTGGGAGGTTTTCCGCAATCCGTCTCTCAATCAGCTTATTGATCAGGCTTTAGCCAATAGTCATGATTTAAAAGCCATGCAGGAGGGGTTAAAGCTTGCTTGGGAGCAGCGCCGCGTCGAAGGGGCAGCCTTATATCCGACTATTTCGGCACAATTTATTCCTTCACGCAATAAGACGTCCAAGGCACTTTCCAATGTGCCTTATGCCAATGAATGGCTCTATAACCTTCATACCGCCCAGTTGAATATCGGTTATGTTCCTGATTTATGGGGCGGTGAAAGACAGGCGATCCGCGCTGCGGCAGCGCAGGCTAATATCCAGCGTTTCCAGCTTGAAGCAACGGCACTGACCCTGATCAGTAATATCGTCAATGGGGCTATTACAGAGGCGAGTTTCAGGGCACAGATTGATGCAACCAATGATTTGATCCGTGAGCAGAAAGAAGCGCTTTCTATCGCACAGAAACAGCAGGCTCTGGGTGATCAGGCACGTCTTAATACGCTTCTGCAACAAAATACACTCTCTCAGCTGGAGGCCTCTCTTCCGCCATTGGAGCGTGATCTTGCCCAGACGAGGACACAATTAGCGACTTTAGCGGGAATGACGCCTAATCAGGAATTGCCTGTTTTTACGCTTGACCAGTTTACCTTACCCCAACAGATGCCACTCTCTTTACCTTCAGCCCTGCTTGAACAGAGGCCTGATATAAGGGCAGCACAGGAACAGATTCATGCTGCTGCCGCACAGGTTGGGATCGCGATTGCAAACCGTTTGCCAAATGTTCAGTTAAGCGCAGTGCCGGGGCAGGTCGTCGGGCATATGAGCCAAATGTTTAAGGCTGGTTATGGTAACTGGGACATGATGGCAACCGTTACCCAGCCGGTCTTTCAGGGCGGCTCGCTTCTTCATGCCCAACGTGCTGCTAAAAAACAGCTTCATCAGGCGACGGAGATGTATCAATCAACGGTTCTGAGTGCTGTGGGAGATGTTGCGGATAGTCTTCATGCTCTTCAATATGATAGTGAAACATTACTGGCTCAGCACAAGGCACTTGAGAGTGCACAGCAGTCTCTCAAAATAGCACATGTCAGAAAAAGGCTCGGCGATGTCAGTCAGCTTGAGTTGCTGACGGCTCAATCAGATGTTGCGCAGGCGCAGCTTTTATTCGTTCAGGCGAAAGCGGTACGCTTCTCCGATAGTGTTGGTCTGTTCCAAGCTCTTGGTGGTGGATGGTGGCATCGTAACGATCTTGGCTTGCCTCCTGAAGAGGCTAAAAGGCTTTCGACAACACTTGTTCCCTGGTGAGGAAAAGAGAGGGGATCAGTCCTCTTCGTTAATTTCCAAGGTCCATTTTCCGTTTTTGGGATAGACAAAAACCGGCACTGCATTGGCAAGCCTGACATTAGCCGGCAGTACCATAGCTGAACGAAGTGCACGGAAAATGCCGCCATGAGCGACAATAAGTGGTGTTCCTTTTTCTGATAGTGCTCTATTGACTGCTTTTACAGCACGTTCCCGAAGTTCTGCGAAAGTTTCGGCGCCTTCAGGGGTAAATTCTTCAGCAATCCATGGGTCATACCATTCTCCCATGGGTTTTCCTTCCTGCACACCAAAACAGACTTCAACCATATCTTCATCCGTGTTGACAGGAAGGTCAGGCCCGCCAGCATTTATGATGGCGCGCTTTACATAATCTGCTGTGACAGAAGCGCGGCTGAGAGGTGACGTGACAATATGTGTAAAAGGCTGCGCGTTATTCTGAAACTGTTTTGCCAGGATGGCTCCGGCAGCTGCGGCCTGTGCCAGACCAGTTGCATTTAATGACACGTCAGTCCGGCCTTGTGAAAGATTGGCAGCGTTCCAGTCAGTCTGTCCGTGCCGCAAAAACCAATAGGGCCGTGCTATGAGACGTGTCATGATGAACCTCGTTAAATGCGGAAACGATCTTTAGTCAAACAGGGATGAAACAGAACTTTCATCAGCAACAGCACGGATGGCCCTGGCGATAAGTTCTGCTGTTGAAATCTGCCTTATATTAGGTGTTTCTGTCTGTTCAGCCGTTGCAGGAATGCTATCTGTAATCGTCAGCATTTTTAATGGGCTGTTTTTGACACGATCACAGGCATTATTGGTCAGAACGCCATGTGTTACGTAAGCTTCAACACCTGCGGCGCCATGCTTCAGTAAGGCTTCTGCGGCATTACAGAGCGAACCCCCACTATCAATGATATCATCAACCAGGATGCAATAACGATCCTTTACGTCTCCGATTACATTCATGACTTCCGAAACGCCTGCGCGTTCGCGGCGTTTATCAATAATGGCCAGATCAATATTTAAACGCCGGGCGAGCTGACGTGCCCTGACAACACCCCCAACATCGGGTGAGACAATCATTAGGTCTTCTTTATGACGTTCCGGATGCCGGGCAAGAATATCACGTACAAAAAGTGGCGCAGCATAGAGATTATCAGTCGGAATATCGAAGAACCCCTGAATCTGCATGGCATGCAGGTCCATGGTTAAAATACGGTTTGCGCCTGCTTCAGTTAGCAGATTTGCAACCAGTTTTGCACTGATGGGCGTGCGAGGTCCTGATTTGCGATCCTGACGTGCATAGCCAAAATAGGGCATTACGGCTGTGATCCGTCGTGCTGATCCTCGACGTAACGCATCCAGAACGATCAATAATTCCATAAGGTGATCATTGGTCGGCATGCAGGTGCTTTGTATCACGAACATGTCTTCGCCGCGCACATTCTCCTGTATCTCGACGAATACTTCACCATCAGCAAACCTGCGGATCAAGGTTTTGCATAAAGGGAGGTCAAGCTCCTCAGCTACGGCAGTAGCCAGAGGAAGATTACTGTTACAGGCAACGATTTTCATAAGCGGGAAATCTCACAGGAGAGGCAAAAGATCAGACTATTTTTTTATTTACCACCAACCCCTCATTCTGTCATGCTCCTTGACCTGTTTATAGTGATGACTTCTTTGATTTTATATCAGGTGATGGTTTTAGATCACGTCCAGAATAATTGGTGATAATGGTTCTGACTGCTCCTGCTGCTTCATGGGCTGCTTCTTCGGCGACTTCTCCCCACGGTCCATCAAGGGAATGGGCAGAAACGGCGTGAAGTTGTGTTGCCGCTCCCGCTTCTTCCCCTTTCCCGGACTGTACATGCCAGATAATGGTCACTTGTTGTTCTTTGAGTATTTTCTCGGGTGGTTTGGGCGGGATATCCTTAATCTGCACAAGACATGTTACCTTGAAATCAGCATCTTTCGGGGTTGTCTGGACGTTATTGCGGCCATCAGGAAGGAAGGAATAAAAGGCTCTCGCAAGCGATATGTTGCCATCTCCTGGCGCCCCTTTTACACCGGCAAAATAGATTTTAGCCTGTCTGTTCATCAGGCTATGGGGATCACCCTGCATGTTTTTTGCCTGAATGGCGGTTAAAAGACGGGCGATATCAGGGGCTATTTCGAGCGCGACTGTATTAAGGGCGTCTGGATCAGCTGCTTTCCATCCTGCTTTATCTATGACTGATCCATAGCCTTTTGCCCGCTCCCGTCCTGTTGAGTCATAGAGTTTGTAATAGGGTTTGACCCCGTTTTTAACACGCTTAGCGCCAAGGCGGAGCCACCAATCTCCCTTTTTAGGGGGTTGTGCTACGGCAGGGAGGGACTGATTGACCAGTGCTGTCACGACATCTCTGGTCCATAAGGCTACTGCTGGGCGCCAGGGTGCCTGATTGGGTACCATAACGGGGACAGCAAGGCGCGGTGGGGGCAGGTTCTGCATAGCTAGACGCTGTGATTCACCCCCCCTTTCAGCAAAAGGATGCGCTATATCCAGACAGCCTGTTAATGTCAGCAGAGAGAGACAGGCAAAAAGTGAGGAGTAAAAGCGCTTCATCAGGGTGATTGTTCCTTTCAAAGGAAGAAAACGGACTTACTTTACCAATTCCTTATTGGCGTATCAGAACGTACGTAATGGTAACATCGAGATCGAAATGATCTCCGGTCATATCAGGGGGTACGGGCGGTAAATGCGCGCTCTGGAACATGCCGACAGTTGCAGCATCAAGTGCGTAAGAGCCGGATTGATCGGTCAGGCGCACTGATTTTACACGTCCAGTCCTGTCTATCACAACATGCACGGATGAAGGACCATCCTCGCCATTTTCTGCCGCATCTTCAGGATAGAACATATGTGCACGAATCCAGCGATCAATTTCTGTCCCGTAGTCAGAGCTGACGCCCTTAATACGGTTACGCGTCTTATAAGGCGCATTAATCTGGCCGTTCTGACTGAGTGGTCCCAAAGAGAAATTGATAGGTCCTCTTGTACCCCCTCTATGGCCATGTCTTTTTGATGGAGGCGAAGGCTCTCCGCTGAAAGAAAGATCCATCGGATGGGAAAAAGGCGTTACATGCCTGTTTATATGGTGCGGAACCTGCTTTCTGGAAACAGGATTGCGATGGCTGGTTCTGGGTGTCGCTGGCGCGAGGGGACGAGGCGTTTGAGGCGCTTGTGAAAGATCTGCTGAAGAAGCGATTGGGGCTGCTGTAGAAGAGGGTGTCTGGGGGGAGGAAACAACAGGTTCTGGGGCAGTTTCCTGCTTCATGGGCGGTGTTGCGGCAGCGGGGGCCTCACTGCCGGGGTCATGTACTTGCGGGCCTTTTAAACTATGCTGGCTTGGTGGTGCATCGAACACCATCTCGATTTGAGGCTGATTAACATTGTCTGGTGTACCATGAAGTGTAGGGGCTTTATAAAAAATAAGGATGAAAACTGTAAGATGAAGCAGAATTGATGATAAAGAGGGGCCAACCAAAGGTGATTCTGCAATGGTCTCAGGCCGTCTCATAGGCGAAGGCGTTGCATAGTAATGTGCTGGCAAGGCGATATAATCACCCAGTTTCGCGCGTCTTCCAGGTGGTGTCGTCATATCGGAAACCGTCATGGAATATCGTCTTCACGGGTTGAGGTGATAGGGCAGAACAGCGATGCAATCATATCCCTTCTCTTGTGCCTCATAATAGGTCAGACTGTCACCATGGATTATGGAAATAAACTGCAAAGTTTTATTACAGATCGTTCAGAAAGAGGGGTCTTATGCTTCACCTGCCTCAGTCTTTTTTACAGGACCCGGATATAAGTGCTTTTGCGAAATCAGTAGGGCCTTGCACTCTTTTCAAGGCTGGGAATTCGAGTTCTGCAGCTAGTCATTATAGAGAACCCTATGAAGCACTGGCCCATGCCATTATTGGCCAACATCTCCATGGTCATGCCGTTAAAAAGATATTTGAACGTTTTTGTGCTCTTGATCAGACTATCAGAATAGATCGTCAGGCAGTCATTCATCCGCCAAATGCACAAATCGTTCTTTCTGCCGATCACGGCCTTATGAAATCATGCGGTCTTTCAGATGGAAAAATACGTGCTTTGAAAGGGTTGGCTGAAGCACAGGAACGAGGTGATCTCCCGAGTGCGGAAGAGGCTGAGAAACTTGATGATGAAACACTTATAAAGCAGTTGACTGCACTTTATGGCGTTGGGCGCTGGACTGTTGAAATGTTTCTGATTTTTGGTCTGCATAGGCCT
This sequence comes from Aristophania sp. ESL1142, assembly GCF_058107345.1. Taxonomy (NCBI): domain Bacteria; kingdom Pseudomonadati; phylum Pseudomonadota; class Alphaproteobacteria; order Acetobacterales; family Acetobacteraceae; genus Aristophania; species Aristophania sp. ESL1142. The sequence continues at coordinate 544,787 of NZ_JBYLUH010000001.1, forward strand.
GATATTTTTCCTGCCGATGATTTTGGTATCAGGGAAGGATGGCGTCTTATCAAAAAACTTTCCCAAAAACCGACGCCAGCAGCACTTTATAAAAGTACAGAAATCTTCTCTCCTCATCGGACATTACTGACATGCTATTGCTGGCAGGCAAAAGAGCAAGCATCTGCTATAAGATTATAATGATTATTTTCTTTTTGGATTTATAAGGTACGCTTCGACTGTAGCTTACGACAATCAGCTATTGTCAGGTAAAATATATAAAAATCTTCTTTAAAGAGCATGCAGCGATACATGGTTTTTCGCTGAATGGCAGATATTGTGACGAGGGATGGCTCCCGAGAGATTGCCAGAATGATACCTCTTTTGAGGAGTATTTAAAAATATATGTGCAGGTTTTCTAGAGTCTTTTTTGTGGTCCTTTTCTCTGATATGACCGATTAAACAGCAGGATGTAGGGAGGGGAAGCCTGTTCAAAGTAATATTTTTACTCTTGCCTCTCTTGACCTTGCTCCAAGAGAATCGCACATAATGCTGCTTTCTGATGAATGGGGCGGTCGAGGTGTGTATAATTCCGCCAAGATGCCCTACGAACCGCCCTGATAAAGGACTTTCATGCCTAAAGAAGATCTGATTGAGTTTACTGGAACCGTTACAGAGCTCCTGCCAAACGCCATGTTCCGTGTAACGTTGGATAATGAACATACCATTCTGGCCCATACGAGTGGCAAAATGCGTAAGAACCGTATTCGTGTGCTGGCTGGTGACAGAGTTAATGTGGAAATGACTCCTTACGACCTTAGTAAAGGGCGCATTACTTTCCGCTTTAAATAAAGTGACACAATATTCTGTATCCGTGGCTGACTCTGACCAGCAAAGACCGCTTCTGATTCTGGCTTCAGCATCTCCGCGCCGTCTTGCGCTTCTGGCACAGATTGGTCTTGAGCCTGACCGTATCATGCCAGCAGACCTTGATGAAACGCCTCATAAAGGTGAGTTGCCACGTCTTTATGCTCGTCGTGTCGCTTATGAAAAAGCAGCTCATATAGCGGGGAAGTGCCCTGATCCTGCTTTTATCCTTGGAGCTGATACCGTCGTCGCTGTTGGACGGCGGATTTTATCAAAAACTGAGGATGAAGAGAGTGCGAGGCGGAATCTGTCCCTTCTTTCGGGACGTAGGCATCGGGTCTTTACCTCGGTTGTCCTTTATCCCAGCGCCGGGTTATCGTCTCATAAACCCGTTGAGCGTATGGTTGAGAGTTACGTAACCTTTGCACGCCTGACATCTCAACATATTGATTCCCTGATTGCCCAAGGCGATTGGCGGGGAAAAGCAGGAAGCTATGCTCTTCAGGGGGCAGCAGCTTCTCATATCAGACAGATGGGCGGTAGCCCCTCAGCCGTAATTGGCCTTCCTCTTTTTGAAACGGCTCAGATCCTGCGCGGCAGGATGTCTCTTTCTATACCGTAAAATAACAGGTTTCCTCCTGGCTTTATGAGAGACTCTTGATGGATATTCTGCTTTCAGGTTCCCCAGGAGAGTTGCGCTTTACCCTTATGAAAGGCGATGAGGTTCTCGATATCGCCCTCTGGCATTCTGGTGCGCGGGACGGATGGGGCGATCAATATCTCGCGCGGATTCTCTCCAAAACGCCTTCTTTTGAAGGGGTTTTTGTTGAGCTTGGAAAGCAGTTGACAGGCTTCCTGACGACAAAAAAAACCTTGCAGGAAGGGCAGCTTGTTAAAGCGCAAATCATTCGTTCTGCGCAGAATAATAAAGGCCCCCGTTTGAAACTTCTTGAGGCAGATCTTGAAGAAAAGGGTGCCCAGGTTGCTCTATTGCAAGAGGGACCTTATCCTCTTGAGGATCTTCTGGCCCAGGCTCCACAAGCATGCCTCTATTATGAGGATGCTACGTTGGCTGCCAGACTTCCTTCAAAATATCATACCCGTTTAAAGCGTTTCGCTCATGAGGGGTTCGCTTTACTGGAAGAAGAATGGTCCAGCCTTCTTGAGCCCACAGTTGTCGTGGGGTCTCTTACGGCGCATATCACACGAACACCAGCCCTGACGGCGATTGATCTTGACGCTTCTACCAGCCCCGATTTTACAGCGAATATAGAAGCATTCGGACCGCTTCTGCGCCAGATAAGGCTCAGAAATCTTTCGGGAACATTGCTGATTGACCCGGCAGGACTCCGTACTAAAAAACGTGCTGCTCTTATCCCTTTTCTTAAGCGTGTCCTGGAAAGTGAAAAAGATCCATTAAATCCTGAAATATTGGGGTTAACGCCTTCGGGACTTATAGAAATAACCAGGCATAGGCGGCGACCTCCACTTGGAGAAGTGCTTTCTTCTCCTTATGGACAGGCTGTTTCTATTTTGCGCCAGATTCTTCAGGAGGGATTACAGGGAGAAATACTTTATGCTCCGGCGTCAATTATTAATGTACTTGATTCCAATTCAGAAATGGTTAATTCTTTTGAGAAGGAATGGGGTAGAAAATTACGCCTTTCCGTTTCCTCCCCTCAAAATAGGTGTCTTTGGAGTCTTTCTTAGTGTGTCCCCTATGTAAACAATTGACTGTGACGCAGTTTCGACCTTTCTGTTCCCAAAAATGTGCTGATATTGATCTAAAAAGATGGAGTTTGGGAAGATATTTTGCACCATTTATTCACGTGGAAGACCCACGTAATAAGGATTTTTCCCTCGGTGGTGTCGAGATATTTGGAAAAGAATGAGAAATAGGTTTGTGAGAGGCTTGATCCGGCACGAATCATAGGGTAAATCACTCCCAGTCGTAAGCGATTGATCTTACGCACGGTGCCCAAGTAGCTCAGTTGGTAGAGCATGCGACTGAAAATCGCAGTGTCGGTGGTTCGATCCCGCCCTTGGGCACCATTAATTTCTCCTTGATATTAAAAAATGATTTTAACTTTTACGGAATATGTGTTTCCTTACGTCTCGTAAGAATGCGGCATATGCAGCGTTAAAGTTAAAAAAGATTTACCTGTAAAGAGACCACTTTAGAGAGTGCGCCCCCGTTTCGCGGAAAAGGAGCATAAATATCGTGATGAAGTCTTTGCCTTTGCTTGAATTCCGTAATGGTCAGTCGGTCCCGATTCTTGGGATGGGCACATGGGGCATGGGAGATATGCCTGACAGGCGCGAGGGAGAGATAGAAGCGCTGCGTTATGGTCTTGAGGCGGGGCTGCGTGTCATTGATACGGCTGAAATGTATGGGAATGGCCGTTCTGAAATGCTGGTGGGGGAAGCAATTTCCGGGAAGCGGGAAAAAGTTTTTCTGACCAGTAAAGTGCTGCCCAGCCATGCCTCTTATGACAAAACGCTTGAAGCATGTGAGCGCTCGTTGCGTCATTTAAAAACAGATTATCTGGATCTTTATCTTCTGCATTGGCGCGGCTCTGTCGCTTTGAGTGAGACGATTCGGGCCTTTGAGGCGCTGAAAGAACAGGGTCTGATCCGGGCGTGGGGTGTTTCCAATTTTGATTATGCTGATATGGAAGAGTTGCAGCAGGTCAGTCAGAACTGCCTAACGAATCAGGTTTTATATAATCTGGATTATCGCGGTGTGGAGTATGACCTGCTTTCTTTTGAGAAAGACAGGAACATTGTCACCACAGCCTATTCTCCTATAGGACAGGGTAAGGATCTGCTGAAACATCCTACTCTTAAAGTGGTTGCATCCCGTCACAATACGTCTCAAGGTCCGGCGACTCCGGCTATGATTGCGCTTTCATGGGTTCTTAAGCGTGAAAACATGCTTGTTATTCCAAAAGCGGGGACGCTTGAGCATCAAAAACAGAATATGGCAGCTTTGGAAATTATTCTGACTGAGGCTGATCTGGATGAGCTTGATCGTGCCTTTCCGCCACCATCCTGCAAGGTTCCTTTAGCCGTGCTTTGAGATTCAGCGTTGCATTCCATCTCCGCGGGAGATGATCAGGCGCTGGATGCATGTTTTAATATATTTTTAATAATTACAAAAACATTAAGAAAAATCTTGCAAACCGCACGAAAAAGCGTTAGCAAGCACACCTTCCTTAGCCCAGAAGCATTTGAGCTTCGCAGGCTGTCTACTGGTTTGGGGGTACGTGATGAACGCACTTGCTCAACTGGGGATGGTATCGGGTCTCCCGAGAGATATCCAGAATATTAGCACTGTCCACGCTGATGATGAGCGCAAGGACTATTTTATTACTCGTGATGGCGAAAGCTTTGCGGGAAATCATCTTCTTATCGATTTTTGGGATGCCAAGAATCTTGATAATCCAAAGAAGATTGATGAAACATTGCGTAGAGCCGCTGAAGCTGCTGGCGCAACGATCCTGCATGGTCATTTCCATCATTTTACGCCTAATGGAGGCGTATCAGGAGTGCTGGTGTTGGCTGAAAGCCACATCTCCATCCATACATGGCCAGAACGTCATTTCGCAGCAATTGACGTCTTTATGTGTGGCGTTTGCGATCCGAATCTGACAATTCCTGTCATGCAGGAACTTTTTCAGGCAGGACGCGTAGAGGTTGATGCGTTGCGACGTGGTCTTGTGACCAGACAGTCCCAAAGAGCAGGCTGATTATACCTTATTTAAGGTTTTTCGATCAGGTCAGAATTTTGTGCCGATGGCTCTATCGGTCAGGATTCTGGCCTGTTATCGTCAGTATAAGTAATTAAAGAGAAAGCAGAATAATGGCGGATATCTGGCTTAATGAGAACCTGTACCCGAATTGGGGGCAACGCTTTGAGGTGATGCGTGAGCTGGCTCACGTAAAATCTCCTTTTCAGGATATTGTTGTTTTCGAAAGTCAGAGTCATGGCCGTGTTCTGGTTCTCGATGGTGTGATCCAGATTACAGAGCGGGATGAATTTGTTTATCAGGAAATGCTGGCTCATGTGCCGCTTCTTATGCACCCGAAGGCAGAGAGAGTCCTGATTATTGGCGCCGGTGATGGAGGCGTTCTGCGTCGCGTTTTGCAGCATAAGACGGTTGAGAAAGTCGTCATGGTCGAAATTGATGGGGAAGTGGTTTCCCTTTCAAAGAAATATCTGCCCAATATCGCGGGGAATGCCTGGGAAGACGCAAGGGCTGAAGTGATTATCGGTGATGGCATTGATTATGTTGCTAAAGCGGCTGATGGGGCCTTTGATGTCATTATTGTCGATAGCACAGACCCGATTGGTGTCGGTGAAGTTCTGTTCTCTGATGATTTTTACAAAAATTGCGCGCGTGTCCTTTCTGCTGAGGGCGTGATCGTCAATCAATGTGGTGTACCTTTCATGCAGGCCGATGAACTGCGTGAAACGAGCTTGCGTCGTGCCAAATTCTTCCCTCACGTCACTGCCTATGTGGCCGCTGTGCCGACCTATGTTGGGGGTTTCATGACATTGGGGCTGGCCAAAAAAGGGAGCAAGCCACAATCACTGGAAATTGCTGAGATCAGAAAACGCGCCGATGCAGCAGGTATTGGTGCTGACTGCCGCTATTGGACACCTGAGATCCAGTGGAGTGCTTTTCAGCTCCCGCCTTATATTTCAGAAAATCTTCCTGTTTCCCAAGGGTAAGGACTTCGATTTATGCGTCGTATGACAATTGCCGATATTCAGAAGATGAAAGCAGACTCTCAGCCGATCACGATGGTGACGGTTTATGATTATGCCTCAGCTCTGATAGCCGAGAGGGCAGGTGTCCCCATGCTGCTGGTTGGGGATTCTCTGGCAATGGTCATGCACGGCCATGATACAACCCTGCCCTTGACTCTAGAGGAGATTCTCCTTCACGCAAAAATGGTGCGCAGGGGAAGCCAGCAGGCGCTCATCGTCGTGGATATGCCCTTTTTAAGTTACGCGACAGAACAGGATGCCGTTAATGCGGCACGTTTACTTATGCAACAGGGCGGTGGGCAGGCTCTCAAGCTGGAGGGTGGTGTAGAGATCGTTCCTGTCATGCGCCGTCTGACAGAATTAGGCGTGCCTGTCATGGGGCATTTAGGGCTGACACCACAGTCACAGCATCAGATAGGGCTGCGTGTTCAGGCGCGAGATGAACAAAGTGCCCGAAAACTGATTCAGGATGCGCTTGCGATAGAAAAGGCCGGTGCATTTGCTCTGGTTTTGGAAGTCGTTCCAGCTGAACTTGCTGCTCTGGTGTCACGTCTTGTGTCTATTCCCGTCATCGGGATAGGTGCCGGTGCGGGGTGTGATGGACAGGTACAGGTCTGGCATGATGTGCTTGGCCTTTTTGAAGGAAAATCTCCTCGTCATGCAAAACGCTTTGCTGAAATCGGTAATCAGATGACGCAAGCCCTCAGTCTCTATAAGGCAGAGGTTGAAGCCAGATCATTTCCTGAAAAGGCGCAGAGTGCCTCTATGGATAAGGACATTATCGCAGCTCTTGAAAAAGAATTTGGCTGATTTCTGAATCGGAAGCTTTATCAGAAGGGCTTCCGAAAAAATGGCGTTTGAACAGCTTCTTTAAATTTTCTCAATCTGCCAGAAATATGGATTGTCAGTGAGGGGCGAAGCTGGCAATCTACAGCGAATCGTTACGGGAGAGATCATTTCCGGCTTTGTATCAAAACTGGGCTGAAATGGCGCCGAAGGAGCAACCGCCCCGGAAACTCTCAGGCAAAAGAACCATAACGATTATAAATTCTGGAGAGTGGTGTAAAAGCACCCGCCGACGGGATAATGATCTCAGGCAAAAGGACAGAAGGGGTCGTGCATTGATGCAATTCCGCATTGGGGCATAGTGTGACCTCTTTTTTCCAGGGCCGTTAGTGATGTCTGAGTCTCTCCTTCGAACCCCTCTTTATGATTTGCACCTTTCTTTAGGGGCAAAGATGGTTCCCTTCGCTGGTTATGAAATGCCTGTTCAATACCCTGCCGGGGTCATGGAAGAGCATAAACATACACGTGAGAAAGCAGGATTATTTGATGTCTCTCATATGGGGCAGTTGCGTCTAAAAGCACGGACAGGGAGCGTTGAGAGCGCTCTTGCCGCTTTCGAACGTCTTGTGCCGATGGATTATATCGGCCTGGCAGAAGGGCGCCAGCGTTATGCGCTTTTGACCAATGAGCAGGGTGGTATTCGTGATGACCTTATGGTTGCACGCCAGAAAGATGATCTGTTCATTGTTGTCAATGCGGCCTGCAAGGATGCTGATTCCGCTTATATTGAAGAGGCGCTGGCAGATGAGTGCATCGTAACGCGCCAGTTTGATCGTGCCCTTCTGGCCCTGCAAGGCCCTGAGGCTGTAAAGGTCATGAGCCAGTTTTTCCCTCAGGCAGCCTCCATGCGTTTCATGGATTGCATTGATACCAGCTATAAAGGTCATGCTGTAACGCTCTCACGTTCAGGTTATACAGGTGAAGATGGCTATGAAATTGGCCTGCCTGCCGCGCTTGCTGAAGATTTTGCAAAGGCGCTTCTGGCTCATCCTGATGTGATGCCTATAGGGCTGGGTGCTCGTGATTCCCTGCGTCTGGAAGCCGGGTTGTGCCTGTATGGAAATGATATTGATACAACAACAACACCTGTTGAGGCGTCTTTAAGCTGGGCGATCCAGAAAGCACGCCGTCCTGGTGGTACGCGTGAGGGGGGGTACCCTGGTGCCGCCCTGATTGGTCAGCAGTTACAGAATGGAACAGGGCGCCTGCGCGTGGGCTTGCAGCCTGAAGGCCGTGCGCCTGTTCGTGCGGGTGTCGAGTTATTTGCTGATGAATCTGCGCAGAAAAAAATTGGTGTGGTGACATCAGGTGGTTTTGGCCCTACATACGGCGCGCCTGTCGCGATGGGGTATGTACAGACCGCTTTTGCCAAAGCTGAGACAAAATTATTTGCGTCTCTTCGTGGAAAGATTGTTCCTGTCGTGGTCAAGGCAATGCCTTTTGTCCCAGCAGGTTTTAAACGTTAATTCAGAAAAGGTTCGTTCAAATGACAACTTACTATACAGAAACTCATGAATGGGTCCGCGTTGACGGTAATATCGCGGTTGTTGGAATCACAGCTCATGCTGCTGAAGAGCTGGGCGAGCTGGTTTTCGCTGAAGGCAAGGATAATGGCACAGAAGTCTCCGTTGGGGATGCGGTTGCCGTAGTTGAGTCAGTCAAGGCTGCTTCTGATATTTATGCACCTCTGAGCGGAACCATTACAGAATTTAACACCCAGCTTTCTGACGACCCGACCCTGATCAATAAAGAGCCTGAGGGACTCGGATGGATCGTAAAGCTTGAGATCTCCAATAAGGACGAACTCTCAAAGCTGCTGTCTGCTGAGCAGTACGCTGCCCTTTAATTTTTAACCGTGCTTCTTTAACTTTTTTGCTGGTAGATTTACATGACCCTGAACTGGCCTGAGCAGAAAGCCCTTTTTAGTCAACGTCACATTGGTCCTCGTGCGCGGGACCAGAAGGCTATGCTCCATAGTCTGGGTTGTGACTCCATGGCGGCACTCATGGAGAAAGTCATACCAGCCTCCATCCGTCCTTCTGCATCTGATAAAGATGCAGAGAGTGGGATTGGGGCAGCTTTGAGTGAGCTGGAGACCCTCCAGAAGCTCAAGCAGATGGCTGATAAAAACAAGGTCATGGTCTCCATGATCGGGCAGGGATATTACGATACCTTCCTGCCGCCGGTCATTTTGCGTAATGTTCTCGAAAATCCAGCCTGGTATACGGCTTATACGCCTTATCAGCCTGAAATCAGTCAGGGACGTCTGGAGGTTCTGCTGAACTTCCAGACCCTTGTCACAGAATTAACGGGTCTGGACATCGCCAATGCTTCCTTGTTGGATGAAGCAACAGCCTGCGCTGAAGCGATGGCGATGGCACGCCGGATCAGCAAAACAAAAACGCAGAATTTCTTTGTGGATCAGGATACACATCCTCAGATCATTGCCGTCATGCAGACAAGAGCGAAGCCGCAGGGCTGGACGCTTGTCATCGGTAATCCGCAGACTGATCTGAATGCCGCAGAAGTCTTCGGTGGACTGTTCTCTTACCCGGCATCTTCGGGTAGCGTTCAGGATCCACAACCATATATTGAAGCCCTGCATCAGGCTGGTGGCGTTGCCTGCCTGACCTGTGACCCTCTTTCTTTAATGCTTCTGAAATCTCCAGGAGCTTTGGGCGCTGATATTGCCGTAGGATCCATGCAGCGTTTTGGTACGCCTATGGGGAATGGTGGGCCTCATGCTGGCTTTATGGCCACAAAGGACGCGCATAAACGCCATATGCCAGGCCGTATCGTTGGAATTTCACGCGATCATCATGGGCAGATGGCCTATCGCCTGTCTTTGCAAACTCGTGAGCAGCATATCCGCCGCGAGAAGGCGACCTCCAACATCTGTACAGCACAGGCTTTGCCAGCCATGATTTCGACGCTTTATGCGCTTTATCATGGTCCTAAAGGGCTGACCGATATTGCTGAGTGCATTCATGGCTATGCACAGATTCTGGCGGCTGGTCTGAAGAAACTGGGTGTTTCTGTTGTGACAGAAGCCTATTTTGACACTATTACGGTTAATGCTGGTGCCAAAGCATCAGATATTCTTCACTCAGCCCGGAATAATGGTATTAATCTGCGCGATCAGGGTAATGGCCTGATTGGCCTTTCATGCGATGAGCTGACAACGCCTGCCATCATAAAGACCTTATGGCGTGTTTTTGGAGCCGATGAAAGCCAGCAGGACGAGTTGGAGCAGACTCTGTCTGTTGCTGAGACTTTGCCTTCCAGCCTGAAGCGTGATCGCGCAGCCTTAACGCACCCAGTTTTCGAAGCCTATCATTCCGAGACGGAAATGATGCGCTATTTGCGTCGTCTGGCTGATAAGGACCTGGCTTTGGACCGTAGCATGATTCCCCTAGGGTCATGCACGATGAAACTCAACCCGACAACGGCCATGGAGCCCATTACCTGGCCGGAATTTGCCCAGATCCACCCTTTTGCTCCTGAAAGCCAGAAAGAAGGCTATGCCGAGCTTTTTGCTCTTCTGGAAAAAGCATTATGCCATATTTCTGGTTATGATGCGGTCTCTCTTCAGCCCAATTCCGGTGCGCAGGGAGAGTTTGCAGGCTTAATGGCAATCCGGGCCTATCATGAAGCCAGAGGTGATAAAGACCGTTCAATCTGCCTGATTCCGGCTTCAGCGCATGGGACAAATCCGGCTTCAGCCCAGATGGCTGGAATGAGCGTTGTCGTCGTGGCCTGTGATGATGCAGGCAATGTGGATGTTGAAGACCTCAAGGTCAAGCTTGCCCGTCATGAGGGGCATGTTGCAGCCATCATGATTACCTATCCTTCGACTCATGGTGTATTTGAAGAGCGGATCACTGAAATCTGTGATCTGGTCCATCAGGCAGGGGGACAGGTTTATCTCGATGGTGCGAATATGAACGCACAGGTCGGACTGGCACGTCCTGGTTGTTATGGTTCAGATGTGTCGCACTTTAACCTGCATAAGACCTTCTGTATTCCACATGGTGGTGGTGGACCCGGCATGGGACCGATTGGTGTCAGAAAGCATCTTGCCCCTTACCTGCCATCAGTCTCTGTCTCTGAAAAGGTCGAACTGATTTCAGCAGCTCCTTATGGTTCTGCATCAGTCCTGCCAATTTCTCTGGCCTATATCCTGATGATGGGTGATGAAGGGTTGCGTCAGGCGTCCGAAATGGCGATTCTGAATGCCAATTATATCGCCAAACGTCTGGAAGGAGCTTACGAGGTGCTTTTCCGTGGCGCTCAGGGCTTCACGGCGCATGAGTGTATTCTTGATATGCGTCCTTTCAAGGACAGTCTCGGCGTTACGATTGATGACTTTGCCAAGCGTCTGATTGATTATGGCTTCCATGCTCCGACCGTCAGCTTCCCTGTACCCGGTACATTGATGATCGAGCCAACGGAATCTGAAAATCTTGCGGAGCTAGACCGTTTCTGTGAAGCAATGCTGGCAATCCGTGAGGAAATTTCGGCTGTTGAGGAAAAGAGTATTGCGATTGAAGAAAGTCCATTGCGTTATGCTCCTCATACAGCACGCGATCTTGTTTCGGATTGGCAACGTCCTTATAGCCGTGAAGAAGGCGTTTTTCCCAAAGCCTTATCGGGTGATAAATATTGGCCACCTGTTGGCCGTATTGATAACGCATGGGGGGATCGTAACCTCATTTGCACATGTCCAGACATGAGCAGTTATGCTGAAGAAGTGAAAAGCTAAGGAAAGTTCTGTTGAGGGAGGGAGGTTTCACACGGAAGTGACTATGTCATAGGCTTGCCTGAAACGATCAGGCAGACCATACAGATAAAGGGTGTATGTTTATGGGTGATAGAAGCGATGAGCAAACCGATTTATCTTAAAGTCATGTTCAGTGTGAAGCCTCAAGACGCCGCAGAGCTTGAACAGGCAATGCTCCGGTGTGTTTCCGGGTCACGGAAAGAAGATGCTTGCGTGGAATATCTTTTTTTCCGTGATTTGGAACATGAGGGTCGTTACTTTAATCAGGAAATATGGGCTTCTCAGGAGGGGTTTGACGCGCATCAGGATGCCCCTTATTTCAAGGAGTTTGCCGCGACTTTAAAAAAACTGGGAGGCGCACTCTCTATTGCTTCAGTCACACCACTAGAACCTTAAGTCTGATGTCAGGTTTTACTCTATATGGCTGATTATCGTCTGGGTGTGGACTTTGGAGGCACCAAGATTGAGGTTCTGGCACTGGATCGTTCCGGTAAAGAGATCTTGCGTGAAAGAGTCCCTGATCCAAATATTTATGAAGAAGCCGTCCTGACCGTCAGAGATCTGGTTGTGCAGACAGAGCAGAAAATTGGCTGTGTTTCCGGTCATTATAACTCTGGCAGGCAGCCAACATCTACCCTTGGGATAGGGATTCCTGGTTCTCTATCGCCTGAAACAGGGCTGGTTCGTAATTCCAACTCCACATGGCTTAATGACAAGCCATTTGGTAGAGATTTAGAGAAAGCATTAGACCGTCCAATTCGTGTTGAGAATGACGCGAATTGCTTTGTCTTATCCGAAGCAGGCGATGGAGCCGGTCAAGGTCATCGTACTGTCTTTGGCATTATTATAGGGACAGGGATGGGCGGTGGCCTGGTAGTGGATTCGCACATTATTTCAGGGAGGCATCATATTGCCGGAGAATGGGGGCATATTCCTCTCCCCTGGATGAGAGAAAAAGACCGTCCTCTTAGAAAATGCTTCTGCGGCAATGAAGGGTGCCAGGAACGGTATCTTTGTGGTCCGGCTCTTGCTTATGACTGGAAAGGCGATTTGGCAGACCGCGCAACGCATGGGATTGAAGAGGCAGCCCGTAACGGTGATGCCAGGGCTGTTCGTGCTCTGGATTTATATATGGACCGTTTTTCACGCGCCTGCGCACAGATTATAAATATCCTTGATCCAGATGTCATCGTTCTTGGGGGAGGTGTTTCCAATTTGGAAATGATTTATGAGCGTGTTCCCCATTTATTGACCCGTAATGTCCTGACCTCTCCCTGTACGACTCCCATTGTGAAAAACCGTCATGGTGATAGTTCCGGTGTGCGGGGAGCGGCCTGGCTGTGGGATATTAATGAAACAGGGGCTGCATCCATTCTGTAAAATGAAATACGTAAAAAAAAGGGCCTTGCCACATTATGGTAAGGCCCTTTTTTATGGACCAGCCTTTATGTAAGAAGACCGGCCCCTGTCCCGATTTATCAGACAGAATAATACATTTCAAACTCAACAGGGTGAGGTGTGTGCTCAAAGCGATACACATCATTCCATTTGAGAGCGATGTAGCTTTCAATTTGGTCTTTCGTGAAAACATTTCCTTCCAGGAGGAAGGCATGGTCAGCTTCCAGAGCCTGAAGCGCCTCGCGCAGAGAGCCAGCAACAGTTGGGATCTTCTTGAGCTCTTCTGGTGGAAGTTCGTACAGGTCCTTATCCATCGCATCGCCAGGATGGATTTTGTTTTTGATCCCATCCAGACCAGCCATCAGCATGGCGCTGAAGGCAAGATAAGGGTTTGCTGTTGGATCAGGGAAGCGGACTTCAACACGTTTTGCCTTAGGCCCTGTTGCGTAAGGAATACGGCAGGAGGCAGAGCGGTTGGCTGCCGAGTAAGCCAGCAGAACAGGTGCTTCAAAGCCTGGGATCAGACGTTTGTAAGAGTTTGTGGAAGGATTGGTGAAGGCATTGAGAGCCTTGGCATGTTTGATGATGCCGCCAATGTAATAAAGAGCTGTCTCAGAGAGATCAGCATAGCCATCGCCTGCAAAGCAGGGTTTCCCATCTTTCCAGATTGACTGGTGCACATGCATGCCCGAACCATTATCACCCATAATGGGTTTTGGCATGAAGGTCGCTGTTTTACCATAGGAATGGGCGACGTTATGTACGCAGTATTTGAAGATCTGCATATAGTCGGCAGATTGTACCAAAGTTGCGAATTTTGTGCCCAGTTCGTGTTGGCTGCGTGCCACTTCATGGTGGTGTTTTTCAATGGGAAGACCCATTTCACCCATGGTTGTCAGCATTTCAGCGCGGAGGTCTGTTTCACTGTCAACCGGAGCGACAGGGAAGTAACCCCCTTTAAGCCCGGGACGGTGCCCCATATTGCCTTCCGGGTATTCTTTCATTGAAGCGCCAGGGCCTTCAATGCTGTCGAGTTGATAGAGTCCGTAATTTTCACCCGTACCGAAACGGACATTATCAAAAATGAAGAATTCAGCTTCGGGACCAAAATAGGCTGTGTCACCAAGTCCACTTTCGGCCAGGTATTTTTCTGCCAGACGTGCTGTGGAGCGTGGGTCACGGTTATAGAAATCCATGGTTCTGGGATCGACGATGTCGCAGATCAGGATAAGCTGGGGACGTGCTGAAAATGGATCCATCACGGCTGTTGTTGGATCAGGCAACAACATCATGTCGGATTCGTTAATGGCTTTCCAACCCTGGATTGAAGATCCATCAAACATAAAGCCATCGACAAAGGTATCTTCTTCGATAGTGACAACTGCTTGAGTCGTGTGGTGCCATTGTCCCTTGGGATCGGTAAAGCGTAGATCGACAAACTCTACGGCATTTTCCTGAATCAGTTCAAAGACACGCTGAACGGCCTTTTTATCAGGAGTAATTTTCTTGAGAGAAGAAGTCGCTGTCTTGGCCATCTTTGTAATGCCTCGTCTGCAATTTAGACTAATATCATAACGATTACGAGATATTCTCAGTGTTGTCGAGTGGTTCTGTAAAGCTTTATGTGAGAGCGTAATTGTAATATTTCTGCAAAATATGGTTCGTTAGCTGGTATCTCGGGGGGGAGAATAGATGATTTTACCGTCTGTTTCTGAAGCGAAAAAAATTTCCGATTCACTTTTTTTTGAGTCTCTGAATAAAGAATGGACTCCAGAAGATATCGAGAAGACTCTGGATCAGGCTCTCAGAGGGGCTGATGATGGGGAGCTTTTTCTTGAGTTTCGGGAAACAGAAGTTCTCGGACTGGAAGAGGGCCTTCTGAGACGCTCAAGTTTCAATCGTTCTTGTGGGTTTGGCCTGCGCGGCATTGTCGGTGAAAAAACGGTTTTCTCCCAGTCTGACCAGTTGGGAATAGCCTCTCTGAACAGAGCTGGAGAAACGCTTGCGTTTCTCGGGCAACAGGGAAGAAAGAATACAGCCTCTTCTCCATCCAGTCAGCAAAGAGAGGAAGTTCTCCCTCTTTATGGGTGCAGCCATCCTCTGGAAGGGAGTGAATTTTCTGATCGTGTGACCCTTCTGAAAGAAATTGACGCCTATGCACGTGCGCTAGACCCTCATGTTGCGCAGGTAAATGTAACCCTGTTTTCAGAGTGGCAGGTGGTCAGGATCGTTAGGCCAGCCTGCCTGACAGAGGGTCAGCCTGCGCATCTTGCTGATATCAGGCCGCTTCTGCGTCTTGATGTAACAGTGATTATCAAAAAAGCAGGGAAGCAGGAGAGTGGTCATTATGGTCAAGGAGGCCGCTATGGCCTGGAGCGTCTCTCACAACCTCATATATGGCAGAAAATGGTGCAGGAAGCATTGCGCCAGGCAGAGGTCAAACTTGAGGCTAAAGCAGCGCCGGCAGGAGAAATGCCGGTAATATTAGGGGCTGGCTGGCCCGGGATTCTCCTTCATGAAGCTGTGGGACATGGATTGGAAGGAGATTTCAACCGTAAGGAAACCTCTGTCTTTACTGGAAAAATTGGTTCGAAAGTTGCAGCATCAGGCGTTACCGTGATTGATGACGGAACAATTGCAGAACGTCGGGGGTCTTTAACGATAGATGATGAAGGAACGCCGACAGGAAGAACTGTTTTAATAGAAAATGGTATTTTGAAATCCTACATACATGACCGATTAAATGCGCGCTTGCTTGGACAAAAAGCAACAGGGAATGGCCGCAGGGAATCCTATGCTCATGCCCCACTACCCCGCATGACAAACACATTAATGGCACCTGGTGAAGCTGATACAGACTCAATGCTTCGTTCCACAGAAAAGGGATTATATGCCGTTAATTTCGGAGGCGGCCAGGTTGATATCACATCAGGCAAGTTTGTTTTTGCCATGTCAGAGGCTTATCTGATTGAAAATGGGCGTATAACCCAGCCTGTAAAAGGTGCCACACTGATTGGTAGTGGTGCTGAGGTTATGCAGAAAATTGAGCTTATTGGACCAGATATGATGCTTGATCCAGGTATTGGAACTTGCGGAAAGGCAGGGCAGGGAGTCCCTGTGGGCGTGGGGCAACCAATGATAAAAGTTTCAGGTTTGACGATTGGGGGTATTGCATCTTAATCCTTTTGATGTCGTAATGGTTGACGTTCATACAATCATCGTCTTTTTGTTTGGGTTGTCAGCCTATGACCAACGCTTTGCGTTTCTCATTTCTCTTTCTCAGCTTTTCCACAGCTGCTCTTTTTGTGACCAATGTCATGGCAGCGGACGTTATTGCCGCTCCAGATACTAAACAGGAAAAGCCATTACCTGAACAATGGTACACAGGATCGCTCTTTTCACCATCACCAGCCCTGCCTGAAGCAGGGATGGCAGCATTTGAACCGTACGTTTCTTCCGGGGTTCCTATGGGAGCCTATAACTCTTCTGGATCTTTGAAAAAAAACAAAGCGCAGACGTCTATTTCACAATATAGCTTGATGAAATATGCCGTCACAAACCACCTGTCTCTCTATCTATTGCCAGATTACAGTTATTCGTGGGGCAATCATGCCAAACATTCAGGGGTGAAGTTTAACGACCTTCCTTTTGAGTTACAGTACCGTTTTACGCCGCATTATTCTCCGTCCTTTACGGTTTTCCTCGGCTTTAATGCGCCGACAGGATCATATACAAATCTTGCCGAGGCCTCTGAGGGTGTAGGGCGCGGGGTATGGAGCATTCGCATGGGTGTACACTCCCAGTTGGTCTATCCTTTTTTTGACCATGCTATGAGAATTCGTCTTTGGGCTGTTGCGAATCAACCTGTGACGCATGCTCATCTCCGTAACATAACCAGCTATGGGACAAGCAAAGGTTTTACTGGCCGTGCCCATGCCGGACAGGCAGGAAATGAGGGTGGGTCCCTTGAGCTTGGAATAACCAAAAAATGGGTTTTTGCGCTCGATCTTTATCATAACTGGTCAGCTTCAGATAAGGTAGAGGGGATGTACCGTCAGACGAAAAAACATTACGTTAATCGCACTGGCTGGAGTGGATTATTTAACGTCGGGCCTGCCATTGAATATAACTGGACGGCCAATATCGGCGGTATTGCAGGTATTATTCTGCCTGTCGCAGGGCATAATGCGTCTCGTACATTACAGGCACAATGTGCCGTGTTCTTCATGTTCTAAAAGAGCATATTGTTCTTTCAGAACTCTGAAATTTATTTTCAGTCGAGGAGAGCCAGTCTTTAAAAGACCGGCTCTTTTTGTTTGTGGATTTCTTATGCTCCCAGAAGCAGTCTGATCAGGCTCTGGAGGATAAAAGGAACCCCATAAGAGATAAATAAGATCAGAATAAGAGGCGATAAATCCACCATACCTGTATCAGGAAGAATATTGCGGATCGGCCTTAATGCAGGCTCGACCAGGCGGGCACATACATTATAGGCGGCGGCAAAGAAGTTTCTCAGACTATCAACCAGCCCAAAGGCGAGAACCATGGAGAGTAGGCAATAGGCCAGGATAATCCATGTATAAATATCACATAATAAGAAGATGATTTTCACTAGTGAAATCATGATTGTTGCGACTGAGCCCACAGGAAACCTCATAACGATTTGGGAGAAGATCATCTTAAACCATAGCAATCATAGAAGACTATATTTGAAATGACTTTAGGAAACAGCCTCTCATAACCTTGACATTCTGATAACCTCATGATGTATCAGAAAAAGCCGTGGGGCTGTAGCTCAGATGGGAGAGCGCCTCGTTCGCAATGAGGAGGTCAGGGGTTCGATCCCCCTCAGCTCCACCATGGTTTTTTCAGTTTAATCTTGTGATGAGATCTGATGATCGGAATCGATACCGACCAGAGTCAGATGTAATGTTTTACCTTTCGAGTAATTTAAACCGGTGATCTTGCCATAAAAGCGGGGTTTGAGGTTTTTCTGTTCAAGTTTATTCAGGAAGTCGGCTTCGTCCTTTTTATCAACGAGGACTAGGTCGCATTTTTGGTGTTGAGTTAGCGAGTCTGCTGCCTGTTCTGGGGGCAAGAGACGCGTTTGCGGTCCCGCCAGAAAGACAAGGCTTGGTTCATTATAGGATGCAGAGATCAGAACACTATCAGGGCAGGGTTTGACCGTGTTGAACATTGAAACGATTTTTGGTGAAAGCTGGATGAGACCTAATTGAGGAATAACAGCCCAGAATAATCCTGCATGTATTAGAATCGCTGCACCAATGCTGCTATAGGCAGCCTGCCTGACATGATTCTTGAAAAGCAGAAATATGGTCAGGACCAGAAGTGGCAGACTTCCTCCCAGCGCAAGTAATGCACGCAGGGAGAGGAGATGCTCAGTCCTGATTAAGAGAATTGTCCCAGCACAGCAGAAAGTGATCCCGACAATAAACCACAGGAAACCATAGAGATTGAAAAAAGCTCTGCACCACCGGTTAAAGCGTTCCTGTTCCCATAAGGTTAGAGAAGCAGCGGTTAAAAGAGCAATAGCGGGGAGAACTGGCAGAATATAATGTGGTAATTTGGTTGCCAGAAGCTCAAAGAAGATCCAGTGAGGGATGATCCAGCACAAGAGAAACATCACACCATGTGTTTTGCGATATTGCCAGAGTGAGGGGATTGCTCTGACGGCAAAAAAGGCACCTGGCCAGAATGTTATGATAAAGAAGGCAAGATAATAACCGGGAGGGAAGCCGTGAGCTTCCTGCCCGTGTATGACTTTCCCCAATAAATTATGTCCGACAGATTTTTCAAAGAAAGTCCCATGGCTGATAGCAGTAATGCCAATACACCAGGGGGCAACAATCGCAAGACTGATGAGCCATCCCCAGCTGGGGCGTAAGGCACGCCATAGGCGAAAGTTTCTTTCCAGAATGGAGAGAAAGAACGGTGTTGCTAAACCAGGGATAAGGATAATAGGCCCTTTGAGCATCAGTCCTGTCCCTAACGTAATCCAATAGCCTATTGTGAGGTATAAGGCAGGTTGCTGGCTTTTATTGAGGGTGACATAGATTCGGGCAAGAAGAGCTTCGCAACAGAGAATATTGAATAATAAAACAGTATCGATTGTAGCCATGCGGCTTTCTGCGACGAAAAGCGTGGAGACCATAAGGAGCAGCGCGCCTAATAGAGCGGTGCTTGTATTAAAGAGAATTGTACCGATCCAGGCTGTTAATGGAACTATAAGGCTTGCTGCAATGAGGCTTGGAATACGGTAGGGCCAGGTTTGGCGTAATACTGAAGGGCCAAATAATTCTTCGGCACTTTTGACGCTGATGGCCTCAAGCCAATAAATCCCTGCTGGTTGGAGGTAGCGTGGTTGGTCCTGAAAGCGGATATCAAGGTAATTATGGGAAAGCACCATTTGCTCGGTTGCTTCCATATAGCGTGCTTCATCGCGATCAAGCGGAGGCAGAGACATGCGTCCAGGCAATGCCAGAAAAAATGTCAGGAGCGCCAGAAGCGCGTAATGACGCACCGTGAGAGTCACAGTTCCTCCTCGTTCAATAGGGAAGGTCAAAATTCTGTAGGGTTATTTATATAATGCGTACGTTTCTGAAGCCACAAGACACCGAGCAGGTCACGCACGCCTATTAGTGCCCGGTTAAGATTCGTATATTTTGAATGACCATGGAGACGGGGGCGATGTTTCACAGTTATACAGTGAAGTGTCGCACCATAGGTCTTCATCAAAGCTGGTAAAAAGCGATGCAGGCCTTCAAACTGTGGAAGAGCAAGAAATATATTGTGGGGGAAGACCTTTAAAGGAGCCCCCGTATCAGGGCAGTCGTCATTGAGGAGGCGACGCCTGAGCGCATTGGCAAAACGTGTTGCCAGCCTTCTGGAAAGAGAATCACGTCTTTTACGGCGGATACCCACGATTAAAGGGGTTTCGCCTTTCTGAGCTGCTTTCAGCGCAGCATCGTAAAGGAGCGGGATAGCAGCAGGATCATCTTGTCCATCGCCATCCATTGTGGCGATCCATGCTGATGACGCATGGGAAATAGCAGTTCTTAAAGAGGCGGATTTTCCAAGACATTCTGGATGGGACAGGATACGCAATTTGGGAATATAGCGCTCTCTAGCTTCCAAAAGACGGTCTAATGTGGCGTCTGTGCTACCATCATTGACAAAGATTATTTCAGTATCGGGAAGAGATAAAAGAGCTTCTTGAAGCTCTTTACAAACAGGAAGGATATTATCGGCCTCATTTAGGACTGTCAGAACGACAGATAAAGAGGGCGATATATCCTTCATAATATCCGGCCTTTTATCAGCCTATCAAGCGGCTTTATTTTGCTTGATCGCTTTTGAGAGGGACGTAAGACCGTTATCAAGTAATTTCGCTGCTAATGCCGGATCCTGTTTAAGAATTTCAGCAATTGCATCGTACGCAGCAGAGAAGGCAATTTCAGACGCCTTATCACGAATATCACGCAAAGCGATATTTTCAGCAGCCTGGATACGTTCCTTGGCAGCTTTTTCGTGACGAGCGACCAGCTCTTCAGATTCACGGGCTGCACGTTCTTTTAAGGAAACAGCTTGCGCTTCTGAGGCTTCTATTAATTGCTGAGCTTCAACGAGTGCCTGTTCACGGTCTCTCGTTGCGTCTTCCAACATCTGTTCTGCTTCCCGACGGAGACGGGCGGCTTCATCAAGATTCTTACGAACCTCATTAGCACGTTCATCAAGACGGGAGACGATGGCCGTCCATAATTTACGGCCAAACAAAACGAAAAACAGAATAAAGGCCAGAGCGGTCCAGAAACGTGGCTCATGAAACATGATCAGGCCTCTTTTTGTTGTGCACGTTGAACAGCTTTCAGCACAACATCCTTTTTGTCCTCACCGATAAGTCTCTGCAGGAGTGAAGAGGTTGTATTGGAAGCAATTTCAGTGAGGGATTCTTCAGCTTTATTATGAGCAGCCCTGATATTGAGTTCAGCTTCGCGGATCTCATTTGTAAGGCGCTCTGTTGTAGCGGCTAGCTGTGCTTCAGTCGCTGCTTTTGCAGTATCCTGAATGGCTTTAATATTTGCCTGGGCATGGTCCATGGCTTTCTGCCGGGCTTCTGCCAGCTCTTGACGAGCCTGATCAGCGGCCTTTTTAGCATTGCGGGCCAGGTCCAGATCATTCTGCACGCGAAGAACACGTGCCTTGATGACCTGTTCAACTTTTGGCAAAGCTGAGCGGCTCAGGACAATATAAAAACCGATAAAAATCACTGCACCCCAGATGACCTGTCCTTGCAAAAGAGGATTCTTGAAGTCAAGCTGGGGCATGCCTGCCGCCAAAGCCCGGCCCGGCAAGGCCGCAAGTGGGGCGGCAGACAGGAGGAAACGAGGCGTCAGGCGCATTTGATCTATCCTCAGACGAAGAGGATGAGGAAGGCAATCAGAAGCGCGAAGAGAGCGATAGCTTCTGTCAGCGCAAATCCAAGCATGCCGAGACCGAAAACATGAGGGCGGGCAGCAGGGTTGCGTGCGATGGAGTTTACGAGCGCAGCGAAGATGTTACCGATGCCGGCGCCAACACCAGCAAGAGCGATGACAGCAAGGCCTGCACCAATATCGCGAGCGGCTTGAACGTCCATGGTATTTTCCTTTACCTTAAATTAGGTCAGAGACAAGAAAGCAGAAAAGAGGAAGTCGCTCAGTGAGCAACTGCCTCGCGAAGGTATATACATGTAAGAATTGCAAAGACGTAAGCCTGCAATAAACCTACAAGTAACTCAAGTGCCGTCAGGGCAATGTTGATTGCTACTGGAGCAATGGCCAAAACATGACCGATAACGCCTAAACCGGCAAGCATGATCGTGAAACTTGCAAATACCTCTAAAAGAACGTGTCCAGCAACCATATTCGCAAAAAGACGGATGGAAAGGCTGACAGGGCGCGAGAGGTAAGAGAGGATCTCAATAGGAATGAGGATGGGGGCGAGCGCCAGAGGAGCGCCCTCAGGCATGAAATGTTTCGCAAAGCCCAGTCCTTGGTACCGTAAAGAGGCCAGAAGAGCCATGATAAAGACTGTCAGGGCCATAGCCAATGTGACAGCAATGTGGCTGGTAAATGTGAACGAGAAAGGAAGGAGACCGAGATAATTTCCTGTCAGGATGAAGAAGAACAAGGCAAAGATGAAGGGAAAAAAGACAGTCCCTTTCTCGCCAATCGTTCCTACTGCCAGGTCATGAATAAATTCATAACTCATCTCGGCGGCTGATTGTAACCGTCCAGGCACAACGGCAGAAGGGCGCATGCCAATATAAAGAAAAGCCAGGACCAGTCCAACGGCAATCAGCATGAACAAAGGGGATTGTGACAGGTGCAAAGTCTTGCCGACTGAACCGAGAATCGGATGTAGTTCAAACTGTCCGAGTGCGTCAATCTTCGATCCGTTAGCCACGCGGGCTTCTCCCGTTTTTCTCGTCCTGTCCATCTTGAACAGGAGCATCAGCAACACGCCAGACATTCCTCATGCCGGCACCAAAACCCAATAAGGCAAAAATCACCAGAAACAACCCTCTATGACCGGTCCATTTATCCAGCCCATAACCGATTCCGACACCAACAAGGATACCGGCAATCATATCACTGGCCACTCTGAACGCCATGCCAAAAGAAGAGTTCGCTTCCTTCTCTTGTGAAACCTTCGCCTTTTTACTGCTCTGAGAAGCAACTTGCTCTTCCAATTGCGAAAGCCTTTTTTCAAGGCTGACACTTTTATCAGAAGATTGATCATCCATGTGGCTGATGCCCCTCAGATACAGACGAAAAGACAAAATCTTCCTCATCCAGAAAGATATCGCCCAATTTCGGTCGTTAGCTAGCCATTGTGACCCCCTTCTGTCAATAATTCTCTGAACAATCTTTTAAAGAAAATGCTTTTGACTGTTTTTGCCTTTAACTGACCAGTCGTAGAGAAGGGGATTTCTTCGGCAATGCTTTATTCATCTCTCTGTTTTGCCCAAATGGAAGAAGCGGGTCTTCAAACTGTTCTTCTGATGAAGTGAGGGGGGCGTCTGACATATGCTTGCCGAGATAGGCTTCTGACAGTGCCCGGAAAGCATAATCTAGCATTGAGGAAGCATAATTGACGGAAGGATCTCCCTCTACCGTACCGCAAGGCCCGAAATGCGTATAGGCAAATTGCTCAATGAAGGTTTCAAGGGGAACGCCGCATTGCAAGCCGATACTGACGGCATGTCCCAGACATTCCATTAGTCCCCGCGCCATAGGGCTTTCGCGTGAAGGGATCAGGTTGAGGGCTCCCAGTGAGCCATCTTCAAACTCCATGGTTCTCATGAAGAGCGGGTGTCCTCCAACGGAGCTTTTCTGGCTGAAGCCCTTCTGTTTTTGCGGCAGGGAACGCCGGACGCCCCGTTCCAAGCGGGAAAGGAGCGTTTCTATCTCCGGTTCCGGGCGTGGGGGAAGATAATCTGCCAGTTTTGATAGGGATTCATGCATTTTAACGAAAGCACGTCCGTCTACCGCAGGGAGTGGATTTTCATTATTAAGAGCCAGCGCTAGCGCTTTTTCAGGCGTTAAGCCACGTGCAGCGAGGCGATGATATGTGGAGATCCTCAAATGACCATTTTCATCTATGGGAGAGAAAATGGGGGCGAGACCACATGATTCGACTCCTAATAACGCGTCTATGGGGCCTGGAACAGAAAACCCAAGCTCAATAGAGGCGAGTCGTTTCGATTGTTGTGGCTCTGCTTGCATTATCAGAGTGGCAATATGCTCAATATATGGGAAAAGCGGCGTTTTCAGAAGGAGTGGGGAGGAAGTAGTGTCTTTTTTTAGAACGAGATTTGCCAGAGCTGTAATTGCCTGTGCGAATTGCCTTCCTTTTTCGCTGTCATAATCCATCCCGGCTGCTGCAAGGCAGGCATCAAGATCAGAAAGCTGAATCAGCCCAGCAGCATTTTCCTCCAGATTTGAGGATTCATATTCGCCAAATAAAGGAAGGTCGCCTGTGCGCTCATTTTGTTGAGCGGCGTGGAGACGTCTCAGACTTCTGCATGCAAGCTCCAGGCAGGCGACAAACTGTTCGGGTGAGAACAGGCCGTCATTTACGAAGCCACTTAACCTGATAACGAATCCGAACTGCTCGTCCGTTCTTCTCTGCCATAGGGCTATATTAGGTGCCATGTGGCGCATGAGAAGCAGACATGACAGACTCCGCCCTACAGAAGAAGGGGCCTGTGTCTCATCTTCAAGAGGTGGCGCTGCATCAATCAGATCTATCCACCGGGCGGCTTCAATCGCCAGGCGAACAGGGCCCCCATTGGCAGAAAGTTGCACAAGAGCTTGGGCAGCACTGTCGTTCCACGCGGAAGGCAGGGTAACAGACCGTAAGGCCTGACTGTCCGGGTCTGAGGGAATGGCGACTGTTCTCATGTGAACGCCGCTCCAGTGAAGATGCGCTTTCATATCAGACAATTTAGGAAGACTATTTTAGCTAGCAAAGAGCGCTCAGGGACTTTCAAGCTCTTTAATAAAGGGGATGATGAGGATAAAGGGGATAACTTTATCGGGGTAGAAAAGTTTCATGCTATAAAAGCCCTGCTTCTGATTCACCGATAGGTTTATGTTATCAGTGATGATGGGGGCATATTTGCCGTAACTGTTTGTGGCAATCGTGATATTTGATAAGAACGAACATCCAGAGCAGATGGAAAGCAATTTATGGATAGCAAGGCTATTGGCGCAGACTTTTTAAGACAACAGGTCAGGCAGACACGTCTGGAACTTTTTGTTGGGCTTTTTGTCGTTGTGTCGTTGGCTATCCTGTTAGTCTTTGCGATTTTGGGCCGCCATCAGGCTTCTGATGGAGGCTATATCCTTCGAGCCAGTTTCTCTCATATTGACGGTGTGGCCGTGGGCTCCGACGTCCGTCTGGCAGGTGTAACAGTGGGGCATGTCACAAAGACAACACTTGATCCAAAGAGCTTTCAGGCCAATGTGGTTTTTTCCGTTGCCTCTGGTATTGAACTTCCGGTTGATAGCGCTGCGATTATCACTTCGGATTCGCTCTTGGGTGGAAAATATATTGCGTTGACACCTGGCGGAGATGATAAGGTTCTCTCTTCTGGTGAAACGATACAGGAAACGCAGGGAGCGATCAGTCTGGAACAGCTTTTAAGCAAATTCATTTTTTCAGTGACGGACTCATTGCAGCAGAAGAACAAAAACCAGGCCACACCTCATTCTGAAAATACGGTTCCATAGTGGCAGAAAAGTTGCCTCGGAGCCGCTGGGAAAGATTTATGAAGATCGCCGAAAATATGCACCATCCCGTTATTTTGGAGCTGTGAGATGACCTGGAAATTCCTGCCTTATAGTATGCTTGTTTTGGGGGGCTTTTTCTTTGGAGTAACACAGCCTGTTTATGGGGCAGAAGGTGTTGCGGCTCCGGCTGTCTATCCGGCAGATAGTTGGGAAGGGTGGTCCAAGGCGACTGTACGTGTCCTTGATCGCCTGGAATCACGGAGTGTTGTTTTGACCCTTTCGGTTGGGGAAGAGCAGCATTATCGTAGTTTGAACCTCAAATTACTGGCGTGTATACAACGTCCACCAACTTTAGCGCCAGAAACGGCTGCTCAACTTCATATGGAAGACAGCAAGGCGAAGGTTCAAGCAATATTTGAAGGATGGCTCTTCGCTAATCAGCCTAGTTTGTCGCTCTATCAGAGTTCCCTTTATAATGTACAAATCATACATTGTAGCGGCGAAAAGGTACCGCCATTGGTAGGGGCATTACCCACGCCTTCCATTCCCCAGATCACATCTTCTGAGCCGGAAAGGCTGGATGCGGATGGTCAGGCTATAAGTGGACAGGGAAGTGTGCCCACTGGAGGAGAACCGACCTCTTTGATCCCGCAGGCTGAACCCCAACCTTCCGTGCCTCCTACTTCACGGCCAGCAGCAACGCTTTCTCCCTCTCCGAGTGGTGCGTTGGCGCCTCCAACGCCTTTATTACCCTGACTTCAGGAGATAACCTGATTTTCAGCCCGTCATGAATGGAAGTAATATTTTATGTTGATGACAAGAAAGCGAGAGTTCAGGCGTGTAAGGGCAATCGGGGGGTTATTTGTTTTATCTGGTCTGGCTGCATTATTGGCAGCTCATGGAGCAGAACATTTTCTCCATATGGTTCCTTGTGAGTTATGTTTGTGGGAGCGAAGGCCCTGGCGTGTATTGATTTCATTAGGTGCACTTATACTAGTTTTGTCGCTTCGATATGCGCGTTGGCCCATTATTGGAGGCCTTTTATGTCTTGCAGTTAGCGTGGGGCTATCAATCCTTCATATAGGAGTAGAGCATAATTTATGGCCAAGTCCTGCTGCGGCATGTCATGCCGGAGCCATCCATGCAGATCGGACAGCGGAGTGGCTAAGCCGTCTGCCAGCAATACCGATCAAGCCATGTGATCGGCCGGATTTCCTTTTTGATCTTCCCATCT
The DNA here is from genome assembly GCF_058107345.1 of Aristophania sp. ESL1142. Lineage (NCBI taxonomy): Bacteria > Pseudomonadati > Pseudomonadota > Alphaproteobacteria > Acetobacterales > Acetobacteraceae > Aristophania > Aristophania sp. ESL1142. The sequence continues at coordinate 570,961 of NZ_JBYLUH010000001.1, forward strand.
CTCTGGTGACTCTGTCAGGGTTATACAGTTTTGTGATTTTTTTTATTGCATTAAAAATGACAATACTCGCCTTTAAACGCGTAAACCGTGATCAAAAGAAAGAGGCCCAGTCATGACACTTTCTGCCTTCAGGTGTCTTTATCAACAGGGTTTTGCGCGGGTTGCTGCGTGTACAGTGCCTGTTGCATTGGCAAATCCTGAAAAAAACAAGGTTCATCTTCTGGAAGCGTTACGGAAATGTGACCAGCAGGATGTTGCGATTGCTGTGTTTCCTGAGCTAGCACTGAGTGGGTATAGTATTGGAGATCTTTTCTTCCAGCAGGCGCTTTTATTATCGGTAGAAGAAGAACTCAGGAATTTTGCAGAAGCGACACGTTCGCTTAAAACTCTTGCTATTATTGGTGCACCTCTTCGCTGTGGGGATGCTCTTTATAACTGTGCTGTTATAATACAGGCAGGCCGCATACTTGGTGTTGTCCCCAAGAGTTTTCTGCCTCGCTACCGGGAGTTTTATGAACCCCGTCATTTTACCAGTGGTAAAAATATTTCCGGCTTTATCAAGCTGGGAGAGCAGGAAGTCCCCTTTGGGACAGATTTGCTTTTTCAGGCGTCTGATCTGACAGATTTAACTTTGGCAGTGGAGATTTGTGAAGATCTCTGGGCGCCTGATACACCGGCAACGCGGTTGGCGATGGGAGGGGCAACGGTAATTGCCAATCTCTCTGCATCACCGGTCACGATTGGAAGAATGGAAGACCGTCTTTCACTATGTGCTGTGCAATCACGTCGTTTGCAATGTGCCTATCTATATGCTGCTGCGGGAGCAGGGGAATCGACAACAGATCTCGCCTGGGATGGTCAGCTGACAATTCATGAGGCAGGAGACCTACTGGAGTCGTCTGAACGGTTTCCTCAAAAAACAACCTTAATAATGGCAGATATTGATCTTGTCCGTTTAAGGCAGGAGCGCCTCCATTCGGGGTATTTTATTGAGGAGGCGGCAAGGTTTCGCAAAATTTCCGTTAATTTCGGGTTTGATGTTCGGGATCGTGGCTTTTTACGTAATGTTGCCCGTTTTCCCTTTGTTCCATGTTCGAGGACAACTTTAGCTCAGGATTGTCAGGAAGCATGGATGATTCAGGTTCATGCCTTATGCCAGCGTCTCACAAGTTCTGGGGCAAAAAGAATGGTCATTGGCGTGTCTGGAGGTTTGGATAGCGCTCTGGCACTGCTTGTTGCAGCGAAGGCAGCTGACCTGCTTGGATGGTCGAGAAAAGATGTCCTGGCACGTACAATGCCGGGTTTTGCAACAGGTGAAGAATCTTTCTCCTTGGCGCAGTCATTAATGTCTGGTCTGGGAGTTGAGGCAGGGGTGCTGGATATTCGCCCAACAGCCCTCGCGATGTTAAAAGAAATCGGGCATCCCTTTGCTGAGGGGGAGCCTGTTCATGATATAACCTTTGAAAATGTGCAGGCAGGATTGAGAACGGACTTTTTATTCCGTCTGGCAAATTTTCATAATGGGATCGTTATAGGCACAGGCGATTTGTCTGAAATTGCTCTAGGGTGGTGCACTTATGGGGTCGGTGATCAGATGGCCCATTATAATGTTAATTCAGGTATTCCAAAGACTCTCATACAGCATATTATTCGCTGGGCTGCACGTGATGAGCCACTTTTTTCTGAATTTGTTAAAGAGACACTCCATAAGATTGTCGAGTCCGAGATTACACCGGAGCTGGTTCCGGGAAATGCCGGGGGTGTACAGAAAACAGAGCAGGTGATCGGGCCTTACGCATTGCAGGACTTCACCCTGTATTACGTGCTCCGTTATGGTTTTACACCGGAGCGTATCGTATTCTTGCAGGAGAAAGCATGGTCTGACTGCCAGAAAGGCGCGTGGCCAGTGCATTATCCTGAAGATAAAAAATATTCATATAGTCTAGAAGAAATAATTCACTGGATGAGTATTTTTATCAGACGCTTTTTTGGAACAAGTCAATTTAAACGTTCGGCAATGCCTAATGGTCCTAAAGTCGTGGCGGGAGGGTGTCTTTCACCAAGAGGCGATTGGCGGGCCCCTTCTGACGGGCAGGCGGATTTATGGTTGAAAAATTTGAAAGCAATTACATTATAAAAGTATATGGCTATTGATGTTTCTGTGTTCTTTTTTGATCAAAAATAGCGTTCATATTTTAGACACAGTTTTGTAGTAGCTTACACAAAAGCTGCCTTATTATATCTTAGATGTTTTATGATAGAGGCGGTTGGTTTATTGGTTATAGTACGGTCATATTTGAGAGTAATTTTACTCTTAATGAGTTTCAATATTGACAATTAGTGGTATTTTTGTGTTATACTAATTGCCGCTCAAGTGTTCGTGCTTGGTGTTATTTTAAAAGTGTTGGGGCATTATGGTTCAAACGACTGTTCTTGGTGGGACAGCTTCTGACCTTATGGTAACCGTAACAGGGAATAGTAACCACTCGGCTGCTGTACAACTCTCTAATACGATTGACCGTGTCATGCATTTTGTGAACAGGACAGCGACTAACGCGCCTGTAGCGCCGCGTGTGGCGGTTACTGCATCCAATTTTCTTGGTGGGACACTTGGTTCTAACTATGGCCCAGGCAGTTTGCATGCCATGGGAGCTACGAAGCATACATTCCCTTTCGTTGACCATAATTCTTCAGCAACAGTTATTGAAGGAAAAGGTTCATCCACTTTGACACAACAGGGTGTGGTGACTGATTTCTCATCTCAATATCAAAGAGTTATTGATTCTTCAGCAGGTGGTAACAGAATTTCCTTTGACCAAGGGAGCGTTGAACTTGGTCAGTCTGTTAATGATACTATTTCTGCGACAGCAGATCTGGTTGTGATAGGAGGTAAGAACGAGTCTGTTACTGCTGGTGGGCATCTGGACTTTATAGGCGGCACAGGAGAGTCGTTTATCTCTGCGCATGATGCTGTAATTTATGGCACGAGCGATAGTAAGTATCATTTTGTTGGAACGTCGCCCAGTAACGCATTTGGTGAAAATGTAGGGGGAGCTTCTAGCGAGTTCATGGGGGCAAAAGACCAGGATGGTCATTTTGTTCATGACATCCTTTTTGATGCGTCATCGTCCCACGGTGCTTTTACAGCGATCGTAGGCAATAAAGATACGATTATTGGTGGGACGGCCGCTGATAAGTTTTATGTCACTTCTGATACACATGCATCGGGCGAGGGCAAAGATGTCTCAGCCACGTTAACTGGTGGGTCGGGTGCGGCCAATCTATTCCAGTTTATGGATAATGAGGGCGGGCACTATACGATTACTGATTTCGGAAGCGCTGCTGGTAACCTGGTGGCGATTAACGGAACGAAAAGTGACATTAGAGACGCTCTTGCTCATGCAACGATCGAAGGTGGAAATACGACGATTCGTTTAAAAGATAAAACTGAAATTACGTTCCTGAATGATGATCATCTAACAGAGAATGACTTTACGGCACTTATACCTAGTTCTTAAAAAGCTGATGATAATCTGTCTTTGCCCTTGTGAGGCTGGCTATAGGTCAGAAGCAAGGGCTTTTTTGTGGGCATTAAACTCTATATTCTGACTGTTATAAAGCAGATATCAGGCCCGGCTATTATTATAAAGTTGTGAATGAGAAGGATGGCTGGGGCGGGAGGATTCGAACCTCCGCATGGCGGAATCAAAATCCGCTGCCTTACCGCTTGGCTACGCCCCATTAATTGAAGATGGTTCTAGCGTGATGCACACTATTCGTAAAGAGACAGAAAGAATTTTTCTCTCCAAGAATAGAAATAAATAAGAGATTATCCCGTTATCTGTCTTATTCTGGATTATAATCAGGGAGGCCCTCTGCTGGTTCCTGAATGATATCAGTGGAAGGATATTTTACAGGTTTCAGAAGGTTGAAACGTTCTGCTCTGTTAAGGGCAGCATCAAGGGCCTGCATCGTATTTGTTAAATCAATCGTGTTATCGCGTTCCCAATTGCGTAGAGTCTGGGCCCAGATGAGCAGAAGGGCTTGAAGTCGTATCTTGCCACTAATTCCTTGGCGGTCGAGTCCGGCTGCATCGGCAATCCATTTAATCGTGTTAAGAGTTGCTACGCCCAGTAAAGCGCCTAGAGGAGGGTCAAATGGCAGGATACGCATGACCGATGTTACGCCTTCGCGGTAATCCTGAAGTGCGTCGAATCGCCTCATAAACAGGTCAAAAAGTCCTTCACGGACGGAGGAGGACGAGTTGGTACCGCATAACATGGTTTCATCAATTAGGCCGTTCAGCCTGACTAGGATTAGTGACTTGCAAGGATAATTTTTTCTGACGTCTTCCAGCGGCAGTCCTGCTGTAAAAGCAATATCAGCAAGTGTAAAGCCGCGCCAACCACGCTCTGCAGCGAGCTGCATGGCTGTAATGATCACTGATCTGTCTAGAGAAGACTTTTCTTCATTGAAAGACATCGTTACAAAATTTCCCCAAATTAATGGTCTAGTTCTTTAGCTCTTCTTATGGCTTCCTGAGAAGCCTGAAGAATGGTTTGCGGCCAGTTTTTCTCATCCATGAGGACACGTAAAGCAGCTGCCGTCGTTCCGTTAGGGCTGGTAACGTTCTCACGGAGCGTAGAAGCATCATCGTCAAGGTCATGAAGCATTTTTCCGGCACCATAAATCATTGAGCGCGCAAGCGTGCGGGCCGTTTTCTGTTCCAATCCAAGCTCAATCCCGGTTTTTTCCAATAATTCCGCCAGGAGAAAGACATAAGCAGGACTTGAGCCTGAAACGGCAATAACACTTCGCAAATCGTCTTCATGTGGCACGGCAATAACATCGCCTACTTGTTTCATAAGCTTCGTTGCCAGGTGTTTTTGGGCTTCAGTGACTGTGGGAGAAAAATAAATTCCTGTTGTGCCTGCACCTACAGAGGCGGGTGTATTGGGCATCGTACGGATAACAGGAAACTGTTCGGAGCCTACCATTTTTGCGAGTTGAGCGCAGCTTTTGGCGGCCATGACTGAAACAATGGCACAATGATCCATATGACTTCCGAGATGGCCTTTTAGCGCCTTGAGCATTTCTTCTGCCATTGCTGGTTTAATCGCAAGGATGACCAGGTCAGGTATGGTGTCTGAAGGAATTTCCTGAATGGCTCTATAGATTAAGGCATTGCCTGGAGCTTTTTGTAATTTTCTATCCAGAATAAGGAGATGAGGCGGGTTCTGAGAATTCATCCATCCTTGTGCCAAGGCTCCACCCATTTTTCCGCAACCAAGGAGAAGAAGTGTAGGCGCTTTCATAAAAAATCTTTTCCTGTTTAATGGTGATGAGGATGAGTGGATTTAGCCATGTTTTTTTTCAGTTCGTCTATACGGCTTTCCATATCTGCCAGTCTGGTTTCAGTTTCCTCTTGTGCCTGACGGGCGCGGCTGGCCATTTCTTGTACGACCTCAAATTCTTCCCGACGTACAAGATTTAAAGAATAGAGAACCTCGTCAATTCTGCTACGAATCAGGGCGTTAAGCTCTTCACGTAGTCCTGAAAAAGCAGAAAAGGCTGTTCCCGCTGCCCCAGCGAGATCATCAAAAAGGCGTGGACGGTCAACCATAAAATCCTCTTTTCGTAAAAATGTTTATTTCTTTTAAAACAATATAATGAAAATCTTGGAACCTTTTTTCTTCCAGACTATACAGAAAGAATGATTATCGTAACTGGCGGTGCTGGATTTATTGGATCGTGTCTTCAGGCAGCCCTTTATAAAGAAGGGATTCGGACTGTTATTGTTGACCGACTGAGGAATCAGGGAAAATGGCAGAACCTTGCCTCACACCCACCCCATCAAATTATCACTCCTGAAGAATTGCTTCCTTTCCTGGAACAGGTAAAGGGTAGGGATGTTAAAGCTGTTTTTCATATGGGGGCGGTCAGCGCCACTACTGCCCGTGAGGGAGACCTTGTCTGGGCGAGTAATGTGACTTTGTCACAATATTTGTGGCAGTGGTGTGCGATAAGGCAGGTTCCTTTTATCTATGCTTCATCTGCTGCCACTTATGGTGCTGCCGATCAGCCTGATGATTTTGCAGATGGTATTGAAACGATAGAACGTTTGCGGCCACTTAATCTTTATGGATGGTCGAAGCAGAGTTTTGATCTGTGGGTAAAAAATACATTAGAAGCCAGGGATCCTGTCCCGCCCCAATGGGTAGGCCTGAAATTTTTTAATGTTTATGGACCTAATGAATATCATAAAGGGCCAATGATTTCGGTTGTAAAAGTGAAATATGATGAGGTGCGCTCCGGCCAGTCTCTGAAATTGTTTCGGTCAATAGTGCCAGGACTTGCTGATGGACAGCAGAAGCGTGATTTTATCTGGGTAGAGGATGTCGTTGATATTCTGCTCTGGTTTCTGCGTCATCCGGGCGTGAGTGGTCTGTTTAATTGTGGAACGGGCATTGCACGTAGCTATCTTGATTTAGGGCTGGCGGTCTGTCGGGTAAGCCATTGTGCTGAAAATATAGAATTCATCGAGATGCCTGAAATGCTCAGAGGCCAATACCAGTCTTATACATGTGCCAATATGAGAGCCTTGCGTAATGCAGGTTATAAGAAGGACTTTACCTCACTGGAAGAGGGTATCGCGCGTTATGTTGATTGTTATTTAAGCCAGAGGAATCCCTATCTTTGAATAGCCCATTGATCTTCCCAGATTTTAATCCTGTTGCGTTTCATCTGGGCCCATTGGCAGTGCGCTGGTATGCTCTCGCTTATATCCTGGCGTTTATTCTTGCCTTGCCTCTGGTAAAGCGTCTTTGTCAGAAAGAGCCTGCCGTAGCCAGTCCTGCCCTGATGGATGATTTTCTTTTTTATGCTGTTCTAGGTGTTCTGTTGGGAGGGCGTCTGGGATATGTCCTGTTTTACAGACCCCTTCATTACCTTCATCACCCTCTTGAGATTTTTCAGACCTGGAAAGGGGGAATGTCTTTTCATGGAGGGGCATTGGGAGTCATCGTGGCGATGGCACTGTTCTGCTGGTATAAGAAAATTCCTTTTCTTGCTTTTGCAGATCGCATCGTGACTGTTGTGCCAATAGGTTTGGCCTTGGGACGTTGTGCTAATTTTGTAAATGGCGAGTTATGGGGCAGGGTTACGACGTCTCATGTGCCTTGGGTGATGATTTTCCCACAGGCTGGACCGCTGCCCCGTCATCCTTCCGAATTATATGAAGCTCTGACTGAGGGGGTTCTGCTTTTCATTGTCATGATGTTGGCATGTAGCTGCCAGACATTACGGAGGCGTGCAGGTTTTCTGTCTGGACTATTCTTATGCGGCTATGGATGTGCACGCGCCTTTTGTGAGTTTTTTAGGGAGCCTGACGCCAATATTGGTTTCCTGCCAGGAGGCATCACGATGGGGCAGCTTTTATGTCTTCCCATGATTTTGGCTGGAATTGCCCTGATGATTTATGGTTTTAAAAATCCGCTCCCCTCTTCTGGAACATCAGCTTCTAGAACATTGTAAGAGGAGACAGTTTTATGACAGCGACATTACAACCTTTTACATCTCCTACTTTAGATGTTGCTCACGGTTTTTTTTCGAGACTGGGAGGCGTATCCGGGGGGCTTTATGCAGAGCTGAACGGGGGGACTATGACAGATGATCTTCCTGAAAATGTCCGGCAGAACCGTTGTTTGATGGCAAATTATTTTAATGTATCAGAAGATCATTTTCTGGGATTGAGGCAGATTCACAGCTCTAAGGTGATGATTATAGGAGAGGAAACAAAGCTCTGGCCATTTTACGATGCTCCGGAAGCTGATGGCCTTGTGACGGATTGTCCTGATCTTGTGATGACAGTTGCTACGGCAGATTGTGCTCCTGTTCTTTTTTCTTCCGTAGATGGCAAGATTGTCGGGGCAGCCCATGCTGGCTGGCGAGGGGCTGTGGAAGGGGTGCTGGAAGCCACAATAGAGGCGATGCGCTCACTGGGGGCTGGTGATATTAAGGCAGTGATTGGGCCCTGTATTGGTGCGGCTTCTTATGAAGTGTCTTCTGATATGCGGGATCAGCTTATTACTCATTATCATGGTGGTGGAGCTTTTTTTACGCCTTTATCTAGAAAGGGACAGTTTTTATTCGATTTGCCAGGATTTTGTGAAATACGTATGAGGGAAAGTGGTGTCAGTCAGGTGACTTGCCTTGCACTTGATACACTGCGTGATCAAAGCTTTTATAGTTACCGTCGTATGACACTCGCTGGGGAAAAAGCGACAGGGCGGCAGATATCAGCTATTAGAGCGCGTTCTTTTTAAATCCTGATGCAGGAATTATTTGTCTTTTTGCACATTTTGCGCTAGGTCGGAACCTCACAGAAGCACCCCTGGAGGCTTCTGACAGGATTTATTTGAATAAAACGCAGGAGCGTAAAACGTGGCAAAATTAACGACACTCGAAATCTCCGAGCGCGCAAAAGCAGGTAAGGGGGCAGCGCGCGCCATCAGAAGAGCTGGGATGGTACCTGGCGTTGTCTATGGTGGCAAGCAGGAACCACATCTGATTTCCATTGACCCGCGCGTCATCATGAAAGAGCTGCACCGTGAAGGTTGGCAGTCTCGTCTGTTCCAGTTCCAGGTTGATGGGAAAGCCGCCAAGACACGGGCTCTGATTCGTGACATTCAGTTCCACCCTGTCACTGATGTCCCTCTTCACATTGATTTCCTGCGCCTTGTTCCAGGTCAGAAAGTGACCTTGCAGGTCAATATTGCCTTTAGTGGTGAGGAAGAAGCCCCCGGCGTTAAACGCGGTGGTGTTCTGAATATTGTTCGTCATAATGTTGAAGTTCAGGTTGATGTGGAACATATCCCTGAGCATTTCACAGTTGATCTGAGCAAGCTCGATATTGGTGAGAATGTCCGTTGGGAAGATCTGCAGGGCACAGAACATTGCACGCCTGTATTACAGGTTGAGAATTTTGTTATCGCCTCTATCGCTGCGCCGACAGTTGATAAGGCTTCTGACGTTGCAGAAGAAGCTGCAGCTGAAGCCGCTTCAGAAGCAGCTGCAGAAGGGGCCGCAGAGTAATCTGCCTGAATTCCAAGGAGTGTGCCGGTTGTGAAATTATGGGTTGGTCTCGGAAATCCCGGGTCTGAAATGAGTCGCAACCGGCATAATATTGGTTTTATGGCAGTTGATGCCATCGCCGGGCGTCATGGTTTTTCACCATGGCGTCAGCGTTTTAAAGGGCTGGTGTCCGAAGGGACAGTTGGAAGAGAAAAAGTCCTTCTGTTAAAGCCGCAGACCTATATGAATCTTTCAGGTGAAAGTGTTCAGCAGGCCGGACAGTTCTATAAATTGCCTTTAAACGAAATAGTTGTTTTTCATGATGAGCTAGACCTCGCTTTTGGCCGTATCCGCATGAAATGTGGTGGCGGGGCTGCGGGGCATAATGGCTTACGGTCAATGGATCGTTGCCTTTCAGGGCCAGATTATTGGCGTGTCAGGCTGGGGATAGGCCATCCAGGGCAGAAAGAGCGTGTTACAGGCCATGTTCTGGGAGATTTTTCTTCAGCAGAGCGGCCTCTTCTGGCAGAGTGGCTTGATGCCATTGCGGAAGCCTCGCCTCTTCTTGCCCATGAAGAGCCAGAAGCTTTCATGACGAAAGTAGCTTTGCAGAAAGGTGAGTCACAGGGCTGACTCTGTGCGCTATTGGTTCCGGTAAGGATCGAAAATAATTAAAGAACTTTCACGATAAAATTAGATATGAAAGTCGGGGGACGTGTAGATGGGGTTTAATTGTGGGATTGTAGGTCTTCCTAATGTGGGGAAATCAACATTATTTAATGCGCTGACCCAGACAGCTTCTGCTCAGGCTGCCAATTATCCTTTCTGCACGATTGAGCCTAATACCGGGCGTGTCGCAGTTCCCGATCCCCGCTTGGAAGTGTTAATGCGAGTCGGGAAGTCGCAGAAAGTGATTCCTACAAGCCTTGAATTTGTCGATATTGCTGGTCTTGTCAGAGGTGCTTCTCGGGGAGAAGGTCTCGGGAACCAGTTTCTGGCAAATATTCGCGAGGTTGACGCGATTATCCATGTTCTGCGCTGCTTCGATGATGATGATATTACACATGTAGAAGGTGGTGTTGATCCTGTTCGTGATGCCGATATCATTGAAACAGAGCTTATGTTGGCTGATCTGGAGAGTCTGGAGCGTCGCCAGGTAAATTTGCAAAAAAGAGCGCGGGGAAATGACCGGGAAGCACAGGCCCAGCTCGAATTGATGGAGCCTTTAATCAAGGCATTGCAGGATGGCAAGCCTGCACGTACCGCTATCCCTACCGGAAAAGAAAAAGAAGTTGCGCGCCTTCAGTTGATGACGACCAAACCTGTCCTTTATGTCTGTAACGTAGAAGAAGCTTCAGCTGCGACAGGTAATGATTATTCAAAGGCCGTAATGCAACGTGCAGAAGCTGAAGGCGCTGGTGCCGTGATTGTATCAGCAGCTATTGAAGCCGAAGTAAGCCAGCTTTCTGAAGAAGAAAGAGGTGAATTTCTTGAAGGGCTTGGCTTGAAGAATAGTGGCCTGGATCGCGTTATTGCCGCTGGTTATAAGCTGCTAGGACTACGGACTTATTTCACAGTTGGTCCTAAAGAAACAAGAGCCTGGACAATTACAGCCGGCACTAAAGCACCTCAGGCTGCTGCGGTCATTCATAATGATTTTGAACGTGGTTTTATCGCGTGTGAAACCATCTCTTATGATGATTATGTGGCAAATCAGGGAGAAGCTGGTGCACGGGAAGCCGGGAAATTGAGAATTGAAGGAAAGGATTATGTCGTTCAAGATGGTGATGTGCTCCTTTTTCGCTTTAATGTGTGAGTCATTCGGGGGGATCCAGACGCAATAGTGGTTAAGTCTTTTCATCAGGGTTCTGAAAGACAAAAGCCTGTTCCTTTATGGGGGGACAGGCGCCGGATGCGTATTGGACTCCTTGGCGGGTCTTTTAATCCTGCTCATGAGGGGCATTTGCAGATTGCTCGCCTGGCCATGAAATTTCTGAGGCTGGACCAGGTATGGCTACTTGTTTCACCGGGTAACCCTTTGAAAGCACGTAGCTTTATGATGCCTTTTCCTCAGAGATTGGCCTCAGCCGAGCAACTGGCCGATGGAAAACGTATTATTGCAACTGACTGGGAGCTCCGCCTGAAAGAGCGTTATACGTGGCGTACAATTACAGAACTTAAAAAACGCTTCCCCCATGTTCAGTTTGTCTGGCTTATGGGGAGTGATGGATTCGCAAATTTTACACAGTGGAAACGCTGGCAGACTCTTGCAAAATCTGTCCCGGTTGCCATTTTCCCACGTCCTCTTTCCGTAATGACGGCCTTGAAAGGAGCGGCTGCTTCTGTGTTGCGGCATAGTCGCCAGACGGCATATCAAGGGGTGTTTGTTCCTGATAAGGTAAAGTTGCCTTACTGGGTCTTTTTGTTTACACCGCAGAATCCTGTATCCTCAACCAATATACGTAAATCTAAGCATGGGATACCTGCCTAGAATTGGAGTAGAAACCATAACAGACATGACACAGAAACAAATTATACAAGCGGACTCAGAGCGTTATGAGCAGGAATTAGCGCGTAAAATGGCTCTTATTCTTGCAAGTCTTGATGAAGATAAAGCTGAAGAGATCGTCGTTCTGGATATTGCAAAACGGGCAAGTTTTGCAGAAAGAATGATTATCGCCAGCGGGCTGTCTCCACGACAGATTACGTCAATCGCTACTCGTCTTGAACGCCGTTTAAAAGACTCGGGTTTTGGCTGGGTCCAGGTAGAAGGCGAAAGCAGCAGTGATTGGGTGCTAATGGACGCAGGTGATGTGATCGTTCATCTTTTCATGCCTGAAACACGCGAATTATATGCCCTTGAACGGATGTGGGGTCATGATTTTGGCCGTCCTGAAAATGAGCATTTAATAGGTTGATCCTCGTAAGAAATGCTTCATGAGATTAATTGCTATCGGTAAGCTTAAGGAAGGGCCTGAGCGTGAGCTTTTGTCACGCTATCAGAAAAGGCTGCGCCCCAAGCTAGAACTGACAGAAATTCAGCAGATTAAGGGGTCTTCTCTTGAGCAGAAGCGTCGTGAGGCAGAGGCCCTTCTAGCTCACTGCCCGACCAATAGCTTTGTCGTTGCGCTGGATGAAGGCGGAAAATGCTATGCTAGCGCAGATTTTGCAGAATCGTTACAAAAATGGACAGAAAGCGGGCGGGAAGTCTGTTTTCTGATTGGTGGCGCTGAAGGGCTGGACCGTACTGTTACGAATCGCGCCGACCAAATCATATCATTTGGAAAAATGACCTGGCCGCATATGTTGGTCCGTGTATTGTTGGCTGAACAGTTATTCAGAGCCCAATCTATCCAAAACGGACACCCCTATCACAGAACAGGGCGTCCGTAAGGCGCTAGGGAACCACTAATAAACCTAGCGTTAACGTAGGGAGCGATTCGGCGCATCAATCTCAAAGGCGGACTCATTTGCCTCAGGCAAGGAGGCCGTCTGGGCACTCAGCTTATCCTCGCTATTATTGGCGAGTAACCCAGCAGAGGTGCTAATCGTTGGGGCATCTTCCGGTCGGGCATAAATAAAGCCATGCGTGGGATAAATACTGCCTAAGCGGCTGTCATTATGGCCCTTCAGGGCGACACGGACAGCACTCCAGTCATTGTCGGCCGATATGTCAACTACGCGCACATCACGGCTGATTCCACGACTCGCCCAATGAGACTGATCAATGAGAATTGTGCGATTATCAATGACTGAACGCACAACGGCTACATGCCCAAGAGGCATACGGCGTGTTGATCTGAAACTCAGTACAGATCCTACTTCAGGTTGGTTTCCTCGTGCATAGAGGCCATGAGCCTTTGGCCACCAGTCTCTGGCATTCCCACGAATCTGAAAATCTGTGCTTTGACGGACGAAAGTGACACATTGCAGGACATGATAACCATGACCTGCATGTCGTAAGTGATGTCTGTGGTGTGAATTATGATGCAGACGGGAATGATGAGACGAAGTAGCACCGTAAGAGGCATGCGATGATGCAATCAGAGAAAGCGTCAAAATAGAACTCAAGAAAACTTTCCCACGGTGTCGCATCACATGATTCCTTGTTCTTTATCAGGTTTTCTTTACGATCTTTCAAATTCCGTTGATCGGAAAAAGAGATAACAGACATAAACAAAGGGAGCAACAGCTAAACCTCCGAAAAGTGTCTATTATTTCTTAAAAAACTTTCTCTTTTAGATAGATTACAATTTCGTGATTAAAAATTACTTTGTTGTAATTAACTGTATTTCCACTAGCATCCGCTCATCAGCCAAAACTGCCTGGACGCAGGCGCGTGCAGGGGCCTGGTTTGTTGGTAGCCATTTCTGCCATAGATTATTGAAGATTTCACGGTCAGTAATATTTTTCAGCCAGATCTGTGCCTGTAAAATACGCGTGTTATCTGTCCCGTGCTTTTCAAGTAAAGCATCAATCTGCTGTAATATGTTGCGCGTTTGACCTTCTATATCCAGACTCAGGTCATCTGAAACAACGCCTTGTGTGAAAATAAAACCATGGTACTCAACTGCTTTTGAGAGTATCGGTGTTGGTTCAGTGCGGATAATATGGCTCATCAGTAAGGATTCCTTATCGAAAACTGGTTTGTGCATGATAATCAATATATCATAAAGGAAAGTTTATCAGCTCTGTGAAGGAGGAAGGATGCCCTCTTTTTTGAGTCTTTCCAAATCACAAGGTCAGGAAATATCAAGCGTAAGGTTAAGGTTATGACGTTACAAGTCCGCATTCTGCCTGTAACACCATTGCGTCAGAATTGTGCCATTCTGATTTCAGAAAAGAGAGAGGCCGTTATTGTTGACCCGGGAGGCGACAGTGATAAAATCCTCAGTGAACTTCAGGGGCTTGATGTAAAAGCTATTTTAATCACCCATGGCCATCTTGATCATGCCGGTGGTGCGGCGG
>NZ_JBYLUH010000001.1:590000-672500 GCF_058107345.1 Aristophania sp. ESL1142
TATGGGTGGCACAGACCAGGGGGTAGCGACTGTTTAGTAAAAACACAGGGCTCTGCGAAATCGAAAGATGACGTATAGGGCCTGACGCCTGCCCGGTGCCGGAAGGTTAAGAGGAGATGTGAGAGCATTGAATTGAAGCCCCGGTAAACGGCGGCCGTAACTATAACGGTCCTAAGGTAGCGAAATTCCTTGTCGGGTAAGTTCCGACCTGCACGAATGGCGTAACGACTTCCCCGCTGTCTCCAGCATCGGCTCAGCGAAATTGAACTCCCCGTGAAGATGCGGGGTACCCGCGGTCAGACGGAAAGACCCTATGAACCTTTACTGCAGCTTTGCAGTGGCATCAGGAAAATTCTGTGTAGGATAGGTGGGAGGCATTGAAGCAGTGGCGCCAGTCACTGTGGAGCCGTCCTTGAAATACCACCCTGACTTTTTCTGATGTCTAACCGCGGCCCATAAGCTGGGTCCGGGACCCTGCATGGCAGGCAGTTTGACTGGGGCGGTCGCCTCCTAAAGGATAACGGAGGCGCGCGATGGTGGGCTCAGGTCGGTCGGAAACCGACTGTCGAGTGCAATGGCATAAGCCCGCCTGACTGCGAGAGTGACAGCTCGAGCAGAGACGAAAGTCGGCCATAGTGATCCGGTGGTTCCACGTGGACGGGCCATCGCTCAACGGATAAAAGGTACTCTAGGGATAACAGGCTGATCTCCCCCAAGAGTCCACATCGACGGGGAGGTTTGGCACCTCGATGTCGGCTCATCACATCCTGGGGCTGGAGCAGGTCCCAAGGGTTCGGCTGTTCGCCGATTAAAGTGGTACGTGAGCTGGGTTTAGAACGTCGTGAGACAGTTCGGTCCCTATCTGCCGTGGGTGTAAGAGACTTGAGAGGATTTGTCCCTAGTACGAGAGGACCGGGATGAACGAACCTCTGGTGCACCGGTTGTCACGCCAGTGGCATAGCCGGGTAGCTAAGTTCGGAATGGATAACCGCTGAAAGCATCTAAGCGGGAAACCAGCCTCAAAACTAGGTCTCATAGAGCCGTTCAAGACCAGGACGTTGATAGGTCAGGTGTGTAAGTGAGGTAACTCACTTAGCTAACTGATACTAATCGCTCATATCTCTCACACATCAACACATGCACAGTCATCTCCTACTCACAAAATAACTAAAAAGAAATACTTCTCAATAAGCACTAACCCCCTCACTCTTTACCTTAAGGGTGAGCGGGAAGACCTGGTGGCTATGGCAGGGGGATTAAACCCGATCCCATCCCGAACTCGGCCGTAAAACACCCTAGCGCCTATGATACTGCACCTTAAGGTGCGGAAAAGTCGGTCGCCGCCAGGTCCCCTCGCTCACCCTCATATATACCCCACCAATGCGGGGTGGAGCAGCCCGGTAGCTCGTCAGGCTCATAACCTGAAGGCCGCAGGTTCAAATCCTGCCCCCGCTTCCAAATACATACTCCCATACACTAAAAATAATACCCAAAGATGCTTAGCCTCATCTCACTATGAGGGCAGCACATTCAATCAATATGCCTCATTGGTGATATAAGAGCCCCATAAAAAGCTAAAAAGCAGGATACACTCTTTCTAGAAAAATACAGTTCTGCTTGTTACAAGAGCCCCTGTTAAAGGGATTGGAACCCATATCCAGCATCAAGGATCAATGCTGCTCCCTCTCATTACCAATATAATATGACGGTCCGCGCTTATTTGGAGGAAAAACGACTAATCAGGGAACAGTGATAGGTCCTGGAGTGCTTGTTCCACTGTGCCAGACTTCAACTATCTTGTTTAAACTTCCAAAATCGCTGACAGGATTGCCTCTCACTACTAGAAGATCAGCCTTCTTGCCGGGAGACAGGACGCCTCTATCCTGTAAGTTTAACAGATGAGCCGCATTCTCTGTCGCTATATGAATTGCCGCAAGTGCAGGGAGGCCCGCCTCTTTGTAAAGTGCAAGTTCCCGTTGCTCCGCAACTCCAGGAACCCTGCTCGGAAATGCACCACTATCCGTGCCAAAGCCAATTCGTACGTGCGCTTGATAAAGAAGTTGTAGATTTTTTATATTGATAGCAAGCGATTCACGAGCATTCTGTGCATCCTTACTATGGGTGTGCTCTTCCGCCCAAGCAGGGTCATTGATCTGTTTAACAAAAGAAGTCCCTAACCACACCTTATAAAAAGCTTCTCTCGTCCAGGGTTGTTTTTCAGCCCAGGCTGTCGTGGATTCATCAAGTTCCAATGTTGGAATATACCATATCTGGTGCGTTTTCATTTTCTGAATAACATCGCCAGGAATTATTTTATCTCTGACTCCATGGGCAATAATATCTACTCCATCATTAATGACTTCTTCAGCATCGGCCAGATCATGAATATGAGCTGCGACACGAAGGTGGTCTTTGTGAGCCTGATCAATAACGGCTTTTATGATGTCTGGAGACATTTTACGAGGTAGTGAGCCATAGAATGTATCTACCCAGATTTTGACCAAATCTGTTCCTTCAGATGCCATTTCATCAACGGCTTTGCGGGCTTCTTCTGGTGTAGCTGGGCGTATAATCTGGTTGGGACCGATTTTCAGTGGTGGTGCGCCATCAGGGACGCCAATGCCCTTATCAACACCATAAAGATCAATTGGCAGTTTGCCTTCATGGGCTTCTTGCCGCAAAGGATTGAATATTTCGGGGTTGTTTAGACCAAGGGCATTTACTGTTGTAATTCCATAACGTCTATATTGCGTCAGTGTTTGCTCAATATTACTTCTTGTATAAAATTGTGGCCCACTCTCTGTGTCTTTGATGAGGCCTATATGAGAATGGTCAGAGACGAGTCCTGGCAGGACGGTATCGCCGGACCGGTTTATAATCTTTACATGAGATGGTAATTTTATATTTTTACCAAGAGCGATGATTTTATCATTCTGAAATAAAAGCGTTGCGTTTTCGAGTGGAGCCTTTCCTGTTCCATCTATGATGCGGATATGCGTCATAGCAACGGCAGGAGGCATTGTATCCGCCAAGGCCGTCCCTGAAAGAAGGCTTGTGCTTAATATGATGCTAACTATGAGATGTTTAGAAGTCATCATATGCTTTAGCTCCATTCACCCTGAATTATAAAGGCCCCCGTGAAAGCAGGAGCCTTTATAAAAATGTCTCTAGACGGATAATTAAGCCGCTTTAGGTCCAAAATCGATGACCATACGGCCACGGATTTTACCCTGTTCCATTTCTTCGAAAATATCATTGATATCTTCGAGAGGACGCATGGTCACTTTAGGAACGACTTTTCCTTCTGCGCCGAACTTGAAGGCCTCAACCAGGTCTTCACGCGTACCAACCAAAGAGCCGACCAGTTTAATGCCGTCAAACACGAGACGAGGAATGCGCAGGCTCATTGCGTCATTAGGCAGGCCAATAGCCACGACACATCCACCAGCGCGGACAGATTCAACAGCAGCGTCAAAGGCAACTTTCGCGACGGCAGTCACGATCGCAGCATGGGCACCGCCAAATTTCTCTTGAATGACTTTAGCTGCATCTTCTTTTTTGGAGTTGATGACGTAATCAGCACCCATGGATTTGGCAAGTTCAAGCTGACCATCTACAACGTCGACAACAATGACTTTGGCGTTAAAGACGTTCTTGGCATATTGCATGGCAAGGTTTCCCAGACCACCAGCACCGAAGACGACAAACCACTGTCCTGGCTTGACACCAGACATTTTAACGCCTTTATAAGTGGTGACGCCTGCACATGTGATGCTGCTTGCTTCTGCTGAGCCAAGGCCTTCAGGGACTTTTACAGCATAATCGGCAAGAACGATGCACTGTTCAGCCATGCCGCCATCAACGGTATAGCCAGCATTTTCCACACTACGGCATAGTGTTTCATTGCCTGATACACAATATTCACAATGTCCACAGCCAGAGAAGAACCAGGCAACGCTAGCCCTGTCGCCAACTTTCAGAGAGGTAACGCCAGGACCGACTTCCTTGACAATGCCAATCCCTTCATGACCAAGAATCACACCGGTCTTGTCACCATAATCTGCATTTTTGACATGAAGATCCGTATGGCACACGCCGCAACATTCCATATCGAGGAGTGCTTCACCATGACGAAGGGGGCGGAGTGTTTTATCAACGATAGCGACTTTATGGTCTTTCGTTGCAACGGCAGCTTTCATAGAAATTCTCTCATGTTACCGGACCTTCGGTGCTGAAAAGCAGGGGGCCGGCTATAAGGTTAGAACACGTAGGAGAGTATAAGGCCATTATAGAAGTTTGGTCATTACAATAATCTGTGAATGACTGAAAAATTGATGCCTAATAGTAAAAATAAAAAAAAGCATAATAAAAGCCAGTTCACTTAAGATGAAACTGGCTTTTGTAAAAAGAAAATTTAATTTCGATTTAACTTAATTCAATTGTTGTTTTTATATTGTTTCTGGTTGCATTAGCGTAAGGGCAAACATGTTCTGTCTTCTTGAGTAAGTCTTTCGCCTGTTCTTCTGCCATGCCTGGGAGTGAGGCCCTGATATCAACTTCGAGACCAAAACCCTCATCAGAACGTGGACCAATACCTACGCTGACTTCAACTGTAGCCTCAGAGGGGAGAGAGATCTTTTCATGATGTGCTACGAATTTCATAGCGCCCAGGAAGCAGGCTGCATAGCCAGCGGCGAAAAGCTGCTCGGGGTTATTGCCTTGATCATTGCCGCCCAGTTCCCTCGGTGTACCAAGATCAACCTTGAACTTCCCATCCAGTGTTTCAGCGTGGCCATCACGTCCGCCAGTAGCGCGAGCAGCCGTGGAATATAATACATTAACTGACATATGAGACTCCATATATTTCCAGAACTATTCTAGTAATGCGCTCAATTTGTTGTAAATGATTTAATGCAAGAACCATTTTTTAAAGAGAATAAATAGCTCCTGCGTTCAAACCGCATGAAAAGTTATTTTTCCGTGAGGGAGGCCATATCAATAACAAAGCGATAGTGGACATCACCTCGTTCAAGACGTTCAAATGCTTCATTGATCTCGTCAATGCGGATCATTTCACATTCAGGCAGAATATTCTTTTCTGCACATAAATTGAGCATTTCCTGTGTTTCAGCGATTCCGCCAATAAGAGAACCAGCGATGCGTCGTCTTCCCATGACCATAGGCACGGAAGATGTTTCTGATAGTGGTCCGATCTGCCCGACGATTACGAGTGTGCCATCAATATCAAGCAGTGGCATATAAGGGTCAAGGTCATGCTGATAGGGGACAGTATCAATAATGACGTCAAAATGACTGGAGGCCTGTTCCATGGCTGCTTTGTCAGAAGAGACGAGATAATGATGCGCACCAAGTTTCAGGGCATCTGATTTTTTCCGGTCTGAACGGCTGATGACCGTAACTTCGGCTCCCATGCCAGCAGCCAGTTTGACAGCCATATGGCCTAGGCCCCCCAGACCAATCACACCGACTCTTTTGCCCGGACCAACGTCCCATTGCCGAAGGGGGGAATAGGTCGTGATTCCAGCACAGAGCAAGGGAGCAGCACGAGAAAGGTCTAATGTCTCAGGGACGTGCAGGACAAATTCTTCCCGTGCAATGATATGCTTCGAATAGCCGCCATAGGTGTTCTGTCCGTCGATCCTGTCTGGGCTGTTATAAGTCTGTGTGTTGCCTTCACGACAATAAGGCTCATTGCCTTTTTCACATTGATCACAATGCTGGCAAGAATCAACCATACAGCCAATTGCAGCGAGATCACCTTTCTTGAATTTTTTAACATCAGTCCCGGTATCAATAACACGCCCGATGATTTCATGGCCTGGGACAATAGGATAGACAGTCCCATGCCAGTCATTACGGACCTGATGCAGGTCTGAATGACAGACTCCACAATAGAGAATTTCTATAACGACATCATTTCTCCGGGGGGAACGTCGCTCAAATGTAAAAGCTTTCAGAGGAGAGTCGCATGATGTTGCGGCATATCCGATGGTTTTCATAGTGATATATACCTTTTAAGTAGAAATAATATCTGATTATAGTAATTCCACGATCCTTAATAAAGATATATTATTTTATAAAATTGTAATTATATAATGTTATTAAAATACATATTATAATAAATATCCTTAATTTCTGCTTTATTGTATTTTTGTTTAGGATATTGGTTTTTCTTTTAATAAAGCAAGGGCCTCAGGGCAGCTGAGTACAGCAGCTTTTTCTTGGCGTGAGAGAATATCCAGTGCGTTTTTGAGGGTAGGGCTTTCTTTCAGCTTAATCATGCCCGTCAGAAGAGGTACGTTAATGGGTTCGCCCGGTTTGCGAGGGGGGGGGAGGGTATGGAGATGCGCCTCTCTTAATACAGGGTCATTATGCAAGGACTGAAAAGCCTCAGAAGAGCTCTCATCTGTCAAAGGTGGCAATTCCTGTTGGACTAATTTCAGTACTTCAGGAGGGGTGCTTTCCTCAGGGATAAGAAGCAGTTTGTACTTTCTGGCTGTTTCTCCTACCGATTTGCTTGCGGTCAAGGCAACGAGAGGGATTGCTAGAACAAGTCCGATCAGTACGGGAAGCATCCATAGGAAAAGCGGGAGTGAGACCGACCAGGCTGCCACACTGAGGGCAATTCCAACCGCACTATAGAACCAATAACCATGAGTGACCTCTTTAAGGGAGACCCGGCCTTCTATTCTATTTTGGGTTTTCCAACCTGAATCGCGTCCGAGAAGAATGGAAAGAATGGCTGAGGTCTGTATCAGCATGGCGATGGGTGCGATAAGGCCGCCAATAAGAGTTTCTATTACGACTGATAGCGTCAAGCGTAGCCGTCCTCCTGCGCGATGAGCTGTAATGGAGTCCAGACAGGTTGCAATCAAGGCCAGAAATTTGGGTGCCAGGAGAATAATCATGGTCCCGATGAAGACGTTTCGTGCCTGAATGGGGTCTACGTGAGGCCAATGAGGATACAGAGAGCGCTCTGTGCTGAAATATTCAGGGTGATAAAAATGCGCCTGAAGTGAGATCAGAATCCCGCAGAGCAGGAATAAAAGCCATAGAGGTGACATAACATAGGCCCCCATCCCAACTAGCATATGTGAACGGCTGATCCAATGGAGCCCCTTGGCGAAGAGGATGCGGCTATGTTGAAGATTTCCCTGACACCAGCGTCTGTCTCGTATGGCAATATCAGTGAGGGAGGGAGGGCTTTCCTCATAAGAGCCGAAAAGACCGGGTACCATGTGAATGGCCCATCCTCCGCGGCGCATAAGGGCCGCCTCAATAAAGTCATGGCTTAAAATATGTCCGCCAAATGGAGGTTTTCCCTTTAAATGGGGAAGGCCCGCTTGCTCGGCAAAAGCCTGTGTGCGGATGACGGCATTATGGCCCCAGAAATTCCCTTCGGAGCCATGCCACCAGGCAATGCCGTGCGCGATGAGGGGGCCGTAAATACGCCCGGCAAATTGTTGCATACGGGCAAAGAGTGTGTGCCCTCCTACGATGGTGGGCAGGCTCTGAATAAGGCCGATGCCGGGATGTGTCTCCATTGCAGCCGTAAGGCGTACGATCAAGGCACCGTCCATCACACTGTCAGCATCCAGCACCAGCATATGGGGGTAATTTCCCCCAAAATGGGTGACCCAGTCCCCTATATTGCCAGCTTTACGATCAGTGTTCTGGAAACGACGGCGATAGAAAACATGGCCTTGGGCATAAGGCTGTTTCTGTAATTCGATGAAAGTTTGTTCTTCCTGAAGCCAGATATCAGGATCAGTCGTGTCGGAGAGGATGAAAACATCAAATGATTCAGTGCGCCCTGCTTCCTGCAGACTTCTGAGTATAGCGCGGATATTGGTGATGACACGCTCTGGAGGCTCATTATAGGTTGGCATCAGAATGGCAGTGCGCTCCCTTAGTTGAGGGAGAGGGCCGTCACGTGTAATCCCTAAGCCCAATCCGCCGTGACGTAAGAGAGAGACAAAACCACCTAGCGCAGAAATAAAAGAGAGGCTGATCCAGAAACTCAGAATGGCAAAAAGCACAAGAATCACGATGCCAAGTATGGAATAGCCGAATGAGTTGAAGACTTTATTGATTTTCTCAACGCTGTAGGCCGTCAGTAAAAGAGAGCCGCCAAAAACACCAAGGCGGTGCAGCCAAAGCCACGCAGGTGTGGTTGGTAAACGCCAAAACGGCCGACCATGCCGGTCAGGCTTTTGGCGTAGATTTTGTATTGGCATGGCCAGAGGTGCTTCTGGTGGTAGAAAAGCACTTGGAAGAGAGGAAGATAAGTCGTTCATGATGTCCAACGATAGAGCCAGGTTTCTGAAATAGGCCCTTGATCTGTGGCAAGTTGTGCGCGTAATTCGCACAGTTTCTCATCACCCGGAATGAACTCAAATGTCGTTCTAATGCCCTGGATATAAGGGTTCGGCTCAATGACAATATTACGTATTGTTCCTGGTCTTGCCCCGGCAATAAGATGAAAATTCGTGTCTTTAGGGAGGGTCAGGAATGGCTCTCCGGTAAAATCAATGACGAAGAAATGTGCTTCTGGATGATCGACCACTCCCCCTACGCGGGTTGCTGCGACACGGGCTAAATGGGTCGGCCAAGGCGTATCCCATCCCCAATACATGCGGTATGTATAATTATAGACATGTCCTTTTAGTAAAGGATCTTTTGGGCGCCAGAAGGAGACGATATTGTCATTTACTTCACTTGGTGTAGGAATCTCTACGAGTTCAATTGCCCCTTCGCCCCAGTTTCCTACAGGTTCAATCCATAGGGAGGGCCGTTTTTCGTAATGGAGGGCCAGATCTTCATAGTCATGAAAATCCCTTTCCCTTTGCATAAGACCGTAACCATAGGTACCTGTATCGGTAAAAGCAGAGATCTGTAGGTCCGTCGGATTATCTAGTGGGCGGTAAAGCTGTTGTTTGGCACCTGTCCAGATCTGTAAGGCCTCACTATCATGTGCCGCAGGGCGCCAGTCATTAACATGGCTATGATTATTGGTGTCGAAATAGAACATGCCTGTTAATGGGGCGATTCCTCCATTTGCGATATCACGACGGGGGAAGAACGTAGATTGCACGTCAAATAAAGTCGTCTCACCAGGGCGGATTGTAAAGCGGAAAGCACCTGTCAGGGAGGGGCTGTCCATCAGGGCATGGACTACAAGGGATTGGGAGTCGGGCAACGGTTTTTCAAGCCAGAAAGCCTTGAAGAAGGGGAATTCCTCTCCTTTAAGGGTCCCGGTATCTTTTGCAAAGCCACGCGCAGAAAGCCCATAAATCTGGCCTTTGGCGAAGGAACGGAAATAGGAGGCCCCTAAAAAGACGGCACATTCTTCCATGACGCCGGGCGTGTTTATGGCATAGCGGATCCGAAGACCTGAAAAGCCTATATCGCCTGATATTTTCAGAGAGGGATCGCCGTAATTATAGAGATTTGCGTCATAGGCGATTTCAGTCGCTTCACCATTGACAACCTCGAACATATGCACACGTGGTTTATAGAGATAACCACGTGGAAAAAACTCCACGTCAAAAGCGAGTTTGTCAGTATGCCAAAGCGCTTTGTCAGAGATATATTGAATGGACGTAAACTGATCGAACCCCATATTGGAAAGCATGTCGGGCAGATTATGAGAAGGGGCGACATAATCTTTATGGGAAAGAGATCTGGCTAAGGCCCTGACGGTGTTTTCATCAAAACTATGAGACTCATGAGAAGGAGATGTAGCTGCCCGCGCTCTGGACATACCAGCACCTAGAGCTGTGAATCCTGCTCCGGCCCCGAGGCTGGTTTTTATAAGATCGCGTCTGAATAACTTCATAAGAGCCTGAATCCTCAGTTATCTCAATAAATCAGCTCACTCTCTCTTATGGAAGAAATGATACCATAATCTAGAGAAAGGATAAAAAAGCCGAAAAGCCTGAAATTTTTCTGGAGATATTAGCGAAATGTAACCGAGTCTTCTATACCCAGTCTGTGAAGTGGGGGAATAATTTGTGCCATCATTGCGATACTCTCAGCAGACAAGTCTTCACAAAAAGGCAGATGAAACAGATAGTTCGCACCGCTATATCTTTCGATAAGGGAACGATTATCGGGGTTTTCCCCACCATTAAAAATAAAGCCGAGGACAGGGACACAACGTCGTGATAAGGCTTCAAGACTGAGAAGTGTGTGGTTTACTGTTCCGAGACCAGGCCGCGTTACAAGAATGACAGGCAACCCCATCCTGCCGATAAAATCTATCATCAGATGCTCAGAGGTGACCGGGACCATAAGCCCTCCTGCACCTTCTATAATCAAAGGGTGGTCATTACAGTCCGGGATGGACAGGGACTCGATATCAAGGGTGCGGTTTTCTTTCTGCGCTGCCATAAGGGGTGAAAGGGGCGCCTGGAGTGTACAATAAGGGGGGATGATCCGTTGCGGCGTAAGTTGCGCAAGTTTCTGGACGGTTTCGGTATCCCCGATTTCATCAGATAATCCTGTCTGGAATGGTTTCCAGTAATAGGCTCCCCATGCTGCCGTCAGGACGGCACTGACCATGGTCTTTCCCACACCAGTATCTGTGCCTGTTATAAAAACACCCTTGATCTTACGCATCTTCAATCCTTGTGAAACATGCCGAAAGCGACCTGATAGGTAATCTCGTCATAGGTCTTGTCAAACAGGGTCATGGCTTTTCTTAATGCTGGGGCGCTTGGAGGATTATGGCCTAATCGAGGTAAAGAAGCTCCAATTTTTTTCAGATTTCGCAGAAAATCATGCGAGGAAAGCACTTTTTCTTTCATAGCCTCGATAAACCATTCTCCATGCCCTCCTAGAGGCCAGTCTGCCTGTAGACTTGAAAGTTCAGGATAATCAGGAATCCCGCAGGAAATTAAGGCATTTTTGCAGATTATCCGCCATTCATGAAAACTGCCATAGGCCAGGGTTGTAAGACAAATTGTGCCTTCTGGTGCCAGATATTCTGCAAAAAGCTTTAAGGCAGGGGATATGTCTGGAAACCACTGGATACAGAGATTGGAGATAATGAGTGAAACTTCATGAAAAGGAGGTGGTGGCTTTAATGTCTCGCCATCCATCTGGTGGAAGAGAATGTTTGTTTCAGAAAACCCTCCCTGTTTTATTTTCTGCTCCGCGCGTTTGAGCATCTCTGGGGAAATATCTGTAATAATATGTGTCGAGGTGGGGTAAAGGGTGAGCAGTTTTTCGGTCAGGTGGCCTGTCCCACATCCTATTTCCAAAATGGTTGTAGGAGATGTTTTGACGTTCTGGCTAAGGAGATCAGCCAGTTTTTGCGCTGTTTCTTTCTGTATCACAGAGGCTGAATCGTAGTCGACAGCCTTGTCAAAGTGACGGGCGATTTCCTTGGTTCGTGAAAAACTCATGAAAAGGAGAAGCCTATTTTAAGTGTTTCACGAATGATCTGAAGAGAGGCAGCCTTATGCGTTATGGGTAGAAGGTGGCCTCCTTCCCAGCAACAGCTTTTCCATAAAAGTGGGTTATGAGGGCGTGTCAGCCCCGCACGGGCAGGGGAAAGAGGGTCTTGTGAGCCGATAATATTGATAAGGGGTTTTTCCCATTGGGAGAGCTGGGTGCGGGTATCTTTATCGCGTAGAAATGCCAGTCCTGCCTGAAGGTATGATTTTTCAGGCAGGGAGGAGGGTGCTGGAGTATTGTCCCCGCAGAGAGCGCGAAACTGGTTAAGTGTTGTCTGGGGAGCCTGTTCCAGTCGTAGACTCATTCTCTGAAGAATTCGGTCAGGAACGCCCTGAGGGAAGGTGGGAGCGAATGAAAAACGGGGAAATCCGTTAAAAGCAATTAACCCTCTACAAGATGGATCATTCTGGTAAAGAGCCGTCATCACTCCTGCTGAATGGCCAATAGCCAGATAAGGAAGAGCGGGTGGCATCCTGTCGGGCTTATCCCCAAAATAACCGGCCTCATAAAAATAACAGGGAATATCAGAAAGGTTTTCATGGAGTGCGTTCCAGAAAGAACGATCGTACCCCCAGCCATGGATAAAATAAAGCGCCAAGGAAGCCATGATTAAGCCATTTCTACAGTTTGAGAGAGAACAGAGATCAGGCGGGACAGGTCATCTCTTGAAAGAGTGCTATGAAATGCCAGTCGCAGGCGGGCTGTATGAGGCGGCACCGTCGGAGGGCGGATGGCTGTGCAGAAAAATCCCTGCGTGCGCAGATAATGAGCGAGAGCCAGAGCTTTTGAGGAATCGCCAATCATAATGGGAATAATCTGTGTTGTCGAAGGAGCTGTCTGGAGGCCGATTTTATTCATAGCCTCTCGGAAAAGAGAAGATTTTTCTTCAAGTTCGAAGCGGTCAGAATCAAGAGACGGCATCAGGTCAAGAGCTGCGTCCAGTGCCCCTAATATGGAAGGAGGCAGGGCTGTGCTGTAAATAAAACCTGATGCAAAATTGGCTATAAAATCGCAAAGTGCTTTTGAGCCGGTAATAAAAGCTCCCATACCCCCTAGGGCTTTACTGGCAGTGCTCATGGTAATATCAGCTAGACCGTTGCCTAATCCCCTTCCATTCTGTCCAAGCACGCCTGTTGCATGTGCCTCATCTATATAAAGGGCAGCGTGGAAGCGATCTGCCAGAATGCGAAGGGCCGGAATATCAGCTCGGTCACCATCCATTGAGAAGACGCTCTCCGTCATAATGAATTTCAACCCTGGCTGTGAAGCGTTCTGGGTTAGGATTGTCTCAAGATGATTGAGGTCATTATGACGGAAACGATATTGTTTAACCCCTGCAGCCGCACATCCCATATGAAGGCTGGCATGGTTGAGGCGGTCAGTGAAAAAAACTGCGTCGTGATGAGTGTTCTGTCGGGAAAGAAAATTCAGGGCAGGGATAAGAGACGCATTTGCCTGCCAGCCTGTGGCAAATAATATGGCGGCTTCGCACTGTTTAAAAAGCGCCAGTTTTTCTTCCAGAGCCTGATGGAGTGTCAGTGTGCCGTTCACAAGTCGTGAGGCGCAGCTTCCTGTGCCATGGAGGTCTGCCCATTCAGCAGCTCTTCGTCTCAGGAAAGGATGCTGTGAGAGGCCTAAATAATCATTGGAAGCTACATCAACAAGCCATTTTCCTTCGCAGAGAATAGCATTCCCTTTGCGTTCTATGGGTACGGGGATTCTTAAAAGATTTTCTATCTCCCGTTGTCTAAGGGCTTGTTTGAGGCTGTGTTGCAGCGGAGATGTCATGAATATTGTTCTTTCAGGACATCGTAAATTGCAGAAGTCAGGGTTCTCAGTTCTGTGGGTGTAATCGTGAAGGCAGGCGTCAGATAGACAATGTTCCTGAAGGGGCGGATCCAGACATTTTTTTCAAGAAAAGCTCTGTTAAGAGCTGCGGCATCACGCAGTGCCCGTAATTCTACGACACCAATAGCGCCCATGACACGCACGTCTTTGACGTTGGGCAATGTGCGGCAGGGAGCAAGTTCCTGCTCAAGCTGGGTGCTGATCTTCTTTACCTGTTCTAGGCGGGGTTCCTGTTCAAACAGATCCAATGACGCATTGGCAACGGCGCAGGCAAGCGGGTTCGCCATAAAAGTAGGGCCGTGCATCAGGGCATGAAGGGGGTTATCTGAAAGAAAAGCTTCAAAAACAGGTTTGCGCGCAATGGTGGCTGCGAGTGGCATGGTGCCTCCCGTTAGGGCCTTGGAGAGCGCCACGATGTCGGGGACGATTCCAGCCTGTTCGCAGGCGAACATCGTCCCGGTGCGGCCAAATCCGGTAAAAACTTCATCCAGAATGAGTAAGATTCCATAGTGATCACAAAGGGCATGTAATTTCTTAAGCACGGAGGGCGCGTAAAACACCATTCCTCCCGCGCCCTGGACAAGGGGCTCTATAACCATGGCCGCAATCTGGTGGCTTTTTTCATCCAGAAGTTGTTCAAGCCGTCCAAGGCTGTCAGAATTTTGAGGGATATCAGCCAGATAATGATGTGGCAGGCATTGATTGAAAAGAGCGTGCATCCCTTCTTCTGGGTCACAGATCGACATCATCATTAGTGTGTCCCCATGATAGCCGCCTCTGAAAGAAAGGAGTTTCGAGCGTTCTGGACGCCCCATATTCAGATGATATTGAAGGGCTGTTTTTGCAGCGACTTCCATGGCGACAGATCCAGAATCCGTAAAGAAAACGTGATTCAGATCCCCTGGCAGTAATTTAGCCAGCCGTTCTGCCAGCTTCGTGGCCGGATCATGTACTATCCCTCCAAACATGATATGCGGCATAATTTGTGCCTGGTGAATCAGTGCCTGTTGGAGTGCAGGATGATTATAGCCATGGCAGGCAGTCCACCAGGATGCAATGCCATCAATCAGGGTCTGGCCATTGGCAAGCGTGATTGTACTTCCCGCCGTTTTGGTAGCCTGAACTGGACAAGGGGCTGTTTGCATCTGGCAATAAGGAAGCCATATGTGAGGAAGGGAAGAGGCACGCGTATAAGCAGAGGGATCTTTAAGAGACATAGTGTTCATTATGCTGATCAGGACTGTTTCAGCAACTTTATATTGGATGTAAAAATTTCCTGTTTATGACAGAATGTATAATTGCCTTTTTAATTATTTATTTGCTAGAAAATTCTGCCTGAATAAGGTGGAAATATGAATTGTACAATATACTATTTTATTCAGGATATCGTTGCATCAGGACAGGAGCCTAGGGATGATAAAAAAAGCACAATTGACCGTTATAGGTTTGACGTCATTACTAGCTTTGGCTGCCTGCCAGACACCGGGCGAAGAGTCTCGTCCTGATGTTTATGACCAGTCACAGGTTAACACGCTGCAGCGGACACGTATTGTAACGATCATTGCGGTTTCTCCTGCGCGGATTAATGTGGATAATAGAGCTAATCAGAATACGGCCCGTGTTGCAGGTGGTATATTAGGGGCGGCTCTGGGTAGTGGCCTTGCCGCAGGTGTCGGGCATAGTGGCTGGGGTGGTGGTCTTGCCGCAGGTGCTGGCGGTGCAGTAGGTGGTGCCATGATTGGCGGTGCTGTCGCAGGTAGAACAACACTCGTCCAAGGTGTGTCTGTTACTTATCAAGATCGGGCGGGTGGTGAAGCTTATACAAGTACCCAGGTGGGTCGTTTATGTGAATATACGCCAGGGACGGCGCAGCTCGTGACAACAAAAAATAACGAGACACGCGTACAGCCTAATGCGGCCTGTCCTAAAAACTAATATTGGAGAGCTGAAGGAGGAGTGAGACGTAATGGCTAAGAAAACCTTGTCCAAAACGATAATGGGCGTTAGCTTTTTTAGCGTTTTGCTGTGGGGTGGTGTATTACCTCTTGCTTCTGCTCAGACAGACCCAAATCAGCTTGACGCATTGAGTCGGCTTCAGGATGCTCAGGATTCCCAGCGTGTTGCAGTGCAGAGAGCACAACAACAGGCACAGGCCGAGGAGTGGGCAGAATGGAGATCGGCAGAACGTGCTGCCTGGGCCCGTGAAGAAGCAAGGCGAAAACAGGCAGATGCGTTTATAGAAGATACCCGTGAATATCTTCATGCCAAACGAGAAATTGAAATAGAGAAAGAAAGGGCCGGGTTACAGTTGGATCTGGCCAAGGCAAAACATTCTGAAGATTATGTCAAAGCTGATCTCGGCCAAAAACAGGCTGAGACAGATAGTGTCGCGGCTAATAATGAGGCAACACGCAATGTAGCAACTGGTACGCAACAGTTACTGGAAGCTTCAGGTAAAGCTGAAAAAATGAAACAACGTCATTGGTGGGAATCAAAAGATTGAAGAACTGTTTTATATAAATTCGTTTATATGGGACTGTAACTTTGAGATTCTTACGATAAAGATCGTTTTATTTTTATAAATATGCTAGAAACTAACAAAAGATTTAAAATTTTTGTTAGAGCCTGACTATGGAGTTCTGCTAACAGGATTTAACATGGTCTGGCTAAAAGTTGGTTCTAGTTTTGTGATTATAATACCACTCGTTCTTCCAGACACTGATGAGAGTGAGGCCTTGTGCAGCTTTTTAGTATTTGCCGATCATTTGACAAAAAACTGAGGGGTTTTTTCTGTATCAAGAGCAGGAATTATGCTGGGAACCGCTTTCGTAAAGAGCAAGTTGTCAAAGGTGTGGCAGGGTTGTCCTGTGTTGTAAGCTTGCTGCTACTCCCAACATCGCTTGCTGGGGCGGAGGATACTGATCAGGTGGGAGAGGCGTTAGGCCAATATACGCTTAGTGATGATCAACGCGGGATTCCTGCCACCACGCCTCTTAATTATGCGGATGACGACAGTCATGTTTCCACCAGCTCAGCATCCTCTGAAAAAGAACAGGTTCTGAATTATTTTTCAGGGACCTCTGGCGATAATGTTGTCCAGAATAACGATATTCATTCTGACAATGTGGCCTCTATTCCAAAAAAAGCTTCTTCTGGGGATCGCTTCTCACCCAGATGGGGAATTAATGACCCTCCTCCTGAGGTATGGGATAATGCCAACCTTGAGTTGGAAGCAGCATCAGGCACTCCAGTAACAAATAATGCTGACTATTATCTGACAGGATATTTAACATTTAAAGGTGAAGGTAAGCTCATTCTTACTGGTGATACTGAGCTTTATTCGAAAGAAGGTATCAACACGAACTTTCCGGTTGATCCCACATCTCCTCCTCCTATCGGGGCAGCCTCTATTGAAGGAGGTGAGATGATCGTAGATGGGGAGGGTAAAGAAGGTGGAAATACTGTTGGGACGAACAGTTATACTGTTGTCGGACGTGGAGAAGATTCAAGCGCCAAATTAACAATTGAAAATGGCGCCGGATTTATTGTTGGGTCCCCTGAGAATGGTCCTTCAAAAGTGCCAAGTAGTGTAATTATCGGCCTTGGTGGTGGTAGTGAGGGGACGGTAACGGTTGATGGGATAAACCGTGATGGAAAAACACATTCTGCCTTGATTGCTTATGGCTCTAATGGTGCCGTAACGATTGGTAATGGTGATCAGAGTTATGGTTCAGGTTCTGCCCAGGGTACATTAAATGTGACCAATGGGGGAGAAGTATATGCAGACCGTGTTATTC
Organism: Aristophania sp. ESL1142; assembly: GCF_058107345.1. NCBI lineage: Bacteria > Pseudomonadati > Pseudomonadota > Alphaproteobacteria > Acetobacterales > Acetobacteraceae > Aristophania > Aristophania sp. ESL1142. Next base: position 607,127 of record NZ_JBYLUH010000001.1, read on the forward strand.
TAGGCAATTACAAAGATGCAAATGGTACGCTAAATGTCGGTTGCTCTACCTGTAACCCTGGGGATAATGGTGAAATATCTACGGTAAATGCAGGAGGAGCTGTTGTTGATAATAGTGATTCGTTGCGGGTTACAAGCGATTCAGGGCTTTATGTAAACTCTGCTGGTAATGGCACTGTCAATATTTATGATCATGGTGTTGTTACAGTTCAGGGGCAATTGCGTTTTGGTGACTCTAAAACTTCCTATGAGAATAATACAGGGCGAGGTGAAGTTAATATTAATAATGGTGGGGTTCTCCAGGTTGCAGATACTCATTCGTCAAATGGTATGGTCTATAGCGGCATCGTAAGTAACGAAAAGAACTACGCTTTGAATATTAATGATGGTGGGACGCTACAGCTTCTTAATGACAAGTCTACCTTGACTACCAATGTTAATATAAACCTGCAGGGGAATGCTAATATTCAGACAAATAATGGCACAGCCTATCTTTCAGGACATTTGCTGGGAAGTGGTGATCTTGACTTGAATGATAACAGAGCCGGAGCTGCAGGTGAATTACAATTAGCCTCTTCTAACAGCTATTCAGGGGCTACGATTATCAATCAAGGTGATGTCAGGCTTGTTGAGCATGGAGGTCTTGATACAGGCGCTATTTCGCTAGGCTCCAGGAATGCTCCAGACGGGAATGGCGGCCAGGTTATTAACCATGGTTCTCTTATTATAGATAAAGACGAAACGACTATTTTAAAACAGGATATCATTCATGATTCTAATGCAGATGATGATATGGATGGTGGTATTATCCAGCAGGGTTCAGGCCTGACAATATTGGAGGGAAATAATAGTTATAAAGGCGAGACCCATATCTATAACGGCACTTTGCGTATTGATGGGAATCAGGGAGGAACGTCAGGGCCTAATGCAGTGGGGCCGGCTGATGGAAGGACGGTTGTTGAAGAACACGGAACATTGTCTGGTAGCGGTACGGTCGGAGGGAATGTTCTTGTTAATGGTGGTGGTAAACTAGCACCTGCTGTGGGGAATCAATCGGGGAATCCAAATAATATTCTAAACATTAAAGGTGACCTTAGTCTTCATAATGCGTCACAGTTGATTCTCGTAACTAATAAGGGAGAACGCCAACTCGCAGTTGTAGATTCAACTGGTCATGAGACTGGTGGCAATTATCTCAATAGTGATAGCGTTACGGTGGACGGCCATGTAAACTTCCAGCCAAATGCGATTGTTGAGGTAAAAAGAGGTAACCAGATTCGTTATGACCGTGCCTATCGTATTTTGTCTGCGAAAGGAGGTATTTCTGGCGATATAAAACAAATCAACAAGAATGCTAGAACGCTTCATTATTACTTTCTGACGCCAAGCTTTTATTTTGTAGATGCAGCGCCTGGTGAAGATTCAAAAGGTATTGACTTTAGACTTGACCGTAATGACAAGAAGTTTGAGAGTGTCTCATGGACACATAACCAGCATGAAGTTGGTCGTATTCTGGATCATTTGACGTCTGATTCTGATATCGCCCAGGCTGTTGCACAGGTTGGTTCTGCGACAGAAGCCAGAGCTGCACAGAAATCATTGGCTGGTGAATTACATGCTTCATTACGGACAGCTCTGATCCAGGATAGTTATTATCTAAGAGAAGCTGTTGTGGACCGTATTGCCCAGTCTGTTTGTGATGATAATATCGTGGGTAGCAATATTCATACAGCTGATCTGAGAACACACAGGCGCGATGATGGACGATGTATCAAAGGGCGCCCCGTCCTTTGGGGACAGGCCTATGGAAGTGAGGGACATGTTTCTGGCGATAGCAATGCTTCCCCGATGCATCATTCAACCGCTGGTTTCATCATGGGGGCGGATGCTTCTATCCGTGGGAATGATGATTGGCGCGTAGGGGCCGTTGTCAGCTATGGCCACAGCATGTTCAATCTTTCCGGTGAGGATTCTTCAGGTAACAGTAATAATGTGTCTGTGGGTGCTTATACTGGTGGAAAGATTGATAATTTCCGTTTGGCAATCGGTGCTGATTATACATGGAACATGATTACCACTAACCGTCGTTTCACAATCGCTGGTTATGGTGATAGCCTGCACGCCCATTATGATGGGGGGACGGCACAGATTTATGCAGATCTGGCATATCCTTTCCATATTGGTCGTGTGAGCGAGGTCGAGCCATTTGTCGATGCCTCCTATGTCAATCTTAATACCAACAGATTTCGTGAAACCGGCAATTACGGGATGCTGATTGGTAAAGCCAAGGATGATAGTGTCGTTTATACGACTGTTGGTGTCAGGGCCTCTACGAAAGTCATGGTGGATAATGTGATGATAACACCACATGTGATGGTGGCTTATCGGCATGGTTTTGGAGATTTACGCTCTAAAATAAAGAACAGCTTTACCGATGGTGGTGGCTCTATGGATATTCGGGGGCTTGCCCTGTCTGAAGATGAGATTGTGATGGACCTTGGTATGAGGGTTAATGTAACGCATAATATCAAGGTTGATGTGTCTTATATTGGTCAATATGGTGGGCGGACGACGGCAAGCGGTGCCAAGGCGGATCTGAAAGCCCGTTTCTGAGTTATAGAGTTTTGGTGTAAGGGGAAGAAATGGTTTCAGATCGGAGCCAGAACAGGCATCATTTTTTATGTGGCTTTATCTTCATAATGTCTGTGTGGTGTGCAGGATTTCTGTTTCCCATGGTCCCGGCCTGTGCAGGAAGTCTTCCTCATGGGGCTACAGCGATCAATGAATCTTATCAGGAATGGCATCTTGATTGTCACAATAGTGAGGAAGGAGTCCAATGCAAGGTTTCCCAGAGACTGCTAGAAGGACAATCACAGCAAGTTTTTTTCAGACTCGAATTTACACCGACAAATAGCGGTCAGCCTCATGGCCTTATGATAACGCCTTTCGGCTTAAGTCTCGTAGAAGGGGTTACTGTGACGACAGAGGGCGAAATGGTAGGTGACGTTTATGCTTTTAGCACCTGCGTCCCAACCGGATGTGAAGTTCCCTTTGATCTGGATGAGATCCAATTTAAGAATTTTCTCAAAACCGAGAATGTCAAATTCGCTTTTACGACCCTTAAAGGGAAAGTTGTAAATTTCCAGCTTCAGACAGCTGGTCTGTCAGATGCTCTGGAGCGTGCTGCTTCATTCATGAGATAATCATCATTGCTATTACGTAAATCGGGGTGATAGTCTTTGAATAAAGATTAACAAAGGTGGCTTTTGTGAATCAGAGACGGCTTTTGCCCTTTTACGTCACTTTATCTATTCTTTCATGGGCAAGCGCTTACCCTGTTGTCCGTCTTGCCTTACGTGATGTTCCCCCTATTCCTTTGGCTGCCTTGCGTTATTTTTTTGCAGCCTGTCTGGCGGCCTTATGGTTGGTCTGGAAAAGACCAGTTCTGCCAGAATTAAGGGATTTTCCCCGATTATTTGCCTGTGGGGCCATGGGCATAACGGCTTATAATATCTTCTTTAACATGGGAGAGCAGAGTGTTTCTTCTGGGGCGACAAGTCTGATTATAGCATCTGCACCGATTATGGCTGGGATTATGGCCGTCTTCTTTGCTGGTGAAACCCTGTCTTTTTTCGGGTGGCTGGGGTCTCTTGTCAGTTTCTGTGGTGTGGCGCTCATTGTTATGGGCCAGGAAGGCGGGCTTTCATTCGGCTCCGGGGCAGGGCTGGAGTTAATTGCTGCTTTTTGTTCTGCCAGTTATGTGGTGCTTCAGCGTCCTTTAGTGCAGCGTTATGGTGGTTTGCCAGTTACGGCTTGTATATTGCTGATCGGTGCTTTTTTGCTTCTGCCCTGGTTAAGGGAGGGAGCAGTCACACTATATCATGCGCCTAAAAGACTGTGGGTGTATGTGCTGGAGCTGGCGATTTTCCCTGCAGCGATTGGCTATGGTGCCTGGAGTCACGTCATTGGGGTTATGGGGGCTGCAAGAGGGGCGATATTGCTTTATTTGCTCCCTCCAGTGACGTTTATTCTTGCATTTATACTGGAAGGTAATTGGCCCGATTTGCCAACCTGGTGTGGAGGAATTATTGTAATGTTGGGTGTGGCTTTGGCACATAAAAAGAAAAAAAAGGGAATTTAATTTTCTTTGGAAGACAGTTTATAAAAACTGAAAACTGATTTACTGTAATCCTGTCAGAAAATATATTGTCAGAGACTTAAAACTGCCATGATTTTATGCTGCTCTGTTTCAGATGGATTTAAGGATGTAACATAAAGTTCGATCCTCTCTATGAGGGGGGCTGGTGATATGGGTTAAAAGTCTGATATTAAGATAATGATCATGGAATTCTGACAATAGCCTGAGTCTATGGATGTGGTGATAAAAGGGAATGTTGAAATGCCCTTGGATAAAGAAGAAGGATAATCTGTGGAGCAACATTCTTCGTCTCAAGATCACTCTTCAGAGCCACAAAACCCTGTTTATATCCGTTTGAGGGCTGTTATAGCTGCGGCTCACTTCCATGGAATTAATCTTGATATAAGGGATTTCGCCATTGAAAAAGGCGAAAAATTTCCCTCACCTGCTACTTTAGCCCGCTGGGTACGCGCACAGGGTGGCGTTGCCAAAGGGATGCGCCTGAGATGGAATTATCTTGTGCGTTTGGGCAATACGCCACCTGTTGTCCTCATGTTTAGGGATGGCTCTGCCGGGCTTATGGTCAGTACTGATCCTGCGAGGGGAATCGTCTGGCTTCGTGATCCCCTGAAAGGTGAGGGTGATCCACCAGTTCCGGTGGATCAGCTTCGTCTGGCTCAGGTCTGGACGGGTGACGTTCTGTTAATCAAACGCCGGCAGGATGAATCAGAAGCTGATTCACGTTTTGACCTTTTATGGTTTGCGAAGCTGGTGCTGAGAGAGAAAAGAGGGTTGCGCGATGTGATCTTCTCTTCAATGGTGCTCAGTATTTTACAGATATTTCCGGCGTTGATTGTCATGCAGGTCATTGACCGCGTTGTAAATTATCATTCCATGGCGACATTGGTCTCTCTGACAGGCTTTGTTGTTATTCTTAGTGTTTATGAAATTCTTCTGACGTACGGGCGGCAGGAGCTGAGTCTTGTTGTCAGTACAAGGTTGGATGCGCGTATTTCGCTTCATGCTTTTAACCGGCTTCTGGCGCTTCCTCTGGAGTTTTATGAACGCCAGCAGACAGGCGAGATTCTGGGACGTTTTTCAGCTGTATTCCGCGTTCGTGATTTCATGACCGGCCAGCTTCTGACAACGATGCTTGACCTGTTCGTGTTATTTGTCGTCATGCCTGTCCTTTTTTATATGAGCTCGACCATGGCATGGCTGACGCTGGCTGCCGCAGGGTGTATCGGCCTGATCGTCGTCATCATGCTGCCTGCAGTAAGCCGCGTGGCAGGGCAGCAGATCAGAACTGAAATGCGCCGGAACGCAACGCTTTATGAAACTGTGGCCGGAATCCGTACAGTCAAGACATTAGCGCTGGAGAACACACGCCGTACAGAATGGGATGAACGAACAGCTGATGTTGTACAATGGCGGCTGGCAGCTGGCCGGATGTCTAACTGGGCCAATACGTTTGTTTCTCCTTTGAACCTGTTTATTAATCGCGGGATTATCCTTGTTGGTGCCTATCTGATTTTGACCGGATCAGACAGCATGCAAGGTGGTGCTTTGATGGCGTTTATGATGCTGGGTGGGCGTGTAGCATCGCCTCTGGTCAGTCTCGCGCGTCTTATGGAAACGGTCAATGAAGTGACTGTTTCATTAAATGAGGCGGGTATGGTGTTAAACCAGCCTACAGAGACGAAAGCCCTGACAACGGGTATGCGTCCGAAGATCGAGGGAGCCCTTAGTTTTACGAATGTGAATTTTTCTTATCCTGGGTCGACAACCAAGGCACTTATTGATGTTAATTTTTCCATTCCGGCGGGCACCATGCTTGGGTTGGTTGGGCGTTCTGGTTCAGGGAAATCAACCATTACACGCCTGCTTCAGGGCGTCAGCCGTAGTTATGAGGGATATTTACGTCTTGATGGCATTGATCTGAGAGAAATTAATCTACACCATTTGCGCCGCTCTTTTGGTGTTGTGTTGCAGGATAATTTCCTCTTTCGCGGGACGATACAGGATAATATTACAGCAGGACGTCCAGGTTACACGATTGACGATGTGGTGCGCGCTGCGCGCCTTGCGGGGGCTGAGGAATTTATTGAACGTATGCCAGCAGGTTATGAAACCTGGATTGAAGAAGGTTCAACAAATATTTCCGGTGGTCAACGCCAACGACTTGCGATTGCGCGTGCTGTTATTTCTGATCCTAAATTGATGATTCTCGACGAAGCGACTTCTGCGCTTGATCCTGAATCGGAAGCATTGGTGAATGCCAATCTGCAACGCATTGGCAAAGGCCGGACGATGGTGATTGTGTCACACAGACTGTCATCTCTCGTCGATTGCGATAAGATTGCGGTGATGGATCATGGTGAGCTTGTCGATATTGCGCCTCACGAGATTTTGCTGGAGCGCTGCGAGATTTATCGTACCTTATGGCTCCAGCAAAACCGCCATATTAATCCCGGATCCTCTCATGAGGAGGAGGAAGAGGAAAAGCGGGAAGGAACGCAACTACCAGGGGGAGAGTATGAATGAGTGATGAAGGTCTTCTCCCCAGTCCAGGACAGAATGACGGTCAGGGGGAGCGTCCCGATGCAACGGACGTTTATAACGTCCCTAAAAAGGCGACTGATCCATTTGCTCCAGATGGTATGCCTTTGGCCCTTTTGGAATTTCACTCTCCAACAAGGGCGCTGGTCAATATGCCGGCAACACCGTCAGCTCAGTATATTGTATGGGTTGTCGGGTGTTTATTACTTGCCTGTCTGGCGGGTATGGCACTTTTCCCGGTTAATAAAGTGGTTTCCATTACCGGGCGTATGATTTCGACCCAGCCAACGGTTCTAATCCAGCCTTTTGAATCGGCGATCGTTCGCTCTATTGATGCTGATGTCGGCGATTTTGTGCATAAAGGACAAGTACTGGCCCGCCTGGATTCAACTGTTAGTCAGGCTGATATTGATAATCTGGTTCAGCAGATTCAGTCTTTGGAGACAGAAGTTGCACGTCTCAAAACTGAGGCGAGTGGTCAGGATTATGAACCTGACATCAATGTTCCCTCTTCGGTCGAGCAAGGGAAAATCTTTTTACGGCGCAAAAATGATTATCAGGCGCATATGGAAGATTTCGGACAGCGTATTGCTGGAATGGAAAGTGACCTTCAGGGGGCACGGGCGAATACGGCTATGTTCAGCAGTAAATTACGCATTGTGACTGCTGTGCTGGAAATGAGAAAACGTGAGCAGGAAGAGCAGGTTGGTTCCCGTCTTTCGACATTGGGAGCACAGGATGCCGTGATGGATACAGAGCGCCAGCTGATCACCGCACAGCAGACAGCCAATGCGACGACGAACAAGCTGGAGGCATTAAAAGCGACCCGTGAAAGTTATGCCCAGAACTGGAAGACTGAAGTTTATGCAGAATTGACCAAGGCAGAGCGTAAGCTTGATGAAGTCAGGAGTGACTATAGAAAAGCCAGAATGAGGCAACGTCTGGTTGTCTTAAGAGCGCCAGAAGATGGAATTGTTCTTACAACAGGGCCTTTTTCCATTGGTTCAGTTGTTGAGGCCGGCATGCGGGTTATGACGCTGGTTCCTACAAGTTCGGGGATGGAAGTCGAAGCGGTCATGAGAGCGCAGGATAGTGGTTTTGTTAAACAGGGAGACCATGCCCTTATTAAATTTATTACGTTCCCATATGATATCTATGGCGGCGCCAATGCGACAGTGCGTATGATCAGCGCGGATTCCTTCATGCCAACTGATGCTGCTACGAGTAATATAAAAGCAGGGATTGATCCTAAAAGCTTGTCAGGGCTGAAAGGGGCTCCCGTATTTTATCGCGTGCGTTTGCGGATTGATCGTTATACATTGCATGGTCAGCCTTCTTTCTTCCATCCATCTCCGGGGGTTCCGGTGACTGCGGATATTGATGTTGGAAAGAGAACAATTCTTAAATATCTTTTCAGCCGGATTGTCCCAACCGTTAGCGATGGTATGAGAGAACCGTCATAAGCTGAGAGAGTGTTATGGTCGTAGAAAAAGCGATGGGGATGTTCTCTCACGGGATGAGAGGGCGGAAACTGGAGAAGGGCCTTCGTCTTTTAAAAGAAAAAAGGCCTTATGACGCTTTTACTGTTTTTGCCGAGTTGGCCCAGAAAGGGGTTGCCGAGGCTCAATATCAGGTAGCGCAATGTTATTTACGCGGGCAGGGAACTCCTCCTTCGTTAGAAGAGGGTGCAAAATGGCTGTATCACGCAGCTCAGGCAGGTCTGGCAGAGGCTTGTTTCAGTCTTGGTACGTTATATGCAATGGGTCTGCCTGAAGGATTTGATCCTTCTTCATCAACCAGTATCCTGAAAAAAGATACATCCTTTACAGATAAAAAACCGGATTTTGATAAGGCTTTATATTGGGCTTTAAAGGGGGCTGAGAAGGGTGATGCTCAGGCCAAGGCTCTGGTGGCACATCTTTATGCTCACGGCCCAGAATCAATCAAGAATCCAGAGCTGGCGCGCTATTGGTATGAAAAAGCCGCAGAGGCAAAAACGCCACAAGGTTTATTTGGCTATGGTCTGATTTTATTGCGTGAAGCGAAAACAGCCGAAGAAAAGAAAACAGCGTTTAATTACCTTAAAGAAGCTGCTGATATGGATGTCGGCACAGCAAATGCAACGATTGCCTGGATGTATGAAGGGGGGATTGGGGTTGAGAAGGATGTAAGCAAAGCGGCGCATTATTTTGCCCGGGCAGCAGAGCATGAAATCGCGCCGGCTCAGGCACGTTATGGCCTGATGTTGCTGAAAGGGGTGGGGGTAAAGCAGAATTTTGTCCAGGCGGAGACCTGGCTCCGCCGTGCCGCGCAAAATGGTCATGCTGATTCAGCTGCTATGCTAGGAGACCTTTATATTCGTGGAGATAATTTCAATACGAATGCAACAGAGGCTTTTCGCTGGTATCAAATGGCAGCGGAAATGGGGCATGCAAGCGCGATGCGGGCTTTGGGTGTTTTTTACCTGACTGGGACAGGTGTTGAAAAAGACGAGCTGAAAGCGGCGTTATGGTTTAACAAGGCCGCCTCATTGGGCAACCGTCAGGCAGATGCTGATTTAGGTAACCTAATTCTTGCTGGTGTTTCATTACCGCCTGAAGAGCAGACAGCATTACGGAATAGATGGCAGGAACGTGCTGAAGAGGGAGATGAATTAAGCGCCTTTAATTTTGGTGTGTGTCTGGCGCAGCAGGTTGGGGGCCGCCTGGATGAAAAGGCGGCGCTGTACTGGATGAGTAAAGCACTCAATAGTGTCGTTAATGCCCAATACTGGTATGGAAGGATGCTTTTTGAGGGGAAAGGCTGTAAGGCTGACCCTGCTGAAGGGTTCAAGTGGCTCAAGAAAGCAGCTGATTCTGGTATGGCTGATGCCTGCGTTGCCGTAGCACGCCTCTATATTACAGGTTATGATTACTGTCCCAGAGACCATCAGAAAGCTCTGGATTATTATCTGGAAGCCGCAGAAAAAGGGAATAGTGAGGCGTATTTCGCCCTTGGAGCGATGTATGGTGGCGGGCATGACATACAGCCTGATAAAGAAAAAGCGTTGCATTATTTCGGGTTGGCAGCTCAAAAAGGGCATGTGTTGGCACAGGCTATGTTGGGTCGTTACCTTGTTTATGGGACTGGTGGAAAGATTGATCGCGTAGAGGGGATGAAATGGCTCCAGAAAGCTGCATCTCAGGGAGCAGAAGAAGCAAGACAGACCCTGGAGGCTCTGGACAGGAGTCCTGAAGAGGCACCGGTAAAAAAGGTCTCTGATGAGTAAAGATCCCAGGTTTATTGGCGATTACGGCACATCTCTGAATAAGGATGCAGAGGCTTTCTGGCGTAAAAAATGTTTGCAGCAGGCACAATATGCTTATGAGGCAGGGCAAAAGGCGTCTCAAGAAGAATTATTACAACAAGCCTGTTTCTGGTTTGGTCGGGCGGCGAGACTTGCGCCGAATGACGTCAAAGTCGGGTTTGATTATGCGATGTCCCTTCTTAAAGTCGGGCATTTTGAATATGCGCTTGCTTATTTACAGAAGTTAAAAAAAAAACTTGATGACCGGGAATTTGTTTTTGCTGAATTTCTGGGATTATGGGGTGCAGGGAAAAAAGCGGAAGCACAGCTAAAGCTCAAGGATGCCCTCTCACGTTATGTTCTCCCAATGGAGTTTCATGATCTGCTTGAAATGCTTAGGGCACAAGGGCAATTACCCGGTTGGGCGATAGTTTCCAATAGCGGGATGTTAAGGCTTTATGTTTCCCAGCCGGTGACTCTCAGCCTTGATGGACGGAAACTTGGCCAGTTTGATGCGCAGGAAATATTTCTCGGGTCTGGTTTTGACGAAGGGCTATGTCCTGATTGGGCGCAGGGTCGTTTTCTCTCGGTTAAGGTCGGAGGAAAACATCTATGGGGAAGCCCGTTTGATATTGCGTCCATTACGGCGTGTAAGTCACTTGTCTGGCCTGAGGCATCAGCCATTACGGGGTGGTTGTGGTATCCAGCAGAGCCGGAGTTCGTGCCTCATATCCAGATCAATGATGGTGCCTGGCTTAAAGTTGAGACATCAGCAGATATCAGCCGGTTTAATCCTCTGGGATATGCGAAGAGATTTACCATTCCCTTAGAAGAAATCACTGAATCAGAAAGCGCTCTTATCAGGGTGCGAAATGATCATAGGGTTCTGCTTTCCGGGACCCCGATGGATCCAAAATTGGGGCGCGTTATTGAACGTAAAACACCTTATCCCGCGCAATATAACCCGGTATCTGTGCAGGCGCGTCCGGTAAGGAATGGCATAAAGCGTCCAAAGGCAACCCGCTATGTTGTAATTATTCCAGTCTATGCAGATTATGATGCGACGATGGATTGCCTGAACAGTGTGCTTAAAACAGTTCCTGCATCTGTCGAAATTATTGTGATTGATGATGCATCGCCGGAAAAAAACATTGTTCGTGCTTTGGATCACCTGGCGGCAGAAAAGAAAATTACCCTTTTGAGGAACGAGGAAAATCTTGGTTTCCCAGCATCAGTGAATAAAGGGTTTCATTACGCACAGAATGCTGATGTTATTCTACTCAATAGTGATACGCTTGTTTTCGAAGGGTGGATTGAACGCCTGAGAGGATGGCTGTCCTATCCTGATGTAGGGACAGCGACGCCTTTCTCCAATCATGCAACCTTGCTGTCTTATCCTTCTATAGATGGGGATAACCCTTTTCCAGATAAGCGGGAAGCGCGTCTACTGGATCAACTCTGCCAGGAAAACGGGGCAAAGACCGAAATAGAGCTTCCAACGGCAAATGGCTTCTGCATGGCGATCTCTGCTGAATGTCTGGCAGAGACTGGCTTTTTCAGGGCTAATGTTTTTTCACAGGGTTATGGAGAAGAAAATGATTTCTGTCTTCGTGCCACAGCCCGTGGTTTTCGTCATCTGGCGGCAGTGAATGTCTATGTTCGTCATAAAGGGGGCAGTTCTTTTCGCAGTAACAGGCTTCCCCTGATTGAGCGGAACCTGAAAATATTGAATGCCCTTCACCAGGGCTATGACATGCTGATTGCGGAATTCATGCACCGCGATCCGCTTCGTCTTATCCGGCGCAGGCTGGATTTTCTGCGTTTAGCCAAGGCATCACGTAAAAAAGATGCTGTACTTTTGATACAGCATAATTACGGAGGTGGGGTTGCACGTGCTGTCCAGCAACGTGCTGAAGCTTATGAGCAGAAAGGTGTTCTGGCACTTAGGCTTCGTCCCGCACCGGAAGGATGTGTGCTTGAGTTCTGTCAGGATCCGGATTTATGGCCGAATTTACGTTTCGCTTTGCCAGAAGAGAATATGTTGCTGGTAACATGTCTGCGTAAAATTGGCATAAACTTTATTGAATGGCATCATCTTGCCGGCCATGCACCCTGGATCAGACGGTTGCACAAATTTCTAGACGTGCCGTACGATATTTTTGTGCATGACCATATCTGGTTTTGCCCACGCGTTACCTTATTGAATGTAGAGGGATATTATTGCGGCGAACGAGGTACGCAGCGTTGCAATCGCTGTGTCAGGCAGGAGCCGGTCGTTCAGGAAGATATGACCATAGAAGCGCTTCTCAAACGTTCCGACGAAGAGCTTCTTGCGGCCCGTTCAATTACAGTGCCTGTTTCTGATGCCGCTAAAAGGCTTGTGAGACATTTTCCGAAGGTTGGAAACATAAGGATAGAACCATTGGAGGATGAATCTGCTTTCCCTCCATTGAACCCATTGATAAATAAGGGAAATAGGCCCTATCGTATAGGGGTTTTAGGAGGGATAAGCCGCTGGAAAGGCTACGATATTTTATATAAGCTTGGGGACTATATTCAGCAGAACGCCCTTCCTCTTGAGCTTGTTCTCGTTGGGGGAACAGAGGATGATGAGTCCTTGATCAATGTCGGTGTGCAGGTAACGGGAAGGTATGACGATAAGGATGTGCTTTTTTTACTGGCGGAGGCAGAGCTTGATATTGGCTTCATTCCTTCAGTGGCGCCGGAAACGTGGTCTTATGCCTTAAGCTGGCTCTGGAAGGCAGGATTAGAGGTTATCAGTTTTGATATTGGTGCTGTGAGTGAGCGTATTAAACGCAGGGGCGAAGGTATGGGGAAAGTCCTTCCACTTGGCCTTCCTGTTGATTCTCTGGCTGATTATATTCTTGGTTATGTAATGTCTCGAAAAAAATATTTATGAGACTTCCTTCTGTCTTACGTTATGGTTATGCTGGATACATAGATATTAAATGCTTTGCGATTTTTCTGCCATAAAGATTTTGTATTTTAGATATTTTGCAGGTCTGAGCAAAATAGTGGAAGCAACATTATTAGTGAGGCGCGATGTCTGAAACCCAGGGCCAAAACCAGTCTGATCGTGTGGTGGATTTAAAAACCGGAGCACATGTTATCTTTCTCGATAAAGGGTTGTATTGCGTTTTGCATGCTCCTGGTCAGAAAGATGCAGATGAGTCCGGGTTGCCGGGTGTACGTGTCTCACGGGCGCCGTCTTCAACAATAGATGATGTTGAGATCAGTACTTTTTCTTCTGAAGGATGGCTGGGTGCGAACGGTAATGCTGCTCTCGTCAGAGTTAATCGTGATCATGCGGGAATTCTTGTGACAGTCTATCAGGATATGGGTAGCCCTCATGAAGGACCGCGCCTTCAGGTCATGCGCCTTTTCTCTGGCGTAAAGCAGGATCAGCAGCAATCTGAGAAATCTGCTTCGTCCCAGCAAAAGGGGGAGCAGATTTCTCTGGTCAGTAAGAGTGAGCTGAAAGAGGTAAGCGCCCATATTCAGAGAGAAGGCGACGTTGTTAAGCCTGTTGGCGTCTGGATGGGAAAGCCGGGAAGTGGTCTGTGGATTGAGGGGTTTTCAGTCAGTCCAGAGGCTCATATTAAGGCTGAAGATATTGAATATCAGGCAGTATTGGGCAAAGGATGGCTCTCTCCCTGGAGTGACGGAGGCCAATTCTGTGGTTCAAAAGGTATGTCACTCCCTATTTTGGGAATGTGTATTCGTCTTAAAGACAAGGCAGCAAAAACGTGGACCTTACGTCTGACGGGCTGCTTTACGGACGGGACGAAAATAGGACCCATTGAAGGAACTGAAGTTATGCTGGAAAGTGAAGGGCTTGCCCCCCTAGAGGCGTTCCAGCTGGAAATTCTGCCAGCTGAAGTGGGTTCAGATCATGGTGGGGTATCGCAGGAGCAGAAAAAAATAACGCGTCGTAGCCGCACAGGCGCTAAATAAGGTGAGATAGAGGATGGTTTTCCGGCTAAAATTACAGGGTGAATAGGTGCGGTATCTTTTCATTCATCAAAGTTTCCCTGCGCAATATGCATATATCCTCAAACATCTTGTAAAGCAGGGAGGCCATGAGATTGTCTTTATTACGAGCCAGTCTCAAGGTGAGATAGAGGGTGTTAAAAAAGTCCTTTATGCTGTGCCCCCGGCTCACGATATTGGGGGTCATCCTTATGCAAAAGAGTTTTCCCAGGCCTTATGGCGTGCCGATACAGTTGCCGTCGTTGCCCGTTCCTTAAAAGCCCTGGGATATATTCCTGATATTATCATCGGGCATCATGGATGGGGCGAGCTTTTAAGAATTGTTGATGTTTTTCCTGATACGCCTTTATTAGGGTATTTTGAATTTTATTATCATCTGAGCGGACAGGATGTGAATTTCGACCCGGAATTTCCTCTTGACCCGGAATTAGCGCCTTTCGTACGGGCCAAGAATCTTGTTAATTTACAGGCATTATCTCTCCCGGGATGGGGGCAGACACCAACGCTTTTCCAAAAAGAAACCTATCCAGAGTGGGCGCAGCAGAAAATCAGTTTATTACGTGAGGGTGTTGATCTGGATGTCTGTGCTCCTGATAAAAAATGTAAGAAGACTGATCTGAAAATTGGTAATCTTGTCTTGTTGGCAAAAGAGAAGATCGTGACTTATGCTGCTCGTGGACTGGAGCCTTATCGGGGGTTTCACAGTTTCATGAGAGCGTTACCTGCTCTTCTGAAAGGTCGTTCGGATATAAGGGTCGTTATTGTCGGGCGTGATACAGTCAGTTATGGTTTGCCTCCCAAGGGCGGGAAAAGCTGGCGGGAGACATTATTGTCCGAGCTGGAGGGGCAGTTTGACCTTGGCCGCGTCAGTTTTATTGAATGGCTGAGCCATAAAGATCTGGTCAAGCTGTTTCAGCGTTCAGATGTTCATACCTATCTGACCTATCCTTTTGTATTATCCTGGTCTCTGCGTGAGGCAATGGCAACAGGTTGCACGCTTGTGGCCAGTGATACGGCGCCTGTGAAAGAGTTTCTGGTTGATGACAGAAATGCACGCCTTGTTTCTCTATTGGAACCAAAGAAAATAGCAGAGGCTATTTTGGAATTACTGGAAAATCCGGTATTGGCACGCCGTTTGGGGAGCAGGGTTCGTAAAGAGGCTTGCGTGACTCTGGATGTAAAAAAATATTTGCAGTGTTATGATGACCTGGTTGCGCATCTGGTTAGTTAATATGATGCTATTCTCAATAGTTGGAAGACCTCTATGCCTGTTGAAATCCTCCCTGCCTTGAGACTTATGGTTGAGCATTGGGTAGTAAAAAAAGCCCCTTCTCTGCCTCCTGAAAAATTATCAACGGAGGATTTAAATGCTCTTTCCATGGCAGCTATTGAAACATTGAGTCAGAGGGCATTAGGTATCGAAGCCAGTGCTTGGGGCCCTCTTGAGGGCGTAACCCGTGGGTGGCTCGTCCAGCGTAAAAAGGGCAGTGCACCGACCCCCATGGGGGTAGAAGATTTCCGCTCTCTCGTGCGTCTCGTGCTGGAAGGTTTTTCAAGACAGCCAATAACCACAGATGAGGGGCCAAAATCCTTGGATGATCTGGCAGAATTTACGCCAAAAACTGATGAAACCCTTCCAGATGGACGGCTCGTAGCAGATGTTTTGAAAGAGGACCCGTTTTTCTTTGCGCGCGAGCATCTGGCACAGTCTTTATAAGACCGCCTGGTGCCACGATAAAGGCGCAGTATTGGAATTACCGCGCCTTTATATGCCAGATATTTAAGAAATCGCCTTAGCTTTTGACGACTTCCTTGTCTTGAAGATGTGCTTCAAGGAACCAGAGGTTCTTATCGAGGCCGCGAGAGACTTCCGTAAAGAGATCGGATGTATCATCATCGCCTGCTTCGTCAGTCGTTTTGATTGCTTCGCGCATGTTATTGGCTACATGTCCGTAACGGTCAATTAGCGCTTTAAGATGATCGTCAACAGAATAGATTTCTGTAGGATATGGCTTGCAGCTTGTTTTTTTATCAACAACCTGGACGGTGCCAAAAGCCGTTCCACCAAGTTGGACGGCCCGTTCAGCAACAGAATCACTATAGCCATCAATTTCCGAACGGAAACCATCAAGCATTAGATGCACACCAATGAAGTGAGAACCTTTCAGGTTCCAATGAGCCTGTTTTGTAACCAGGGCAAGATCAATCAGATCAGCGAGGCGGGCATTGAGCAGTTCAATGGAAACAGCTTTAGTATTGTCAGGTGTATTATTTTTTGTACGAAAATGATTCATTTTTGTCATAAAATATCCTTTCTGAGGATTTTTCTTTATAGGGGAATAAAGGAAAATCGTATTTCGAGTATCTCACGGAATTGTTTCCAAATCGCGAAGATCAAAGAAGGTTTCCCCCACCTCACTAAAGTAACGTGGGTATGCAGGATCATTTTCAAAGAGGGGGGTGCCCCTCCAACGTTCTTTTATATGCTCTTTTTCATGAAAAAATCGCTCTTCATGTTCCAGGCGATCGTCACTTTTACGGGAAAAACTCTCGAAATGCTCAGCAATCGCATCAGCACAATAAATAATTTTCCATCCTTTTTGTCTTACTTTGAGGCATAAATCCACGTCATTATAAGCGATGGCCAGTCCCTCTTCATCAAAACCGCCAACATCTTCGAAAACATCTTTCCTGATAAGCATGGCAGCCCCAGTGACGGCTGTGACTTCATGGCTGAGGCGGATCCGCCCGATATAGCCATAATCATGCCCTGGTCTGGTCCTGTGCATGTGAGCACCAATAACTTCAGGCCCTACAGCGACACCAGCATGTTGAATGGTCCCATTAGGGTAAAGCAGCCGGGCCCCTGTAATGGCGACATGAGGCAGTGCAATGGCTTCTTGCATCATAGTTCTGATAAAATTTTTCTGACTGATAATGACGTCATTATTGAGAAAGAACAGATAGTCACTTTTAGCGTATTGTGCTGCCTTGTTATTGAAACGGGCAAAATTGAATGGCTCTTCCAGTCTCAGGACCGTAACATCGGGGTGTTTCCCAATTTCTTTCAGAAATTCTATGGTTTTTGGATCTGTGGAGAAATTATCGACTAAAATGAGGGAGATATTTTTGTAATTCTGGTGTTTCAGAACAGCTTCAACACAGCGTTTTGTCATCTCCAGCTGGTCACGGAATGGAATAATAATGGTTACAGATGGTTGAGAACGTGCAGTCCAGCTGATGTTGTAAATGCTCAGTTTATCAATTGAGGAAACTTTCGCTTTTATGTGCTGCCGATCGAGATGGTTTTGTACAGCAGCGATCCCTGCCTGAATGGCATAATTTTTATTGGAAATGGTCGCTGCGGTTGAGCCTTGTGTCTTGCGCCAGTGATAAAGAATTTCTTTTACATGGAAAATAGAAGCGCCATTCAGAGACTCAACAACCCTGAGGATAAGGTCATGATCCTGCGCGCCATCCAGCTTTTTTGAAAGGGAGCCAACGGCATGGAGAGTCTGGGCCTCTATCATTGTCAGGTGACAGATATAATTACATCCTAATAAGTACCGGTAATTAAAGTCCGGTTTCAGATTAGGTTCCAGGTAATACCCAGAAGGGTCTATCTTATCCTCATCAGAATAAAGCAGTCTGGCACCGGATTTCAGAGCAGCTCTTACCATGATTTCGAGTGCAACGGGGCTTAGGCAGTCATCATGGTCAAAAAAAGCGATATAGGCCCCTTGAGCGTGACCGATGGCAGTATTTGTAGTTTCAGCAATACCGCTATTTTTCTTAAGGAAAAAAGATCTGACGCGTTTATCCTTATGGCTATAATGCTGCATTATGGTGTGGGTTTCATAATGCTGGCTGCCATCATCAACTAAAATCAGCTCCCAGTTCTGGTAGGTCTGATTGAGCACCGATTGTATGGCTGCCTCGAAATCTGCCTGTAAAGGCTTCCAGACGGGGCAGAGAATACTGACCAAAGGCTCCTGAGAAAGAGGGGTGATTGCGCGGAGCTTTTCGGTCTTTTCGAGAAGGGCTTTCTGATACAGGCGGGCCCATTCATCATAATTGGTCAGATTTAACGGTCTTTTTGGGATAAGGTCCCTGACTTCCCGTCTTAAGGTTGTCAGCTGCCTGTGCAGATTCCCGATTGTTGCTTCAAGTTCAATCAGACGGGCTTCCAGGTCATCCTGAACCAGAGAGCTTTTGAAAGGACTATTTTCCAAGGCTATGTTATCGGGGATGACTTTAACATCAAACTGATGGATCTGCCGGTCTCTGAGAGAGCGTGGCAGGGAAATTTCAAAACCGCAGCAAGGGTTACCTTCCATAATTTCTGCAACATCGCCGCGATAATGGTCTGCACGCGCTGTCGCCAGGGTGACACCGTCCACTGATACAGAGACTGTCAGTGCGCCTTCCCACAATTGATAAGGTGTCTTGCGCCTGCAAACCCAGCCGCGGAGCCAGCCTTTGAATATCCCGTCAATATAGCTGCGATAATCATCCTCAGTTTTTCCTGGAAAAATCAGGGCTTCAAGCGGGTGTCCTTCATTTTTCGGATCTGGAATCGGGAGGATCGTGCGGTCAGGAAAGCGTAACCCTATTTCGTGAGGTTTATGGTCAAAGCAAAATTCGGGAAGAGCAACATGGAACCCTACGTAAGGTGAGGGCAGCCCCAAAGTCTCCACAACGTCAACTCTTGGGACGTTGCATATGAATTGCGCCACTTCCTGCCTGTCTATGAGGAGATGCAGCTTGACTGGTGCAGAAGGAGCACGGATGTCAAAGGCCCACCCATAGAGATAGCCTGCTTTATGTCCTTCAACATAGCCTCTGAAGGTGCTTGCTTCTCGTGGCGTTCCAGGAGACTGATCAGGTGGCGATAGGGTCACAAAATGATCTCCTCAGCAAAGGTAAGGAGGATAATGTAACATTATTTTCTTTTATAACAGACGTTCATTTTAAATTCCTGCTTTGTAGTTATCATAATCTCTTTGAAGATTGTTTTATTCTGCTATTTTAGGAGTAGCTTCTAAAGGCTGTCTGTGCGTGGTTGCCCTCCGCAGTCAGGGGCGCTAAAGCACATAAAAGGGATCGCGAATTTCAGGGCATGGTTCGTATATTAGTTGGTAATAGGGTTCTGAAAGATGAAGATGGCACCTAGGGCAAGGTCTATAAAAAGCCTTCTCAATCCCGATAGACTGTTTCATGGATTATTATGGCTCTGTGCTGTTCTGGTGCTTGTTGTGCTTGGCGGCCTTATCACCTTGATGGCGTTGGGTGGTGAGAAGGCCTTTTCCACTTTTGGCATAGGGTTTTTCACCCATACGAACTGGAACCCTGTTACGGATCATTATGCGGTTCTTGCACCGCTCTTGGGTACGGTAATCAGCACGATCATTGCTGTTGTCATTGCAGTACCATTGGCTTTTGGTACGGCTTTCTGGCTTAATTTTATTGCGCCACCACGTTTTTCTTCTCTGATTGGTACGGCTGTGCAGCTACTGGCGGCGGTGCCTTCTATTATTTTCGGAATGTGGGGCTTTTTTACAATCGTTCCGTTTTTGGCAAATGTTGTTCAGCCATTCTTGAATCATCATGCCGCTCATATATGGCTGATCGGTCCTTTGTTAAAAGGGCTCCCTATTGGGACCGGGCTTGTAACAGCAGGATTTGTGCTTGCAGTCATGATTGCGCCATTTATCACGGCTGTCATGATAGATGTTTTTAAAGCCGTTCCTCCCATGTTGAGAGAAAGCGCTTATGGACTGGGGGCAACAAGGTGGGAGGTCATGAGTAAGGTTATTGTGCCCTGGTCCAGGACCGGCATGGTCGGTGCCATTGTTTTGGGAATGGGGCGTGCCTTGGGTGAAACAATGGCAGTAACGTTCGTGATTGGTAATGTAACCTCTATTGGCTGGTCGCTCTTTTCTCCCCGTAGTACAGTTGCTTCCCTGATTGCCCTCCAATTTCCTGAAAGCCCGGAAGGCTCATTGCGTCTTTCCTCCCTGATGGCGCTGGGCTTTGTGCTCATGATCTTGTCTTGCCTGAGTCTCGCCTGTGCACGCCTGTTAAAGGGGAAACAGCCATGAGCCAGATTCCTGTAACATCTTCCCGTTGGCAAGGTGATAAACGTGCCGGCTATCGTCGCCTCAAAAGCCAGTGCGCGACAGGGTTAAGCCTTATGGCGGGAGCCGTTCTTGTCATAATCCTGCTTTCAATTTTGTGGATGCTGTTAAGTAAAGGCATTTCAGGGCTGTCAGTCTCTGTCTTTACAAAATCGATGGGTCCGCCTGGTACGCATAGTGGTTTGGGAAATGCAATTTTAGGAAGCATTATCCAGACTGGGCTTGCACTTCTGATTGCTGCGCCGCTGGGGCTTTTATGCGGGATCTACCTTTCCGAATATGGGGAGAGAAGGAACCGGTTCGCATCTGTGGTCCGGTTTGTCGCTGATATATTAATGTCAGTGCCATCTATTCTGGTTGGCCTGTTTATCTATCAGTGCCTTGTTGCTCCTTTGGGCCATTTTTCCGGTTTTTCAGGGTCTGTGGCTCTCGCGGTGCTGGCAGTGCCTGTTATTATCCGTACGACCGAAGATATGCTCCGCCTTGTACCTACTGCCATGAGAGAGGCCGGTGCGGCGTTGGGAGCAGCAAAATGGCGTGTGATCCTGTTTCTTAGCCTGCGTTCAGCGAGACAGGGGGTCATAACGGGAATTTTGTTAGCGCTGGCCCGCATGGGGGGAGAAACGGCGCCCCTTCTTTTCACATCTTTAGGCAATCAGGGCTGGTCATGGGATATTTCCAAACCCATGGCAAGTTTGCCAGTCGTCATTTATCAATATGCCGGTGCCTCTTACGAAGATTGGGTTCAGCTTGCCTGGGCAGGGGCTCTGATTGTGACGGTAGGTGTGTTGATGATTAATATTATTGTGCGCGTTTCATCACGTCACCAGTGATAGTCGCTGTAACCAGTAAGGTGAATTTATGACTCAGGACCCGGTAGAGCTTTTTGCTGAAGCGAGCTGGAATGTGCCAGAAAATGTTGCTTTAGCCGTAAAAGACCTTAATTTCTATTACGGAGATCATCACGCATTACACGATATTTCCATTGATTTTCCGGCCCGTCAGGTCACGGCGATGATTGGTCCCAGCGGGTGTGGGAAGTCGACTTTATTGCGAATTTTCAACCGCATGTATGATCTTTACCCCGGTCAGAGGGCGACGGGTAAGGTTATGTTTGATGGCAAGAATATCCTTGATAAGTCGATTGACCTTGATATCCTGCGTACCCGTATCGGTATGGTTTTCCAGAAACCAACTCCTTTCCCCATGTCGATTTACGATAATATCCTTTTTGGGGTTAGGTTACATGAGCGCCTTAGTCGTGGCGAGATGGATGACCGGGTGCAGGACGTTCTGACGCGTGTTGCACTATGGAATGAGGTCAAGGATCGCCTGAAGGCACCGGCAACAGGTTTGTCGGGGGGACAGCAACAGAGATTATGTATTGCGCGTTCTATTGCTACGCGACCTGAAGTGCTCCTGCTTGATGAGCCGACTTCTGCACTGGACCCGATTTCTACAGCACGTATTGAAGAATTACTTGACGAACTTAAGGAAGAGTTCACAATCGCGATTGTGACTCATAATATGCAACAGGCTGCTCGTTGTGCTGATCGTGTTGCATTTTTCTATATGGGGCGCCTGATTGAAGTTGATCAGGCTGATCGTATTTTCACCAATCCTAGGCAGAAGCAAACCCAGGATTATATTACGGGTAGGTTTGGATAAGATTATGTCTCTTGATCGTTCGCATATTGTCAGAAGTTATGAGCATGAGCTGGATCACCTGCGTGCCTTGATGACGCAAATGGGGCGACAGGTTGAAGAACAGGTTGGTCTTGCCCTTGAAGCAATCGCTAATCATGATGAACGTGCTGCCCATAAGGCGGTAGCAGAAGACCCGAAAGTTGATGCGCTAGAGCGAGAGGTTGAAGGGCTTGCGATCCGCCTGCTTGCATTGAGAAGCCCGATGGGGGGGGATCTCCGGGAGATTGTTGCCGCATTGAAAAATACAGGTGATCTCGAACGGATT
This sequence comes from Aristophania sp. ESL1142, assembly GCF_058107345.1. Classification (NCBI taxonomy): domain Bacteria; kingdom Pseudomonadati; phylum Pseudomonadota; class Alphaproteobacteria; order Acetobacterales; family Acetobacteraceae; genus Aristophania; species Aristophania sp. ESL1142. The sequence goes on from NZ_JBYLUH010000001.1 coordinate 629,229, forward strand.
GGCGATTATGCGGCATCTATCGCCCGTAAGGTCGTGAAGGCTGATTCTGAAGGGGGAAATGTTTCTCTTTCTGGCTTGTTAAGTATGGGAAAACTGGTGAAAGAGAATTTTCACCGTACAGTTGAAGCCCTGACCCATATGGACACTGAACTTGCGGTCGAAGTCTGGCATTCCGATAAAGGTGTGGACGAATATTATACGACCCTGTTTCGGGAGCTGGTGACTTATATGATGGAAGACCCCCGTAATATCCGGCCATGCACTGAACTTCTGTTCGTCGCGAAAAATTTTGAGCGGATTGGGGACCATGCGACAAATATTGCAGAACGCATATATTATGCTGTGACAGGTGATAATCTACCAACCGAGCGTCCTAAAGGGGGTAAAAAAGAGGGTAAGTCCCAGCCTTCCTGAATAAAAGGGGATTGACGCTTTTGTGGTGTGAGTAGTGTTTAGCGTGATGCGCTAGTTTCTGGCATTTTTATAAAAAACCCCCGGTAGTTCCGGGGGTTTTTTATGAGATAAAAGACTATAGACAACAGCTCTTTATGAGGGAGTGGAACCTTTTTTGCGTTTGATCAAAGCCCATCCACCACAGAATAAAATAGCAAGCAATGGGATAGAGAAAACAGCAAAAGTACCTGAAGGGTAATCAAAGACCATCATGGCAACGATAAAGATCAGGAAGGCAATGGTGACCCAGCCACTATAAGGTGCCCATGGCATGTCAAACCCTGTGGAGGGCAGCTCCCCTGAGCGAATTCTTTTATGAAGCTGGAGCTGGCAAAGGACAATGGAAGCCCATGTTCCGAGAATTCCTAAAGAGGAAAGGCTGAGCACCACTTCAAATACCTGAGCTGGAATAAGGTAATTAAGCCCTACACCAATCAGATAAATGAATAAGGTTGCCAGAATTCCCATATAAGGGACTGAACGGCTACTGAGCTTGGAAAGCGTCTGAGGGGCAGATCCACCCAAAGAGAGGGCACGAAGAACACGCCCTGTAGAATAAAGACCGGAATTCAGGCTTGAAAGCGCAGCCATCATGACAACAAAATTCATGATGTTATCAATCCCGGGTACGCCGAGTTTTTGGAAGAAAGTCACGAAAGGACTGACGCCTGCTTTATAGTCGGTCCATGGAAGGACGAGAACGAGAAGGGCGACTGAACCCACATAGAATAATAAAATGCGCCAGATCACGCTATTGACGGCACGTGGGATCACAGTACGAGGGTTATCACATTCGCCAGCGGCAACGCCGATGATCTCAGTGCCGGCATAAGCAAAGACAACACCTTGGACGAGCATCAGAGGGGCAATAATTCCATGAGGGAATAGCCCACCTGAATTGGCGATCAGCCCGATCCCGGGTTTGTGATGGCCAACTTCAATCCCCATGAAGAGAATTGTCCCACCGACGATCAGGAAAGCGATCAGCGTGAGAATCTTGATGAGAGAAAGCCAGAATTCAATTTCGCCAAAATGGCGGACACCTGCCAGATTGATCCCCCCGACAACAACGAGCGCTCCCAGGGCGATGACCCATTGAGGGATATCACTGAAGAGAGGCCAGTAATGCATATAGAGCGCGATGGCAGTGATGTCTGCGATGCCGGTCATTGACCAGTTGAGGAAAGAGAACCAGCCGGATGTATAAGCTGCCCATTCTCCCAGAAATTCTCTGGTGTAGGTTACAAAACTGCCACTGGTCGGGCGATACATGACCAGTTCACCCATTGCGCGTAGAATCATATAAGCGCAGAGACCGCAGATTGCATAAACAATGACAAGAGAAGGCCCAGCCTGCTGAAGACGTGAACCGGCACCAAGAAAAAGACCGGTCCCGATAGCACCACCCAGGGCAATCATCTGGATATGACGCCTGCTTAAGTGCTTGTTATAACCTTCGTGACTAACGTGCTCCTGATCGGAATTTTTCTGTTCTTGGGTTGAGTCTGTCATATAGTTATTCCGAAAAGCGATCTGGAACGCATTGAGCAGTGGTCCTTCGTTAAAGTCATACCAGCTATGTATTTTACGAATAGCACTATAGGCTAAGCTGTGTAATTTGCCAAGGCAAGCGGAAATTGAAATTGTAAAAACAAGATTAGGATTCTGACAGTTCAAGCAATCACAAATATGTTATTTTATACATTTTACGCTGTTACACGGTAAGCATTCAGGAATATGCGGATTCCCTCTTTGATGAAACGGGCAAAATCGTCTTTATCGCGCATGGGACCACAATGGGATAGCTGCCCGAGAAGGGGAACGCATAAGGTAAGACCAAAAAGGTAATCAGCAGCATCCTTGGGTGATGGGATTCTCAAGGTTCCTTCTTCCTGCTGGAGTGCTAGCCATTTCTGGAGTCCCAAATTAGGGCTGGCCAGGTGAAAAAGTTCATTCATCAATTGTTGTACTGAAGCTGAGCGTGTCGTTTCTCCAATAATCGCCCGGAGCAGGCCAAGGCGTTTTTCGTTAAAAAGCTTGTCTGCAAATGCAAAAATGAAGTGGCAGAGTTGTGACTCGAGGTCTTCCGGCCCTTGATCTGGAGAAATTTCAAGCGGTCCAAAAAGTTTTTCTAGAATTAGCTGTTCCAGAAGTGCTCGTTTGGAGGAGAAATAAAGATAAAGGGTTTTTTTGGACATTCCAGCATTTTTGGCAATATTATCCATTGATATATCGCGGTATCCGTGTGCTTCTAGCAGCGTGCAGGTCACATCAAGAATATGCTGTTTTTTTACGTTTTGTGCGGTAAAAGGGACCTTCTGTTCGGGGGGCATAGCCGACAGGGCCTCTGTTCTGGAAGCTGCTGTGCTGCGAAGGACTTCAGGGTGTGAAGACAAGATTACATTCCCCGATAGATAGAAGATTCTGATTGACCTTTAGCGAGGAAACCAGATAGTTTCCATAGTCAAAGTAAGATAAATTCCATTTTTTGTGATTTTTTTTTGAGAGTCATACCGTCCCAATGGCTAATATTGAATTGTCCCGTAAAGCTGTGTCTCAAGTAAGTGGGACACTGAATCATAAGACGTTAGTGCTGCTTGCCAGTGTGGCCTTGCTCTCAGGCTGTCACAAAAAGGAAGCGCCTCCACCGCCTCCGCAAACAGTAGATGTTATTACTATCCAGCCACAAAAAGTTACGTTGGAAACATCTATTCCCGGGCGGACTGATGCTTATGAACAGGCTGAAATTCGCCCGCAGGTCAATGGTGTTATTGTTTCTCGTAATTTTGAACAGGGGACGGATATCAAAGCGGGACAGCAGCTTTATCAGATTTATCTCCCACCTTATAAAGCGGCTTATGACCAGGCCAAAGGTGTGCTCATGCAGGCAAAGGCAACTGCTGTGCGCGCTGAATCTCAACTGAAGCGTTATCGTCATCTTGTCGGGCCTCATGCGGTTAGTCGTCAGGATTATGATAATACCCTGGCTGCTGCCAGAGAGGCGGAAGCACAGGTGGTACAAGCCAAAGCAGCATTGGATAAAGCTGCTGTTGATGTTGATTATACGCATGTTCTTTCACCGATAGATGGTCGTATAGGACGAACTCTTTATACTGAGGGAACACTTGTTACAGCGAATCAGGCGGAACCTATTGCGATCGTAACGCGGTTGGATCCGATTTATGTTGATGTGAATGTCGCTGCAGAAGATATGCTTCGTCTTCGTCGTGAGTTGGAAAAGGGACAGATCCAACGTGTCGGAGAAAAAGATGCAGCAGTCACAGTAGAGCTATCTGATGGATCAGTTTATGAAAAAACAGGTCGGTTGCAGCTTTCTGAAGTGACAGTTGATCCTGAGACAGGGACATTGGTAATGCGTGCTGTCATGCCGAATCCCGATCATTTCCTTCTTCCTGGGATGTTTGTGCATGCCCATATTAAAGAGGGGATTGATTCTTCGGCTCTTCTGGTACCGCAGGTTTCGGTTCAGCGTAATACGAAGGCCCAGCCTTATGTCATGATTCTTGATGATGAAGATAAACCAAGCCAGAAAGTCATTGAACTTGACCGGGCGATCGGCGCTTCATGGGTCGTTAAATCAGGTCTTAAAATAGGCGACCGTATTGTCATAAGTGGGTTGCAGAAAATTTCCTCAGGGAAAAAAGTAGCACCTCATATGGTGGATTTTAAAGAATCAGAGGCGGAGTGATTTAGGATGGGTCTGTCTCGTTTCTTTATTGATCGCCCGATTTTTGCATGGGTGATCGGCTTGATTATCATGCTGGTCGGTGGGGTCTGTATCCTCAAGCTGCCTATAGCGCAGTACCCGAGTATTGCGCCTCCTCTGATTGCGATTACCGTTGATTATCCCGGTGCCTCTGCTGATACTGTAAATAATACGGTTGTACAGCCAATTCTCCAGCAGATGACCGGCATTGACCATCTGGAATATTTGGCAGCATCCTCTTATGGCAGTGGTCATATGGAAATTGACCTGACCTTTGCGCAGGGAACAAATCCTGACATTGCCCAGGTGCAGGTTCAGAACAAGTTGCAGCTTGCCGAACCTCGTCTGCCACAGGAAGTGACGGCCCAGGGTATCAGTGTGACCAAAGCGGTCAAGAACTTCATGGTTGTTATTGCTTTTATTTCTACAGATGGAAGCATGAATAACTATGATATTGCTGATTTTATTGCATCTAATATTTCTGATCCTCTTTCACGTGTTTCAGGCGTGGGAGATCATCAGATATTTGGTGCTGAATATGCTATGCGTGTCTGGCTTGACCCAGATAAGCTTTATAATTACGGCCTAACTGTCCCGGATGTAAAAGGGGCGATTGAAAATCAGAACATACAGGTTTCGTCTGGTGAGCTGGGTGGTTTGCCAGCAAAAAAGAATATCGGATTTGATGCGACTGTTATCGGGCCAACCCGGTTGACCGATCCTGAGCAGTTTAAGGAAATCATTCTTAAAGTTCAGAAAGATGGGAGTCAGATTCGTCTGAAAGATGTGGCGCGTACTGAATTAGGTGCGCAGAATTATTCTAATACAGCCTTCTATAATGGTCATCCTGCTTCAGCTATGGCAATCAAGCTGGCTCCTGGTGAAAACCAGCTGACGACAGAATCGGCCATTCGAGAGAAGCTGAAGGAGATGGCTCCTTTCTTCCCTCCGGGATTAAAGCTTGTCTATCCGCTCGATACAGAACCTTTCATTACGCATTCTATCAGTGAAGTTGTTGAAACGCTTGTCGAGGCGATCGCTCTTGTTTTTGTCGTGATGCTCATTTTCTTACAGAATTTTAGGGCGACACTGATCCCAACGATTGCTGTACCTGTGGTGTTGCTGGGTACATTTGGCGTCATGGCTGCATTAGGTTTTTCCATTAATACCTTGACCATGCTGGCTATGGTTCTAGCTGTCGGTCTTCTGGTGGATGATGCCATTGTTGTGGTTGAAAATGTCGAGCGCGTGATGAGCGAGCAAAAGCTCTCTCCTAAAGAGGCATCCCGTGTTTCCATGGATGAGATTTCAGGCGCTCTGGTGGGTATCGTTCTGGTTCTTTCGGCTGTGTTCTTGCCTATGGCTGCTTTCGGGGGGTCAACCGGGGTTATTTATCGTCAGTTTTCTATTACGATTGTTGCGGCCATGTGGCTCTCTGTGGTCGTGGCAATGATTATGACGCCAGCTCTCTGTGGTTCCATGCTGAAGCCTGTTCACCAGGAGGTTAAATTTGCTCCAGCACGCTGGTTTAATAAATGGTTTGAACGGTTTACAAACCGTTATGTGCATGGTGTTGAACATGTCATAAAACATCGGAAATTGAGTATGATCGCTTTTGTGATCATGACGGCTGTTGCAGCGTTCTTTTTTACACGTGTTCCGCATGGCTTTCTGCCTGATGAAGATCAGGGGCTGATTTTTGGACAGATTACCATGCGTCCAGGGGCAACAAATGCTCAGACTGAAGCGGTAAACAAGAAGATCTCTGATTATATTTTCAAGACCTTTGGTGAAGATGTTCAGTCCGTTTTCTCTGTGAATGGGTTCAGTTTCGCAGGTCAAGGGCAAAGTGCGGGGGCTTTCTTCGTCCGCATGAAGCCTTGGGACGAACGTCCCGGTTATGAGCATACGACAATGTATATTGCCGGTCAGATCATGAAACATTTTATGGGTGACCCGGAAGCATTGATCTATGCGCTGAATCCCCCTGCTGTTCTGGAACTTGGTAATGCGACTGGTTTTGACTTTGATCTTGAAGATCGTGGTCATATAGGTCATGCAGGGCTGCTTGCAGCACGTCAGCAGCTTTTGGCAGAAGCAGCAAAAAATCCTCTTCTCTCCGCCGTGCGACCAATGGGTATGGAAGATGCGCCACAATATGTGTTGGATCTGAACCGTGAAAAAGCCAATTCGCAGGGAATAACGAATGAAGATATCAATACGACAATCCAGGGGGCTTTCGGATCAATTTATGTAAATCAGTTTACCAGGTCTGGACGTGTTAAACAGGTCTATATTCAGGGTGAGCCTTTCTCGCGTATGCACCCACAGGATTTTGGCCGGTGGTATTTGCGCAATAACCAGAATCTCCTTGTTCCTTTTAATACGATCGTTAATGGCCACTGGGAAGTTGGTCCACAGAAAGTGGAAAATTATAACGGTAATCAGGCTTTTGAAATTCAGGGGCAGCCTGCACCAGGTGTCAGTTCTGGTCGCGCCATGCAAGAAATAGAAAGACTGATCGCAAAGCTCCCCAAAGGAGTTGGTTATGAGTGGACAGGGCTTTCTTATGAAGAGCAGGCCTCCGGTAATGCGACGGGGCCGTTATATGCCCTGGCGGTGATCGTGATCCTGTTTTGCCTTGCCGCTCTTTATGAGAGCTGGGCGATCCCGATTTCAGTTTTGCTGGTGCTACCGTTAGGTGTGCTTGGAGCTATTTTTGCGACCTTAGGACGTGGTCTGAGTAACGATGTTTATTTCCAGGTTGGGTTGCTGACAACTGTTGGGTTATCAGTGAAGAACGCTATTCTGATCGTTGAGTTTGCGAAAGCATTCTATGAAGAAGGTGATACGCTTGAAGAAGCGGTTCTCAAAGCAGGTCGTGAGCGCTTAAGGCCAATCTTGATGACCTCAATTGCGTTTGTCTGTGGCGTGTTTCCTCTGGCAATCGCAACGGGAGCAGGCTCCGCAGCTCGTGTTGCTATCGGGACATGCGTGGTTGGTGGTATGTTTACAGCAACGCTGCTCGCGATCTACTTCGTGCCCTTGTTCTTTGTGGTCATTCTCCGCCTTTTCCGTGTGAAACGTCTGTCGGAAAAGCGGGCTATTGAAGAAGAAAATATTAAAAAAGCCCGTGAAAAGGGAGAGTCAGCAGATGCTTCGTAAAACAACGTCATCTTTTGGAATGGGGGCGTTACTCTTGCTGGCTTCCTGCAATCTGGCTCCAACCTATCATCGTCCTGAGGGTAAGATCTCATCCGAATATCCTTCAGATACTGGAGTTAAAAACCAGAAGAGCGCTTATAAAGTTACGGATTTAGGATGGGAAGATTTCTTTACCGATCCACGTTTAAAGAAACTCATTGAACTGACTTTGGCCAATAACCGCGATCTGTCTGGTCAATTAGCGGCCGTGGTTGAAGCACGTGGACAGTATCAAGTGCAAAATGCAGCGCTTTTCCCGCAAATTACGACAGGGGGAAGTGCTATGTATCAGGGGCCGTCTAGTATGGCCGGTTTCTCCTTCTCTCCTGGCTCAGGAGAGGAGATTAGCACTTTAAGATTTTACCAGACCTCAATAGGATTCTCTTCTTATGAGATTGATCTTTGGGGACGCATTCGCAATCTCACGCGTAATCAGAAGGAAGCAACCCTCAATGCTGCCGAAAACTTGCGCAATTTATGGATAACGACAGTTTCGCAATTAGCGACTACCTATATCCAGTGGTTGGCTGACCGGGAATTATTAAATCTTGCTCAACGGACTTATAGAACCCGTACAGCTACAATGAAGTTGACACAGCTGAATTTTGATCATGGTCAGACAGATGCTCTGACTTTGGCACAAGTGAGATCGCAGTTAGAGCAGGCACAATCTGATATCGCTCAGCAGACACGCGCTGTCGCAAATGACGAGCATAATCTGCAATTGATTGTTGGGGCACCTCTGCCAGCAGATCTTCCGTCTCCAGCTCCGATGGGGCAGCAGACTATGGTTGCTGATTTACCTGCAGGACTGCCTTCCGAATTGCTTGAGCAGCGTCCTGACATTCAGGCAGCTGAGCACTCTCTTAAGGGGGCCAATGCTATGGTAGGGGCTGCCAGGGCGGCTTTCTTTCCGAAGGTGACTTTGACAGCATCTGAAGGGACGAGCTCCCTGCAATTTAGGAAGCTTTTCAGTAACATGGCTCAAACATGGGGTATTTCTCCCAATATCAACATTCCGTTGCTGACTTGGGGACAAAATTCTGGAAACTTGCGCTCTGCCAAGGCGCGGGTCATTGAGTCTGTTACACAATATCAGAAAACGGTGCAAACAGCGTTTAAAGAAGTTTCGGATGCATTGACAGCGCGTGAAACGTACAAAACGCAGGATTTACATATGACAAGCCTGGTCCGTCAATCTCAAAAGGCCTATGATCTTGCCTATATGCGCTTTAGAGCCGGGATTGATGATTATCTGACAACCTTGGTACAGGAACGTCAGCTTTATACGGACAGACAGTCAAAAATAGTTGTGCAAGCAGCTCGTTTCCAGAATATGGTTACGCTCTATCGGGCATTGGGTGGGGGATGGAGTCGTAAGACCCTTCAGCATCAGACAATGTTAGAGCCTAAGGATAATATTAAAAAGGTCCGCTAGGAACAAAATTGGAGCAGAGGAAGAGTTATGCTGAATAAATCAATGATGCGTAAAACGGTCACGGGTCTGTTTTTTGCTTCTTCCTTTGCAGCAATTTCTGTGTGTCAGGCAGGAGATTCAGCACCGACTTTTGGGGACATCAAGAAGAAACCCACGATGGACCAGCTTTATCGTTCTTCGGGTATTGTTCATAAATACACGGATTTCAGTATGTTTCATTATGTGCCCAGGGGCGATACAGTTAAGGAAGAACCTGATAAATTACGCCTCATTTTCCGTACAAAAGGGGGGCTTCCTGATGGGTATGCCGAGCGGAAAGGGGAGGTTATCTTTTATTATAATGCTTCCGGAAAACTAATCCGGATTCAGAAATTGGCAGAAGAGCCTTAACTTTCCGTTTCTGAGTTTTCGTGTTTCCAAGCTCTGTAGCCATAAATTGAGATAAGGACAAACCCTGCGTAAAGGCCCATGGTGGGGTAAAGGCCACGGTCGATGAAAAGCCCGCAATAGACGGAATCAATAACAATCCATAAAATCCAGTTGGCGCGGTATCGTCTGGCGGTCCAGAAAGACCCAACGAGACTGGCACTGCTTAAACCAGCATCGAGGAAGGGCAGGGGGTCATCTGTCCAGTACTGGAGTGCTGAGCCCCATAATATTGTGCCAGTTATTGTTGCTCCTAAACCGATAAAAAGGGCGCTGGTTGTTATAGGTTTTATAATGAGATAAGCGGGTGCCTGTGGCTGTTGTTTCTGGCGGATATACTGGATGACCCATGCCCCCCAGCCATAAAGGGCAACAATAAGGAAAAGTCCTTGCAAAATGGCATCGGCATAAAGTTTCGTCTGAAAAAAAATCCAGCCGTACAACATACAGGCGGAAATGGAAAAAGGACCATGCCAGAGGGACCTCTGAGTCGCAAGTAACACACCGACAATGCTGAGAATGACGCCAAAATATTCATACATATTGGTGAGGGTTTCACATTTCCGGAAGGGATTTAAGGATTGTGCCGAGTTTCGAAAGGCAAGACCGGCCATAAGGCCCAGCGAACCAATCTAGATGGCCAATGAGATATTTTCTGTAGGCGATATCAGCAGTAACCCTGTCCTGAGCCAGATTATCGTAATAGGCGATCTCAGAAAGAGCAAAGGTAATATGTGCCAGAGGGAAGAGGAGAGAAATGAGTTTCCTTTCTACTTCTGAAAGAGGATTGCGCTGATAATATCCATATAAAAAAGGCGTCATTAAGGCATAAGAAGCTGCATTGTGGCTCTGGCAATCCATCCAGCGAATGAAGCTGCGTTCAAGGGCAATAGCGATATCAAAACTTATACAGGTGAGGTCGCTCAGGCCGAAGTCAAAAGCAGAGACAGCCTCGTCTTGTTGCCAGACCAGATTGGAGCCATGCCAGTCTCCATGTCCCCAGTGAGGCAGGATCTGGTCAAGAAAAGGGCGTAATGGAGCATGGAAGGCTTCCAGGCGTGGAAATAGCTCTTCTTTCCAGTTCCACTGTTGCAAGCTTGTCTCCAGCCCTGCCTGTCCAGATATCCAGTGAATCAGACTTTCCTGCACAGAATGAGAAAGAAGTGGGGTAAGGGGTGCTGCAAGAAATCTCGTCCGTCGCGCAGATGCTTTGTAGTCTATGCTGGCTTTATGGAGACGTGCCAGAAGCTGGCCCGCAGAAAAAGCATGGCGTTGTGAATGATAAGGTTCCCATGACAGGGTTTTCTGATAAAGATCTTCGCCCGGCATGGGTAAATAGAGTTCAAACACACCGGCTTCTGTAACCGTAATTGTTTGTCTCTTTTTGTTTATGAGTGGCGTAAGAACAGGAAAGTCATTTTTTTTTAGATGAAAAATGAAATCATGCTCTTCCTGTAGGATCCCGGGCGGGCGCAGTCGTGCATCATGGCGTTTGATAAAAATTTTTTCTTCTCTATCGAGGCGGACAAGCGCAGCAGAAGAAAAAGCCCGAGGGCTGTGCCAGAGTATGTCTGCTGGTTTCTGCAATGTCCGGTAATAACTTAAAACGTCGTTACTGACACGTGGACTTAATAAGTCCCAATCCCTGGCATGTGTCCTGTCATCAAGGCCCAGAGCCTCTATTGGTGACGTTTCAGTCATGACCTAAAACCCCGTTCTTGCTGAGCAGAGAACCGCAAAACCTCCGCCAATATAATATTGAGGGGCATTTGCGGCGATGAGTGTTCCATGTTGGCCCACGGTCTGGTGTGCATTAAGCTGTGGAGAAGCAATACCTGAAAGATAATGCTGGTTCGTAAGATTCAGAAAATTCAACATCAGGGTTGGCGCTTTCAGACGATCATAATCGGAAAAGCGATAGCCTATATTCAGGTCAGCTGTGATGTGAGATGGCATTCTCTCATCATTCATAAAGGTGGCATATTGGCTGCTCGTATAACGGGCCGTGAAAAGTCCGAATATGTGACCATTATCGTAACGGAGCCCCAAAGCACCCTGCACATGGGGGCTGCGGACAGCAATCTTCCCGGCAGTATGGAGCGTATCACCGCTTACGGCAATATTATTGTCGATGGTAGTATTAAGATACTCGAAAGACAGATAGGGGCTAATATGATGCCAGGGGCGTATTCCTAGTTCAATATCCACACCGCGCGTTGTCTGACCGCCAGCATTGATGGTTGAAGACATTTCAGAGTTATTCTGCCGGAGGATCGTCATGATCTGGCGGTTAGTAAAATTATAATTAAAGAACGTGATGCTGCCTGTCATGACCGTGCCATTATGGCGATAGCCTATTTCCTCTGCGATGGAATATTCGTCTTTAAGTCTTGGAGAACCTTTCCCAAGTGCTGCGGCGGAAGTGATCTCGTAGCTGTCGTAATAGGCTGTGACCGCAGGAGCCCGAAAATTGGTTGTTGTGTTGAAAAAGAGTTGATCTTTAGGTGTGAAATTCCATCTGAGGCCAAAACGTGGAAGTGGCTGCGCACTATTATGTCCCACGTGATATTGCGGCCCGGGGAGGTTATTACTCCCTGTGCGTGTCAGCATAACCTCCTTGAAGCCTACATCCATGGCAAGCTTGTTATGAAAGAGTGAAATATGATCTCCGATAAAAATGGCATTGACCTGCGCCATTGTATGGAAATCTGCCCCCTTCAGGAGGCGACCGTCAGGAAGATGAATATGAGGACCATGCCCCCAGATAGAGCCTGCATAGCCATTCTCATCAGCGGGATTGAAAGTCTGGCGTTCATGGTCATCTGAATAATCGTACCAATATCCAAGAACAAAGTTATTCCATCCCACTCTGGCATGCAGGGCTGCTGTAAAACCGGAACGGTAGCTCATCTGGGTATAATCTGCCCGTGCCATTGCCGTATTTGCATTGTCAGGCAGGGAGATAGCCCCCACTCTCTCATTGCCCATGGCGTTGCCTGTGGCATTAAGCACCGTTCCCGAAGGAGCACTACCATAAGCCCGCTGGGCATAAGGGGTCAGATCAAGGGAAAAATGCTCATCAAATCTGACATGTACAGGAGCCCCAACATAAAGTGTATCCATGGGGTCACGCCAGAATTTCCAGTAATTTTCGTTACTGGTTGGGTGGTTCTTGTCATAGTGCTGGGTGAGGTTATTAGCGCCATGGATACCGTTTTGACGCCAGCTTTCTGACGTTACTTCGGGATAATAGCTGTTAAGGACATGATTCCAGGACCCAACAAGGCTGACCCTGTTTCCTTCTCCCCATTCTTTGATGAACTTGAAATCAATATGGTGGCGGGAATCATCTCCGGCACCACGCCAGTTTTCGCTATAGCTATTGGAATAAGAGATAAAACCACGGATTCCGCTCTGGCCGAGTTCTCCTGTATCCAGACGCAGAAAGCCGCGTCTCATATTATATGAACCATAGGAGAAAGAGGTCATTCCTCCTTTTCTGAGGGAAGGGTCACGATAGTGCATGGATAAAAGCCCTCCCGTGGCATTGAGCACAGGACTGTCGAGATCAGCTGAGCCTTGCTGGAGAGCAACTTCACCATAATTCTCTGAATCGGCGAACTGTCCTGGGGAAAGCACATAATAAGCCAGATCATTCATGGGCATCCCTTCAAGGACAGCACCTATTGAATCTGAATTAAGCCCTCTCAGACTCATATTGGTCTGGGGGGACAGACCAAAAGGATCAGAAAGGGCGATATTGGCACCAGGTGTTGTGCTGATAATCTGGAAAGCTGTTGAGGTTGGAGCAATGACGTCCATTAAAGGGCGTCCTATGACACTGCGTGCCTGAGTGCCATGTTGAGGGGTTATAAGACCTCCACCACGTAATAATATCTCTTTGGGCCGCTTGACGGTCAGGACTTCTATTTGGGGTGGTGTGGTATTTTTTTGGGAATCTGCGTGGTTGTTCTGGGCTAGAGCCGGAAAAGAACCCAAAATGTAAATTGTCGTAATGCTATAAAAAGATAGATAAAAAGGCGTACGCAAAAGGAATCTTCTCCCCGAACAAACGATGGAAAAGATCCGGATATGTGGCGTCAGTTCAGGGGCCAGTGGGTTCTTCTGGCAGTAATTCCTGTCCCTTCGCCGGTATGGGCCGGATCAGGTTCAAAGGGTCCGGCTCTGCCATCTCAGCCTCTTTTTTCATAATAGAGACACCCCTCGGAACATTCCCTACTTATAAGGAAACCATAATTAAGAGTCCATGAAGGGTTTTGTCTTGTAAATTACCTCCTGTTTACCATAGGATAAGTGGTATTAACCCATTATCTTATAACGCAGAAAAGGCCGGAGTTCGCATGCCAATTATTGCCCCTAGCCTCTTATCAGCGGATTTTTCTAATTTACGTCATGAGCTTGAAGATATCGCATTAGCCCCATGGGTCCATCTTGATGTGATGGATGGACATTTTGTCCCAAATATTACGTTCGGTATGCCTGTTATCAAGGCGCTGCGTCCCTTTAGCAAAGCAAAGTTTGATGCCCATTTAATGATTGCTCCTGTCGATCCTTACCTTGAAGAAATGGCAAAGGCAGGGGTGGATCATATTACCGTGCATTGTGAAGGGAACCCCCATCTTTATCGGTCCTTGCAGACAATCCATGCTTTAGGATGCAAAGCGGGGGTCGCCATTTGTCCGGCAACGCCACCTGAAGCGCTTTCACAAGTGATGGATATTGTTGATATCATTCTTGTCATGAGCGTTAATCCGGGGTTTGGAGGGCAAAGTTTTCTGGAAGGGCAGCTCCCGAAAATCCGTACATTATCCGAAATGATCAAGAAAACGGGGCGCTCTATTATATTGGGGGTTGATGGAGGCATCGACGAAGATACGGCACCCCGTGTTGTAGAAGCAGGGGCGACGTTGCTTGTAGCAGGCTCATCCATTTTTGGGAAACCTGACCGTAGGGCTGCCATTGAGGGTTTGATTAATGTTTCGCGTCGATCATAAAGGATGATGGATCGCCATACATTATGGCGCCAGCTGAAGCTTATGATGGCATCTCTGCCGATCCATCATAAGGCTTCTTCAAGGCCGGCGTTTCAATATAGAGATATCAGACAAGGTGACGAAGAGCAGGGGATCCTCCTTGTTGGCGGACGATGCCGTTTTGACCAGAAAATATACGGATTTCCCTCTCAGAAAAAATGGCAGGGTTCCTGGCCTGAAGAGACGAGACGGTGGCTTTATAGCTTTGTCTGGCTACGTGATCTCAGAGCTTTAGGGACGAATGAAGCACGGCTCTGTGCGCGTAGCTTTATCCAGGCCTGGTGTGACGTTCCTCCCACTGATGCGTTGGCCCAGGACGGATATTTAATGGGGCAGCGTCTGGCAAATTGGTTGGGCCATTATGAATTCTGCCTTGAAACAGCCACGCAGGAGACGCAGAAACACGTTCTGGAAACCATGCTCAGAGAAGGGCGTATTCTCGCAGCCCTTTTACCCCTTCCTCCCCAAGGATGGGAGGGACTGGCCGCTTTGCGCGGGCTTTTGGCAGTTTTTATGGTGTTGCCTGAACAGCAGGGTTTTTTGCTCAGGTTTCAGCGTTATCTTAAACCTGAACTGGAGCGTTTGATTTTAGCTGATGGAACAGTGGCTGAACGCAGTCCGGAGGCGCAACTCCAAACGGTAGAAGAATTACAGAATTTTGCTGAGATGTACACGGCTATGGAAGTTTCCGTGCCTTTTCTCATTACACAGGCTTTGGAAAAAACATGGCCGGTCCTTGATTTTTTTCGTCATGGTGATGGGAAACTCGCTCTTTTTAATGGAACCCTTGAACATAAGCGCGAAGAGATACAGTCTCTTTTTGACAATATGGTTCGCCATCGGGCTCTACCCTCCATATTGCCTCAGGGAGGGTTTGCCAGAATTGCGCTTGGCCGGTCGCTTTTATTGATTGATGCGGCAAAACCACCAGTATTTGGTTTTGATAGCAGGGCCCATGCTGGCACCTTATCGTTTGAGTTTTCTTATGGAGCGCAGCGTCTATTCGTGAATTGTGGTGCAGCAAAAGGGGGAGACTGGAAAGAAGCGCTCAGAGTGAGTGCAGCTCATAATGCCCTTATAGCTGAAGATGAGTCCTGCATTGAGTTTGACATTGATGGCCATATTAGCCGCCACCCTTCTCATGTCAGCCATCATTACAAAAGTACTGCCAAGGAGCATTGGATTGACCTTTCCCATGATGGTTATCATGCTCCTTTAGGCGCTATATGGTCACGGAGTCTCTATCTTGGGAAAGAAGGAGAAGATCTGCGTGGTCAGGAGCAGGTCGAAGGGGAGCGCGACTTATCCTGCACGTTACGCTTTCATATTCATCCCACTGTTCGCGTAGAACAGGAAGATGATGAGATTATTCTGCATACAGAAGGCTCATTATGGCGTTTCCGGCAATCAGGTGGAGGGATCAGAATTGAAGATGACCTGTATCTGGGGCGCGGGAAGTCAGAAAAAAGCAAACAGATTGTTTTGACGACCCAGCCAGGGACCATTATAAAAAATGATGATGGAAAATCTCGGCATCAGCAGAAAATCATCTGGATTCTGGAGCGCGTGCCAGATTAGGAAATAGGCCCGAAATAACGGGCCTACTTTCAATTTTCCTGAACTTTTAAATCAGGCGGACAAGAATATGTTTCTTTTTTCCAAGGGATAATTTCAGGCCATTATCCGTAAAATCATTTTCGGTAATAAGCTGATTTTCATCTGTAATGACATTATCCCTAATCCTTGCACCGCCTCCACGGATGAGCCGTCTGGCTTCTCCGCCAGTTGCGGTAAGGCCTGTCTCAGTCAGGAGACGGAAAGCAGGAATGCCTTCCTTGAGTAAAGCCCTTGAAAGCTCTTTTTCAGGCAGTGAAGCCTGCTGGTTACCCTGTTCAAAGACGGTCTGTGCTGTAGAGGCCGCTTCCTGCGCTGCCTGACGGCCGTGGCAGATTGCTGTGGCTTCAGTCGCGAGGATTTTCTTGGCCTCGTTAATATCAGCCCCTTCAAGTCGCCCTAATCTTTCACATTCTTCAATAGAAAGGTCTGTAAACATTTTAAGGAAGCGCTTGACATCGGCATCTTCTGTATTGCGCCAGAACTGCCAGTAATCGAAGACGGGAAGTTTTTCAGCACGGACCCACAAAGCCCCTTTGGCTGATTTGCCCATTTTCGCTCCTGAAGATGTGGTGACGAGTGGGGTTGTCAGGCCATAGAGACGCACATTGTCTGTACGGCGTGCCAAATCTATTCCAGAAACGATGTTCCCCCACTGGTCTGACCCGCCCATCTGGAGGATCGCCCCATATTTGCGGTGGAGTTCACGGAAGTCATATGCCTGGAGAATTGAATAATTAAATTCAAGGAATGTCAGGCCTTGCTCACGGTCCAGACGCTGTTTGACACTTTCAAAAGAAAGCATGCGGCTGACAGAAAACTGCACACCGACATCCTGCAGAAGATCGAGATAGGAAAGGCGTTCCAGCCAGTCTGCATTATTGGCAAGCAGGGTTTTGTTATGGTCGTCGAAATTCAGAAATTGCCGCAGGGACAATTCAATTCCCGCCAAGTTATGAGCAATGGTTTCAGCCGAAATAAGAGAGCGTGCTTCATCCCGAAAGGAAGGGTCTCCGATTCTGGCTGTGCCCCCACCCATAAGTGCGATGGGACGGTGCCCATGTTTCTGAAGCAGACGCAGCATCATGATAGAGAGTGCGTTGCCGATATGAAGAGAGTCAGCTGTTGGATCAAAACCGATATAAGCGGTGATCGGCCCTGCTAACAGAGCCTCATCAAGGCCCTGTTGGTCTGTGCACTGAAAAATCATTCCCCGGGCTTGTGCCTCTTGTAAAAAGGCACTGCGGGGGGAGAAATTTGACGTCATGCGGCAATTTTCCTGCTTAATGGTCTAGAACGATTATCCTGCTGCCTGCTCGGCAATACGAAATTCAGCCTGACGGTTGGTTACATGGTCTTCCAGAGCGTCAGCGACGTGATCGGCATATTTGGCAAAGATATGATCAGCCTGTTCAAAAATGCGATAATCCACAACCACGTTTTTCTGTGTGTTGAGTTTTTCAACGACTTTGCGAATGCTGCTTTCAGGAGCCATGGAATCTTTACCCCCAGCAATCATCAGGCCGCTACATGGACAAGGCGCCAAAAAGCCAAAATCATAGTCGCTGGCGGGAGGCGCAATGCTGATCCAGCCACTGATTTCCGGGCGCCTCATAAGAAGCTGCATACCGACAAAAGCACCGAAGGAATAGCCACCAATCCATAATTCACTGGAATTCGGATTGACCATTTGCATCCAGTCGAGGGCCGCAGCAGCGTCAGAAATTTCTCCGATGCCGCCATCATAACGGCCTTGTGAGCGTCCGACACCCCGTGAGTTGAACCGCATGACGGAAAAGCCCATTTCCTGAAATCTGCGATACATCGTGTAGGTGATGCGATTATTCATCGTTCCCCCATGCAGAGGATGTGGATGAAGAACCAGGGCCAATGGTGCATTGGCATTGTCAGAATGGTGGTAACACCCCTCAAGCCGCCCTTCGGGGCCAGCGAACATCACTTCAGGCATTCGTCTCTCATTTTGTGACCCCCCTCTTGTCTGGTTGTCTTGTCTGGCCAGAAAAAAGAGGCTGTCGGAAAAAATTTAAATCAGACGGGTTTGAAAACCCGGTCATAGCAGAGATTGAAACTCTTTACTTTGCTGCAAGACAGTAGTTTATATATCTGCTTTGAGAGTGAAATTTCCACAAAAAACGTCATTGTCATGGAATGATCATAATTTGCTTTTGTAATAAGGCCTCTGGAAACCTGAAGTAGAGGGGCGTTTGCAGTAGAAAACAGAAACGATTGTAATTTTATTACATATGAAAAATAAATATTAAAATAACTAAATAATTATTTTAATAATAACCATAAATTTTTTGTTAAAAATTTATGGTTATTATATTTATATGGTATCAATTATTTGTATTTATGACTTGTTGGACGTGAGTTGTGACTGATTATTCTTGTATGTCGAGGCCTGTTTATCTTGATGCAAATGCCACAGAACTTTTACGTCCTGAGGCAAGGGATGCTGTCATAAAAGGACTTGAGGTTTCAGGAAATCCGTCTTCAGTGCATTTTTATGGGCGTCAGGCGCGTCAGGCACTTGAAGAGTCGCGCAAGATGGTTTCATCTTTTTTTGCCAGGGATGCTGGGTGCTGCATCTTTACCTCTGGAGCGACAGAAGCGGATATGTTGGCCCTTCACGCTTTTGGTTTTGCAGAAAAAAGGCGAATTCTCGTCGGTGCTACCGAGCATGATGCCATCTTGCAGGGAGCGCCTGAAGCAGCTCGCTTGCCTGTTGATCGTCACGGCCTGCTGAAACTTGAGATTTTAGAGGACTATCTGCGCGATGGGATGCCGAGCCTCGTTTGCGTCATGGCGGCCAATAATGAGACGGGGATCCTTTCCCCCCTCCATGAGGTGGCCATTTTATGCAGACAGTATAATGCATTTTTGCATATTGATGCCGTACAAGCTGTGGGGCGTGTTGCTTTGGCACCAGAAATCATGGAAGGAGCAAGTATTGCGCTTTCAGGTCATAAATTTGGTGGGCCAAAAGGTGTCGGGGCCCTTATATTGCCAGAAGATCGGCCCATTTCTCCCATGTTGCCAGGCGGTGGACAAGAGCGTGGAAGACGTGGGGGAACCCCTTCCCTGGCGTTAATTATGGGTATGAGTGCAGCTCTTGGATCTGCTCTGCAACAGGATTGGGAGCCGATCAGAGTAATGGCAGATAGGCTGGAAAGTCTTATGCAACAGGCAGGAGGGGTTAGCGTTAATGCTGGTCTTGAGCGTCTTCCGCAAACAATTTCAGTCATTTTACCGGGTGTGCCGGCGCAAACACAGCTTATGACACTTGATCTTGCAGGGTTTTGTGTTTCAGCAGGATCTGCCTGTTCGTCAGGGAAAGTATCTTCTTCTCACGTCTTGCGGGCAATGGGATATGGGGATGGTGCCGGACAGGCGATCCGCGTTTCTTTACCCTGGAATGTAACCTCTGAATCGGTAGAGCTTTTTGGAAAAGCCTATCAGGAGATGGCAAAACGTCTTTTAAAAAGATAGAATGAACCCGATTAAGTAGGAAATTTTGCCTCAGGAAGGCCTTGCGCCTGAAGGTGGGACGTTTTACCTCGTGAGGCGAACCTTATTTTAAACAAGCCAAGGGGGCAATCAATGCCGCATATTGTTTTCGTTGAGCAGGATGGCACGCGTCATGAGGTCGATGCCAAGGTGGGTCTGTCTGTCCTGGAAATTGCTCATGAGCATGACATCAATCTGGAAGGTGCCTGTGAAGGGTCTTTGGCCTGCGCGACCTGTCACGTTATTATTGATCCTTCCTGGGCTGACAAGCTGACTCCTCCGACTGATGATGAGGAAGATATGCTTGACCTTGCTTTCGGTCTTGAAAAAACGTCTCGCCTGGGTTGTCAGATTGTTATGACTGATGCACTGGATGGCCTTGTCGTTCGCCTGCCTAAGACCAATTAAGTTTATTAAGACATTTTATAAAGGCGATTTACAGACTATGCGTATTCTTGTGGCCATGTCAGGGGGAGTGGATAGCTCAGTCGTGGCGGCTCTTCTGAAAAAACAGGGCCATGAGGTTATTGGAGCCACTTTACAACTTTATGATGATCGTGGCCCTGCCAGAGTAGGGGCATGTTGTGCCGGGCGCGATATTATGGATGCCCGTGCCGTTGCTGACCGGATGGGCTTTCCTCATTATGTCATTGATGCGGAAAGCCGTTTTCGTGACAGTGTAATAGAAAGCTTTGCTGATGCTTATGCACGGGGGGAGACACCTGTGCCATGTGTCGCCTGTAATCAGGGTGTTAAATTCACCGATCTTCTGAATATGGCCCGGGATCTAGGATGTGAGGCCATGGCAACAGGCCATTATGTCAGACGTATTGAAGGTCCAGAGCGTGTGGAGCTTCACCGTCCGGTTGACAGGTCGAGGGATCAATCGTGGTTTTTATTTGCGACGACGCAGGAACAGCTTGATTTCTTGCGCTTTCCTCTAGGGGATATGCCCGATAAGGATGCCGTCAGGGCGCTGGCTGCTGAACTGGGGCTGGATGTTGCTGATAAACCCGATAGTCAGGATATCTGTTTTGTCACAAAAGGGTCTTATGTGGACCTTGTCGAAACGATGCGTCCCGAGATCAAGGGGGCAGGCGATATTGTTGACGAAGAAGGGCGTACGCTTGGCCGGCATGAAGGCATTGCCCGCTATACAGTCGGACAGAGCAAAAGGCTCGGTGATATTCATACAAGCACAGGTGAACGGCAGGTTGTCACGCGAATCGATGTGCCAACGCGGCGTATCATTGTAGGGCCCCGAGCCAGTCTAGATGAAAAAGACGGTCATACGCATATTATCCTGCGTAATATGAACTGGCTGACTGATATCGGGCCTGAAGGTGTGCGTTGTGGTGTGCAGCTGCGGGCTCGTGAAGGGTTAAGACAGGCGATCGTCAGACCTTTGGCTGAGGGAGAGGCGGAAGTCATACTTGATGACCCCGCTCTTCCGGCTCCGGGGCAGGCGTGCGTTCTTTATGACGGAACACGCGTCCTCGGTGGTGGTTTTATTACGTCTGAAAAGAGAGATTAAAGATGGCTGGCAAACTTCTCTTGGGGTCATTTCGTTATTCTTCATGGTCACTAAGAGGTTGGTTAGCCGTCCGTCTGGCGGGGCTGGAGGTAGTAGAGGAAATCATTCCCCTCAAAGGAGGTGGGAAAACAGAGGCGATCCATCACCGTTCTCCCAATCGTCTGGTTCCCTATCTTGAGCATGACGGGGCCAGGGTCTGGGAGAGTCTCGCAATCTGTCTTTATTGTGCCGAGCTTCAACCGACTTTATTGCCGCTGGAGCGTAATGCACGGGCACATGCTTATAGTGTCAGTGCCCAGATGCATGCAGGGTTTCGAAATCTGAGGCAGCTTTGTCCAATGGATATTGGGCGCAGTCCGGCCTATCCATCGATTCTTTCGGCAGAGCAACAAGCTGGTCTTGAGGGGGATCTGGCTCTTTTAGGGAAGACGCTTCTGCAGGCTTTAACACGGACTGGTCAGGTGACGTCTTATCTGTTCGGGCCGGAATTTGGTGTTGCTGATTGTATGTATGCCCCCATTATGTTGCGTATCAGACAATATGCTCTGGAGGAATATCTTCCTATGGAAGTCGTGTCATGGTGTGAGCATGGGCTTTCGCATGATCTGATGCAGGAATGGATTGAAAGAGCACTTGCTGAACCTGATGAATGGCGTTTGTCTTACGGCTGAATCATTTCACTTGCCAAACGGTACGGCAGGGGAAAGGCGGATTAGGTTCAGGTTCCAAAAGACGCGTATCAGGTAAAAATTCTTTGTAGAAATAATTCGCCATATGGACAGGGCTTTCCACTTATGGTGTCATTAATCTGTAACTCCGGTTTTTCACCATCTCATTAGTAATATTGTAAAGATGGCGTACCATTGCAGGATTAGATTTATGGCATATCTCGTGGATCTTTTTGAAACTGTTCCAGAACGTTCAGATTTGCGCCGTCGAATTACTGAGCAGACACGCAAATCTGAGGCAGAGTGTATTAGAGGTTTTCTGGAGCAGGAGATTCTGACTCAGGAGCAGAGCACGCTTGCAACAGAGACAGCCATGAGATTGGCTCGTGCTTTGCGTGAACGGAAACATCCCGGGATTGTTGAGCAGCTGGTTCAGGAGTTCAGTCTGGCCTCTGAAGAAGGTGTAGCACTTATGAGTCTGGCAGAGGCTCTGCTAAGGACACCTGATGAGGCAACGAGAGATGACCTGATTCGCGATCAGGTTCGTCTGGGAAATTGGCTTTCTCATATAGGAGCTGGGAAGCCCCTTATTGTGAATGCAGCCTCATGGGGTCTGTCTTTAACGGAGAAGGTCGTTGCGCCTGAAGACCGTTTTGGCCTTGTTATGAAATTGGTCAAGCGTCGGGGGATGCCTTTTATACGCAAAGCCATGCGTTTGGCTATGCAGATGATGGGTCAGCAATTTGTTTTGGGTGAAACAATTGAGCAGGCTTTGCAGGTTGCGCGTAAACATGAGGATAAGGGTTTTGCTTATTCGTATGATATGCTGGGTGAGGCTGCTCTCGATCAGGCCGATGCAGATCGTTACCGGGCAGATTATCATGCAGCCCTTGAGGCGATTGGCAGAAATGCTCGTGGCAGGAATGTCTATGAAAGGGCGGGTCTTTCCATAAAATTATCTGCTCTTCATCCACGTTATAGTCGTTTGCAACGCGAACGTGTTATGGATGAGCTTCTGCCGATTGTAAAAGGTTTAGCCCTTCGGGCACTCCATCATGATATTGGTTTGAATATTGATGCCGAAGAAAGCGAACGCCTTGAGCTTTCTCTCGATCTTTTAGAGGCATTATGTCAGGATCCTGACCTGGCAGGCTGGAACGGCATCGGATTTGTCGTACAGGCTTATGGCCGTCGTGCTCCGGCTGTGCTCGATTTTATTATTGATCTTGGAAAAAGAACGAATCACCGGATCATGGTCCGTCTAGTGAAAGGGGCCTATTGGGATAGTGAGATCAAAAAAGCGCAGATTGATGGGGCTTCTGATTTCCCGGTTTATACACGTAAATGCCATACAGATGTCGCCTATCTTTCCTGTGCGGCCAAATTATTGGCCGCCCCTGAAGAAATTTTCCCTCAATTTGCGACTCATAATGCCCGTACCTTAGCGTCTATTTTTGAGTTGGCTGGTCATGAATTTTCTGTGGGGCGTTATGAGTTTCAATGCCTGCATGGGATGGGGGAGAATTTATATAGTGAGGTTGTGGGACCGGATAAACTTAATCGTCCCTGCCGTATTTATGCACCTGTGGGGACTTATGAGACCTTATTAGCCTATCTTGTAAGACGTCTTCTGGAAAATGGTGCGAATTCATCATTTGTGAATCTTGTTGGGGATCGTTCTGTACCGCTTGAAA
The DNA here is from genome assembly GCF_058107345.1 of Aristophania sp. ESL1142. Taxonomy (NCBI): domain Bacteria; kingdom Pseudomonadati; phylum Pseudomonadota; class Alphaproteobacteria; order Acetobacterales; family Acetobacteraceae; genus Aristophania; species Aristophania sp. ESL1142. Next base: position 652,569 of record NZ_JBYLUH010000001.1, read on the forward strand.
AACTAGTTGAGGATCCAGTTGAGCAGGTACATGCCAGTTATCCGGTCGGGAGCCAGCATCCTCTTATTCAATCACCAGCAGGGCTCTATGGGAAAGACCGTAAAAATTCTTCAGGGATGGATCTTTATGATGAAGATATTCTGCGGCACCTCAAGGAGACTTTGAGTCAATGTCCTGACACTCTGGATAGTGAGCCCCTGATTGTTGGTGTAACTCCGGCAACAGAAAAATGTGAGGTTTTGAATCCTGCAGACCAGCGGGATGTCGTCGGTACTATTCGCTATAGTAAGCCTGATGACGTTACACAGGCTATAGATATTGCAGAAAACGCATCACTATGGAGCTCAAAATCACCCGCAGAACGGGCTGATATTTTAGAGCGTGCGGCAGATCTGCTTGAGGAAAATCGTATATCATTCATGGCGCTGGCTGTCAGGGAAGCGGGGAAATCCTACCCAAATGCCATTGCAGAGGTGCGTGAAGCTGTTGATTTCCTGCGGTATTATGCCAGTCTGATCCGGGCAGATTTCAATAATGAAACGCACCGGCCTCTTGGCACGATTATCTGTATCAGTCCATGGAACTTCCCGCTTGCCATTTTCTTGGGACAGGTATCTGCTGCTTTAGCAGCTGGTAATAATGTGGTGGCAAAACCTGCCGAGGCAACGTCGTTAATTGCCGTAGAAGCTGTAAAATTATTACATAAAGCAGGAGTTCCTGTCGAGGCACTGCAACTGGTGCTTGGTCGTGGGAGTGATATTGGTACAGCACTCGTTTCAGATAAACGTATTGCTGGAGTCATGTTTACAGGTTCCACAAAGGTTGCGCAGTCTATCGCCGGCCATTTAGTCGGCCGTTTGGGGCGTAATGGTCAGGCCATTCCGTTTGTGGCAGAAACAGGCGGGTTGAATGCGATGATTGTCGATGCGACAGCTCTGCCTGAGCAGGCTATTGTCGATATTGTCAATTCTGCGTTTGATAGTGCAGGGCAGCGTTGTTCAGCGCTTCGGCTCTTATGCGTTCAGGATGAGGCCATGCCCCGTATTCTGCCACTTCTCAAAGGTGCTATGGCAGAATTGAGAGTTGGGGTTCCGGGTCGTCTGAAAACAGATGTCGGTCCTGTGATTAATCAGCGTGCCCGTGACGGGATCATGGAGCATATCACCCGGTTTAAAGATAAAAGGCATAAAGTTTTCTCTTCATCGCTGGTGGAAGAAGAAACAGATCATGGTTTTTATGTTCCTCCCACTCTTATTGAAGTTCATTCAGTTGAGGAAATCGGGGGGGAGGTCTTTGGGCCTGTCTTGCATATCATGCCTTATCATCGTCGAGGGTTTGAAACACTGATTAATGATATTAATGCGACAGGCTATGGTCTGACATTTGGTGTGCATAGCCGCTTGCCTTCGACGATTGACCGTCTCGTTGAGAAGATCGATGCAGGTAATATTTACGTAAATCGTAATATGGTTGGTGCGGTTGTCGGCGTTCAGCCCTTTGGCGGACGAGGTCTTTCTGGGACAGGGCCAAAAGCCGGGGGGCCTCTGGCTGTGCGGCGTCAGTTGGCTGAAGCGCCACCATGCCCCTGGGGAGGTATTGGTAATGGACTTCCGCCTATGGCGCGTTCATGGTTGCTCTGGTTGAGAGCAAGTGATGCAGAACTTGCTCAAGAGGTCTTACCCTGGATGAGCCATGGTTTATTGGGGATGATGCTTGAAATGCCCTCACCTGTAGGAGAGACGAATCTTTATTCACTTACTGCCCGGGGAAGAGCGCTTATCCTCGCAGAGAGTGAAGCAGGTCTTAAACGTTTGATCAGCTATGCGATCAGTTGTGGCAATTCTGTTTCCATCATGGCTTCACCGGAGCTGACAGACTGTCTGAAAACATTGCCTGAGGTTGTGGCAGAAGAGATCACAATCGTGAAAAATAAAGGCGAATTGAATCATTGTGCCTTTATTTTATCTGAAACAGAGAATGAAACCTTGTGGCAGATTGTCCGTGATCATCTGAATGATGAGAAACAGTCTGTTCCCCTTGTTTATATTGGAAATTCCGAGAGCTTGCGTCCTGAATGGCTTCTTGAGGAAAAACATGTCAGTAATAATGTGGCTGCGGCAGGGGGGAATGCGCGTTTAATGGCTCAGGTTTGATGCTTGGGAAACTACTACGGAAAACGGCCTTCTTTCTTACCGAAGGAAGGCCGTTTCTATATGTATTGATAAAACAGGACGTAGGGTTATGTGGAAGGGAGAGACATTTTACATCCTTCAGGGGTCTGGGAACGTAAAAATTTTGCAAGTTCCCTGAATGAATCGGCACGTGGGTCCGAGTGACGCCACATAAGACTGATAGCGCGTTTGGCTTCCTGACTCTGGATGGGGCGTACTGTTACCAGTGTCTGTAATTCTCCCCGATGTTCAAGGGCCAGACGCGGGATTAGTGAAAATCCCTCACCGGCAGCAATCATATGCCATAGCATTTCAAGGCTTGTTGCCAGACGCTGGTCTTGAGGGCGAAAATTTGCCGGGCAGATAGAAAGGGCCTGCTCGCGTAGGCAGTGGCCGTCTTCAAGGAGAAGAAGGTCAGGCCGTGCGAGATCTTTGAACGAAATGACCTCTTTTTTGGCAAGTTCATGATCCCGGGGGAAAACTGCCAGAAAAGGCTCTTCAAATAAAGGATCCTGCTCAAAACTCGTCGTCATGGAGGTCGGAGACATAATGGCCAGATCCAGTTCTCCATGTCGTAGCGCACTGACGAGATTTTCGGTCGTCATTTCGCTTAAACGCAGGCTCAGCTGGTCATAAGCCTGGCGCAGTTTGGGCAGCAGGCCTGGGACATAGTAAGGCCCCAAAGTCGGAATGAGGCCAATGTGAAGCAGGCCATTTAATGGGCCGGTATAAGCACGCGCAACTTCTAAAAGCCTGCGGGCAGATGTCAGGACATCGCGGGCCATGCCGATTAACCTTACACCATCAGGTGTAGGGGCAACGTGACGTCGTGTCCGTTCAAATAAAGTGACGTTTAAAAGCAGCTCAAGTTTACGTACCTGCTCTGAAAGACCCGCCTGGCTAACGCCACAACGTTCTGCTGCACGAGAAAAGTTGCGTAAGTCATCTACAGCAACCACATATTCAATATCCCGGAGGGATAAGCCGGAAAGAGGGACATAAGACATACCCCTTAGATAGGGTTTTCTTCCTTAATGGGAAAGGGGGGGAAACGTCTTTGTGTAGAGCGGAATAGGTCTGTGCTAAAGGATGGTAGCAACCTAAGAAGCTCTTGACAGCTGCTGGTTCCTGCTGCTTCCATTGGGAAACGGTTCGCTGTGTCGCGACGTAGTTTTTAACCTGAATGTTAATAGGAGATTTTTGATGCCAGCAATTGGTTCACAGGTAAAACCTTTTAAAGCGGAAGCTTTCCATAACGGAAAATTCATCACTGTTACGGATGCTGACCTCCGTGGCAAATGGTCAGTCATTTTCTTTTATCCAGCAGATTTCACCTTTGTCTGCCCGACAGAGCTGGAAGATCTGGCAGAAAATTATGACGCATTTAAAAAACTGGGTGTAGAGATCTATTCTGTTTCAACAGATAAGCATTTCACGCACAAAGCCTGGCACGATACATCACCAGCAATTGGCAAAGTCCAGTATGTTATGGTTGGTGATCCAGCAGGCACAATTGCCCAGAATTTTGATGTTTTGATCAATGATGGCAGCCATTTGGCTGAGCGTGCAACATTCCTGATCGATCCAGAGGGCCGCATTCAGTACATCGAAACGACCTCTGGTGGCGTTGGGCGTAGCGCTACAGAACTGCTCGATAAAGTCCGTGCAGCGCAGTATGTTGCTTCTCACCCAGGTGAAGTCTGCCCTGCAAAATGGAAAGAGGGTGAGACAACCTTGACACCTTCTCTGGATCTGGTTGGCAAGATCTGAGAATAAGCATAACACTTTTGTAAGTGGTTATAGCTATTTGCAGAAAGGGGCGTGCCGCTGGGGAGATGGCACGCCCTTTTTTCGCTGTGTCAAACGCAAGGGCCTAACTGCCCTTACTTATTACGAGGTAAAGATGCTAACCGATGAACTGAAAACGCAACTGCGTAGCTATCTTCAACATGTCAAACAGGACATTTCACTCGAGTCGTCACTGGATAATGGTGAAAAATCGATTGAGATGCGCAAGTTTCTTATAGAAATTTCCGACCTCTCTGACAAGATTACCTTTAATGAAAACGGAAAAAGTGAACGTCGCCCTTCTTTTGATATTAAAAGAGTCGGGACTGATGTTTCCGTAACTTTTGCAGGTATCCCACTGGGGCATGAATTTTCCTCACTGGTCCTGGCTTTGTTGCAGGTGGGAGGGCATCCGCCAAAGATTGAAGAGTCCCAGAAAGAGCGTATCCTTTCTCTGAAAGGGACTTATCATTTCGAGACTTATTTCTCGCTTTCCTGTCATAACTGTCCCGATGTTGTGCAGGCGCTCAATACAATGAGCGTGCTGAATCCACAGATTCGGCACACAGCGATAGAAGGGGGGTTATTTCCAAAGGAAATTGCAGAGAGAGATATCCGTTCAGTTCCGCAGATATTCTTGAATGGAGAGCCATTTGCAACGGGGCGGATGGGCCTCGAGCAAATTTTGGCAAAGATCGATAAGGCAGGGGAAGCGCTTGCGGTTGAAAGCCTGAATAATGAAGCCCCCTTCGATACATTGGTGATCGGTTCTGGTCCGGCGGGGGCAGCTTCGGCGATCTACCTTGCTCGAAAAGGGTTAAGGACAGGACTGGTTTCTGATCGTTTTGGTGGTCAGGTAATGGATACGGCCGGGATTGAGAATTTTATTTCTGTTCCAGAAATAGAAGGGCTAATCCTGTCACAAAATCTCGATAAGCATGTAAGGCGTTATGATATACGCATTCTGTCTTCTCAACGGGCCGACAAACTGGTTCCAGCAGAAACATTGGGAGAGTTCCATGAGATCGTCCTTGAAAATGGAGCTAGGTTAAAAGCCCGTACGGTGATTATTGCAACAGGGGCGAGAGTCCGCTCTCTCAATATTGAGGGGGAGGAATTTTATCGTACCCATGGGGTTACTTATTGTCCTCACTGTGATGGTCCTTTCTTCAAAAATCGTCCTGTCGCAGTTGCAGGGGGGGGAAATAGCGGCGTTGAAGCAGCAATTGATTTGGCGGGAATTGTCTCTCACGTAACTCTTTTACAGCGTAATACAATTCTGAAGGCTGATCAGGTCCTACAGGATAAATTACAGAGTCTTTCAAATGTCACGGTTATCAAGAATGCTCTTCCTGAAGAGATCGTTGGTGATGGCAAAACCATGACTGGGTTGATCTGGAAGGATAAGGAAACGAATGAACGTCATAAACTCAATGTTGATGCGGTCTTTATTCAGATAGGACTGGATCCGAATTCTACGTGGCTTAAAGGGGTGATAGATTTGACCGAGCGTGGCGAGATCATCATTGATGAGAAATGTCGCACCTCTGTGCCGGGTGTTTTTGCTGCTGGTGACGTGACAACGGTTCCTTATAAACAGATTGTCATTGCCATGGGCGAAGGTGCGAAAGCCGCATTGACAGCGTTTGATTATATGATTCGTGTCCCGTTTAAAGAATAGGACGCCAATAAGGGGGCCTTATTGGCTCCCTTTCCCGAATGGAAAGAGATATCCCGATTTCCGGGAAGTAAAAAAACATGGAAAATGGTGCCGACACTCGGATTTGAACCGAGGACCTACTGATTACGAATCAGTTGCTCTACCCCTGAGCTATGTCGGCCTCTTTGGGGGAGGATATATAGGAGAGAACCTCTTCCTGCAACGGCAGATACAAAATTATTTCTATATGATATAGAAGAAAAGCTTGCAGCATCCTGTTCTCTGGCGCAAGAGAAAGATATGTTTAAGAAGAACCGCTTCTATGAAGGTCTTAGGTCCCGTTGGGAGGCCCTGCGTTTCGGTGGTGTCGAATATGATTCTGACACAGCTTCTGAGACTATTATCAAATCCAAGCTGACTCTTATTCAGGGTTTGAAAGAATGTCCGTCTTGTGGGCTTTTTCAGGCCGTTCCAGAGCTTCAGCCTGGTCAGGTTGCGCAATGCAGTCGTTGTGGAACGAAGCTTGAACGCGCTCGTCGTACATCGCCAATTATAGCGCCTTTGACGTTTTGCCTGGCCTCTGTCGCGTTGTATCTGGCCCTTCTGGTATGCCCGCTCATGACGATTGATGTGTATGGGCGTGACAATATGGTTACGATCAGGAGTGGTCCTTATGCGCTGGTTGAGCAGGGATTTAGCTTGATCGCTATTCTGATCAGTATCGCCACGATTCTGATGCCCCCTATAATATTGGGATTTATGCTTTTTATTCTCTATGGGGCTTCTGCAAGTAAAGTGCCTCCATTCTGTAGAGAAATTCTTGCCTGGTATGAAAAACTTCGTCCCTGGTCGATGATTGAAGTTTATGTCATCGGATTGATTGTTGCCTATTCAAAGCTTGTCGATCTTGCTACGGTAAAATTATTGCCGGGAAGTTTTGTATTATTTGCCCTTATGTTGACGATGGCAGCAATGGACTCGACGTTTAACACTGAATTTTTTTGGCACAGATTGGCACCCTCTCGCGATGAGCCTTTACATTTATATGAAAAGGATTTCCGGGAAGAAAAATATTTTGTTGCGGAACTTCCTCGGAACAGGATGCTTTCCTGCGGTTATTGTCATAGTGTCTATTTGGCAGAACACCCGGTCCCTAATGGTGCTGATATGGGCAACTGTCCTGTTTGTGACCAGACCTTACGGCGTCGCAAGCAAAGAAGTGTCATGGCCTCATTCTGCTTTTTGCTGGCGGCAGCAATTTTCTATATTCCGGCCAATCTTTTGCCTATCATGACTTATGTTAAAATGGGGAACGGTGAGCCCAGCACGATTTCAAGTGGTGTCCGGCAACTCTGGCACGCCGATCTCTATGTTCTGGCCTTAATTGTCCTATTAGCGAGTATTATCATCCCGGTTCTCAAAATTGTGGCTTTGACTGTGATGCTGAGCTGTGAAGTATTGCGCAAGGATTGGAATCTGAAGTTCCTGTCGGCTCTTTATGCCTTTGTCTGCTTCATAGGGCGTTGGTCAATGATTGATGTTTTCATGATCTCGATTTTGGCGGCGATCGTGAAATTTTCTTTTTTTGCCCATGTTTCAGCAAATTCGGGAATCGTATTTTTTGCGAGCGTTGTTGTGTTAACGATTTTTGCGGCTGATGTTTTTGACCCACGGGGTATGTGGGATGCCGCAGGTTACAACCATACGGTAACCGAGGGTAACAAAGAATCATTTGAGGAAGTTCTCATTAAAGGGAACAAACAGATGGAGTCCGAACGCACGTGAGTGACACGCAACAAGAAAATCAAAAGAGGTCTTCAACGTCTCATAAGGCCAAAATAAGACCAACACGTTTTTCGGTCCTCTGGATTATTCCAATCGTAGCAATCATTATTTCTGCGGCTTTGGCATGGCGGCATTTTTCCGATCAAGGCCCCACGATAGTGATTTCCTTTGAAACGGCTGATGGGATTGTCCCCGGGCAGACAGAGGTTAAGAACAAGGCTGTCAATCTTGGTGTTGTCCAGAGTGTGAGCTTGAGTGACGATATGAGTCACGCAGATGTAACGGTCCAGATGAAGGCAGAAAGTGCTCGTTACCTGACAGAACATTCACGATTCTGGGTTGTGCGACCACGAATCAATGGTGCCAGTATAACAGGGTTGGATACGCTGCTTTCAGGAGCATATATTGCGCTTGATCCAGGTCCCGTTGGAGAAAAATCACGGGATCATTTTACGGGGTTGGAAACACCTCCAGGCGTGCGTTCTGACCAGCCTGGTTCTACTTTCTGGCTTGTTTCACCGACGCTGGAATCTCTTGGATCCGGGTCTGCTGTGTTCTTCCGGGATCTTCCAGTAGGAGAAGTTCTTGGTTACACAATGCCTCCTGGTGGGGCAGGGCCGATCCTGCTCCAGGTTTTTGTCCGGAAGCCTTATGACAGTTATCTTAAAGGTGACAGCCGATTCTGGAATGTTTCAGGACTTCAGGTCGGTTTTGGTCCTGGTGGATTGAAAGTCCATTTGCAGTCTCTTCAGGCGCTTCTGTCAGGAGGGGTCGCCTTTGGGCGTCCGCAGGATATGCGGGGTAATGAGGCGACTGATGCTGTCCCTAATTCTGTGTTCCGTCTTTATAGCAGTAAGGATGATGCTGATAATACGCATTATCGCCAGAAATTTCGTGTTGCGATGTATACAAGCACATCCGTGGGTAATCTGACCGAAGGCAGTAAGGTCACAATGTTTGGGTTGCAGGTAGGCGTTGTGACGGGTGTTCGTTTGCGGTTGGAAGATAAACAGCATAGCCCTCGTGTAAGGGTTGATATGGAGCTTGAGCCAGGGCGCGTTACCGCAGAAAGTAGCGTGAATAGAGAGCATACTATGGCTGTTTTAAGTGATTTTGTGACAAATGGCATGAAGGCTTCTGTTCAGAATGTCAGCTTCCTGACAGGAGAGGCCATGGTTGTTCTGAGTTTCTCGCCAAATGCGAAACCCAGTAAGTTTATTGAAGAAGATGGCGTTGTGATTCTGCCGAGTGAGCCTGGTGGTATGGATGGAATCCTGCAATCAGTTTCTTCTATTGCTGATAAGGTTTCCAACATGCCGCTGACTGAAATGGGCGAGAATATTAATAATCTTCTAGCTCATACTGATGAGCGTGTGCGTAGTCCTGAAGTAACACGGTCTATGGCTGCTTTGCGTGGTTCACTGCAAGCCCTGAATAAATTACTCGATCATGCAGATGATGACCTTCCGGTTCTGGTGCATAAGGTTCAGGACACGTTGGAACAGGCGCGGCTTCTGCTTAAAACCTATGGTGGTGATGAAGATTTCAGCCGGAATCTGAAATTGCTGATTGTACGTTTGTCAGCAATGTCACGTTCGTTACATCAGACATTGGATTATCTGGACCATCATCCTTCTTCTATTATTGTGGGGCGTAAGAAATAATGAAATTTACGGTGTTATCCAGGCGCGGCCTCTTTCTTGGGGCTCTCCTTGGCCTTGTGAGTGGCTGTTCTAGCGTGGAACCCAGTTATTATAGTCTTGCTCCTTTACCCGGGCCTGTCCTTAACCAGTCTTTTAGGGACTCATTAGGAGGGATAAAGGTATTTAATGCTTCCATTCCTTCAAGACTGGATCGGGATATTATCGTGCAGGGAATCCAGGATTATCGTCTGAAAATGGCCAGTGCCTCCAGCTGGAGTGAGCCCTTAGGAGAAATGATCAGTCAGACTTTAGCGACTGATTTATCTCAAAGATTACCTGGGCGTGTGATTGTGACGCAAAATCAGCCTCTTGCCGTGGAGGCGTCTGAATTTGTCGATCTGGCCATTCAGAATTTTGAACGTAATGCCGATAATCATGTTGTGATCAGAGGCGTGATCTCAGTTAAGAGGACAGATTTATCACTACCGGAAAGACCTGCAATAAACTCATCTGAGGTGTTTGAGTGGATTTCCCCACAGATTGTTTCTGCCGATACGGAATCTTTTGTTGCGTCATTGAGTCAGGGTGTAGCTGCAATTGCTGATAAACTAACAGTCACATTGCGTTGAGAAACGGTCAGTTCGTTAATATCATAAAAAAACCCGCATCTTTCATAAAGGATGCGGGTTTTAATTTTTTATTCTCTCAAATGTGAGAATCAGATCTTTTCGACCTGGTTGTAATCAAGTTCCACAGGCGTTGAACGACCAAAGATCGAAACACTGACTTTTAGACGCTGATGCTCCGCATCCACTTCCTCAATGCTGCCATTAAAGGATGTGAAAGGACCGTCAGAGACGCGAATCTGTTCACCGATTTCGAAGGTGAGATTGGAGCGCGGACTCTCAATTCCTTCTTGAGCCTGTTGCAGAATGCGTTTGGCTTCAGCAGCAGTGATGGGTGTTGGCTTGTTCCTTGTTCCTAGAAAGCCGGTAACTTTGGGAGTATCTTTTACCAGATGCCAGGCCTGATCGGTCAGTTCCATCTTGATCAGGACATAACCAGGGAAGAACTTGCGTTCAGAATTAACCTTCCGGCCGCGTCTGACTTCCGTTATTTCTTCTGAAGGGACAAGAATTTCTTCAAAGTGATCTTCCAGGCCCTTTTTAGCAGCCTGTTCACGAATATGTTCGGCGATCTTTTTCTCGAATCCGGAATAGACATGCACAACGTACCAACGTTTAGCCATGATATGCTTTTAGCCCCCGACACCAAAAAGACCGCGGATACCAAGGCCAATCACCTGGTCCACAATAAAAAAGAAAACACTTGTTATGGCAACCATGACAAGCACAGCACCAGTAGTGACTATTGTTGTGCGGCGCGAAGGCCATGTCACGCGTCGCGCTTCCGCCCGTACATCCGCAAAATAGCTAAATAAATTAAGCCCTGAGTTTTTAGGAGCCGGAGGGATCTTCCGGGAATCTCCTTTCGGGTTACTCGCCGACACCATTCATCCTCGAATTCTAATAGTAACTCTCGATCTAATAGGGAAAATATACCCGATAGACCGGGAGTAGAGTGGCAGGGGTGGAGGGTCTCGAACCCGCAACCTCCGGTTTTGGAGACCGGCACTCTAGCCAATTGAGCTACACCCCTTTGTATCGAATCGTAACGATAAGACCTCCATGAGGTCAACCCAAAACGTCGATGTGCGGAAAAGAGAATGACTGGCTTATAAAGTCAAGCCCTTTATGAAAGATTATCAAAAAAAGCTTTATTTTTATGAAAAGCTCTTGCCGGGGGATAAAGAAAAGGGTAGTGACTTTCTCGCTTGGTTAAGCGGGCGTAGCATAATGGTAATGCAGTAGCCTTCCAAGCTTCTGACGAGGGTTCGATTCCCTTCGCCCGCTCCATATTCCCACAAAATTTTTATTAATATCAGGTTCCCAGTAGCAATTTGTGGCAAGTATTCCGCCTATTGGAGTGCTGCTGCGAAGTTATGAGGAATTCTTATAGTCCGTATTGTTGCCTTTTGCCTGTAGTGCATGCTAGGGAACGGAACAGAATTTAAGGATAAGATCAGACTGGACTAATTTTTACTTTCGTGTAGATGTTCCTCCTGTCTAACTTGTGAGAACCTGCTTGATTGCAGGTTTGAGCGAATGAAACTTTATATGACGGAATACGCCCGTGACTGTAGCACAGCAACAGCGGAACAAAGTGCCTGGTGAGGTTGCACGACGTTACGCCCGTGCATTTTATGAGATGATTGCAGGAAAAGCAGACAGAACTGCTATTCTGGAGGGTCTTGGCTGTCTTTCGAAAGCCATAGATGATAACGCGGATTTTCAGGCTTTCCTGTCCGATACGCGCTTCAACTCACGTAACGCATCTCAATTTGCCTCCGCACTCAGCAAAACCCTCAATCTCAATGATGACATACGCCGCCTGATAGGGACCGTTTCCCAGAATGGCCGTCTGTCCAAGCTGAGAGAGATTCTGGAGACAGTCCAGTTGCTGGAAGCTCAGGCTCATCATGTGGTTAGTGTCGAGGTTAGCACGGCACAGCCAATGACCGATGAGCAGCGTGGTCGTCTTAAAACCAGCTTGGAAGAAGCTGGTTATGCACGTACCGCCATTACCGAACATCTCGACCCGTCACTTCTTGGTGGTATGGTCGTACGTGTCGGTTCAGTTCTTTTTGATACATCAATCGCCGGGCGTCTGGCCCGCTTGCAGCACGCCATGAAGGGAGCCGCGTGATGGACATCCGTCCCGCCGAAATTTCGGAAATCCTCAAGCAGCAGATTGCTACATTCGACCAGCCAGAAGCTGTTTCTGAGACGGGTAAGGTTTTGTCCATCGGTGATGGTATTGCCCGTGTCTATGGCCTGACCAATGTTATGGCTGGCGAGATGGTTGAGTTTGAAGCCACAGGTCTTCGTGGCATGGCTCTTAACCTTGAAGCCGATCATGTTGGTGTTGTCGTTTTTGGAAGCGGCAATGAGATCAGCGAGGGTGATACAGTCCTTCGTACAGGCAAAGTTGTTGAAGTGCCTGTTGGTAGAGGTTTGCTCGGACGCGTTGTTGACGGTCTGGGTAACCCGATTGACGGTCGCGGTCCTTTGACCGATGTTGAATACCGTAAGGCGGATGTTATTGCCCCTGGTATCATGCTCAGACAGTCAGTGAGCGAGCCAATGCAGACCGGGATCAAGGCGATCGACGCCCTTGTCCCCATCGGACGTGGTCAGCGTGAGCTGGTGATCGGTGACCGTCAGACTGGTAAAACCAGCATCCTGATGGATACGATCATTGCTCAGAAATCTGTTAATGACCGTGGTGACGACAAAGCGTCTCTTTATTGCATTTATGTAGCTGTCGGGCAGAAACGCTCCACAGTTGCCAATCTGGTCCGTACCCTGACAGAAACAGGCGCGATGAATTATTCCATCGTCGTTGCGGCAACGGCTTCTGATGCAGCGCCTATGCAGTATCTAGCTCCTTATACCGCCTGTTCCATGGGTGAGTATTTCCGTGATAACAGCATGCATGCTCTCGTGTGCTATGACGATTTGTCAAAGCAGGCTGTAGCATATCGTCAGATGTCACTGTTGCTCCGTCGTCCTCCAGGACGTGAGGCTTTCCCTGGGGATGTGTTCTACCTCCACTCACGTCTGCTTGAACGCGCTGCGAAAATGTCTGACGCCTGCGGTGCAGGGTCTCTGACTGCTCTACCAGTTATTGAAACACAAGCAGGCGATACAGCTGCTTATATTCCAACGAACGTGATTTCCATTACAGACGGTCAGATTTTCCTTGAAACAGACCTGTTTAATAAGGGAATTCGTCCAGCTGTTAACGTTGGTGGTTCAGTGTCACGTGTTGGTTCTGCTGCTCAGATCAAGGCGATGAAACAGGTTGCAGGGAAAGTGAAGCTCGAGCTGGCTCAATATCGTGAGATGGCTGCTTTTGCCCAGTTTGCTTCTGATCTTGATCCAGCTACCCGCAAGCAGCTTGAACGTGGTGCACGCCTCGTTGAGCTTTTGAAACAGCCTGAAGCGCATCCTCTAGCTGTTGAAGAGCAGGTGGTCGTATTATTTGCTGGTATGCGCGGTTTTGTTGATAGTGTGCCTGTGAATAAGGTTGTTGCTTATGAAGCAGCTCTTCTTTCAGAAATGCGTCATGGCCAGAAAGAGCTCCTTGATACGATTCGCACTCAGAAGCAGTTGACACCGGAGACGGAAGAAAAGCTGAAAGCTGTTTTGACGTCCTTTGGAAAACGTTTTCTGGCGGCGTGAGGATATAAATCATGCCTTCGTTGAAAGAACTGCGCGGGAGGATTTCAGGCGTCAAATCGACGCGGAAAATCACCAGCGCGATGAAAATGGTCGCAGCCTCGAAATTGAGGCGCGCCCAATTGCAGGCTGAGGCTTCGCGGCCTTATGCCGAGACGATGCGTAAGATGATGATTGAACTGGCCTCTTCTCTTGAGAACTTGGAGGGTGTCCCCCTTCCGGCTCTCCTTAAAGGGACGGGGGAAGACCAGGTCCATCTTTTCGTGGTCATGACTTCAGATCGCGGTCTTGCTGGTGGTTTTAATGCCAATATGGTACGTGCCGTCCGTAAAAAGGCTGATGACCTTATCAGTCAAGGCAAGACAGTAAAGTTCCTGCCGATTGGTATAAAAGGCGCTGACGTTCTGACACGTTATTATCCAGAATCCATGCTTCCAGTTATGAGAAGCCTGGAAGGAAGCGCGCCATCATACGATTATGCAAGCAAGATTGCAGCAAAGATTATTGCCCTTCTTGATGAAGGTCAGTTTGATTGTTGCACGTTATTCCGTAATCGTTTTGTAAACGCGATGACGCAGATGCCAGAGCAATTAGGTTTGATCCCCCTTCCTGTGAGCGAAAATGATAATCGCGCAAAAGAGGGAGAGGCAGTACCTTATGAGTTTGAGCCTGACGAAGAAACTCTATTAACCCGCCTTCTTCCACGTAATCTCGAAGTACAGCTTTATGCTGCTATGCTTGAGAGTGCGGCAGGAGAGCAGGGAGCGCGTATGACGGCTATGGATAATGCCAGCCGCAACGCAAGCAAAGCCATTGACCGTTTGTCGTTGAAATATAACAGAACACGACAAGCAAATATCACTAACGAGCTGATCGAAATTATTTCCGGCGCAGAAGCCGTCTAAGATCACGCAGGAGACGAAATAGATGTCTGAGACACTCAACCGTTCTGCTGACCCAGCGGAGACTGCAACCGGCCGGGTCATTCAGGTTAAAGGCCCTGTAGTAGACATACAGTTTGAAGGTAAATTACCTCATATTTTAAATGCCCTTCATGTTGAAGTGGGTGATCGCACCCTTGTGCTGGAAGTGGCGCAGGAAATTGGCGAGCGTCAGGTCCGTTGTGTTGCGATGGATAGTACTGATGGATTGGTCCGTGGCGCAAAGGTTCGTGATACAGGAGCGCAAATCACTGTTCCTGTTGGACCAGCCACTTTGGGGCGTATCTTGAATGTCATTGGCGAAGCTGTTGATGGCCTTGGTCCTGTCAAGACCGATACATATTTCCCGATTCACCGTCCTGCCCCAAGCTTTGAAGAGCAGGCGGCTGCGAGTGAAATTCTCGTCACCGGTATCAAGGTTGTTGATTTGCTCTGCCCATATTTGAAGGGTGGTAAAATTGGCCTGTTCGGTGGTGCTGGCGTTGGTAAGACAGTCATCATTCAGGAGCTGATCAATAACATTGCAAAAGCGCATGGTGGTGTGTCTGTTTTTGCCGGTGTTGGTGAGCGTACCCGTGAAGGTAATGACCTGTATTTCGAAATGCAGGATGCTGGTGTTATCAAAGTTTCTGAAGATGGAAATACAGAAGGCTCAAAAGTGGCTCTGATCTATGGTCAGATGAACGAGCCTCCTGGAGCCCGTGCCCGTGTTGCGCTTACAGGTCTGTCCGTCGCCGAATATTTCCGCGATGTAGAAGGTCAGGACGTTCTTTTCTTTGTTGATAACGTCTTCCGCTTCACACAGGCTGGTTCAGAAGTGTCCGCTCTTTTGGGACGTATTCCTTCAGCCGTGGGCTATCAGCCAACACTGGCTACGGAAATGGGTGCCCTTCAGGAACGTATTACTTCAACAACAAAAGGTTCAATTACTTCGGTTCAGGCTGTTTACGTCCCTGCTGACGATCTTACAGATCCTGCTCCTGCTGCGACCTTTGCCCATCTTGATGCAACAACGGTTCTCAATCGTGCTATTGCTGAAATGGGTATTTATCCAGCCGTTGATCCTCTTGATTCAACATCTCGTTCTCTTGATCCTAAAATTGTGGGTGAAGAGCATTATGAGGTTGCGCGGAAAGTTCAAAGCATCCTTCAGAACTATAAGGAATTGCAGGACATCATTGCAATTCTCGGTATGGATGAGCTTTCTGAAGAAGATAAGCAGATCGTTGGTCGGGCGCGCCGTATTCAGCGCTTCCTGTCTCAGCCTTTCCATGTGGCTGAAGTCTTCACAGGTGCTCCAGGCAAGCTAGTCTCATTGGCTGATACAGTCCGTTCCTTTAAGGCTGTTGTCGAAGGTGAATATGATCATCTGCCGGAAGGCGCTTTTTACATGGTTGGTCCTATTGAGGAAGCCATTGAAAAAGCTGAAAAGATGAAGCAGGAAGGTTAAGTCAATGACCCTACGGGCCGAAATCGTAAGTCCTGAAAAGCGTCATCTCGAAGTAGATGCCGATATGGTCGTCGTACCCGGTACCGAGGGGGATATTGCGGCTATGCCGGGGCGTGCTCCGGTTATGCTGCAGCTTGGGGGAGGGATCGTTACAGTCTATAAAGACGAAAAGGTTATTGCGAGATTCTTCATAAGTGGTGGTTTTGTGGATATGTCTGCTGACCGTTGTGTCGTTCTTGCTGATTCTGTTCGCGCTTTGGAAGATCTGTCCCCAGATGATGCTCGTCAGCGTCTGGGTGAGCTTGAGGCACAATGGAGTCATGTTGGCCCTGAAGAATATCAGGAGCACGATAATTTGACGATGCAGATCCAGTCTGTCCGTGCTGAAATTGAAGCTGGAGAAGAGTTCGCCAAAGGTGAACTCAGCTAAAGGACCTGTCATAAATTATACTAAAAAGCAGAGACATATGTTCTCTGCTTTTTTTATGTCCGAAAAATGTCTCATTGAAATCTATTGTGCCAGATCCATTGTGCCGGTGATTTCGATACAATGAAAAGAATGACACCTTGCGGATCTATGTCTCAGAACTTTGACATCATTAGCCGTAATTTTCAAAGCAGAGTTGCCGAATGTATATTGTACGACTGTAGTAACCCGATCGGTCGTTAAGCTGATCGCTAAAGGTGGGATGGAGACATCCCCCACATTTGTCTAACATGGTTGTGAATGTGGTTTTGCTGTTTTAGGTAAGAGGTATTTGGTTTTAAATCTGAATTCAGTAAGCTGTCGTAAACTATATTCGACGACTTTCGCCATGAGGCCAGCTGGCAATGTTACTGAAAGGATCAGGAGTGATGGCGGGAACAACTATCCTACGTCTCAGTATGTTGTCAGCTATAAGGCCATTACCAGCCTCATGGCGGGGAAGAAAAATTAAATCTCTCGGGCAATGATGCGATCGAACGCATATCGGGTTAACGACACTTGCATTGGATAAGTTGCTCAAAAAAGCTCGAAACGTCGATTCAATGGGCGTTCATATGACAAATATGTTTACCTAATGGAAGTTCTCGGTAATTGCCCGATTCGGAACTGTCTGGCCCCAGAGCATATTTAATAGTTGAGTGCTGTTTCTTGGAAATTCTTATGATATAAACTGAAAATTCCATCCCACTGACATAGGTTTATCAGCGAGGGGTTAGAACTCATTTGCCGTATGTTCCATCAGATAATGATCTTTCAGTTCCAAAGAATTGGCAACGTCAGACATGAACAATGATGTAGGCGCGCGTTTCGAGCTGGTTTTCAGTGATGATAAAATAAAGGCGGTAAGAGATGGCAGTTGAATTGGTTAGAATTTCTGCATTAGTATTTGGGTAAGGGGATTTGACTATATAACTCTGATTAATACGGCATATAATGATTATTACCAGAGCCACCCTGTCACGGAGAAATTACAGGTATTTGAAGTGGAGGCGGTCAAAAGACGCGGCCTCCGTATTTAAGAGCGGGATTAACCAGAACAATATTGCGTTTCGGGATATGAGGATTGCGACTATTGAATTACACAATCTTTCAGATAAATTATGCCCACTGCATTTCCGTTACCCGTGCAAATCAAGGTAATATCTTGGCCTTTTTTCATTTTGACCACTTTAGAGATTTCGCTATTGGTGATATAAGCCCATGGTTGATCAAATTCTGATTCATCGTTTACTTCTAAAGCTAGATAAGGTCTATCAAGAACATCTGTGTCGAAATCTGCGATAGTAGCATTTAACTTCAATTTCTTGTTTTTGTATTTTTGATTGGCTGATATTGCATTATCTTTGTAATCTTTACTTAATTTATCTGGCGTTACTTCGATAGTGGATGAATTTGTTTGAGATAGTGTAGATTCTGTAATATTATTGCCTGTCGTTTTAGCTACTGCTTTATCGCCTTGACTTGAGTTAAAAATATCAACCATAACAAATAAAGTAGAAATAAGTGCAAAAAAAAACAAAAGGCACTTAAAAAAATTCTTCATACTATGAGATTCTCCGGTAAATAATATCCTATCTATTATAAATAAGCATTCAAAAAAAGAAAATTGATAATATTAATTTAATAGAAATTTTTATATAGTATGATCAAATTTTCTCTGCTACGTGCTAATAATTTCAAAGTTAGTCAGTTCATTAAAATCCATTGTGCCGCTAATCCCGGCACAATGGAAAGAATGACACCTTACGGATTATGTCTCAAAGTTTTGACATCATCCGCCGTAATTTTCAGAGCCGGATTACCGAAGTTGGTGGCTGTATATTGAGCAATTGCCGCAATCTGAGCGTCACTAAGCTGATCATCAAAGGCAGGCATAAAGACATGTCCTTCATTTGTCTGGCGGTTCACACCATGCAAAATCGTCATGATAAGATTTCTGCTCTCAGTCGCGCCAACAACACTATTTGACGTCAAGGATGGGTAGAACTGGTCTTGAGTCCCTTCTCCTCTGGTCTGGTGGCAGGTTGCACAGGCATTTAGATAGAGCCTTTGACCGTCAGTGCTGTTTCCTATCGTCATCCTCTCGGGGCTACGATCTATAGGATAGTCGAATGTTGCCTTATTAACAGTGACAGCGCGGTTATAGCTGAAACTTGCTTTCGTCTGATCTGGATTGGAAATTGGCTTTACTGTTTTCAAATATGAGGCCATGGCTTTCAGGTCTGAATCAGTGAGGTAACGTAAGCTATATTCGACGGCTTCTGCCATAGGGCCTGCTGCCTGCGCTTTACCGTGGGCAGCACCATTTTTGAGGTAGGAAACAATTTCATCTTCATTCCAGCCACCGATACCACTGACCGGGTCAGAGGTAATATTAGGAGCAGCCCATCCCTGAATGTTAGGATTCCCTGCCAGAAACCGGGAAGATTCTTCGGCCATGAGTTTATTACGAGGCGTATGGCATGTGCCACAATGTGCCAGAACCTTGACGAGATATTTCCCTCTTTTCTCTCCGCCTGGCGCTGCGTCATGCTCTGACATCGGGTGACCACCAGCGTAAAGCAGATTCCATCCGATCATGGCAAAACGGAGATTATAGGGGAAAGAAAGCTTCGTTTTATGGTCAGGCTCTTTATCAACAGGAGTAACCGCGTTTATAAAATAGAGATAGAGCGCGTGCATATCCTGGTCTGAAATTCCTGCATAAGCTGTGTATGGCATGGCAGGGTAAAGATGGCCTAATGTCGGGGAAACACCTTTTCTAACGGCCTTCGTGAAGTCTGCCTCACTCCATTTGCCAATACCAAACTCTTTTGAAGGGGTGATATTGGATGAGACAATCGTGCCGTAAGGCGATTTCAGAACAAGCCCACCAGCGTAAGACGCCCCCCCTTTGCTCGTATGGCAGGCCATACAATCAGAGGCTCTGGCAATATAACTCCCTTGTTTGATAAGGTCTTGCTCAGAGGTTGATTGTGCTTGCGCCTGTATCGCTTCTCCATAAAAGAGTGAGCTAAGGGCTGTGCCGACCGCAAGAATCGCAAAACGGGAAAAGAAAGAAGGCATATCAAATCTCCCGTGCAATGATGTCAGCTGAGCGCAATGCCAGAGCCACACCTGCCAATGTCGGATTAACAACGCTGGCTGTAGAAAACACGCCTGTTGTTGCCATAAACAGGTTAGGATGATCCCAGGTACGGCATTCGTGATTCACAACAGAGTTTTCCTGACGGTCCCCCATAATAACAGTGCCCATAATATGGTCACGATTCTGGAAACCGGTGTTATCTTCAATGACCGTCCCATTCATAATGCGCACAAAATTAGCAAAATCCTGTTTCGCGATCGGAACAGCTGCCTTGATGTAATCATCTGGATCATAATGAATCGTCATCATGGGAATCCCAATGGATGTTTTCCTTGTTGTGGAAGGCTGTATCCGGTTTTCTGGATGAGGAAGCTGCTCAAAGACAGTTGAAACATCAACCCACCGTGCTGCCATATGGCGAATCTGTTTGTCGAGTTCCGGCCCTACAATACCCTTTTTAAGTAGATACTGCGTAACAGCCCGATTAGGGACAGTATTGGTCAAGGCATGTTTAATGGCTGAGTGCTGACTGCGAAACGCACCGTCACGTTGTTTGAAAATGGCTCCTTGCTGAACCTGTCCACGACCAGGCCATAAAGGTTCACCCGCCAGAAACTG
>NZ_JBYLUH010000001.1:677500-1030000 GCF_058107345.1 Aristophania sp. ESL1142
GGCTAAGTGGGAAAGGATGTGGGGATTCCAAAACAACCAGGAGGTTGGCTTAGAAGCAGCCATCCTTTAAAGAAAGCGTAATAGCTCACTGGTCTAATAGAAACCCTGCGCCGAAAATGTAACGGGGCTCAAGCCACGTGCCGAAGCTGTGGGTGTATGAATTATCATACGCGGTAGCGGAGCGTTCTGTAAGCCTGCGAAGGAGACGGGGTGACCCTCTCTGGAGGTATCAGAAGCGAGAATGCTGACATAAGTAGCGACAAACAGTGCGAGAAACACTGTCGCCGAAAGTCCAAGGGTTCCTGCGCAAGGTTAATCCCCGCAGGGTGAGCCGGCCCCTAAGGCGAGGGCGAAAGCCGTAGTCGATGGGAACTGGGTAAATATTCCCAGGCCTGCCAGAAGTGACGAATGAGAAATGTTGTATGCTCTTAACGGATTGAGCATGCTTTTGGACCATTCCAGGAAATAGCTCTGGCGAATAGACCGTACCCGAAACCGACACAGGTGGACTGGTAGAGTATACCAAGGCGCTTGAGAGAACGATGCTGAAGGAACTAGGCAAATTGCTCGTGTAACTTCGGGATAAACGAGACCTATATGTGGGCAACCATGTATGGGTGGCACAGACCAGGGGGTAGCGACTGTTTAGTAAAAACACAGGGCTCTGCGAAATCGAAAGATGACGTATAGGGCCTGACGCCTGCCCGGTGCCGGAAGGTTAAGAGGAGATGTGAGAGCATTGAATTGAAGCCCCGGTAAACGGCGGCCGTAACTATAACGGTCCTAAGGTAGCGAAATTCCTTGTCGGGTAAGTTCCGACCTGCACGAATGGCGTAACGACTTCCCCGCTGTCTCCAGCATCGGCTCAGCGAAATTGAACTCCCCGTGAAGATGCGGGGTACCCGCGGTCAGACGGAAAGACCCTATGAACCTTTACTGCAGCTTTGCAGTGGCATCAGGAAAATTCTGTGTAGGATAGGTGGGAGGCATTGAAGCAGTGGCGCCAGTCACTGTGGAGCCGTCCTTGAAATACCACCCTGACTTTTTCTGATGTCTAACCGCGGCCCATAAGCTGGGTCCGGGACCCTGCATGGCAGGCAGTTTGACTGGGGCGGTCGCCTCCTAAAGGATAACGGAGGCGCGCGATGGTGGGCTCAGGTCGGTCGGAAACCGACTGTCGAGTGCAATGGCATAAGCCCGCCTGACTGCGAGAGTGACAGCTCGAGCAGAGACGAAAGTCGGCCATAGTGATCCGGTGGTTCCACGTGGACGGGCCATCGCTCAACGGATAAAAGGTACTCTAGGGATAACAGGCTGATCTCCCCCAAGAGTCCACATCGACGGGGAGGTTTGGCACCTCGATGTCGGCTCATCACATCCTGGGGCTGGAGCAGGTCCCAAGGGTTCGGCTGTTCGCCGATTAAAGTGGTACGTGAGCTGGGTTTAGAACGTCGTGAGACAGTTCGGTCCCTATCTGCCGTGGGTGTAAGAGACTTGAGAGGATTTGTCCCTAGTACGAGAGGACCGGGATGAACGAACCTCTGGTGCACCGGTTGTCACGCCAGTGGCATAGCCGGGTAGCTAAGTTCGGAATGGATAACCGCTGAAAGCATCTAAGCGGGAAACCAGCCTCAAAACTAGGTCTCATAGAGCCGTTCAAGACCAGGACGTTGATAGGTCAGGTGTGTAAGTGAGGTAACTCACTTAGCTAACTGATACTAATCGCTCATATCTCTCACACATCAACACATGCACAGTCATCTCCTACTCACAAAATAACTAAAAAGAAATACTTCTCAATAAGCACTAACCCCCTCACTCTTTACCTTAAGGGTGAGCGGGAAGACCTGGTGGCTATGGCAGGGGGATTAAACCCGATCCCATCCCGAACTCGGCCGTAAAACACCCTAGCGCCTATGATACTGCACCTTAAGGTGCGGAAAAGTCGGTCGCCGCCAGGTCCCCTCGCTCACCCTCATATATACCCCACCAATGCGGGGTGGAGCAGCCCGGTAGCTCGTCAGGCTCATAACCTGAAGGCCGCAGGTTCAAATCCTGCCCCCGCTTCCAAATACATACTCCCATACACTAAAAATAATACCCAAAGATGCTTAGCCTCATCTCACTATGAGGGCAGCACATTCAATCAATATGCCTCATTGGTGATATAAGAGCCCCATAAAAAGCTAAAAAGCAGGATACACTCTTTCTAGAAAAATACAGTTCTGCTTGTTACAAGAGCCCCTGTTAAAGGGATTGGAACCCATATCCAGCATCAAGGATCAATGCTGCTCCCTCTCATTACCAATATAATATGACGGTCCGCGCTTATTTGGAGGAAAAACGACTAATCAGGGAACAGTGATAGGTCCTGGAGTGCTTGTTCCACTGTGCCAGACTTCAACTATCTTGTTTAAACTTCCAAAATCGCTGACAGGATTGCCTCTCACTACTAGAAGATCAGCCTTCTTGCCGGGAGACAGGACGCCTCTATCCTGTAAGTTTAACAGATGAGCCGCATTCTCTGTCGCTATATGAATTGCCGCAAGTGCAGGGAGGCCCGCCTCTTTGTAAAGTGCAAGTTCCCGTTGCTCCGCAACTCCAGGAACCCTGCTCGGAAATGCACCACTATCCGTGCCAAAGCCAATTCGTACGTGCGCTTGATAAAGAAGTTGTAGATTTTTTATATTGATAGCAAGGGAATTGCGTGCATTTTGCGCATCCTTACTATGGCTGTGCTGTTCTGCCCAGGCAGGGTCATTGATCTGTTTAGAAAAAGAATTCCCTAACCCAGCCTTATAAAAAGCTTCTCTCGTCCAGGATAATTAATGAATCTCTTGATTTAGAGATCTGAGCTGTGTTTATTGAAATAATTATCCTTTTTAAATAAAAACGAAAAAATAAGGTAAATTATAATATAAATTTCGAGATGGGGTAAGAAAATACATGAATGATGATTCTACTATTTCTAAAAAGATAAATAAATATAATGATAATATAGAAATATTTTTTACTATTTTATTTTTGACTTCGCCAGCTATTTCTGGATTTATTTTGATTGTTTATGGTTTTGAATATGGATGTATTCCTTATATTATTAAGAATATCTCGTTATTTAACTTAATTATTATTGAATTGTTTGCGGTATTAATTGTTTTTCCGACTTTATTTTGTGGTTTGTATAGTAATTTATGGCTTTTTATATTGTTTAGTAAGTTATTTTGGAAAAAAGGTTCCATAAATAATTTTATTCTACTAGAAAGATCAAATTGGGGTTTGATGGCCTTTGTATTATTTATATTTTTTTATTATATTTAATTATAATGTTCAGAATCTTTAATGGTAATTTCGTTTATTTTTTCCTATTTTTATTAATATCATGTTTTATAATTTTATTTTTTATTAATTTAATAGATGGTAGTTGGAAAGAAATAAAGCAATTTAGTTTCGTCTCTATAATGATATCAATGCTAGGCCTTTTGGCATTTATGGAAAAGCCACTTCCATCGGCTGTTAATCTTATTATGACTGTTATGGAATACCGCTCTAATGAAAACGAAGCAGCTTTTGTTGATAGCCATGCTTATAAACAAGTTGTTGATCGTTTACGTCTCTATGGAATAAAGCTAACCACATGTGAAGTTAATATTGATACACAGACTATGTGGTATCTGCCTCATGCATATATTGTATTGAGATATATTGGTGAGAATACGCTGATTTCTGTTCATGCTCCTTTATCTCTCTTATATTTTGAGGCAAAACAGGTGATAACATTGCCTCGTAACGGTCTTTTAACGTGTAATCAACATGCGGCTTCCAATAAATGAGTTACGGACTGAACCAGTAAATTGGTAAGTAAAATGTCTTCTTAATTGCCTTTATTTCTCATCTGAGGAGAGTTTCCGTGCACCAATGAGATATTGGGTCAAGATATTGGCTCTATCTGGGAGCATGCCGCCAATAACGGCAGAGACTTTTCGTGGTGACATATGCTGGGCGACAGGGACAAGAACACGCATATCAAGTACGTTAAACACAGCAGCTGCATCGCGAGGGGGCATTTCTTCATAAACATGCGCCAGACGCACAAATTTCTGCTCAGAATCTTTTTTCTTACTTTCTTGATCTTGTGAAAGTTCAGTCGTTTTCTGATCTAACTCTTTGAGTTGATTATTAATATTTTCCTTTTCTCTCTCAAGAGCTGTTTGCTGATTATTTAAATATTGAAAATGGGGATTATTCTGCTCCTGTCTTTCCTTGATTGTTTCTTTCAGTTTCTGTTCTGCTGCATGTGTCAGAGGGTCTGATAATGGTGAATCCTCTGTTGGAGATCCTTTTTCTGTGTCTTTGGGTTTTATATTATGAACCCAGCCAAGCTCTTCTTCTGTGACGAAGTTTTTCTCTTCACCTTTTGAAGATTTCTTCACTTTCTTTTTAGGTTTTAATGGATGAGGCTGGGTTTGAGGAGGAGAGGGCTTATTAAGCTGTTCTTTTACCTCAGCAGCAAGAGAATGCAGACTGAACGCCAAGGCCACAAGCATCAGGCCTGTTGAAACATTGACAATCTTGCTTAAAGGCAAATTGCTGATTTTCATGTTTCAGAAGACCTTCCTATTGGAAGAATATTAAGCGACTGGGAGATCTCGTGCATGCAAATTAGGATTTCATCATATTGATTGTACGCGTGAGCATGGAACGTGTAATCTGCATTGTATTCAGATTGGCCTCATAAGCATGCTGTGCATCATGTGAATCCATGATTTCGATTAAAGGATTAACGTTCGGAACTTTGACATAGCCCTGAGCATTAGCGGCTGGATGGTTGGGATCGTAGCGTGTCTGAAAGTCAGAGCGATCAAGGCCGACTTTCTGGACCTCTACATTAGAGGTGCCTGTTGTACGATCCAATGCTTCTTTAAAGGTGATCGTTTTCCGGCGGTAAGGGTCACTTCCTGGGGAAGAGCCTGTCGTTTCAGCATTCGCCAGATTTTCAGAAGCAATACGCAACCTCTCTGCCTGAGAGTGCATCCCACTGGCTGATATCCCTATGATATTAGAGAAGTCCATAATTATTATCTCCTGTTTTCAAAGGCTTATATAGAAGAACCAGAACTTCCGAGTGCCATGGAATACATACTCATATAACGCCCATAAACTGTTGTTGCAAAACGGTGCTGATCATTCGTATCGGCAATTTTGACGAGTTCATCTTCAAGAGAAACTTTATTTCCTGTGAGAGAGGAAAGAGTGCTCATATCACGAGATGTCGTAATATCCTCGGCGTTTTTTTCAATATGTCGTGGATCTGTTTTCGATAAAGCGAGTGCGTTATGGGAGTTGAGAACGCCTTGAAAAGGAGAAATGTCTTTCGGCTTGTAGTCTGGCGTATTGGCATTGGCCACATTTCCAGCAAGAAGGGATTCGCGGCGTTGCAGCCAGTTCATCCGCCGTTCTGCAAGATGGAGAAGATCTGTGCCTTTGATCTGTTGAGACATTAATTGTGTTACATCTGTCATGGCGTTGTCACTTCATCAGTCGTTTCAGGCGTTACAAGAAGCTTGAAAATGTGGTCAGTATTACCACTAAAAGGTCTGCTGTCTATTTTTGTCATTAACCAGTTAAGTGTATCAGCATCTTTTGCGCGTGAGGCATCGGAGGCGAGACGTAAGGATAGCAATTGCTGGTCGAGCGTCAATGCCCCTTTATCTGGTATATTGGCTTCTGCCAGTTTTCTGACGTCAGGGATAGCGAGAGCCCATTCATTACGAGTCTCATGAATTTTGGCTCTCATATCTGCTGCTGCGAGGCTGTCATCGCCATTGAGGAGGTACAAGGCGACCTCAGACTTCCCGGAAGAGACAGCGATCTGGGCAATAAGCTGGTTTCTTTTAACCCGCTCTGCTTGAGATGAACCAGATTGGTCGGCTGTTGTCAGTATATGGTTCGCTTCATTATAGTCTCCTTGCTGCAAATAGGATGTTGCCAGGAGGTTTGTCGCTTCTGCTTTTTCTTCAGGATTTTGTAGCATAGGGATGGCTGATGAGAATGTCTGGGAAGCTTCTTCTAATAGGCCGAGGGCAGAGAGTAATTTTCCATATGAAACGAGAAGCGTCGCTTTGTCGGGACCATCTGGCAGATCGGGAAGATGGGCGCGCAAAATTGCTGCTTTGCGAAGCTCGGGACTCTCTTGCCCTGGAGTTTTCTGGAGTGGCGTGCCTGGTTCTAGAATGATTTTATCCAGAATATGCGACAGCATGGGAAGATAACGCTGATTATATTTCTGAAAAGAGAGATATTTTCCCTGATCCAAAGCTGAAAGAGCCTGTTCCCATTGCTGGGCGCGCATGGCTGCTTCAGCCTGGAGCATCAAAACCAGAGCCTCACGTCTCGCAAGGCGTGCATCAGGCTGAAGGGCTGCAAATTTTTTAATTGCATCGCTCGGTTTTAAACGGCCTTCATTTAGATCCAGAGAGATTTCAGCCTCAGTTGCTTTTTCCGAAAGAATAATATCCTGGTTAACGCTGAGAGATTTTAGTCTTTTTCGGGCTTCTACTGTCCTTCCTGTGCGAAGGTCGCGTAAAGCCAGAGCAAGAGATATGTCAGGTGTTTCTGGGAGATGATCCAGAACCCGCATATCCTCTATGCTACCATAACGGGCAATCTGCTCTGTGGCAGCAGGGAGAAGAAGTGGCCTTAATATATCAGGATAGCTTTGAAGTCGCTGAAAATCGGTAGATAAAATATGGGCTGATTCAGAATTTTTTATGCCTAGGGCTGCGTAATAAAGTCCCTTCCAGAGTTGTGTCGCTCGTAAATCATCTTCCGGCCATTTGGCGTCAAGGAGATCTGCCTGCTTCAGGTCGCCATTCAAAAGTGCGATGGCTCCGGCGAAAAAACGTATCTCAGGTCTTAAAGATTCTTCGGGATCGTCATCCAGGGCAACGTTCAAAATAGTACGTGCGGCGATGAAGTCTCCTACGTTAATGGCAGCCTGTGCTGCTTCTATGCGTTTCTGGAAACGTTCCTGAGGATTCGAATCTGCGGCTGCAAGAAGTGCTTTGCGGTATCGTTCTTCTGCTTCCTGAGGGGAGTTATGTCTTAATCCTAACCATTTCAGATCAACATCATTGGCATAGATGGCCTGATTCATATCTGGCAGAAGCTTTCCTGCCATGGAAAGAATGACGCCTTTATCAGTGCGCCGCATTTCTATTGTATGTTCAGGTGTGTTGTCATGCACAACGACACCTTCCAATGTTGGCCACAACTCATAGTGAGCACCCTGACGGAGGGAAAGGATGCCACCATCATCTAGAGTAGAGGTGGCCACAAGTAGTTTCTGCTGGGAGGCAGGATCACTGATAGAGAAAACTCTTCCCGGTTTTCTCATAGGCAGCAAAAGCCCCTCAGGAGTAAGCCTGGGAACAATTTCCTTACGTAGTTTATATCCCTCACCGGGTGGAGGGGCGTCACCTAGAATCCATCCTTCGCTCTGTTGGGAGAGAAAGAGCCTCCTTGTATCAGGAAGCGGAATTGTGATCAGTGTGACGAGTGGAAGAGATTGAACCGTTAACTTGGAAAAAATTCCATCCCCGCGTAACGAGGATGTATCCATTGGTTGGGCGCTGTCGATGACAATGACAAACTTCCCGCCGCTTTTATAGGCAGCCACGCCCATTCCTGAGGGAATGGGTATGAGGATACGGTTATGCGAAATTTCCGTGGAGGCAGGGTGTTCTGGATTAGGTTGTGCCTTTGAGAGTTTCCCTTTGGGAGGAGGCGCAGTTTTGCCCGGAAGCTTCTGGGAAGGGGGCAGAACTTCCTGACGCGCTTTCCCAACGCCAATCACGTGGGCATTCCACCCAGGAGGGAGGCCTTTAAGAAGTAAGTCTTCGTGAGAAGGTGCCTGCGTGGCGGCAGCAGAGGGCGACGAAGCCGGCGCCGTTGCAGCCAGAGCTGGGAAAGACAGTAATGTTAAGCAAGAAGCTAGTAGTAAATATTGGGGCGAACTATGTGAAGGTTTCTGACACGCTTTGAGATTTTTAACTGCATGACCTGAAAAAAACTTATTATAGGCAGGCGGCATTAAAATACTCTTTCCAAAGCAAGGCGAAACATTATCCAACACGGTCTTAAATAAAATGCCGCATGCCTATAATAAGTTTCTCTTCAGTGTGATTGAAGGTGGGAATTAGGCCAGAAGATCAACGAAATTAGCCGTTGCAGAATGTTTTTCAACATTTCGGGCTGAGGGCACAATCTGCCCAGTCGCATCAAACTGTATGGTCATTTTAGCATTTTTGCCATGGTCTGAAACGAGCTTAATGTTACCGGTAGTGTTTTCAGGACGGTTTTTGACGCGGCTTATGGAAGCCTCATGCGTGACCGCACTATGAAGCACTGAACTAGCCTGATTAGTTACAGCAACATCGGACATGAGGAGTCTCCTCTTCAAACATAGAATCAGCTTTACGCTATTAACCATTTTTAAAATAAACCAACCTTCAATGTAAACCAAGTTTTTTAGTGAAAGCTACCTTTAATATACTGGTCAGGATGTAATTTTTTGCTTAAAATGAATACCTATCCAGTTTATGGTTTTTCTGGATTAGGACAGTCTGTAAATCAATAATATTCTTTTGCCTTCTATAAGGTGGTGTACGGTTTTGTATACACCGTTGATGAAAAAGACAGGGATTGCATTGCAGGGAGCTATAATAAGAGGTTTATGACTTATGGCAGCAAACGGATTATCTTCTATCTCTGGGCAGAATTTTGATGCTGTTCGGGCATATGGAAATGCTCAGAAATTAAGGGAAGTGAACTCTCCTTCTGAAACTGATGAGGCGTCTGGCTCGGGGGCTGTCAATAACTCTTCTGATGCAGTATCAAGCTTTGGACAGGTTCTTAACCAGGCGGTTAGCAATGCAATCCAGACCGGAAAAGTTGCTGAATCCCAGACGGCAGAGGCTTTGTCAGGCAAAGGGAATCTGTCGGATGTTGTCGCTTCTGTTGAAGAAGCTAAACTGACATTACAAACAGTAACGACTTTGAGAGACAAGTTTGTTAATGCCTATCAGGAAGTGATGAGAATGTCTGTTTAAGGACAGGTGTTATGCATAATTCTGTAGATATTCAGGAGATATTGCGTCAATCCCTCATCGTTGCCGTCAAGATGGGTGCACCTTCGCTCATAGCGTCTCTTCTGGCAGGTTTATGTGTGTCACTTTTCCAGGCTATGACGCAGGTTAACGAAGCTACGCTTTCCTTCGTGCCAAAATTTACTGTTGCCATGTTTACCCTGTTACTGACGGGGTCCTTTATGGCTTCGGTTATGCGTACTTATGCCCTGATGATTTTTGATCAGATCATCAAGGTTGGAGGGTCTTGATTGTCTTGGTTTTCTGATTTTCCGGGTTCACCAAATCTGGGAGATCCTAACGGCTCAATTGCTGTTCTCGCCGGAATGTTCCTGATCATTCTATGCCGTGTGAGTGCCATTATCATGACGGCTCCCGGTTTGGGCGAGATGGTTGTCCCGATGCGGATAAGAGCTGGCATTGCTTTAACTGTGACGGTGACTATCCTGCCAGTTTTGCAGGATAGGCTGACGCCGCTTTCTGGAGAGGTGCTCCGCATGCCGGCTCTGGCAATGGGGATTATATCAGAAGAGCTGATCTGTGGGATATTTATAGGGCTTCTGGCGCGGTTAATTGCCATGTCTCTGGTAATTTCCGGACAAATTATTGCTGTCTTTACAGGGTTGGCGAGTGTTATCCAGTCTGATAGTGAGCTGGGGGCTTCGAGTACTGCTGTTGCCCACTTAATGAATGTCCTGATGCCTGTTATTTTCCTGAGCACAGGTCTTTATGCGCTACCCTTACTGGCGGTAACTGGTTCTTACATAACGTTTCCAGCCGGTCATATTACAGGGTTGATGATTGGTGATATGGCGATGAGTATGACAGAAGCTGTCAGTGAAACCTTCCGTATTGCTATGCAGTTGGCCTCTCCTTTTATTCTTGTGGGAACATTATGGCCAGCTATGTTGGGTGTTCTGAATCGTCTAATGCCAGCCTTGCAAGTCTATGGGATTGCTATGCCAGCCCAGATATTGGGAGGTATTTTCCTGCTTGCATTATTGATACAGGTTATGGCCGGAACATGGGCGGAGAAAATTGAAGGGCTTTTGTCAGCTTTGCCGGGTATTTCCGCTTTCTCCTCCGGCCTTCTATTGCCGCGGCCTTAGGAGGGGAAGAGGCTTATGGCTGACGAAAGTGGCGGAGGAGAAAAGTCACAAGCGCCGACCCCGGGAAAACTTCAGAAAGCCCGTGAAGAGGGAAATATACCCCAATCTAGGGAGTTGCTCCTTCTGGTTTCATTGGGTGGGTTTTTGCTGATCTATATTCTGACAATGGCCGATTCTGCCAAACAGTTTCTTGTTTCCATGAAAGATCTGATGTCGCGTTTCTGGCTTGTGGAAGGGGATCCGCGAATCATTTTTGCTTTGACAAAACAGGCTGTAAATAATGGGATAGCTGTTTCTATACCTTTTTTGGTTTTTGGCCTGGGGATAACAGTTCTGTTTGGTATGATGCAGACGGGCTTTCTGTTTCGGCCGCAAGCTTTAAAGCTGGATATAACGCGTCTTTCGCCAGCAAAGGGTATAAAGAGAATTGTCAGTCTCAATAATATTATTGAATTACTTAAGAATATAGTAAAATTCTCAGTATTTGGCTTTATACTATATGGTGTAGCCTATAAAACTCTGGACATATCACCGCAAACGGAAAGATGGACAACTCTGAGACTTGTTAAGGAATTAGGGAATTGGTTTGTTTATGCGGTTTTTTTAGTCATTATTGTTCAATGCGTTATTACAGTTCTTGATGAGGTCTGGACGAGATATCGACATTTTTCAAAGCTGAAAATGAGTTTCCAGGAAATTAAGGATGAAGTTAAGCAGAGTGATGGCGATCCTCTCATTAAGTCACGGATACGCCAGATCAGGATGCGTCGTGCGAGACAAAGAATTCGTGAAGCCATTCAGAAAGCGACAGTCGTAATAGTTAATCCTACTCATTATGCTGTTGCACTCTCTTATGACACTACTAGTGGTACGGCTCCGTTACTGACTGCTAAAGGCGTCGATGAACTGGCTTTCCGTATGAGGGAAATGGCTAAAGAAGCGAAGGTACCTATTATATCAAACCCACCCTTGGCACGCTCACTTTATACACTCCCTTTGGACTCTGAGATTCCTGAGGAGTTCTGGAAACCAGTCGCAGCAATTATCGCCTATATTATTAAACTTAAAACGCCGGGAGCCCGTACAGGAACGTATTAAACAGTTTTCTGATTATTAAGTTAAAGGTTGCTTTTTGTAGATTCTCTAGTCATGATACAAGAGTGTAGACATTTTTTTGGAAATTGCCGTTATTCCTTTTCTTGAAATTTATTTCGATAAGAGGATTAATATCTGGAACGTTCTGTAATTTCCTATGAGTTGAGGACGATATTTTATGTCTGGTGTTTTTAATGCGCTATCAACAGCAGTGAGCGGTATTAATGCTCAAGCTGATGCCTTTACCAATTTAAGTAATAATATAGCCAATAGCCAGACGGTTGGTTACAAAGCCACCTCAACATCTTTTCAGGATTTTGTAGCTGGAAATAATGCGAATCTGGCGGGCGCTTATTCACATTCCGTTTCCGCTTCTACCGTACAGCATGTGGATAATGATGGCGCTGCGAGTAATAGTAATAATGCTCTAGCGATGATGGTATCCGGTAAAGGTATGTTTATTGTTACCAAGCCTCAAGGGACCTCTGGTACCGGAGTTGCCTTTGGGAGCCAGCAATATTATACCAAAAATGGCGATTTCAATATCGATAAGAATGGCTATATCGTTAACACATCTGGTTATTATCTTGAGGGTTACTCCGTTGATAGTAATGGCTCTCTGAGTAATGCATTGACGCCATTACAAGTTGGTAATGTCGAGTTTAAGCCAACTGAGACGAATACTATTACGCATAATGCAACTGTCGGTAAGGTTCCAACCGATATGAGCAGTTATCAGCCCTCGGATGCGCAGACCTATACGACACCGGCAACCACGATATATGACGGTCAACACCAGCCTCATAATGTCGCTGTTCAATGGACCCAGAGTACGACGAACCCTCTCGTCTGGAAGGTTGATGTTTTTGATGCCGATGGAAAGGGCGCTATTGCTCCTGAAGATTATCAGGTCACATTTAATTCTGACGGGACTTTGGCGTCAATTGCCGACTCCAAGGGTAAACAGGTCAGCTCTTCCGCGAATGGTGCCCCGGCTGAAATTCCAATTCATGCTAAATATGGGGATAATAACACCCAGGATATGGTTCTGTCTCTCGGCACGATTGGCGGGCGCACTGGTACGATTATGGCGACAGGTAACAACCAGCCTTCAGCTTCCCAGTCTGTCCCTGTGGACCTATCAGGAAGCACTCTGAATATGGGGAATGGTATCATTCTGGGAACAACGACTGGCAGTAACCAGAGTTATATGACGTCTCCAACCACTTTGAAAGACGCACAAGGGAATCCTATCACTGATAGTGACGGGAATCCTGTTTCGGTCGCTTTAAGCTGGACACAAACATCTGCCTCCCCGCCAACATGGAGTGTTAAAGCGGTGGATCCTTATAATCCTGCTTCAAGCTCAGTCAGCGGGTCTTATTCTGTTGTGTTCAATGCTACGGGTGGGATTGATAGTGTCAAAGATGATAATGGTGCTGATGTGACTCCCTCTCAGTTAGCTTTTACTGTAAATGGTAGTTCCTATAATCTGGATGCAACAACAAGTGTCCAGCTTACAACAGCGACGTCTGTGAATAGAGATAATTCGGCCCTTATGAATGATAGTGTCACGCAGGGGAAATATCAGACGACTAAAATCAGCAGTGATGGGTCTGTCATGGCGGTGTTTGACAATGGTTATTCGCAAATGGTCGGAAAAATTCCTGTAGCGACCTTTAATAATATGAATGCATTACAGGCAGTGAATGGACAGGCTTATTTGGCTACGTCAGATTCGGGTATACCTGTAGTTGGCTATATTGGTGAACATGGCGGCACAGCTCTAAATGTTGGACAAGTAGAAGGTTCAACGACGGATCTGACCAGTGATCTATCTGCCCTGATCGTGGCACAGGAAGCCTATAGTGCTAATACGAAAGTTATTACGACGGCCGATACGTTACTTCAGCAGACGATTGCGATGAAGCAATAAGATAGCTGATTGAAAAAGGTAGCCATCTTGTTAGGGGCTGCCTTTTAATGCAGTAATATTCTGTTGGAGGGGTGTTTCCATATAATGAGGCGATTTCCTTCCTTCTGCGGGCGGTTCCTTCTTCTTACGGTGGGGATATCCAGTTTTGTAGGGGAAGTGCCTCCCGCTTTTTCTGACGTTATTTTTCACGGCCCGTTTCCAACATATCCTTCTGCACGGCCTCCCATGATAAGGCCGCCAGGGGGGGTGGGGCGTCCACCACATCATCGTCCACCTTTTCCGCCTTCTTCTTCAGGTGGTGCTAACCGTCCACCCTTTCCTCCATCAGCAGCTGTTCCTTCTTATGGGTATGGGGGCTATTGGGGAGGGGGGACTGTTATAGAACAGCCTTATAATACGCCTGGCGTGACAACCTCTCCGCCACCTTTCCGTAGAGGGAGGTCTTGCGTTGATAAAATATGTATTGGGGATTGATATTTCTTTACCCCAGAGAGAACTCTGATTAGGGTATTTTACGGCCTTTATGAGAGGTAATGCTTTTATTTAAAGCCGTGATATAAGAAGAAACTTATGAATTGGTCGGAGTAAGAGGATTCGAACCTCCGGCCCCTGCGTCCCGAACACAGTGCTCTACCAGGCTGAGCTATACTCCGAAGCTTTAAGAATTTCCTACCGTGCTCTTGCTTGATAAGCAAGACCCAGAAGTGATTAAACAAAAAAAGACTTTCACTTTTAATGGTGAAAGTCTTTTTCTGTGGAACAAAAATCGTGATTTAAAGGGCTTTTTCCAATGCGGGTAGGATTTCGAAGAGATCTCCTACAATGCCGTAATCGGCAACTTTGAAGATAGGAGCTTCAGGGTCGATATTAATCGCCACGATGATGCGACTATCTTTCATCCCTGCCAGATGTTGGATGGCACCTGAGAGACCTACGGCGATATAAAGCTCAGGAGCAACAACTTTACCGGTTTGTCCCACCTGGAGCTCATTCGGCGCAAAGCCGGAATCTACCGCTGCACGAGAAGCTCCGATGGCTGCGCCAAGCTTGTCGGCAACAGGGGCTAAAATACGCTCAAAATTGGAGGCATCTTTCAAACCCTTACCGCCAGAAATAACAATACGGGCTGTTTCAAGTTCAGGTCGGGTGGACTGGCTAAGTTCAACACGGACAAAGCGGACATCTTTATTATTTTCCGGTGCCTCAACTGCTTCAATCGTCGCGCTGGTTGCAGAATCTTTCACAGGGTCAAAGCTTGATCCACGGATTGTCAAAATTTTGACTGCATCACGTGACTGGACAGTCGCAAGAGCATTGCCTGCATAGATAGGGCGGACAAATGTTGCCTCATCCTTAATGGCAATGACGTCTGCAATAGGCTGAACACCCAAAAGGCCAGCAAGACGGGGAAGAATATTTTTCCCAATGGCTGAAGCTGCTGCCACAATATGGCTGTAAGCAGGGGCTAATTTCGCGAGTAAATCGGCAACAGGCTCAGCAAGGGGCTGGTCCAGGTTCGTGACATGAAGAACCTTTCTTATGCCTTCGAGGTGTGAGACAGCTTCGGCACCATCACCAATAAGCAGTGCATCTACTTCACCAAAAGAACGTGCTGCTGCAATGGCAGAGCGCGTTGCCTGACGGACTTTGCCACCTTCGATTTCAATCAGAACAAGTGCGGTCATGGGAGCACCTTCGCTTCTGTTTTAAGCTTGGATACCAGCTCTTCAACATTATTGACCAATATGCCAGCTTTACGTTCGGCTGGTTCTTCAACTTTAACGATTGTAAGATGCGGCGTCAGATCAACACCAAGGCTCTCTGCCTCGATTGTTTCCAGCGGTTTTTTACGCGCTTTCATGATATTGGGCAGAGACGCATAACGAGGTTCGTTCAGACGAAGGTCTGCTGTGATGATCGCAGGAAGAGGAATGGAAATGACTTCGATCCCGCCATCAATCTCACGCGCAACTTCAGCACGATTATCAGCAATTGTAACCTTGCTGGCAAAGGTAGCCTGAGGCCATGAGAGCATAGCAGCCAGCATCTGGCCTGTTGCATTCATATCGTCATCAATGGCCTGTTTGCCCATGCTGACAAGGCCGGGCTGCTCGCGCTCAATGATGAGTTTTAAGAGCTTTGCAACAGCCAGAGGCTCAACCGTCGCGTCTGTCTTAATCAGAATGGCGCGATCAGCGCCCATTGCCATGGCTGTGCGGAGAATATCCTGGGCTGCTTGTGGCCCGATGGAAACGGCTACGACTTCGCTAGCTGTTCCTTTTTCACGCAGCCTTATGGCTTCTTCAAGAGCGATTTCGTCGAAGGGATTCATCGACATTTTCACGCCTTGCGTTTCAACACCACTACCATCAGCCGCTACACGT
Source organism: Aristophania sp. ESL1142 (assembly GCF_058107345.1). Lineage (NCBI taxonomy): Bacteria > Pseudomonadati > Pseudomonadota > Alphaproteobacteria > Acetobacterales > Acetobacteraceae > Aristophania > Aristophania sp. ESL1142. The sequence continues at coordinate 693,168 of NZ_JBYLUH010000001.1, forward strand.
GGCTTGATGTTATAATCAACAACCCGTTTGACGGGGACAAGAATCTTCATTGTCATCTTTCGTCGTTGTTGCCGCTGGAAAATCCAGAATAAATTAAAAAAATCCCTACTAGACTATCTTGTCTTGGCCTAAAAGTCACATCCTCTCTTCCAGAAAAGCTAATAAAAAGGAGAGGATGTCTGATTATATTTACATCCCGGAAGAGTAATTGGGTCCACTGCCTCCTTCTGGTGGTACCCATTTGATATTCTGGGTCGCATCCTTGATGTCGCAGCTTTTACAGTGAACACAATTCTGGGCGTTAATTGTCAGAGACCAGTTTCCTGTCGTGTCCTGCGCGCCTTCATACACACCCGCTGGGCAGTAACGCGTTTCAGGGGAGGAAAAATGCCGTGCATTGACTTCTTCCCAAAGCGTTTGACTACGTAAATGCAGATGAACGGGCTGGTCTTCATCATGGCTCAGATTACTGAGAAAAACAGAGCTAGGCCGGTCAAAAGTCACTTTATGATCGGGCTTGGGATAGGCAGGTGCCTTGCATTGGGACGCAGGAAGCAATGTTTCATTATCTGCATGCGTAAAATGAAGTGTCCATGGCGCTTTGTTGCGGAAGATGAAGCCGTCAATAGCGCTATAAAGCGCCCCACCCATATTGCCCCATTTTGCAAAAGCAGGACGAATATTGCGCGCTTCATATAGTTCAGACCAGAGCCATGAGTTTTTTACTCTGGAAAGATAGCTGGTGGCTTCGTTTTCTTCATTCTGCAAAGCTTCAAATACGGCTTCCGCAGCCAAGATTCCTGACTTCATGGCTGTGTGTGTGCCCTTGATTTTAGGCATATTCAAAAAGCCTGCACTATCTCCAGTCAGGACACCACCGGGGAAGGTGAGTTTAGGAACAGACTGAAAACCGCCTTCCGAAAGGGCGCGGGCACCATAGCTGATACGCCGTCCCCCTTCAAAATGAGGGCGGAAAGCAGGGTGTAATTTGGTACGCTGCATTTCCTCAAAGGGAGAGAGCCAGGGGTTACGGTAATCCAGACCCGTTACAAAACCATAACTGACCAGATTTTCTCCAAAGTGATAGAGAAAAGCCCCACCATATGTATGATTATCAAGAGGCCAGCCAAAACTATGCTGAATAAAGCCGGGTTTGTGGTTTTCCTTAGGGATTTCCCAGATTTCCTTGATCCCCAGACCATAGGTTTGTGGGTCTGATTTATCACGCAGGTCGTAGTGGTTAATGGCATGTTCACTCAGAGAGCCGCGCGTACCCTCAGCGAGGATGACTTGCCTGCCACGGAGAATCATGCCTGGAGTGAAGTCTGGTTTTTTTGTTCCATCACGGCCAATACCCATATCGCCGGTGATAATTCCGCAAACGCGCCCCTCTTCGATATAAAGCTGTCTCCCACTGAATCCGGGATAGATCTCCACATCTAACGCTTCGGCCTGTTCACCAAGCCAGCGGCACAAATCTCCAAGGGAGATGACATAATTACCCCGATTGTCCATTTGAGGCATGACAAGATGCAAGGCAGGGATGGGGAAGGCTTTTTCCTGGGTCAGGAAAAAAAGCTTCTCTTCCGTGACAGCTGTATCAAGTGGTGCACCGCGTTCTTGCCAATCAGGAAAAAGTTCAGAGAGAGAGCGTGGCTCAATGACAGCGCCAGAGACGATATGCGCCCCTATCTCACTGCCCTTTTCAAGCAGACAGACAGAGAGGTTGGGGTCAAGCTGGCGGAGTTTGATGGCAGCGCTGAGACCAGCCGGCCCTCCACCAACGATCACGACATCAAATTCCATTTCTTCACGTTCAATGGGTGTTTGTTCTGACGCAGATTGTGTCATCTGATGAGGCTCCTAAAGGGATTAGGGACGGCGTATAAAGGTCCAGTAAAAAGGCTGTCTTCCTTCCCGGAAGGCTTTGGCTTCATAGCGCGTTGGAGACCAGTCCTCAGGGCGGGTTTTTGTGAAAGAAGCCAGTTCAAAATAAGGTTGGGCAGACATAACTTCAGTGACCCATTCCTGATAGACCGGATGGTCACTTGCAATGCGCCATTGGGCCTGCGTCTTCAGAAGGCGGGCCAGCTGTGCAATATTTTCAGGATGTACAAAACGCCGCTTGGCATGTCGGGCTTTAGGCCAGGGATCGGGGAACATGAGATAAGCCTGGTCAAGGGATTGATCGGGCAGTTCTTTCATTAAAAGCCGTGCATCGTCAGTCCAAAGGCGTAGATTCTCTGGAGGAGGGGCTGTCTTTTCCTCTCCTTCAGGAACGATGCGCGAAAGGAGAGAACATATCCCGTTCTCAAAGACTTCAGAGGCGATATACCCTGCTTCTGGATTTTCTTCCGCTTGTTTCAGAGCGTGCTCCCCACCACCAAAACCGATTTCCAAGAAAATCTTGGAAACAGGGCGTGAAAATCCTTCAAGAGGTTTTTTAAAGTTATTGAAAGTGACGCGGGGAAGCGTTTCGTCAAGCAGGAGCTGCTGGCGTGCACGTAGAGGATGCCCACGCTGGCGGCCATAAAGGCGTTCTGGTTGTGGTTTCAATTCGTCAAACAACGGAGGCGTCATTTCAAAATGGTAAGATGAAAAAACCCCTTCCCTTGAGGAAGGAAAGGGGAGGCTCATTCTTCTGGGAAGAGAGTGACCTGATTAGCGGTTTAGACCGTTTTTGAGGCTCTCGACTAGGTCTGTCTGTTCCCATGTGAAGTTGTCGAGAACAGGATCAGGTGTGCGTCCGAAATGACCGTATGAAGAGGTCGGAACATAGATCGGCCGGTTAAGGCGCAAATGCTTACGGATACCACGTGGAGAAAGATCCATGATCTCATTGAGCAGAAGGCCCAGTTTTTCCTCATTGACGTCACGGCCTGTGCCATCGAGGTCAACATAGACAGAGAGTGGACGTGAAACGCCAATCGCATAGCTGAGCTGGATTGTGCAGCGGTCTGCAAGACCGGCGGCAACGACGTTTTTCGCCAGATAACGTGCCGCATAGGCAGCGGAACGGTCAACTTTGGTTGGGTCTTTTCCTGAGAAAGCGCCACCACCATGAGGTGCCGCACCGCCATATGTATCAACGATGATTTTACGCCCCGTCAGACCAGCATCACCATCAGGGCCACCAATGACAAAGATTCCTGTTGGGTTGACGTAGAAATGATCTTCCGGGCACATCCAGCCTTCAGGCAGAACTTCGTGAACGCTTTCACGGACCATTTCACGGATCTTGTTTTGAGCAAAACCTGCTTCATGCTGGGTGGAAACAACGACAGATGTTGCACCGACAGGCTTGCCATTAACATAACGGAGCGTTACCTGGCTTTTAGCGTCAGGTAGCAGACCCTGGCCATAGGCATCGCCGGCCTTGCGGTGGTCGCGCATGCGTTCAAGAATTTTATGAGCATAGAAAATAGGGGCTGGCATAAGGGTGTCGGTCTCATTTGTAGCGAAACCGAACATGATTCCCTGGTCACCAGCGCCTTCGTCTTTATCGCCGGCACTGTCAACGCCGACAGCAATGTCGGCAGACTGGGCATGGAGATAAGATTTGATATCTGCTTTTTTCCAGGAGAAACCTTCCTGATCATACCCGATGTCTTTAATCGCTTCACGAGCGCGGTCGATCAGGGTCTTTTCTACAGCTTCCGGTCCACGGACTTCACCGGCCAGGATGACACGGTTTGTCGTAACCAATGTTTCACAAGCCACACGGGCTTCTGGGTCTGCTTCAAGATAGGCATCAAGTACTGTATCGGAGATACGGTCTGCAACTTTGTCAGGATGACCTTCAGAGACGGATTCGGAAGTAAAAAGAAAATCGCCGTAATTGCGCACTCAGGGACCTCACAGGGAATGAGTGGAAAGGAAAAGACACTTATGCAACGCCCGATTACAGGCGTTACAACAGTATCAGGAGACAGATTGGTCTGATAAATCCATGACTGGATATCGTGTAGACAGGAATATTTGTCCTATCGCCTTAAATCAGACTATGTTCCCCTTCACTACATCACTCATAGTGTAGTGTCCAGATGGTTTATGATCTGCCAGCCAAATAGCTGCTTTTACAGCACCCCGTGCAAAAACGCGTCTGTCCAGTGCTCGGTGGGAAAGTGTAATTTCTTCATCAGAGGTTAAGAAGCGCAATTCGTGCTCGCCAATGACCTGCCCTCCACGAAGGGAAGCGAAGCCGATAGCGCCATCGGGGCGTTTACCATTCTGGTCCAGTCTTTTGGCCTTATCAAAATCAACATGGCGCCCTTTGGCAACTGCACGGCCAATTGCAAGTGCAGTACCGGAAGGAGCATCTAGTTTCTGGCGGTGATGTGTTTCAAGAATTTCTGCGTCATAATCGGGTAATGCTGCGGCTAGCTGGCTGGCAAGATCAAGCAGCATGGTCAAAGCGGGCGAGAAATTGGCTGCCTGCAAGACAGGAATTTTTTTGGCCGCTTCATCAATAACCTGCTGGTCTCTGCTGTCCAGACCTGTTGTGCCGAGGACCCAGGCACAGCCTGCCTCAGTAAAGGCTTGAGCATGAGGGATAATCTGGCTGGCATGGCTGACATCAATAATGACATCACATTTCCTGGCAAGTTCTAGTGGATCACTCACAATAAAACGTGCAGGGTCCGCTTTGCGTGAGAGGCCACCGACCAGATGGCAAGCTGCCTCTTCTGCGCAGAGTGAACCAAGCCGGCCTGAAATACCGGCGATACCGATTTTGGGAGATTGGATTTTTGTCATAAAGTGACTCTTGCCTTCCTTGTGGGGAGAGGCAAGAGAAAAATCACTTCATGGTAAAATCATTTCCGGTCAATTACCTTCGAAAAAGTCTTTGACGCGTTTGAAGAAACCTGCACTCTCAGGACTGGCTTTCTGGTGGTCGTCATTATCTGCTTCAAATTCCTCAAGCAGTTCGCGCTGGCGCTTGGTGAGGTTGCGCGGCGTTTCTATGTTCATCTGCAAATACATATCGCCTCGTGCGCGAGAATGAAGAACAGAAAAACCCTTCCCGCGCAGGCGTAAGGTTTCGCCGCTCTGTGTACCGGCAGGAATCTTGACCTTGGCAGATGTGCCATCAATAACGGGGACCTCAATCTCCGTACCTAGGGCAGCTTGTGTCATGCGAAGGGGAACGCGGCAGTAAATATGGGCTCCTTCACGTTGAAAAAGGTCATGATGTGCGACCGTGACGAGGACATAGAGATCACCTGGCTGTACATTTTCACCACCAGCTTCTCCTTTGCCTGCAATGCGAATCCGCGTGCCATCTTCGATGCCTGCTGGAATATCCACATTTACAACATCAGTTGCGGCTTCTGTACCGCTGCCGTGGCAGGCTTTACAGGGGCTTTCAACTGTCTGGCCAGTTCCCTGGCAGGTGGGACAGGGGCGTTCTACAACGAAGAAACCCTGCTGGACACGAACAGCGCCGCGGCCATGACAGCTTGCACAGGTGACTTTTCCTTTAGAAGGATCGGCTGATCCGGTGCCATGACAGCTTGAGCAGCTGACTCTGGTCTGGATTGTGACGTCTTTTTTGATACCAGTGAAAGCTTCTGTCAGGGTGATCTCAACCTGGACCTGAATATCAGCAGCACTGCGCTGGGAAGGACCTCTCTGCCCTCCCATTCCGAACATCTGTTCGAAAATATCTCCCAGACCACCTGCGCCGAATCCTCCAAAACCGCCGAATCCTCCAGCGCTACTACCGCCGCCATTCTCAAAGGCGGCATGACCATAACGGTCGTATGCTGCACGTTTATCTGCATCACGCAGAACTTCATAGGCAGCATTAATTTCCTTGAATTTTTGTTCGGCCTCTTTGTCGCCGGGGTTACGATCGGGATGGTATTGCATCGCTTTTTTACGAAAAGCTTTTTTCAATTCATCCTGCGTTGCTGTACGGGAGACCTCAAGTACTTCGTAGTAATCGACTTTTGTGACCATGTCCGCTTCTAACTATCCATGTCCAAAGAAAAGGAGATGTTAACTCTTTTGATGAAAAAAGGGCGTCTGGTCTATAAAAAAGACACAGACGCCTGTTAGAGGGAGGCCCGGGAGCTCCCTCAGAGTGATCAGTGAAGCTTATTTCTTCTTTTCATCATCATTGATTTCTTCGAAATCGGCATCGACGACGTTTTCTTCATCTTTTTTGGCGGAAGCCTGAGCTTCCTGCGGTGCTTCACCCTGTGCCTGATAAGCAGCCTGACCGACTTTCATCGCAGCCTGTGTCAGACGTTCAGAGGCAGCCTTGAGTGTTTCGAGGTCATCGCCATTCAGGGCATCACGAGCTGCCTTGATGGCTTCTTCTGCTTCGCTCTTGTCAGCAGCAGGAACCTTGTCGCCAGCTTCAGTGAGGGATTTCTCGGTCTGATGGATCATGGCTTCCGTTGTATTGCGCTGCTCAACAAGTTCACGACGGGCCTTATCCGCTGAAGCATTGGCTTCAGCATCTTTCACCATACGGTCAATATCAGCATCTGACAGGCCACCAGAAGCCTGGATGCGGATTTGCTGCTCTTTCCCAGTTGCCTTATCCTTGGCGGAAACATTGACAATGCCGTTTGCATCAATATCGAACGTCACTTCGATCTGAGGCACACCACGTGGTGCAGGCGCAATTCCCTGAAGGTCAAAATTGCCGAGAAGTTTGTTATCGGCAGCCATTTCGCGTTCACCCTGGAAGACCTTAATGGTCACAGCAGGCTGGTTGTCTTCAGCGGTGGAGAAAGTCTGGCTCTTTTTGGTCGGAATCGTCGTGTTACGATCAATCAGACGTGTGAAGACACCGCCTAATGTCTCAATGCCGAGTGAAAGTGGTGTGACATCGAGAAGAAGGACGTCTTTGACATCACCCTTCAGAACGGCACCCTGGACAGCAGCGCCAATGGCGACAACTTCATCAGGGTTCACGTTACGGGCAGGATCCTGACCAAAGAATTCTTTCACAGCTTCGATGACACGTGGCATACGGGTCATACCACCAACGAGGATAACTTCGTTGATTTCCGTTGTTGACAGTCCTGCATCTTTAAGAGCGGCCTGGCAGGGAGCGAGGGTACGTTTCACGAGGTCTTCGACCAGGCTTTCCAACTTGGCGCGTGTCAGACGGACTACGAGATGTTTTGGGCCGGAAGCATCTGCCGTGATAAAGGGCAGATTGACTTCGGTCTCTTTGGAAGAAGAAAGCTCAATCTTTGCTTTTTCAGCAGCTTCTTTGAGACGCTGAAGAGCCATTTTGTCTGAACGTAGGTCGATACCCTGTTCGCGTTTGAACTCGTCTGCAAGAAAGTCGATAATCTTGTTATCAAAGTCTTCACCACCGAGGAATGTATCACCATTGGTGGATTTGACTTCGATCACGCCATCAGAAATTTCCAGAATGGAAATATCGAATGTGCCACCACCAAGGTCATAGACAGCAACATGACCGGAATCACGTTTTTCAAGGCCATAAGCAAGAGCCGCGGCTGTAGGCTCATTGATGATGCGTTTGACATCAAGGCCAGCGATACGGCCTGCATCACGTGTTGCCTGACGCTGGGCGTCGTTAAAGTAAGCAGGAACGGTAATGACAGCTTCTGTCACTTTTTCGCCAAGATAAGCCTCAGCGGTTTCTTTCATCTTGCCAAGGACAAAGGCAGAAATCTGGGCAGGAGCGTAATCCTTGCCTTGAGCGCGTACCCACGCATCGCCATTTTCACCCTTAACGATTTCGTAAGGGACCATGCCCTGATCTTTTTTGACTGTTGCATCATCAAAACGGCGACCGATCAGACGTTTAACGGCATAAAGTGTATTTGTGGGGTTAGTAACAGCCTGGCGTTTGGCAGCCTGACCGACCAGAACATCGCCATTATCCGTGAAGGCAACCATTGAAGGGGTCGTGCGCGCACCTTCGCTATTTTCGATGACCTTCGTTTCATTCCCTTCGCGGACTGCGACGCAGGAATTGGTCGTACCAAGGTCAATACCGATCACTTTACTCATAATCTTCGTCCTTTCAGCGGTTACGCCCAACCCTATATTCAGGCATTGGACCTAACCCTATATGACATTATGCCGAAACGTATTTTCACATTACGGCTCTTCTATTGTGATCTAGGAAGAAAGGCTGTCTGTTTCAAGGGCGTTTTTGTGAAAAATAATCTCGGGCAATGATTGATCGCTTTTTAATTCTTTCCCAAGATTAAGGTTTATAAAATAAAAACGAGTCTAAGATGAGGCCGTTCTGAATGAATGGCCTTATGTCTGAATATCTGACTGTTTTATCTGGTTTTACGGTTTATCATGGGAGGATACCTTATTTCATTACGCTCTATAATCCTTCCTGTCGTCTTATGCGTTTTTGCCTTGAGTGGATGTATGTGGGTTGGGCCTGCACGGATGCAGAATGACCAGCTTGCCTATACGCGCGCTCTGGGTGAGACGCAGAAACGCGAAATGCTGCTGAACATTGTTAGGCGCCGTTATGCAGACCCTCCAACATTTCTTGATACGACCCAGGTGATTGCTGGTTATAGTTTCTCCCGGAGTGTGTCTGGTGGGTATTATGGATACCCTGCCTCAGCGGTCAGTAATTACCTTTTCGGGCAGGGTTCAATGTCCCTGGCGGAAAACCCGACTATTACCTACCAGCCCCTGACAGGACAACAATATGCTGAGAATGTGGTGCGGCCCATCCCCCCGAGTGTGATCATGCCATTATGTCTGGGAGGGATGTCGATTGATACGTTGCTGCGTCTGACCGCGCAGTCAATTGATGGTCTTTCTAATGTCAGAGGGCTTGGTGCCGGTCCTTTTGGAGGAGGGTCCGTGCGGTTTTATCTTTTGCTGCATGACTTAAAACAGCTCCAGCTTGCTGGTGCCATGACTGTGCGGATTTCAAGTGAGGAGGTTATGTCTGAAGAGGTCTCTGATAAAAAGAAAAAAGGAGGCCGGTCAGGAGAAGATTCTCATATTCAGAAAAGTGAGCATGTCTATCTAGTTCTTGCAAGCACGTCTGATAACAGGCTTCTTGCCATTCAGGCAGAAATCAGGCGCCTTTTGCATCTTCCAGCCCAGATGCAGGAGGCCGAGATTGTGTATGGTCCTTATCCGAAAAGACCGGGTCAGATTGCGATTCTAACACGTTCTATGCTCGCAATGCTCACGCAGCTTTCCTATGAAATGGAAGTGCCCGATGAAGATGTTAAATCAGGCCGGACGCCACCGACAATCGGGCAGATTGGTATTGAAACACGACCGGAAGTTGTCATTCATTCCGGCAAGCATGTCCCTGATGAGACTTATACTGCCGTTCATTATAAAAAGCGGTGGTACTGGATTGATGAGACGGATTTCCAGAGTAAAGAGGCTTTTACAATGGTGCAGGTTATCAGCGCACTTGCAGCCACCACGCATAGTGGTGGTGCTATTGTAACAATTCCGACAGGTGGTTGAGATTACGATGACCCAAACAGACAAGCCCTGTATTTTACAGATTCTACCTGATCTTGATGCAGGTGGTGTTGAACAAGGCACCCTCGATATGGCTGAGGCCATTGTCAGAGCAGGAGGGCGTGCCCTCGTTGTAAGTGGAGGGGGCCGTCTTCTGCCTCGTTTACGCTACGTTGGTGGTGAGCATATTACCTTGAAGCTGGATAAAACTGCCTCCCCTTTCATATACAGCCATCGCGTAAAGCAGGTGCGGGCAATCTGCCGGGATTATGGTGTTGATCTGATTCATGCCCGCTCACGTTATCCGGCCTGGATTGCCGGACGTGTTGCTCGGAAAGAAAAAATTCCTTTGGTGACGACATGGCATGGTGTCCACGAAAGCCGCACGTTTCTTAAGAAATTTTATAATTCAGCTCTTGTTAAAGGGAAGCGTGTTATTGCCGTCTCCCAGCATATTACAGAAAGGATAAAACAGACTTACAAGGGAGTGGAGGAGCGTCTTCGCCTGGTTCCTCGGGGGTGTGATCCTTCTCTCTATAACCCTGCCTCAGTTACCGGGCCACGTGTGCAGGCATTGATTGAACAATGGTACCTGCCTGAAGGGTGCCGCATTATCCTTATGGCCGGGCGTCTGACGCCCTGGAAGGGGCAGAGTTTTCTCATTGAAGCATTATCGGGGCTGGGTGAGGAACTAGGAGAAGACTGGGTCTGCGTTTTTGCCGGAGCAGAAACAAAAGCTGATTTTTCCCGCAAGCTTTCAATGCAGGCACGCAAAGCAGGGCTGGAAGATCATTTACGTTTTGTCGGTAATTGCTCGGATATGCCAGCAGCATACGCACTGGCTGATCTGGTGGTGGTGCCGTCTTTGAAGCCAGAGCCTTTTGGCCGTGTTGCCATTGAAGCCCAGATGATGGGCAGGCCGGTGATCGGCACAAGAGAGGGAGGTTTGGCTGAGACGATTATTGACGGGCAGACTGGTATTTTAATCCCTCCAGGTGATGTGTGTGCTTTGCAAAAAGCGATCATGGTCATGCTGAATGCTGATAAAGCCGCCCTTGAAGAGGTTTCTTACGCGGCACGTAATCATGCTTTGTTGTCTTTTACTAAAGAGCGCATGCAGTTTGCGACATTGCAGATTTATGATGAGTTACTGGGCACGGATATGGCTGAATGTTTTAGGGTTTCTACACCGGATATGGTCAATGCTGAAAACCTGTCTTAATTTCTTAATTAGAGATTCGTCTGATTATTTAAGCTAGGGAGGATTCCATGAAAATCGCTGTCCTGACATTTGAGGGGTTTAATGAACTGGATTCATTTATTGCGGCCGGTATTTTAAATCGTATGGCCATCAAAAGGATGGGCGGCTTATATTACGTCTCCGACAGAGCAGGTTACATCTATGAATGGTGTGACAGTCCAGCGGCAAAAGCCTCTGGAGTTTATTGCTGAGGCAGATGCTGTTCTCTTTGGCAGTGGCAGTAAAACCCGTGAAATTGCAGCAGATAAGGCTTTAATGGCACGTCTGAACTGCAACCCGGAGCGTCAGTTGATTGCAGCTCAATGTTCGGGAACTTTGTTACTGGCCAGGCTTGGATTCATTGGCAATGTGCCGGCCTGCACTGATTTATTGACAAAACCCTGGGTTGAAGAAGCTGGGGTTGATGTCATTAATGCTCCGTTTACGGCGCAAGGTTCTGTAGCAACGGCAGGCGGTTGTCTTGCTTCCCAGTATCTTGCTTATTGGCTTATTGCACGGGGTGCATCCTTGAAAGATGCGGAAGAGGCCCTTTTCTATGTTGCGCCAGTAGGGGAGAAGGAACAATATCTTGCCCAGGCAAGAAAAGTTGTGGGGCCTTTCTTGACTGAAGAAAAGGAGTAGCCATCTTTCAGAGACCAGTATCCAGAGGGATATAATTTCTTCATGGCTGCCATGACGTAAGCATATGGTCTTATATGGTTGGTTCTCCCGAAGAGCCGTGTTAGAGGGGCGTTGTCGATTTATGCGTATTATTGAGGCTTTCTTACGCTGATGAAAAAACAAACAATCCTCAAGGAAGAGGCTCAGAGGCAGCTTGAAGAGCGTCTTGAGCGGGAAGCGAAGGCGTTAAGAGCCAATCTCTTGCGTCGCAAACAGCAAAAACGTCTGCGGCCCGATGAGTCTGAGGCACTTCCAGGCTGTCCGCAGGATACGACTTCTTGATGGCAAGGCATCATGTGCCTTTGCCTTCCCGGCAGGAAGTTGCCCTTGCCATCATAACGATGTTCTGGGGTGGCACTTATTATGTGCTTCATCTTGCTTTGCAGACCAGTGGCCCCTTCTTTTTTGTTGCAATACGTTTTTTGGTCGCTGCCGTTATTGTGATGCTTCTGACGGGCAAACGCTGTCTGATCGGCATTACCAAGCGGGAGATGATAAATGGCTCCCTGATCGGGCTTTCTCTTGTTTGTGGTTATTTACTACAGCTCAAGGGTATGGAGACAATCAGCTCTAGCCGTTCAGCATTTCTAACGGCGCTTTATGTGCCGTTAGTGCCGCTGATGCAATGGATTTTCTTACGTAAGCGTCCTCATGCGATGAGCCTTTTGGGGCTGACGTTGGCTTTTACAGGATTGATCTTTCTCGCAGGGCCCCAGGGAGGTACAATTTCAATCAGCCATGGTGATATGCTTACGATTCTGGCGACGTTTGCATTTGCTATTGAGATATTACTGATCAGTGTCTGTGCAGTCGGAGCGGATAGTCGCCGTATTACGATTGTTCAGCTGGTTGCAGGCGGAATTGTCGCTTTTATTGGTATGCCGCTTGCTGGAGAGCATATTCCTTCTTTCTCCTGGGGATGGGTCTCATGCGCGCTGGCGATGGGATTATTAAGTGCTGCAGTTCAGCTCGTTATGAACTGGGCTCAGAAATCCGTTCCCGCGACAAAGGCCACAGTGATTTATTCAACAGAGCCGATATGGGGTGGACTGATTGGTCATTTCATGGGAGAGGCTCTGTCTTCAACCACGCTGCTAGGGGCTTTTCTGATTATTTGTGGGGTGATTTCAAGTGAATTACGCCCTCGGCGTTTATGGTTGCGTCGTACATTCAGAGGTGCTGCTGTGCGCCCCAGAATGCCGGCTATGGGGGATTTGTGGGTTCGGTACCCGGAAGAGGTCTGGCCGAAACCTGTTCATAAATCCTCTGCAACTAAGGTTTCGATAACAGCTTCATCACCTTCGTCAAAACATTAGCTTTTTGTCTAGGTGATTGCGCTATCTCTCATGAACGGCTAAGCGGATTAAAGCTGTTTAGAGAGGAGAGATAACGTGCCTATTATGCCAGATCATTGGATTCGACGTATGGCGCAGGAGGAAGGGATGATTGAGCCTTTCGTCGAGGCGCAGAAACGCGAGGGAGTGATTTCCTATGGCCTCTCTTCTTATGGTTATGATGCCAGGGTAGCCGATGAGTTTCACATTTTTACGGATGTGGATAATGCTGTCGTTGATCCAAAGAATTTCACGGCGAATAGTTTTGTAACGCGTCGGGGGGATATAACCATTCCGCCCAATAGTTTTGCTCTGGCTCATACTATTGAATATTTCCGGATTCCTCGTGATACGTTGGTGGTCTGCCTTGGTAAATCAACTTATGCACGCTGCGGGATCATCGTGAATGTCACACCGCTTGAGCCTGAGTGGGAAGGACAGGTGACGATTGAAATCAGCAATACAACGCCGCTCCCTGCACGTATTTATGCAAATGAAGGCATCTGCCAGTTTCTCTTTTTCCAAGGGGCTAGCCCTTGCGAAGTTAGCTATGCCGATCGTGCCGGGAAATATATGCGCCAGTCAGGTGTGACACCTCCTCGTTTGTAAAGGTCAGGTTGTGAGCTATTTTACGATAGAAGGGGGAAATCCCTTACGGGGCGAAATCATTATCAGTGGTGCCAAGAATTCCGGCTTGAAACTGATGGTGGCTTCGCTTTTGACGGCGGAGCCTCTCACGCTTCATAATGTTCCAAATATTGATGATATTGAGACAATGTGCACCCTGCTGGCGACTTTGGGGAAAACGGTCAGTAAGGATGAAGAAGCTCATAGTCTCGTTATCGAGGGGCCTATCTGCTCGGTAGAAGCGCCCTATGATATCGTCTCTAAGATGCGTGCTTCTATCCTGGTGCTGGGGCCACTTCTAGCTCGTGCAGGCGAGGCAAGGGTGTCATTACCAGGCGGGTGTGCGATAGGGACACGCCCTGTGGATTTGCATCTTAAAGGTCTTGAGGTAATGGGTGCAGAAATCACCCTTGAAAATGGCTATATTAATGCAACAGCACCCAGAGGCTTACATGGCGGACGGATTATTCTACCTTTTGCAAGTGTTGGGGCCACTGAAAACCTGTTGATGGCGGCATGTCTTGCACAGGGGAAAACAGAAATTATCAATGCAGCCCGTGAGCCGGAAATTGTTGATCTGGTCTCTTGTCTTAAAGCAATGGGTGCGCGAATTACGGGCGAATCAAGCGGGAATCTGGTTATTGAAGGGGTGCCTGCATTGCATGGCGCTGAATATAGCGTGATGCCTGACCGCATAGAATGTGGCACTTATGCCTGTGCTGCGGCCATTACCGGGGGTGATCTCCTGCTTAAAGGGGGACGGTTGATTGACCAAGAAGCTGTGATGGGGGCCTTGCAGAAAATGGGGGCCGAGGTGAAGGAAGATGCGCAGGGTCTGCGCGTGTCTTCATCGGGGAAACTCATTGGCATTGACCTGATGACAGAACCTTACCCCGGGTTTCCAACAGATATGCAGGCCCAGTTCATGGCTCTTTTAGCAGTATCAGAAGGTGCCGCTATGATGACTGAAACGATTTTTGAAAATCGTTTCATGCATGTGCCAGAGTTAAATCGTATGGGGGCTAATATCCATATTCAGGGTCGGTCAGCGATTATCCGTGGCGTTTCCAGATTATCTGGTGCACCTGTTATGGCGACTGATCTGCGGGCGTCTTTTTCTCTGATTCTTGCGGGGTTGGTGGCTGAAGGCACGACCGAACTGCATCGCATTTATCATCTTGACCGTGGTTATGAAAAAGTTGAGCGCAAACTTGCTGCCTGTGGAGGGGCAATCAGACGGATAAACGGAGCCGATTAAAAACTTTTCAGTTGCTCTATCAATGAGGAGACATCTTCTATCACAGAATAAAAACAGCTGACTTCAGAAGAGGCGAACCCTTGTGCAATCGTGGCTTTTAACAAAGTCAGAAGAGGGTCAGCCCATTGCTGGGTATTGAGGATCAGGATCGGTTTTTCGTGAATGCCTAGCTGACGGTTGACCAGCACCTCCATAAATTCATCAAATGTGCCAAAACCACCTGGCAGGATGATATAGGCGTCGCCCTCTTCAAAGAGGGCTTTTTTGCGTGCCGGCATATCCGCAACGACTTCGAGGTCTGTCAGCCCTCCCTGACGTAGTTCCTGTTCCTCCAGAAAATTTGTCGTAATGCCTCTTACGTGACCGCCAGCTTCAAGCGCAGCTCGAGCAACGGCTCCCATCATGCCAGTCCCGCCGCCTCCATAAATAAGGGTCATATTTTCGTTTGCTATAGCAGTTCCTAGTTCCGTTGCGGCTTGCTGATAGGCAGGGTCAAGGCCATCGCGTGAGCCACAAAATACAGTACAATTTTGAATCGTCATAATTAAGTACCTCAATATAATACAAAATGAAAAATCAAACGGATTTATAGTTCTTAAGTGCTTGGAGATTCTTCAATACCACTACCCGGAAGGCGTGAAAGAAAAGTTGTCAGAAATATCCCGCTTAGGCAAAGAGTTCCGACAATGGCGAACATGACGTTCCAGCCTGCTTCAATCTGGATAAAGCCCATAAGAGGGCCAACAAGGAAAATGGTTAAGTCCGTGAAAACTGAATAGGCAGCTAGAAGAATGCCACTATATTCTGGTCCTCCTGTTCTGACGGCCATAGTTCCCAGTGCCGGGAAAAGCAGGGAAAAGCCAGCTCCTGATAAGGCAGCACCGATTGTCGCTCCTGTTTCAGTATGGATGGTGCAAAAAATGACCATTGCGAGTGTCGCGACAAGAAGAGATGCAAAAGCGACGGGTATGCCACCACGCTTATCAATCTGAGAGGCAAAAAGAAGCCGACCTAGAATAAACATAAGAGAAAAAATGCCAAAAGCAAGGCCGATATGAGACCAGTGATTAACACTGAAATAAAGTGCAAGAAAACTGCTGATTGTGCCGAAGGAAAATGACCCTGCGGCAAGTCCAGCGCCATATGGAAGTACTTTACGTAAAGCATGGAGAAGGGACATATCAGCGCCTTTCTTCACCGGTAAAGGTTTTATTCCTTCATAGAAGCAGAGAAGGGTTACAAGCCCGGTTCCCGCTAGAAGGGCAGACGTGATCCCAACGGGGAGAAGTGGTATATGTGGGTCAAAATAACTCAGATATTTTCCGATGATGACGCCGATAGCAATACCTGCATAAGAGGTTACACCATTCCAGGAAATTGCCACCGAGATATGGGGCCTGCCAACGCGGCGTATATTCCATGTTGTGACAGAAGTGGCAGTCCAGCTTTCTCCCCAACCTAAGAATAAACGACTTAATAAGGCAATAGATAAAGCTATGTAACGCACGTTTGCAGATAGAGGAAACATGCCGGCAATCAAGGCTGCCAGGCACATGAACAAGCCTGAGAGAATGGTAGCAGAAAGCCCGTAGCTTAATATTTTTTTTGGTCCGTAACGGTCTACAAGAAAGCCAGAGACAAGACGGGTGCTGAATGTGCCTAGATATTGCAGGGAGAGGACCATCCCTGCAATGGCTGTGCTGAACCCTAATATATCATGAACGAACAAGGCCCCGATCACGGCATTGGGAAGACCGATGATAAGATAGACAAGAAAATTAAAAATAACGACAGGGATAACCTTTAAGGTAGGAGACCCTGTAAGAGGCTCTTCTGTCAAAATAGGTGATGACATGAAATATCGTTCCGTAATCTATAGCCTCTGACCTGATTTCAGGTAGATTGCTGACGATCTTTAGAGGAAGAAAGCTTTGAGAGGAAGGGCGACATTCTGGTATTAAGAAAAGGGAAGAGAAGTGGGGAGATCAATGGGAATAGGGTATTGGTAGAGGATATAACGTGCATTCTGTTAAATACTCTGGGTGATTGCACGTTTTGTAAGTGAGATATGATTTAATAGAGGGAAGGATATTATGACATGACTTCTGAAGATCAGGAAGACCTGCTTAACAAAGCCCGTGAGGAAGCTGGTTTTAAAATTTTATCTTCCCGTCTGGCTTATAAGAACCCCTGGACGGCTGTCCGTGAGGACATCATTATTCATCCTAGTGGTAAAAAAGGGCTTTATGGTGTTGTGGAACGGGGCACATTTGCTGTGATTATGCCGCTCCATGCCAATGGAAATGTGACTCTTGTTCAGCAGTTTCGCTATCCTGTCGGCAAACGTCTCTGGGAGTTTCCTATGGGGATGTGGGAGACGAAAAAAGACGTCAAGGCTGAGGAACTAGCTTTGGGAGAGCTTCAGGAAGAAACCGGTTTGCTGGCAAAAGAGCTGATTCCCGCAGGTGAGCTTTATCAGGGTGCTGGCTATTCAACACAAAAGGGGTATGTTTTTTTAGCGCGTGATCTTGTGCGGGGTGAAGCCGCACGTGAAGAGACGGAATCTGATATGATCGTGCGGGATCTCCCCCTGTCAGAATTTGAAGCGATGATCAGAAATGGAGAGCTGACCTGTATGGTCACAATTGCCGCCTTTGCCCTGATCAGGGCGCGTGGTCTGGTCTGATTTCCTGAATTCATACAGAGTGGAAGAAAGGGGCGAGCCTTCTATGGTGCGCACCATCATAAAGCTGGCTCTTCTGACAATAGGGCTTTTATTACTGCCTCTGTTGCTCTGGCATGTGCCGATCGTACAGGAGTATTTGTCTCATGTCCGTCACTGGCAGGAGACCCCCTGGGGATGGTTCTGGTTCTGCCTGTTTGCCATAATTTATTGCAGTTTCGGACTTTCCCGTCAGGCCTTATGTTTTGCTGGGGGACTTGGGTTTGGGTTGGGGCGAGGGCTTTTATTGTGCACACTGGCCTATGAAGCGGGAGCATGTCTGACTTATTTATGGGCCAGATTATTGGGGCGTTGCTTTTTTCAAAGGAGTGAGGTCCAACAGAAAACAAAGCTGTATCAAATGGCTGATTTTTGCCGTAATTCGCCCTTCTGGTCCGTGCTGACCTTGCGTCTTTTACCTGTCGGTTCAGCTTTGCTGGTTTCAGCAGCAGCCGGTATGGCAGAGCTTTCTTTCTGGAGGTTTGCTGCCGCAACACTAATTGGCGGGTTGCCACAGAGTTTTATATTTACCCTGATGGGCGCCGGAACGTCTCTGGGGCATTTTAATGAAATCCTGCTGGCAGTTTTATTATTCCTTTTTTCATCTTTGTCAGGATGGTTTGGTCTGAGGCGTTTCCAGCAGAGGCAGGTATTTCTAAAAAAGACTTCATTTCAATCCGACACATAGAACTGGTAAGTGATATTGGGGGTCTTGCCTGAAGGAAATTATAGATGACGCTGACGCATTTGCATGTGGAAAGAACAGAAGATGGTGACGTAAAAGAGGGGACCCTCCCTTTGTGGTTTCCCATTCTTCTGGGAAGTCTGACTGCTGTTGCGCCGGTTTCTACCGATATTTATCTGCCGGCTCTCCCGGAGATTGAACATCAGCTCCATACCCATCCCGGTGCTGGCAGCCTGACCATGACGGCATGGGTTGCAGGGCTGGCTTTGGGGCAGATCAGTATTGGCCCGATTGTTGATCGTTTTGGCCGTCGTTGGCCGCTTATTATCTGCACGATCGCTTATGCTCTGGCCGGGATTGGGTGTGCCCTGTCACAAACACTGGCCCAACTCTGTTTTTTTCGTGTTGTTGCGGCCCTTGTGGGGGCAGCGAGTCTGGTCGTTCCCAATGCCTGCATCCGTGACGTGGTTTCAGGCGATGCCATGTCACGTGTCATGTCACGCCTGATTATCATTCAGGGGATTGTCCCGATGCTGGCCCCGGCAATGGGGGGCTTTCTGCTGCAATATATGAGCTGGCGAGGGATCTTCTGGGGTACGGCTATTTATGGTGCTCTGAGTGCGCTTGCCGTTATCCTGTTTCTGCCAGACACGCTGCCAACCCATTTCCGGCGTGAGTTGAAGGTTGGCATTGTTCTTCAACGTTATATGACGATTATAAGTGACCCAAGTTTTTTCTTTACCGGGATTGTCTGGATGATGCAGGGGATGGTTGTCTTTACCTATCTGACAGCAGCTCCTTTCCTGTTTGAGGATGTTTTTGGCCTCAGCCCTTTCCATTATGGTATGCTGTTCGGGATTTTTGCTGTCTGTATGATCGGGGCATCTCAGGTGAACGCTTATATGTTACGCTTCTTCCATAGTAACACTTTATTAAAAGCGGTTCTTGGGATGGCTGTACTGTCCGGACTGATCTTTATTGGTGTCGCCATCTGGTCCGCCTTTGATCTGGATTCTTTAGGGCATCTTAAGGCGGTTTATTTCTGGCCTTTGACAATTTCCATGGTCCTGACCTTGGCGCCAGGAGGTGCTGTTGGGCCTAATGCTGCGGCGATTGCGCTGTCTCGTCAGGCGCAGAATGCGGGGTCAGCCGCAGCGTTGGGAGGAACTGGGTTTTATGTCTTTGGTATTCTGGCGACATATGCCTTTACCTGTTTCCCTTTAGGAACGGCGATTCCAATGGCGGGGATATTGCTCTTGGCAGATGTGGTGATGTTGGGTTTTGTCTTTGCCGGAGAGGTTAGAAACCGGCGTCAAACCCTCTCGGGGAATGTCCAGAAGAAGCGTTAAGTAGGTGAAATAGTGAAAATTCTGCTTGTCGAGGATGAAGAAATCATTGCCCTTATGGTGCAATCAGCCTTGAAGAAGGAAGGCTATCAGGTTTTATCCTGTTCTGACGCGCAGGAGGCTCTGAGGCTTGCGGAAAATGAAACGATTTCACTCCTGGTGAGCGATGTTAATCTGCCTGGCATGATGAATGGTATCGCCCTTGCTGAAAACGTGAGAAAGATATTCCCCTCATTGCCGGTCATTTTGGCATCAGGGAGTTATGACGGCACGCAAACGGTTCATGAAGGGCTGAAGGCTTTCTTATTACCTAAGCCTTTTCGTAAATCGGAGCTGATTGAAATGGTCCAACGGCTTTTGCAGTTCCCTTCATAAAAGGAAGGGGTTGAGCCTTTGGGCGGGCTTGCGTACATAGAAAACTCTTGCGTCAGATACGTTACGATTTGAGGAATTTTTTGCCATGTCTTTTCAGGAACCAGCCCCGATTGATCTTAAAAAATATATTCGGACAGTGCCGGATTTCCCTAAAAAAGGGATTCTGTTTTACGATATTTCAACTTTGATCAATAATGCAGAAGGTTGGCAGATTGCGACCGGGCGTCTGGCACAGGCAGTCGCGCGTATGAGTCCTGACAGTCTGGCGGGAATTGAAAGCCGTGGTTTTTTGACAGCGGCACCGCTTGCTATGCGTTTGGGATGTGGTTTTTCAATGTTGCGTAAACCCGGTAAATTACCGGGCAAAACAGTTTCATATCAATATGGCCTGGAATATGGTCAGGACGAACTTCATATTCAGGAAAATGCTGTCAGACCAGGGGAGCGCGTTGTTGTTCTTGATGACCTTCTTGCGACAGGGGGTACGCTGGCAGCGTCTATCGAGCTTCTGCGTAAAGTCGGTGCTGAAGTTGTTGGTGCAGCTGTGATGATCGAGCTGTCTTTTCTGAAAGGCCGTGAGAAAATAGACGTGCCCGTTACATCACTTATGACGTACGAGGCATAAGCCTATGAAAAAAGCCTCGCTTTTTTATGGTCCTGACATCAATAAACTCTGGCAGGAGCGTTATCGCCAGAAAGCCCCTGCTGGTCTTGTCGGTAATGAGACAATAAGAGGTCTGCTTTCTCATCAGAGTGTGCGTGACTATAAATCTGACCCTCTGCCAGAGGGGATGATTGAAGCGGGGCTTGCGGCGGCATCTTCTGCGGCGACTTCCTGTAACCTGCAAAACTGGTCTGTGATCGTCGTTACAGACCAGCAGAAACGCGACAGGCTGGCAGAACTTGCCGGTAATCAGGAATTTATCAAACAGGCCCCTGTTTTTCTGGCATGGATTGTTGATCATTCCCGTCTGGCCCGTCTGGCCCGTCTGGCCCGTCTGGCTGAGCAGGAAGACCTCGCCCAAACTGCATTGGATTATGAGGAATCACACCTCATGGCGGTGCTTGACGTGGGATTGGCGGCACAAAATGCGACAGTAGCGTTTGAATCGATGGGGCTTGGTACGGTCTATATCGGTGGGTTGCGCAATCATGTTGAAGAAGTCGCGCAGCTTCTGGGCCTTCCCCTGCGTGCTTATGCGGTTGTTGGATTATGTGTCGGATACCCTGCCGAAGAGGTTACACGTCATATCAAACCCCGTTTGAGTCAGAACGTAGTTGTGCATAAGAATTATTACCAGACTGAGGGCGAAAAAGACCATATCACAGATTATGATCAGAAAGCAGATGCTTATCAAAAAGAGCAGGGTCTGCCTTCTCGGCGCTGGTCACAGACTGTTGCAGAGCGTGTTTCCAGCATTAAGGGGCTGGGCGGGCGGCATGTCATAAAAGATGTTCTGCATAAACGCGGTTTTCCATTGCAATAAAATCTCCTCGCCTTTGTTTTATTCTGTAAAGAGATGAGAAGTGATATGTCTCTTCCTGTTGAAGATGTCTTGCCTGCACTTCTTGACATGCTTGATAAAGCCTCAAATCTTGTCTTGATGGCCCCTCCGGGAGCAGGGAAGACAACGCTTGTGCCTCCCTGCCTTTTAGAAGCAGATCCTGCTTGGCTCGCGGGCAGGAAGATTATCCTGATAGAACCACGCCGAGTTGCTGTCAGGGGGGCTGCTTTTTATATGGCGCAGCAGAGGGGAGAAAAACCGGGAAGGGTTATAGGGTACCGTACAAGGCTGGATCAGGCTGTTTCTTCACAGACACGTATTGAGGTTTTGACTGAGGGTATGTTTCTAAGGCAGCTCCTTATGAACCCCTTGCTGGATGATGTTGGTATTGTTATTTTTGATGAAGTTCATGAGCGTTCTCTTGATTGCGATGCGGGACTTGCTTTCTGCCTTGATCTTCAAAAAAATTTCCGCCCGGAATTAAGGGTGCTGGCAATGTCTGCAACCCTGGATACGGAGCTTTTTACCAGTTTCCTACAAGCGCCTCTGCTTGAAAGTCAGGGGCGTTCTTACCCTGTTTCTGTTGATCACCGGCATGATATTGCTGATTTACGTGATCTGCCGAAATTATGTGCTAGAGTTATTCATGAAGCATGGGAGGCAGAAGAAGGCTCTATTCTGGTTTTTCTGCCAGGGATTGGTGAAATCAGGCATGTTGCGTTGCTTCTTGATGCCAGACTGCCTGTAAGTCTGCTTTATGGCGAGCAGCCTGTTGAAGAACAGCAGAAAGTACTTGCAACAGACCAGGCTCGTCATATTGTTCTGGCAACGTCTATTGCAGAAACTTCCGTGACAGTGCCCGGGGTAAGGGTTGTTATTGATGGCGGGTGGCGCCGTAGCCCTGAGCGTGATTCCGTTACAGGTCTGCCAGTATTGAAGACGCACCGTATTTCCCGTGCGACAAGTGAACAAAGGGCAGGCCGTGCGGGCCGCCAGGGTCCGGGGAAAACTGTGAGATTATGGTCAGAAGCAACACAGCGCCGCCTTTCTCTACAGGATATTCCCGAGATCAGGGAAGCTGACCTGAGTTCCCTTGCGCTCCTGATGGCCCGGTGGCGTGAAGTTATGGGGACAGTGCCTGAGGATCTGGAATTCATCGAACGCCCTCCTGCCGGAAATCTATCATTGGCACTGGAGCTTTTAAGAATGTTGGGTGCCGTTAATGATAAGGGCCTCTTGACATCTCTTGGGCAGAAAATGTCAGAAATCGGGGCGCATCCCCGTCTGGCAGCCATATTATGTGCTGCACGTAATGAAGCAGAGAA
Organism: Aristophania sp. ESL1142; assembly: GCF_058107345.1. Taxonomy (NCBI): domain Bacteria; kingdom Pseudomonadati; phylum Pseudomonadota; class Alphaproteobacteria; order Acetobacterales; family Acetobacteraceae; genus Aristophania; species Aristophania sp. ESL1142. Next base: position 715,719 of record NZ_JBYLUH010000001.1, read on the forward strand.
GGTCACAGCTGCTTCGCTTGTTGCCTTACTCGAAGAACGCGATCCTTTTAGGCGTGGCGATCATAGGGCAGAAATTACATCAGATATAAGGCAGTGTCTGGTTCTTTTTGGACGTGACAATCATTTTGTACCTGCTTTTTTGCGGGATCATCTCAAAAGAATGGCCTATCGTTATGGGCGGCGTCTTGGATTGAAACAGGTTGATTTTTCCCTGATTGATGGAGAGACCGTTCCATTTCTGCTGGCTGCCGGTTTCCCTGACAGGTTGGCACAGCAATCCGGTGCGCAGGGGCGTTATCGACTGGCTTCCGGGGGGAGTGCCCATCTTTCTCTTGGTGACCCTCTTTCAAAAGAGAGTTTATTGCTAGCTCTTGGTGTGCATAAAAAACGCTCTCATGAAATTACACTTTCTGTGCCAGTTCAGGCTGATAAACTCCCTGTTGCCTTGCGTAATGTCATAACCGAGCAACGTGAATTAAGCTGTGACTCCCAGACTGGACGATTATGGTCGCGTGTGCGTATCCGGATTGGATCAGTCATTCTACAGGATAAAAATCTCCCAGCAGAACCTGAAGAGTCAGCTCAATTTCTTTTGGAGCGTGCATTAAATGAGCTTTCCCTTTTAGGGTGGAGCGAGCAAGCGCGTCAGCTACAGGCGCGTCTCTTATGGGCCCGTCATCTTTTAAAACCAGAATGGCCAGATCTTTCAGATCAAGCGTTATCTGAAGAAGGTGAATGGCTTCGTCCATGGCTGATAGGGTTAAATAGTCTCTCTCAGCTTAAAGGGATTGATATGGTGGTTCTGTTCCAGAGCTTTCTTTCTTACGAAGACCGTCAGTTTCTCGAGAAAAATTTTCCTGCTCATCTCACTTTGAAAGGTAGAGATTTTCATATCGACTATACAGGCGCAGCGCCTACGATTTCGGCCAGGGCACAGTTTTTCTATGGTTTGACGTCTTTGCCGTTGCTGGCTCAGGGAAAGATTTCTCTACAGGCAATCTTTTTATCTCCCGCCAATAGACCACAGGCCATTACGTCTGACCTTGAAGCTTTCTGGAAAAATGGCTGGCTGGATTTACGTAAAGATATGAGAGGGCGTTATCCTAAACATGACTGGCCGGAAAATCCGTCCTGAAAGGGTATTAATGGCAGGATGTTATGCCCAATAAATTGTTAATAATTGTTTGTAAAAACAGGATTAACAGAAAATAACGAAGATATTTTACCGCTTAGCATTGTGATGGTTTGGTGCTATTATTACACCCTATTTTATTTTTAGAATGCTTTTGGCCGTGTTAGGCAAAAGGCCATTATATCGGGAATATTAACCATGAAGCGGTTTGTACAGGCAGCTCTGATTTCCGCTTTGACAGGCGGTCTTTCAGCTGGGGCTGTATGTACAGTTTTCTTGACTTATAGTGAAACCCCTTCTGTTTCAGGAACTCCTAATTCACAATCTTCTTTAAAAGAACATTTTTTTCATCATCATCAGCCTCCTGTGCCGATCTCGGCGCCACTTGTCAGGCCAACAGTGCCTGCCAGTTCTGTTATGACATCAGCAGAGACGAAAAAGCCAGAGCCCGAAAAGACGCCGGCTACCGTGCCTGGCATGAGTATGATGGCAGATCTGCCAAGTTTTGCACCACTTGTCAGACAGGTTATTCCAGCGGTGGTGAATATCTCTATTTCCCGCAATCCTGCTGATAGGGAAAAGCCGTCCAGGTCGGTTCCTGCTCCTTCTGAAAAATCGTCTGCTGCTGATGGTAATAAAGGGCTGCAGAAGGCTCAAAGACAGGAGAGGAAAGCGTCTTCTGGTCATCTTAAGAGATTACATAAAAAAATGCGTCATTCTTCTCGCCGCAGGATTGTCAGACCAGCAGAGGACGATATGACGGGGGCTGGTTCAGGTTTCATTGTTGACCCTTCCGGGCTGATTGTTACGAATCGCCATGTTATCGGCGGGGCAACTCGTGTAACTGTTTCTCTCTCTGATGGGCGTAGCCTGCCTGCGCATTTATTGGGGAGTGACCCCATGACAGATATTGCAGTTATCAAGGTCGATGCTGATACGCCTTTGCCCTGTGTCACGTGGGGGGATAGCCGTCAGGTTGAGATAGGGGACTGGATTTTGGTTGCAGGAAATCCGTTTGGTTTTGGTTCTTCTGTAACAGCAGGAATTATTTCGGCTGTAGGGCGTGATCTTGGAATCGGTGCCATGGATGATTTCATACAGCTTGATGCACCTATTAATCCCGGTAATTCAGGGGGGCCTTCTTTTAATCTTCATGGACAGGTCATTGCGGTAAATGCGGCGATTGCATCACCCAGTGATGGTTCCGTGGGGATCGGATTTGGAATCCCTGCGGAAATCGTCGCCCCCGTTGTGGAGCAGATTGAAAAAACAGGCCATGTTGATCATGGCTGGTTGGGGGTTACATTAAATGACACGAATGTTCCCATGATTGTTGAAGATGTCGATCATGACGGCCCTGCCTGGCAGGGAGGATTGCGTAAAAAAGATGCCATTCTGGCCATGGGTAAAGTACAGGTAAAGGACGCCCGCACAGTTTTAAGAAGTGTTGCTGCGGCTCTTCCCGGCACGATTTTCGTTTTTACGATTAAACGTAATAATGAAGAAAAGACGCTTTCCATCACTTTAGGAAAGCGCCCTCTGTCGGACTAATAAAAGCCCTTATTATTATGGGTTATCAAGTCGGGCCTGGGCCATAACAGTTACAGTAACTGACTGGTCTTCAGGCGTACTCTGGGGGGCAGAAGCAGTATTTTCCACAGAACGTGAGAGCATCATTGTCATAGGATGCGGGCCCATATGGTTGGGCATTCCGCCAGTATGAACCATGACACGGTCCAGTTTGATGAATTTCAGACCCAGGTCCCGTGCGTCTGATTCAGCCTGTGTCCGTACTTTCTGCAAAGCTTCAGTCCGGGCCTTCTGTTCAAGTTTATGGCGTGTCTGAGAGTCGAGGGACCAGGTAAAATTATCAATATTTAAGCCAATTTTTTGTAATTTCTCGGCATAAGAAAGTAATTTCTGGCTGTCTGTCCCACTGATTTTGATATTTTGGCGCGCACTCCAATGCGCTGGACCTTTTGGGCTATATTCCTGTGAAATGGAATAATTGCCTATTATGGTCTTGATATCACCTTGTTCTGAAAGGGTTTTAATAGCTTCATCAACCAATTGATTCAGTTTGAGCTGGGCGGAGATGGGGGAGCTGTTTTCCTTGCGTGCTTCGAACTCAATAGTAAGTTTCGTTGGTTTTGCATGAGCCACACCTTTTGTCATGAAAGCCAATTTGACCCCTTTTTCAGGAGGGGGCGGCGCTGTTTCAGCGGGGTCAGCCTTGGCGGATGGGACACTTGAAAAAACAAAGGCAAAGCTGCCAAGGGCAAATATTGAGGCTGCTTTAAGCCTGGAACGATGTCTGACAGGTAAGAGAGTCATAAAATATCTCCATATTTGAGGTCAGGTTTACTATAAAGGGGATGGTCTAAATAGAAATATTCTCTCCATACCCTTCTGGTTATCTAAATTTTATTATGAGATCTTTTGGTTTTTTATCAAGTAAATATAATATTTATAAAATTTAATTAAGTATAATCGTTAATTAATATTAATTTTTTGAAAATATAACTCTAGTTTTTTAATGGATGACTGTTTTTGTCGTAATTTTTAAGTAGGACAAGAGCACGTCTTAAGCGCTCAATGCCTCCTCTTATATGACCCTCAGTGCAGAGCTCGAGTCCTCTGCGTTGTAACAGGTGGGCATCTTCCATAACGCCAACAGGGATACTATGAGGATGAAGCAGTTTGCGTGTTAAAGCGCGGTCCAGTCTCAGGCAGTAATCAAGCCTGTCACTCGTCACTTCCAGTCCCTTTGATGAGTCATTTTCCTGCGGTTGCATGAGGGTATCGGCGTAGGCGTAGTGAAGAGGCGGTTCTATAAAAAGAGCTGTAAAGAGAGCGAATATGAAAAATGCCTCGACGAAGCTCATCGTTTTTTCTGAAGATATTTTGGGAAAATAAAGGAAAAACATATTTTTTTTCATAAAATGATTAATCTTTCAGAGGAAGAGTCAAGGTTACAGCCAAACCAGGATTTTCATTGCGTAATGTTAATTTCCCCTTGTGAAGCTCCATAATTGCCTGCACAAGCGAGAGCCCTAATCCCGACCCAGGAGTATGGCGAGCCGTTTCCGCACGGAAAAAGCGTTCATGGGCACGGGCAATATCTTTTTCGGCCATCCCGGTCCCCTGATCTCGTACTGTAATCGTAACCTTACCGGTAAAAGTCTCATGAGGAGGAAGGAGCTGGGTTTGTAACGTGATTATCCTGCCGGGAGGGGTAAATTTTATGGCATTATCCAACAGATTAGCAATGGCTTGTTGTAAGAGTGACTTATCACCAATAATGGGGGGGAGGGGTGTCATTTCAAGGACAAGTTTCATTCCCGCGTCCTCGGCAGAAGCACTATAAAAATCAGCCATTGTTTCTAAAAGCTGGTTTAGGTCAAGTTCAGCAAAGGCAGCACGCTTGGCCCCAGCCTCAATTTGAGCGATACGCAGTAACGCCTCAAAAATCATTGTGATATGATCGAGGTCGTCAATGGCTGCTGTGACTGCCTGGCGGATTTCTTCTTCCGTTTTTGCATGTTCGATTGCATCTTCCAGGCGTGTTCTGGCGCGTGCAATAGGGGTTCTCAAATCATGGGCAATGGCATTAGAGACCTGTTTGACACCATCCATTAAGCGGTTTATGCGCTCGAGCATTGTGTTGACTGTTTCTGCAACCAGATCGGTTTCACTTCCATTCAGGGCGATGCGGTGGTTAAGGTCTCCACTTGCAAGAGCGCGGGTGGTGCGAGCTATGGAATAGACGACATGCCTGAAAAGACGGCGCACTACAAAGGCACCCCCCAATGCCAGAAGTGAAACCATGAGCGAGCACCAGACAAGTGTTTCTGTAATAATATGGCTGAGTAATGAACGGTCTCGTACGTCATGACCTATAATCAGGCGATATTGTCTGGGTAGGTTATAGGCCCTGAATTTTGCGGTTATTCTGAAGGAATAACGTCTTATGGGGAGTTCGTAATAATGGTCTGTTTTCTGGATTTTTACAGGCCACCCTGGAAGGTTGCCTGCAAGACGACGTCCTTGCCCATCGACTAGAAGATAAAGCGCATCATCATCCACATTTTGATCCAGCCTGTCTTCAATAGCATGAGCAAGAGCATGGGGGCCACCTGCCTGCCAGCGGTGCATGAGATCTGAGGCATCCGTTTCAATGGCTTGTTGTACGTGACGGTTAAAGAGGTTAGCTGTACTCCACCATGTAAAGGAAAGAAACAGTCCTGCTGAAACGATAAAGACCACGCTATAGGCTAATGCAAAATTAACGCCTATTGAACGTATTGGCCAGCGTCGCCAGCGGGGAAGGGAGGACAGAGCCTGATTCATGGGGGCAAATTCATAGCTCAGGCAGTTTTGTCGGGAACACGCAGAATATAACCGGCATTACGTACTGTATGAATCATGGCTTGGGCATAGGGTTTATCGACTTTCTGGCGTAGCCTTGAAACATGAACGTCAATTACATTGGTCTGCGGATCAAAGTGGTAATCCCAGACTTTTTCAAGAAGCATGGTACGGGTGATAACCTGCCCTGCATGACGTGCCAGAAATTCAAGAAGGCGGAATTCACGAGGCTGCAGATCTATTCTTTTACCTTCACGCTTGACTTCCCGGGCCAGGAGATCAAGCTCAAGATCGCCGACAGCGAGTTTTGTTGTCTGGGGGCTGTCGGTCTGACCTCTTCGGCATAAGGCTTCGACCCGGGCGAGTAGTTCTGAAAAAGCAAAAGGTTTCGTGACATAATCGTCGCCTCCGGCCTTCAGACCAGAGACACGTTCATCCACTTCTGCCAGAGCTGAGAGGATTAGGACCGGGGTTTTGTTTTTCTGTCCCCGCAATGTTTCGACAATATTGAGACCATCAATGCCTCCTGGCAGCATACGGTCAAGGATGATGACGTCGTAGACTTCACTGACTGCCAGAAAGAGACCGTCCTTGCCATTATCTGCTTCATCAACAGTATGGCCTGCTTCTTTCAGTCCTTTAGATACGTAGGAGCGTACGGTAGGATCATCTTCGACAAGAAGGATACGCATCGGTCCGAATTCTTTCTTCAGTGTTGATAGTATAAAGTATCGTTTTAACCGTTTCACGATAGCGTTTTACCAGACTGAATAAAAGCTTCCGGGCATGTTATAATTTCGTAAGAATTTGTTCATTTCAGATCATGGTGTCATTTCAAAGAGGGTATTATGCATTATCATGAATTAGGGGAAACCGGTCTTCAGGTAAGTGAAATCTGCTTGGGGACCATGACTTTTGGTCAACAGAATACAGAGGCAGAAGGGCATGCACAGCTCGATCAAGCGCTTGATCATGGCGTGAATTTTGTTGATACAGCTGAGTTATATTCCATTCCCCCCAAAGCCGAGACTTACGGCACGACTGAACGTATTATTGGAAGCTGGCTGAAAGCACGGGGCTCACGTGATAAAATTATCCTGGCCAGCAAGGTTGTCGGTCGTTCTTCAAATGACTGGTATCGCCCCGAAGGTGAAAAGCCGCGTTTAACCCCAAAGCAAATCCGCTATGCCATTGAAGGTTCATTAAAGCGCCTGCAAACGGATTATCTTGATCTTTATCAGCTTCACTGGCCTGACAGGGTCATTGGATTATTTGGCGAAGGGGGAACGACCTTTAGGGAATTATCCAAATCTGATGAAGTTCCGGTTGAAGAAACATTGGGTGCCTTAAGTGACCTTGTTCAGGAAGGGAAAATCCGTCATTTCGGCTTGTCAAACGAAACGGCCTGGGGGACTGCCAAGTTTCTGTCCGAGGCAGAGAAAAAAGGACTGCCTTCCATAGCGTCGATTCAGAATGCCTATAATCTGATAAACCGCACCTTCGAGATTGGTCTTGCAGAAATGTGTCTGCGTGAAAAGGTCAGTCTTTTGGCTTATTCCCCTCTTGGTCAAGGTTATCTGACAGGGAAATATCTTGATGGTGCCCGTCCCGAAGGCGCACGGACGACATTATTCAATCGTGGACAGCGTTATGAAAAACCGGGTGTTGATAAAGCCATTAAAGCTTATAAATCCTTGGCAGAGCAGAAAGGGCTGAACCTCGCCCAGATGGCAACAGCTTTTGTAATGTCACGTCCTTTTGTGACGAGTACGATCATTGGGGCAACGTCACAGGCGCAGCTTGCTCTTTTGCTGGAGACAAAGGCAGATATGATCACGCCTGATATTGAGGCGGAGATCAATGCGATTCATCAGCTGAATGCCAACCCCGCTCCCTGAGCTTATGGAAATAACCCCGTTCTGTTATGAAAACAGGGTTATTTCCAGATTATCCTTTTCAGACATAAAAGCAGGCCAAACATAATAAAAAGATAAGCTAGTATTGCGATGCCATAAAACTGGCGATGTGTTGCCCGTGGTGCTGCTGCCCAGTCCAGGAATTTTGAAACATCATGCGCCATTTGAGGGATGTCAGCGACTGTCCCGTCGGGATAGGTAATAGTCTCTTTTAAAAAAGGAGATGGCATGCGGAAAACGCGATGACGTGTCAGGGCGACTTTATTGTAATAGCTTTGCGGGGCAAGGATGTAGCCAGCGGGTGGCGGGGTGAAGGATTTAAGCATGGCCTCAATATAGCTTCCCCCCCCGACCTGACGGGCGAGTATGGACATGTCTGGCGGAGCATCGCCCCCAAAAGAGGCTTTTGCCGCTTCCAGGGTTGGAAAAGGGGAGGCAATGAAGTCGCCAGGTTTGGCGTTTCGGCTTTCAGCCCATTTTTTGAGTGATGAGGGCGCGATTCCTAAAGCAGCCATATCATTATAACGGGCCTGGGTCATGCCGTGGCAATCCATGCAAACATGCTGGAAAACATATAAGCCGTGTTCCAGTGTTTTCTCATCTGCATAAGAATGAGAAGATAATCCAAAAAGGCCAATTCCCAGAAGTAGGATTTTCAGTGTCAGCCCTTTCATTTTAGCATCTCCTTCTGGCGTTCCTGCCAGCTGACGCAGGGGAGCAGGATGAGAAAAACGCTGAACCAGACGATCAGGGCAAGCCTGCTTAATATGACCCATAAAGCAGAAGGAGGTAACAGACCTGCAATCGTAAGGATGATGAAAGATACAAAAAACAGGATCCATCCGGCACCAATAAAAGGTCTGAAACGTGCATTATGACGAGAAGAACGGTCCAGCCACGGGAGAGCAAATAATAACAGCATACTCCCCAGAGCCGTCACCAACCCGCCTAATTGAGAGGGGATAGCACGTAACATGGCAAAAAAGGGCGCAAGATACCATTCAGGGCTTATGGTCGGTGGGGTTTTGAAAGCGTTGGCAGGGAAAAGATTTGCCTGTTTTTCAATAAGTCCTGGAAGGAAAAAGATGAGAGAGGCATAAAGGATCAGGAACAGACAAATCGCAATACCATCCTTGATTGTATAAAAAGGATGGAAAGGGCGCATATTCATATCCGGTTTGGGAGAGTCTTTCGTTGGATTGGTAGAGCCTACACTATGGAGGCAGAGAATATGTATTATAACCAGCGCGACAGCAATAAAACCTAACGCAAAATGAAGTACGAAAAGTCGCCGCAGGGCAATATCTCCTAGCTCACTTCCTCCAAGCAAGAGGGTCATGAGGGGTTTACCGATCAGGGGGATGGATGCAAGCGCATGCGTTGCAACTGTGGCGCCCCAATAGGACATTTGTCCCCAGGGGAGAATATATCCAGCAAAAGCTGTGCTCATGAATAAAGTCATAAGCAAGAGTCCGCTGCACCAGACAAATTCACGTGGCGCCTTATAGGATCCGTACCAGAGGCCGCGCCCTGTATGGAGGTATAAGGCGGCAAAAAGCATTGTGGCCCCTCCCATATGCAAGGCACGGATGAACCACCCTGCTGGGACGCGGCGTTCTATTGACATGACAGAAGAAAAAGCGTGCTGTACGTCCGGTTGGTAATTGATTGCAAGAAACAGGCCACTAAGTCCCATAAACCCCAAGGCGACGACCAGACAGGCCCCCACACACCAAAGCCAGTTTACTGCCGGCATTGGGAAATGGACAAAATGCTCATGACATTTCCGAAAAAGAGCGAGGCGCTGGGGAGGATTTTTCTTGTGGGAATCAGGGGTCATGGGACTCAGTTATCAGGGTTAGAGCTGGCGGATATCATTCATGGTAAAATGAGGCTCCCCAGCGCTCTCGCCTAACCTCAATGTCGTCGGATTTATAAAGCGGGCAGGGGGGACAGGCAGGTTATAAGGTGCCGGCATGGCTGTAAGAACACGTCCCGCATTATCATATTCTGAACCATGGCAGGGACAGAACAGTCCCCCTTTAAGATAGGGGACACGATTATCGGAAAATTTAGGCACACAGCCAAGGTGAGTGCATATACCAATCAATATGGCATAAGCGGGATTGATGGACCGGTAATCATTTACGGCATCTTTGGGTTGTTGACGGATTTTCGAATCAGGGTCGCTGAGTTTGGCTTTCAAAGCAGGATCAGTCAGAACGGCCATCATTTCAGTCGTTCGGTGCAGGATGAAAACAGGCCATTGTTTCCATATAACCTGTTTATGCTCTCCAGGTTTGAGATCCGATAGATCAACATCAAGCAATGCTGCTCCTTCACTGTTATGACCCGATTGTAATCTGGCATTAGGTCCTTTTAAACTTTCGATAAAAGGTGCAGCCAGTGTGCAGGCCCCTGCACCTCCCAGAGCTACCGTACTGGCCGTCAGGATTTGACGCCTGGTAGGGGAAGGGGTGTGCGTTTTTGATGGATCGTCAGAAGGAGGTGTACTGCTCATGGGACCGATTTGATGTCTATGGTTAAGAGAGGATTACTTAATGAAGAATATCTTCTTTATCAGAAGAAGAAGGGAAAAGCCGATGCACAAAATGGTTAGTATAGACGCCAAGCCTTCCCATCCATAGATAAACTATAGGCGTGGTATAAAGTGTGAGCAACTGGCTTACGGCCATTCCACCAAGAATAGCAACACCGAGGGGATGACGTAATTCACATCCATAACCATTTCCCAAAACGAGGGGGACCGCACCCAGAGCTGCGGCCAGGCTGGTCATTAAAATAGGCCTGAAGCGTGTCACAGCCGCTTTTGCGACAGCTTCCTGTGGGGAAAGCTTTTCTTCGCGTTCAGCCTGTAGGGCGAAGTCCACGACAAGGATGGCATTTTTTTTGACCAGTCCGGTCAGGAGGATAATGCCGATGATAGCGATAAGACTGAAACTATCGCCTGCAATCCATAATCCAAGAACACCCCCAATCCCTGCGGAAGGAAGCGTGGATAAAATCGTGACCGGGTGGATCAGGCTCTCATAAAGGACACCGAGTGTAATATACATTACTGCAATGGCAGCAATAAACGCGATCAGAGCATTTTCCATTAATTCTTTTGTCTCACCAGCGGTGCCTGTAAAACCGCCTCTTATCTGTGCGGGGGCATGAAGACTGACGAGTGTTTGTTCAATGATACTGACAGCATCGCTGTAGCTCACACCTTCAGGCAGATCAAAAGAGAGGGATGCTGCATAGCTTCCATCATGGTGATGAATGGATAAGGGTTGAGGAACCTGTTCAATATGGGCCACATTATCAAGTGGAATCATTGTCTCTTTTGAGGAAGAAACAGGTGCTCCGCTGGAGCTGTTGCCAGAAATCTGATTAGCAAGGTTATTGGTAATGGAGGCTCTGGCAAGGGCAGCCGCCTGATTTTCCTTATTTACACCTCTGACACGTATGAGGTTGGAAGCAATTCCCCCTGCTGCCGATCCAGCTGAAGTCGAGAGCCATAAATGATGGAGAAGCTGCGGATTTTCACGCCATTTTGGCCCCAGAACTAGCACGACACGGTGATCGGTCAGAGGGAGATGGATGGTCGAGGCTATTGCCTGACCATAGGAATCATATAGGGCATTCTGAACCAGTTGAGGGGTGACATTATAGCGCGCTTCAAGGTCGCGTATAATCATGACGGTAGCAGAGAAGGCGGGTTGCTCATTATCGGCTGTGAGATTTGTTAATTTTCCGCTCTGACGGAGCTTATCCATCAAGAGGGGGAGAATATTCAGTAGAGGGGCAGAGTCATCACTTTGCAGAACATATTGAAAATTACCCGTATCATTATCGCCACTACCGCTTTTACGACTATTGCTCATTGCCCAGAACATGACGTCAGCCCCCGCTTGGGGAGGAATCATTTTATTCATCCGTTCAATGACGTTATTGATGTTGTCACGTTCTGACTTATCTTTAAGCTGTATGAAAAAACGTGCGTTATTACTGGTTTGTGACATGGCTGAGATGGATGTTATCGCGGGGTCTTTTTGTAATATGCTCTCAACCTGATTCATTCTTCTGGTTAGTGCCTGAAATGAAAGTGAGGGCTCTCCCTTAATCCTTCCGATTATAATAGCCATATCCATAGAAGGCACAGGCTCTTTGGGCAGGATTATGATACCAATGATAAGCAGGAAAAAGCTTCCTGGAAGGGTCAAGCCGATTAGAACAGGATGTCTGAGTGCCCAATGAATGGAGTTTTTATAGGCATTGGTGAGGGCAGAGAGTGCTTTTTCTGTGTGCAGAAAGAATTTTGACAGTTTTCCAGAAGGAGAGACTTCTTCTTCTGAGTGGGTGCCTATCTGCAATAAATGTGCACACATCATGGGGGTAAGGGTAAGTGACATAACTGTGGAAACAGCAATCGCTGAAACAGTTGTCATTCCGAACTCATAAAGAAGAGAGCCTAATGTGCCAGGAATAAAAAGAAGGGGAATAAAGACCGCAATCAGAGATAGGCTGATGGAGAGCACCGTGAAAGTGATTTCAGACCCTCCTTTGATACTGGCCTGACGTCTTTCCATCCCTTCTTCCATGTGACGGGCAATATTTTCCATGACAACTATGGCATCATCAATCACGAAACCAATGGCAATGGTCAGCGCCATGAGAGAAAGAATATCAAGCGTAAAATGGAGAAAACACATTAAGGCCAGTGTCCCCGAGAGGGAGACAGGAACTGTGATCGTTGGAATAAGGGTATTGATGGGACGCCTGAAAAACAGGGCGATTACAAGAACGACGAGTAAAATGGAAATAATGAGAGTCAGTTTAGCATCAGCTAAGGAGGCCCTGATGGTTTTGGAGAGATCAATGCCAATATGAAGAGAAACAGTTCCTGGCAAGACTGCTTTCAGAGTGGAAAGGTGGTTATTAATGTCCTCTACAATTGCAACTGTATTGGCATGGGGTTGTGGCATGACGAGAATGGCGACTGCCCGTTTCCCGTTGAAACTGCTTGTCTGGTAAATATCCTGGACACTGTCATGAATTGAGGCAATGTCACGTAAATATAGAGGATTGAAATCATTCCGATAGCCAATAATCAAATCACGATAGGCAGCGGCATTCACGGCCTGATCGTTTGTTTTTAGACTGAGCAGCTGCCCGTTAAGAGAAAGAAATCCCTTTGGTGTAAAAGCATTGGCTGATGCCAGGGCTGAGCGGACATCTTCAAGACCCACGCCCCATTTATAGAGCGGGTATGGGTTTACTTCTACCCGAACAGCTGGGGTGGATGCTCCAACGACCTCAACACGGCCTACACCATTAATTTGCGCCAGAAGGGGGCGGACCCGGATCGTTGCGAGATCATATAAGTCAGCTGTAGAGAGTTGCGCTGATGTCAGGCTGAGCAAAAAAACAGGCATTCCACCACTATTGAGCTTGAATGCTTTGGGGTCAGAATCCAGTGTCCCAACAGGGAGGTCGTTACGTGCTGCCCTGAGAGCTGCCTGAACATCTCGTAAGGCCCCATCAATATTACGGGATGATGAAAATTCGAGAAATAAGGAAGACTGCCCGTTTTCTGTATCTGATTCTAATGTTTTAAGGTCTGCGATGGAGGAAAGATGTCGCTCAAGTGGTGTTGTGACTGAAGTTGCCATTTGCTGGGGGGCAGCGCCAGGCTGATTGGCGACGACCATAATGGAGGTCGCTGTCATATCCGGCATGGTTGCAACGGGCAGAAAAGGCAGTGCAATCAGGCCAGAGAGAAAAATAGCGAAAGCAAAAAGCGTGGTTGCTACGGGTCGATCAATGAAAAAACGGCTAAAGGCCACCCACCCGTCTCCATCTTTTCTGTTAAGGGTCTGATCATAGGGGGCAGGAAGTCTATGCTGCCCCTATATTTTAAAAATTAGGCGGTGCAATAATGGGTCCGGAAGTATAACCATATCCCGGGTTGAAGGTGGTATAACCGGGTACAGGATAAGGATAAGCAGGTGGTAATTCTGCGACTGGAGGTGGTGGCGGTGCGTTATAAATAATGGTTTGTGAGTTATCTATCACGGGACGGCCACGATAACCGTAGCTACCATAGCCATAATAGGGACCAGTACTATACGGATAGCCATATTCTCTATGTCTTAATGCGTAATCTACCGCACCATAGCCGACTCCAAGTCCGACTCCCCAGCCTAAGCCACGGCCAAAACTATGGCCGAAACTGTGATGGCGCCAGTAATGATGATAACCGCCATAATATCCATGGAAGCCGTGACGGGCTTGAGCAGGGGAGGAAGAGAGGCCCAGAATTGTGACTGAGCTTAATAAAATAGCAAATATTGTTTTTGAGATAAATCTGTTCAACATTAATATCCGCTCCATGAAGGGGGCCGTTTGGTGAAGTCTTGTTCAGTTGATTATATAAATTTTCATCCCTGTAAGTAGAGTGAAATTCACGTCATTTTTCTGTCATATAAGAGGGGACTCCTCAACAGGCAATATTCGCCCTGAGAGCATTTGTAATGTTCAGAGCATCATGGGGTGAGAGACAAAGAAGAAAACCCTGGGCGCCGCCATTGATCCAGATTTTGGAATGATTAAAGGCCGCTTCATCAATAACAACAGGCATCATTTGACGGGAACCGAAAATCGTGGTCCCACCAGAGACAAATCCCGTGCATGAATGTGCTTCCTCTGGCTGCATCATTTTGGCTTTTTTGGCGCCGAGGGTTTTCGCCAGGATTTTGAAATCAATGTGCTTTTCAACTGGGATAACAGCAAAAGCGCCTTTTTGTCCGTCCAGTTTTACGACCAGTGTTTTGAAAACCATATCCGCCTCTGCCCCGATAGCCTGGGCCGCCTGCTCACCTATATGGCCTTTCTGCGGGGCATAATGATATGATTTTGAGGTGAAAGTGATTCCCTGTGCTTCAAGGAACTGTGTAGCAACTGTTTCTTGTGGCAATGATAGGCTCCCTGTTAGATTTCGTCTGAGGTTGATTAAAGCCTTTATATCAGGAGTGAAATGTTAATGTATAAACTTTATGCTGCTTATGGGACAATGAGCTTGCCTGTGCATATTACACTTGAAGCTCTTAAAGTCCCTTATGAAATTCAATATCTTGACCTTGGAAATAGTGAACAGAAATCACCAGATTATCTGAGAATCAATCCTAATGGACGGATTCCTGCACTTGTTCTTGAGGACGGACAGGTCATTTATGAATCCTCAGCTATTTTGCTGACGCTAGCTGATTCCCATCCCGAAGCAGGGCTTTCACCCCGTCTTAATGATCCAAAACGTCCTCTCTTTTTGCAATGGATGTTCTTTCTGACAAATTCGCTGCAAGCAACAATGCTGAACAGCAAATATCCATACCGCCTGGTTGGAGAGGCCTCAGAAGAAGTTCTGAAAGCTGTCAGCAAGGGAGCTTCTGACTGTGTTGAAAAGTACCTTGCTGTTATTGACCAGCATCTGGCCAAAAATGGCCCCTATTTTATGGGAGAGCAGGTCACAGTGGCAGATTTCCACTTCGCGCTGAGCTGCCGTGCCTTAAGTGATTCTGCCAAACCACCTCGCTCATACACCCATATTGCAGCACTTTTAGACAAGTTGGATGCGTTGCCTTATGTGCAGAACAGCTGTGAACAGGAGCATCTCGACGGGCCGCTAGCCTGAGACGCTGATAAGGACAATTGTAGTTTCCCCTTATGATTTGGTATTTTCTCATATTCATAAGGGGGCCATATTCTAATGGAGTTCGGGTCTTAGGGACGTTTTGTAAGGGCTGTTAGCTGGGAGTGCGAGCACATTTTCGATATTTGCACCATGTCGATAAAGTGAATATCCCAATGAACGCAGGTAGGTACGTGCCTCGGCACCTTCTTTATTGTTCCAAGAGCTCATATAAATAATGGGAGAGAATTTCCTTATGGTTTTTTCACCACCTTCAAGGACATTCTTTTCCATGCCCTCTACATCCATTTTAATGAGATCTATTTTCGTTAATAGAAGTGAGTCTATGGTAACTATATCAACCACTTCTCTGTCATCCCGAGCGCTGGTGGTGTCCTTCTTGATAGGACGTTCATCTTTCAATGAGATGCCACCAAAATTATTTGTTTTGTAATAATCAATTTTTGGGACATGAAGGCTCATTTTTTGATGCCCAAGACCTTTCTGGTAACAATAGGCATTAGGAATATTATTGAGAGCGATATTAGAGACGAGTTCCTGAAAAACAAGACGTTGCGGTTCAAAAGCCAATAATTTTCCACTTATGCCAGCCATTCTACATAAGTCTACACTATAGGAACCTATATTAGCCCCGGCTTCTATAATGACACTTCCTTCGGAAATGAAATTCTTTAATAGTTCCAGCTCTACACCACACCACTGACCAGTTTTATATAGATCATTGCCCACATATAAATCATTTCTGTTAATAAGACGGGGGCCGGTCGGTGTTGTTATAAGATCATTAAAGACCGGAAATTTGGAAAAAACTTCAGATTTATAAGGAGAAGTAGCGAGATCAGATGTAATTTTGTCATGATTGTTTTGCCCTTCCCAATAGTGTCTGGCAAATACGTGCCCTGTCCCATTATAAGAAATACCTGAGCGAGATTCAGGAAGGAAATAATGGCTTGGCCATATAGTAATATTATGAGCTTCGTGAAACGCATTTATGATTTGGGTAAGAGTGTTTGCACCTATTTCCTCCCAATTTTCTTCCATCACAATATCGGATATATTTAAATCATTAAGATATTTTATAATACCCAGCAGAATAGGGTGTTCTTGAGTTGCAGCTAAATAGCCGTTAAAGAAAAGATGTGGTGTTTCAGTTTCATTTGCTGCTGATAGGCAGAATTGACTGTCAAAGAGCCACGCCTCAAGGGGTCTGATGCAGAGTGAGTTTGCATCAACGCAAAAGCCACCAACAGCATGGAGAATTTCATAACGCATCATATCTGAGATGAAAGCATAAACTCTAGAGGCGCTATTGTTGTTGCCGTTTTCTTTATAATGAGATGCAAGTTTTAATAATGACTTGATATGTTCCTCATTATGCCAGCTCATGCTTTCCAGATGTTCATTGGTCCATAAATGGACTATCCAGCCCGGGTTCATCTTTACCCAGCTTTCGATGCAGTGCGTGATAACTTCGTCATGATCGTCAATCCAGATAAGATGTAAATGCCGTGGAATATGCGAGTTCTCATTATACATTTCTGGGTCTCCAATTATTCATGCTGAAAATGATGTCTAGCATGAATTTCTATTTATTGGCGATGAGTAAATTATGAGAAAATGAGAAGAAGGTATTTGCAGTTAATTCTTATAGATATCATAATAATAATTATGGCCCTGTTATGGGTTTATAACAGGGCTATAAATGGTGATATTGGGTTTAATCAGTCAGTTTTTCTGGTCTGGATGGTAGTTCGGTACTGGTTGTATCTGAGCCCTCCAGGATGGCATTGAGGGCTTTAACATAAGCCTTGCTTTTTTCTCCAAAACTTTCTCCCATTGCGACAAGCAGGCTTGCATCATTTTTAATAGCGGCGAGTGCGGAGTGAGCCTGTTCAATGAGAGGAACGGGTTTTGGGGGAGGAGCATAATCAATGATTTTTCCATCCTGCACGCCCCGTCCCATAGGCAGGCGGAATGTGTCCTGATTAGCCCAGTCCGTAGCGGAAATAGCGATCATCTGATCAGCAGGGGGGACGAGAGCGACCGAGGATAGTGCCCATGTATCATACCAGCCAGTCACAGAGGTTGGCTGCGTGGCTTTGATGTCATAAGATGCATAATAACGGGCAGGATAATCAGTTTTACGTGTATTTTTTGATGTATTTGTCATGATAAAGATCTCTTTATTCAATAATGATGTAAATAATATTATGCCGGGCCGATGGCTATAACGTTTAATTTATAATCATGATCAATTTTTCCATTTGAGCTTCCTACGCTCAATGAAAATGATGAATGATTAATGGCTGGTGACATGTCTGTTTTATTATTGTGCTGTAAGCTTGCAAAATAAAATACGTCCCAGTAATCATCTATTGAAAAATGGCCATGACCGCATGTTACATATACCATGGGGGATGAAGAGAATGCTTCGGGGAAGCTGATTGTAGGGGTTGTATTATTTGATGTCGTCTGAAATGCCAGTAGTTTCATCGGTGTTGTGGAGCTATTGCTAATTTCCAGAACTCTATAACCTTCCTTAGGGATGATAGATCCATCTTCATCAGTTTCTAATATCTGGAAGCGATCTCCGTCTTTATTGACTAGTCCTAAGCGGCCATAAACCTGATCAGAAGCGGCATTATCGGCAAGTTGAAGATAAATTTGCTCAATATCAAGTTCACCAATTTGCGCACCTAGGGGCTTGGTGATTGTTTCATCATCCTGGGGGTAAGTCGCTGTAATGAAAAGTTCGCCTCCATCAGGGATGGCAGGAGATATGGATAAGTTTGTAGCTTTATCCGTAATTGGTGCTGGATGATAATTGCTCTTTAGGATAAAGAGGTTTTCCGCGTCTTTTTTGGTTAAAAGAGCTTCGTCACTGCCGTTTGTGACTATACCATCACTTTCAATCTGCACGCCAATATGTTCATTTCCATCCTGGTCACGGATAACGAGACGGCCAAACATTTTTCCCTGAGCAGGATTATTGGCAAGTTGGAGGAAAAACTCCGCACTTTCTCCGTATATTGCTCCAAGAGGCTGGGTGAGGGTTTCTTTATTACGGATAAAGGTCTTATCGACGATCAGGCTGCCATGAAGGACGCCACCAACGAGGGGATAATAAAGTTTTTCTGCCTGTTCTGTTGTAATAAGGCTGCTGACAGGCGTTTGGGATGCTAAAGAGTCCCGTAAAAGAGAGGTATTTTTATTTAATAGCTCAGTCGAAAGCGCTTGCCATGTTCCTGTATTCTGGGAGGGATCATCTTCATTATGGTCAATGGTTGAAACCCATAAACTATTCTGGTCATCTGGGTTTAAAAGAACGGATCCTGCTTCATAGCCGTTATGGGCTGTGACGTAAGCTTCATTCCATTCTGAAAGTTGCTTTGTTCCATAAGTGGCACAGGCTTTTTGTAGAATATACAGAATTTTATCAAGTGTGACTCCTTTATTCACAGGAGTCTGGGTTGTGTCATCAGAACTCATTGAAATCTCTTTCAATCAGGTTTCGAAAGATCGTTTTGCATTTTGTGACCTGTCGAAACCCTAATGTTATTTATAAATTTATTTTGATATTAATCAGTCAGTTTTTCTGGTCTGGATGGTAGTTCGGTACTGGTTGTATCTGAGCCCTCCAGAATGGCATTGAGGGCCTTAACGTAAGCTTTGCTTTTTTCTCCAAAATTTTCTCCCATTGCGACGAGCAGGCTTGCATCATTTTTAATAGCTGCGAGTGCGGAGTGGGCTTGCTCAATGAGAGGAACGGGTTTTGGGGGAGGAGCATAATCAATGATTTTTCCATCCTGCACGCCCCGTCCCATAGGCAGGCGGAATGTGTCCTGATTAGCCCAGTCCGCAGCGGAAATAGCAATCATCTGATCAGCAGGAGGGACGAGAGCGACCGAGGATAACGCCCATGTATCATACCAGCCTGTTACAGAGGTTGGCTGTGTGGCTTTGACGTCATAAGATGCATAATAACGGGCAGGATAATCAGTTTTACGTGTATCTTTTGATGTATTTGTCATGATAAAGATCTCTTTATTCAATAATTATATAAATAATATTATGCCGGGCCTACAGCGATAACATCCATCGCCCATACATCATTGGAAGCCCCACCAGAAGTGGCGATTCTTGCAACAAAAGCTGTATTGGTAATATTTAGATTTGGTGTATTGGTTCCATTTGCACTGATACACATAAAGCGCGGATTATGGGCAGCGTTAGACTCAACAGTAATCATGCCTGTAACGATTGGTGTTCCTGAAAAAGCCTCTGGGAAGTGAATTGTTGGTGCGTTATCATTAACGCCGCCAGTGGTGCGGAACATCAGGACTTTTGTTGGACCCGAGCCTGTCGTTTTACCAACTTCGAGAAGGCGGTTCCCGTTCTGGGTAAAGAGATTACCTTTATCGTCAAACTCCATTACCTTATGGTAGTCGCCCTGCTTGTCCCTCAGCACGAAGCGGCCTGTGGGTACGCCATCAGCGGTTGGTGAGCTGTCAGCAAGCTGCATGAAGAACTGCGCTTCACCAATCTGGGCACCGATGGGGCGTGTCAGGGTCTCGCCGTTTTTGACAAAAGTGGCTGTTGAAAAGAGTTCTCCATCAACAGAGCCGCTGGGAATGGGAACTGTTGAGGTTGGTAAATCAGACTGCCTGATGAATAGATCTTCAGCTTCTTTTTTGGTGAGAAAAATATCGCCCTGATCATCTGTAAGATTGCCGTTACCATCAATCTGGAGGCCGACATGCTCGTTTCCATCTTTGTCACGCATAATCAGACGGCCATAGCTTTTGCCTGATTTTTTGTTAGTGGCAAGTTGGAGGTAAAACTGTGTTTTGCCATCAGTTGTGGCACCAAGAGGTTTTGAAACAGTCTCGTCATTTTGGTCGAAAACTGTATCAATCAAGACCGTACCATGAACATTTCCCCCTGCAAGCGGGAAATAGGTCTGATTTGCGGCAACTGTAGTGAGATAATTATTATTGGTATTGTCAACGACGCCTGAATTGTCATGAGCATCACTGATGCTATCACCTGTGCTAGGTTTGCTGGTGTCCATATTATCACCTGAAGAAGAATTGTGGTCTGAGGAGCTACTATTATTTCCGTTATCTGTTACAGGCGGTTTGTTGCCTGAAGAAGAATCATTCCCACCAGGGGGTTGGTTGTTAACCGGAGGGTTGCTGTCACCTCCGTTATGATTGAGCGGCGGGTTATTATTGGTATTATTGTCGCTTGAATTATTGGTGTTATTCCCACCGGAAGGTTGGTTGTTGACCGGAGGATTGTTATTTCCCCCGTTATGATCGACGGACGGGTTATTATTGGCGTTATTGCCGCTTGAATTATTTGTGTTATTCCCACCAGAGGGTTGGTTGTTAACCGGAGGGTTGCTGTCACCTCCGTTATGATCGACGGACGGGTTATTATTGGCATTATTGCCGCTTGAATTATTTGTGCTATTCCCGCCAGAAGGTTGGTTATTAACTGGAGGATTATAATTCCCTCCATTATTAATAGGAGGATTGGGGCAGCCATTCCATGTGGGGGGGATATTCCAGGCTGGAGGATTATTCCAGGTTGGGAGGTATCCATTATTCCATGATGGGAGTGTAGGACATCCACAATAACCATTATTAAAACTGGGTAGAACAGATGGATTATAGGATGTACTGCTTATCGGTCTCCATGTTCCTGTGTTCCAGGATGGATCATCCATATTATTATCAATTGTCGAGACTAAAAGTGTGACGGTCCCCATGCGTGTCATGACGAGGGCGCCAGCAGGATAGCCGCCGACAGAGTTCGCATAGAGAGGGTCCCATAATGCGACTTGTCCAGATTCATAATTGCGGCAGGCAGTACTAAGGAGCTGAAGAATGTTATTAAGGTTGCTCCCTATTTCATAAAAAAGATTCGTGTTATTTGTTGTCCTCATAGGATTAATATTCCCATAAAGACTTTCCAATATTTCATTTAATTCTTATTGTTTATATAATCTTTATTGGAAAGTCGTAAGTTATAATGTACAAAAAATAAAATGATATTCTATAATCTATTAGAATATCCGTCATCATAAATGACAATTTGTCACATGTAAAGAAAATTATCGTTATTTTGTCCTTGAATTGAAAATTTAAGAATACCATGATTAGAGTCCTAAAATTTTTTGTCTGTAAGAATGTCTTTAAGCAGTAAGACAAGTCGTATTAGTAAGACTCTGCTGAAAGATGCTTGTAGTCTGTATCGTTATTGATAATGCTACAGACTTTCTTGTACTGCGTTGTATCGATTTAATGTTGCTTGCAATGGTCATGATGGTATGACAATATGTCACGTATAGCTATGATCAAAAATTACTATGTCCATTTTGTGGTGTCCTATGTGTCGGAAATGATTCTGTATCCCAGACCGATGTCCGGTATCGGTGGGTGTGTTTCTGCTATGTGCATACCATATCACTTTCGATCTCAGTACATGTTATGTCGTGCTATTTCTTGGTAGATGATAAAATAATCCGAATAACAGACCAGGAAAATCTTAGGTATAATTCAGGAGGTAAATGAGCGTCGTCCAGGGGGTCACAACGAAAGCAGAGACAGCATATCGGACATGGGTAAAATCTTGTCTCTTCTCTTTATTCTGAGAAGTGTATCCTCACCATATGTTGGCTTGATCTAGTTTTTGAAGTTACAGGACAAGTCTTTTGTCTAATTGCAAAAATACAAAAAAAGTCTATGGAGATTTTTCTCGAGTGTTCCAAGGGATGATCGTATGCTGACAGGCAGAAAGCAAGAATGACGGAGTTTCTTGGCATGCTACTTCTTGCTACATCACCAATAAACCGCTTTTCGCTCTAGGTGGCACATATGTGCCGTCACGTATTTCAAATATTTTTTCAAAAACTGCAGCTAAGTGCTGGCGTCCCGTACGGGATTCGAACCCGTGTTGCCGCCGTGAGAGGGCGGTGTCCTAGGCCTCTAGACGAACGGGACCAGAGGTGTTCCTTCATCTAGAGGATTAGGGCATAACGTGCAAGGGCAATTACACGTTATAGTCTGATTTTTCAGGCGTCCGAGCCTGAAAGCAGTGGTCCGAGAGGAGCACCGCCGAGAATATGGACATGGAAGTGCGGTACAATTTGCCCGCTATCCTTGCCTGTATTTGTTACGAGTCTGAAGCCACCAGGCACGAGTCCTAATTCCTGCACAACACTGTCAACGCTTCTCCAGAAATCGACGATTTCATCATTTGAAGCGCGTGTCGTGAAATCATGAAAATCGATATAAGCCCCACGGGGAATGACCAGAACATGCACGGGGGCTGCTGGTGTTGCGTCCCAGAAAGCGTAGGTATCACTGCTTTCGTAAACCCCTTTGGAAGGGATTTCGCCACGTAGGATCTGGGCAAAAACATTTTCCGGATTATAGTCAGGATTGGTATTATCTTTTACCATAATGGAGAAACTCCTTATAAAACTTACCGAGGGCGGGAAGCTTTTTCTTCTATACCACTTGTCCCTTCCCGGCGGGTTAATTCTTTCCAGATCATATCAGGCGTAATCCCGGCATCAACCCACATTACTACCAGATGATAGAGCACGTCAGCGCTTTCGCTGATCAATGCCTTACGATTGCCTGAAACAGCCTCAATGACACATTCAACGGCTTCTTCTCCGAATTTCTGTGCGATCTTATTGCGTCCTTTAGCCATCAGACGGGCTGAGTGACTTAACTCGGTTGAGGCGCCTTTCCGTGCAGTTACGGTGTCGAAAAGACGTTGGAGAACATGGTTCGAATTTTGAGGCATGCTGCAAACCTATCGATTAAGCCGGACGGGCAGATTAGCATTATAAAGGGTTTCTTTCACCTGTTTGATGGTAAATTGGCCAAAATGGAAGACACTGGCCGCCAGAAGACCGGTTGCACCTGCTTTGGCCCCTTCGACAAAATGTTCAACTTTACCAACGCCACCTGAAGCAACGACGGGGACCGGAACCTTTTTACAGATAGTGCGAAGGAGGTCGAGGTCGAAGCCCGATTTGGTGCCATCGCGGTCCATACTCGTAAGTAAAATTTCACCCGCCCCGCGTGAGGCCATTTCTTCAGCCCACTCAATCGCATTGAGGCCCGTTGGTTCACGCCCACCCTTCGCATAAACTTCCCATCCTCCACGACCGTTGGAGCGTGCATCAATGGCGACGACAACGCATTGACTGCCAAAACGCTGTGCAGCCTCATTTATGAGGTCAGGATTGCGGATGGCAGCTGAATTAATGCCACATTTATCAGCCCCGCAAAGGAGTAATTGCCTCATGTCATCTGTCGTTCTTACTCCCCCTCCAACAGTAAAGGGCAGACATATCTCAGCAGCAGTCCGGCTGACGACATCGAGGATCGTACTGCGATTTTCACTACTGGCGGTGATATCGAGGAATGTGAGCTCGTCTGCACCGGCAGCATCATAGAGTTTTGCCTGCTCTACTGGGTCGCCGGCATCACGAAGGGAGACAAAGTTAACGCCTTTGACAACGCGCCCATCTCGCACATCAAGGCAGGGAATAACGCGAAGTTTCAGCATGTTCCCTCCAGAAGTTTGATGGCTTCGGGCAAGTTAATGCGTCCATCATAAATTGCTTTACCAACAATAACTCCTTCAATACCTGGGATATCCCTGGCTGTATGGTAAAGGGCTTTAAGATGCTCCAGAGAGCCGACACCGCCACTTGCAATGACAGGAATGGATACCTTGCTTGCCAGGCTAGCAGTTTGATCGAGATCTAATCCTTCTAACATGCCATCGCGTGAGATTTCTGTGAAAATAATCGCTGAGACCCCCGCGTCTTCCATTCGTTTTGCCAGATCAATGGCAGTCAGTTCTGAGACCTCAGCCCAGCCTTCAGTTGCGACAAAGCCATGTCGGGCATCAATTCCGGCAACAATTCTGCCTGGCCATTTTTTGGCAGCTTCACGGACTAGCTCAGGGTTTTTGACGGCAGCAGAGCCTAGAATAACGCGCGTGATGCCTGCATCTAGCCAGTGTTCGATTGCTTTGAGGTCACGTAGCCCTCCTCCCAATTGGATAGGAAGAGACGTACGGTGGATAATTTCCTGAATTGCATCTGTATTGGCTGAGTGACCTGCAAAAGCACCATCAAGGTCAACCACATGAAGAAAGCGGCATCCGGCTTTGGCAAAGAGCTCTGCTTGGGCGGCGGGATCGTCAGAGTAACGGGTTGCAGCTTCCATATCGCCTTGCTTGAGACGCACGCAGGCTCCGCCTTTAAGGTCAATAGCGGGAAAGAGAGTGAGTTTAGGAGTCATGGGAGGTGCCTCTATTGGACAAGAAAGAAAAGAAGCTGGATGAGAGGGAGACCAGTGGGGAAGAGGGGGTGCTTTGGCGATATATTTTGAGAAAAATAACCCCCTGACGGTTTGTCCCCCCATACGGCCATAATAAGGATGTGTTCCCCAATGCTCAAAGCCAAGTCTGAGAAGGAGATCAGCAGCGATTTTCTGCGTTTCTCTCAATTCACAGTCTATAACTTTTACCTTCAGGGTGCTGGCACGTTCAAGCATTGCTGTAAGGAGGCTCTGGCCAAGACCAATGCCTCGGGCATAGGGGGCGACATAGAACCCCATGATCCTGGCTTTTGAACTGTGCAGGTCAAGATGTGTAGGGGGCATGGCCAGAAGCCCTGCACCACAGATCGTTCCATCAGAATTACGGGCAACAAATAGCTCTCTTTCTGGAACGAGGCGTATCCCTCTGAAAAAACGCTCCAGAATAGGTCGGTCAGGGGGCTCCAGCCAGCCAAATGTACCACCATCAAGAATGGCGGCCATAATCGAATCCGTCAGATGATGCAGCTCATCATCTGAAAGAGGCTCTGTTATGCGGGTGATGGCAGTATTGCGGGGCATGACAGTCTAGTCGGGATGCCATAACAGGAAATTGCGCAGAATTGTCAGGCCGACTTCCTGACTTTTCTCGACATGGAATTGCGTGCCGCATCGGCAGCCGCGGGCGACAATTGCCGGGATAAGCATACCATATTGTGACGTCGCAATGATGTCGGAAGGATCATAATCCTGAAGGGCATAGGAATGGACAAAATAGCCATGTTCTCCCGGTGCCAGACCTTCTGTCAAAGGGTGTCGACCCGGTGTGAATTCAAGCTCGTTCCAGCCCATATGAGGAAGTCTCAATCCCTTGGATGCAGGTGCGCTCATGGGAGCAATATGGCCTTTGATCCATCCAAGACCGTTAGTTTTATTATGTTCCAGACTGTAATCCGCCATAAGCTGCATACCAACGCAAATTCCCAGAAATGGGGTTCCTTTCTGGGTACTTTGCTCCAGAAGTGCATGAATATTGTCAGTTTCGAGTCCGCGGGCACAATCGGGAAAGGCGCCTTGCCCTGGAAGAATTAATCTATCGGCACCGAGAATGTCTGCTTCTTGTCTTGAGATTATGATCTCGGCTTCAAGGCTGAGCTGGTTAGCGGCCCGTCTGGCTGCCTGCTCAGCTGAGGCCAGATTGCCCCCATTATAATCAATAACGACAACACGCATAATCACGCTCCGGCGGGAGAGAAAGGAAATTTACAATACACCCTTTGTGGAAGGGATTTTATTGGCTGAACGTGGGTCATAAGACACGGCCATACGTAAGGCACGGGCGAAAGCCTTGAATGTACTTTCAGCCATATGATGGGCATTTTTACCGGATTTTTCTGTCAAATGAACAGTCATACGTGCTGACATGACGAGGGCACGGAAAAATTCTTCAATCATTTCTGTGGCCATCGTCCCGAGCATCTCGCGGGAGAAAGAGACATTCCAGCTTAAAAAAGGACGGCCTGAAATATCAATGACAGCTTCACACAGGGCCTCATCAAGCGGAACAAGGGCCTGTCCAAAACGCTCAATACCTTTTTTGTCTCCGATAGCTCTGTAGAGAGCATCACCTAAAGTGATACCGACATCCTCAATGGTGTGATGATCATCAATATGTAAATCTCCCATGACAGAAATAGAGAGATCCAGCCCGCCATGACGTGCTAATGCGTCGAGCATGTGATCAAAAAAACCAATGCCGGTTTTAATATCGCTATTGCCCTGCCCATCAAGGTTCAGGGAGATGGTAATATCGGTCTCGCCAGTACGGCGAGTCACGTTTACAATACGGGGGCTGTGTGTTGTCATATTTCCCTGCTACACCATTATTCTGGAATTTTCCAAGAGGAATGGATAGATTAATATAAAGTGGTCACGTAAAGGCTTATAACTGTCACGGTGATCTTTTAGCGCTAAAAGGATTCATTATGCAGAATAAATCTTCGTCTTCTTCTAAACTTGATATGCTACTTTCAAGAGTATCAACGGATGCCTTGCAGGAACCGGCACCTCAGAATGAGAAGTTGGAGCTTATTTTAGCAACAGCTTTGCGTGCGCCAGATCATGGGAAATTACGCCCTTGGCGTTATATTATCGTCGAAGGCGATGAGCGGGCAGCTTTTGCCAAAGAAGTTGTTACAGCTCTTGAACGTTGTAACCCCGATGTGTCTGAAGAAAAAAAACAGAAAATTCTGCATCGTTTTTCTTCTGTCCCTGCTCTGATTGTCTTGGGAATGGCCCTGCGTGTTGGCAATAAAATTCCCGAGTCAGAACAGATTATGGCAGCAGCAGCAGGGGCCATGAATATTCTTAATGGGCTTTTTGCAGAAGGTTTTGGTGGTATCTGGGTCAGTGGTGCTTATTGCGAGGAACCAGGTCTGGTGCACAAGGTCGGCCTGTCTGAAACGGGCAGGCTGGCAGGCATCTTGCTAGTTGGTACGCCACGCGATTCGACAAAGAAAGCCAAGCGGCCTGAAATTAGGGATTATATGGCCTATTGGCATAAGGATGAAATTCCCTCTTTCGGTGCTGATAAAGGAGCGAAATAATGACAGGACGTCCTCCCAGGCCGGATTATGATGTGATTATAGCCGGTGGGGGGCCTGCTGGTCTTGCCAGTGCGCTTTCTTTTGCGCGTTTCGGGTGGAACGTATGCGTCATTGAGCATCAATCCAGAGAAAAACTTGAGCACCCAGCTTTTGATGGACGTGAGATTGCCCTCACACATCATAGCCGGCATTGGCTGGAGGAAGCAGGAGTCTGGTCATTCATCCCTCCTCATGCGGTGTGCCCGCTTGAAGTCGCACGGATTGAAAGTGGCAAAGAAGGGGGCCCACCGCTTCTGTTCAGCCCCGCTTCTGTGGCAGAGTCCGGTGAGGCCTTGGGGTATCTCGTCGCAAATCATCTGATACGCCATGCCTTATATCAACGTGTTTCTGCCGTAGAAAAAATCACTCTGAAGACGGGTCTTGCTGTCCAGAAATTCAAAACCACACCTTCAGAAGTCATTGCGACCTTAACTGATGGCAATGTCATTAGGGCACGTCTTCTGGTTGCTGCGGATGGACGTTTTTCAAAATTACGAACAGAAGCAGGAATCGGGGCCATTATCCATGATTTCGGTATGGATGTGATGGTCTGCCGTGTTGAACATGAAAAATCACACGATAATATCGCCCTGCAATGGTTTGATGAGAATCAGACAATTGCCCTTTTACCTGTATCGGACGAGGAGCGGACAAAGCGTGTCTCGTCTCTGGTTCTGAGTTTGCCACCCGCTGAGATTGCCCGATTAAAAAATGCAGGGTCTGATGGTTTCAGTAAAGAAGTAACAGAGCGTACGCATGAGCGGCTTGGGGCCTTAAAACTTTTGAGTCCACGAGTGACTTACCCTTTGAAAGCTGTTTTTGCCCATAGATTTCATGCAAGGCGTTTTGCGCTGATAGGTGATGCAGCTGTTGGTATGCACCCTATTACGGCTCATGGGTTCAATCTTGGCTTGAAGGGGCAGGAGACGCTTGTGAAATCCTTAGCACAAGGAGCGGGAGACCCGGGTGATCGGCGTCGTCTGGAGGCGTTCTCGTGGCAGCATCGTAAAGATACATTTCCGTTATTTGCGGCAACAAATATGATCGCCAGTACTTATACGCGTGATGAAATGCCATTTTTGCTAGCACGGCGCATCGGGCTGCGTCTGGCAGATCGTCTGGTGCCTTTTAAAAGGGCTGTGACCCAGATGCTTATGGATCCTGCGGCCTGACATCTGTCATGAGAAGTGTTTCAGAAGATCTGCCATAGCTGGTGGTGGTAGCGCAGTTGCGCTGATCTGGGTTTCTTCAGAAGGCAGGTCCAATTTTATGCTGCGGGACAGGAGCTGCAAAGTCTGATGAGGGGAGGCACCTTTATAAGGTTTCCGTCCATAAAGAGGGTCTCCAAGAATGGGCGCCCCCACGGAAGAGAGATGAATGCGCGCTTGATGGGTGCGTCCTGTCAGAAGGGTGAGTTCCACCCAGCTCAGTGTTTCGGTCTGCCCAAGGACACGCCAGAGTGTGTGGGCTTTCAGGGCTTCAGAATCGTTTTGATCGGCTGGTTGAATTTTCCAGCCTTTCTGGTTTTTGATGCGTTTCAGAGGTACTGTGATTTCACCTTCTGAGGAAGGAAGGGTGCCCTGTACAATGGCCCAGTACGTCTTGTGAACCTGACGTTCCTGGAAAGCCTGTTGTGCCGCGATAAGGGCAGTTTTCCGTCGGGCAATAAGCAAGCAGCCAGAGGTATCCTTATCCAGCCTATGGACCAGCCATGGTCCCCCTCTTTTTTGGGTAATTAGTCGCGTCTCGACGCTGTCATCGGTGCGTGGCCCAGGGTGAGAGGCCAGACCGGCAGGTTTATTGATAATGAGGAAATGTTTGTTCTCCCATAAGATTGGAAGAGCTTTTCCATTATGAAAAAAGGGCGGCGTGCTCATTCATCTTCATCATCAAAACTGTCTTGGCGGTCCAGGGGATTGTGTGAGACTAGGACTTCACGTTTGCCGACATGATTGCTGGCGCTAATGATTCCTTCACGTTCCATCTGGTCTATAATATTGGCCGCCCGGTTGTAACCAATGGAAAGATGACGCTGGACAAAACTCGTAGAAGCGCGTTTTTCCCTTATGACGAGATCGACCGCCTGTTCATAGAGGTCATTATTGCTATCTCCGTCACTAGGTTTTCCTGAGCGTGAGGGAGGTTCTTCTGCAACTTCTTCTGTGATGACCTCGTCATTATAGACTGGTTCACCTTTGGCGCGTAAATCTTCTACTACAGCCTCGACCTCTTCATCACTGATAAAAGGGCCATGGACACGCGTAATCCGTGCCCCTCCCTGCATAAAGAGCATATCTCCACGTCCTAGAAGCTGTTCTGCGCCTTGTTCACCTAAAATAGTGCGGCTGTCATATTTATTGGTGACCTGAAAAGAGATACGTGTCGGGAAGTTCGCCTTGATTGTGCCGGTAATGACATCAACAGATGGACGCTGTGTTGCCATAATGAGGTGAATACCTGCAGCACGCGCTTTCTGGGCCAGCCGTAAGACGGCTGCTTCAATTTCCTTGCCTGCAACCATCATCAGGTCAGCCATTTCATCAATGACAATGACGATATAAGGCAGATGTTCAAGTTTTAGGCGACATTCATCAAAAACAGGGCGCCCTGTTTCTGGGTCAAACCCTGTCTGGATACGGCGTGTTGGTGCTTCTCCAGCTTCACGTAGCCTTTTGATGCGGTCATTATAGCCACTGATGTTACGGACCTGATGATCAGCCATCATACGGTACCGGCGGTCCATTTCCTGAACAGCCCATTTCAAGGCACTGACAGCTTTGGAGGGTTCCGTTACGACAGGGGTCATAAGGTGAGGGATGCCATCATAGATTGAGAGCTCAAGAATCTTGGGGTCAATCATGATGAGCCGACATTCTTCAGGGCTGAGGCGGTATAGAAGAGAGAGAATCATGGCGTTGATTCCCACCGATTTCCCCGATCCTGTCGTTCCTGCGACTAAAAGATGCGGCATTTTAGCCAGGTCAGCATAAACCGGCTGCCCTGCTATATCTTTTCCCAAGGCAAGCTTGAGTTTCGCCTTGCCCTCTTCCCAGGCTGGGTCAAGCAGCAGTTCTGGAAAATAAACAGTGTCACGGGTCGCATTGGGTACTTCAATTCCGATGACATTGCGCCCCGGAACTGTGGCAATGCGTACACTCAGAACGGAGAGCGAACGGGCAATATCATCTGATAGGCCAATTACACGTGATGACCTGACACCCGGCGCTGGTTCCAGCTCATAAAGTGTCACAACCGGTCCAGCATGATAACCTGTAATGGTGCCCTGAACGCCATAATCATTAAGGACACTTTCCAGAAGATGTGCATTTTCCTGTAGGCTTTCTTCCGAAGGGCCAACCAATGTTTGACTGGGAAGTGGGTTGAGGAGGGATAAAGATGGTAAAACCCAGTTCTGTTCGGATTGCGGCGCGGAAAGCGACTGATGATCTGGCTGTTCCCAGACTGAAGCGGGCTGACAGGGTTCGGCTCCTGCCGTGGTGGTTTGCGCTTGTTCTTCAAGCGGGGAGGCTGCCTGACTGTCATCCTCACCAGAAGGAAAAACATTTAACCCTTTATGGACCATACGTTTAAAAAACTGGCCATAGCCATGTTCAGACTCATCAGGGGAGACAGCAGGAACGATGTCATCTTCTTCTGGGTCGTCATCCGCTTCTTCAGGAAGGAGGGAGACAGGAGGAAGGGGTTGTGGTTTTTCACTTGTACGGTTGATCTGGGCCAGCTTCTCCCCATAAGGGTTGGTATGGGTATTTTCTTCTGTTTTTACAGAAGCAGGCAGACTGGCTGAAGGCGCATGTTCCCATGGAGTTGATGCCTGGGGTGGGGGTGGTTGGAGCCAGTTATTATGAGGGGATTCTGGAGGCGGAAGACGAGGGTCATCGCGTATGAAATTCCGTCGCAGCAAGCCTGTAGGTACGCCGCCTCGCGGAGCAAAACGGTCACTATAACGAGAGGGGCTTCCTGCTGGGGGGGTAAAGATTTTAGCAGAAGTGTCGCCAGAATTATTCTTATCTGCTTTTTTATGGCTTGCCAGTCCATATATCCATTGTGAGAAGGATATAATTCCACCTGCCAGACCACGCCACTCACCGCCACTTAGTCCCATTGCGATGGGGAGAAGAAGAAGAAGAAGGATGAAGGCGAGGACAAGAGCAGAGAGACTGCCCAAAGTGCTGCCTAGTTCACCTGTCAGGGCATTGAGAAGCAGGGATGCAAGACTATAGCCGATCTGTCCGCCAAGACCACTGCTGGAAGGCCAGTTAAGTGCACTGCCGGAGATTAGGATCTGGAACAGGCTTATAAGCATGGCTCCAGAGGGAAGCAGTAGAATGGCAGCGATGAAGCGTAATAAGGGCGCTCCTAATGTATGGGTCCGTACCAGCCTCCAGCACCAGGCCAGGAGTATCAAAGGAGGAAAAATGCTGGCAATGCCCAACCATTGAATCAGACTATCAGCAATAGTGGCGCCAGCACGCCCCAGCAGATTGGTGGGCTGAGTACCGGTCGCTGTATTGAATGAGGGGTCTTGTGGGTTAAAGCTGAAGAGGGAAACAGTGATTGCAATAGCGATAATCAGGAGAATCAGGCCACAAAACTCCATCATCCGCGCTGACATAAGACGCGTGAGTGGATGGTCAGCCGCTATAGGAGACGATGAATTGGATGGAGCGGGTGTTTGCGACTTGCGACGCGCTCGTTTCAGGAAAAGCAAGACAACTTACCCTCTGGAGTTTTGCCTTTCGGCATTTGTCAGGAGAAGCCTTTGAATCAAAGGCATCCCGCAATTTTCATATGAGTACAGTAAATTAGCGATTTTCCTGCTTTAAGGGAAGTCAGATCGCTCATGAGGCTGCAAAATAGGGTTTTATAAAAACCAGAAACGCAGCTCAGCAACCCCGATCTGTCGTTTGAGCAGAAGGGGAGGGGAGGTCTCATTCTCTCCCTCCTGATGTTCGCTTTCAGCGATAATGAGAGCGTTTTCGGCAAGCCACCCTTTTTGCAAAAGAATCTTTAAAGCCTGCGGAATCAGGTTTTTCCTATAAGGTGGATCAAGAAAAATCAGATTATGTGGACGTATAGAAGGGCCGATTTTTGTGATGTCGCACAGGGTAATATCGGTCCGTTCTTCGACAGAACATGTTTTTATGTTATCGCGTAAAATAGAAACTGCTGAACGGTTTTTTTCGATAAACCCTGCAAATTTTGCCCCTCTGGAAAGTGCTTCAAGCCCCAGGGCGCCTGTTCCTGCAAAGCAATCCAGGACGACAGCTTCTTCGAGTAATTGTCTGCCATACCAAGGGGCATGCATTAAATGATCGAAGATGATTTGTCGTGCGCGCTGTGATGTCGGGCGTGTGGTTTCCCCTTCAGGAGCCTTGAGCCTGCGCCCTCTGAACTGCCCGCCAATAATCCGCATCAGCGTGTATGTGTTTTCTGGTCAGGTTTGTAAAAGGCTGTTTGTTCGGACAGAACTTTGCCGGAAACTTCCTCAAGGTCACCCGGTTTTAAGGAACCGAGCATAAAGGGTCCGTAAGAAAGACGGATGAGGCGGCTGACATGCAGATTCATGCCAAGCATCACACGTCGGATTTCACGGTTTTTCCCTTCAGTGAGGCTGACAGTCAGCCATGAATTATCACCTTTCTGGGAATCGAGAACAGCTTTGATAGGGCCATATTTAATACCCTCAAATTCCGACCCATGGGCGAGTGCTTCAAGACGTTTGGGATCGACAAGACCAAAAACACGGACCCTGTAACGTCTGATCCATTGGCGGGAAGGAAGTTCCAGTTCCCGGGCCAGGGCGCCATCATTGGTAAGGAGCAGAAGTCCCTCTGAGTTTAAATCAAGCCTGCCAACACTGACGACACGTGGCATGGCAGCAGGGAGGGATGAGAAAACGGTAGGGCGTTCCTGCGGGTCGTGATGTGTTGTGACCAAACCAGTTGGTTTATAATAGCGCCATAAACGTGTCCGTTGTGGCGGCTCTATGATTTTTCCGTCCACTCTCATAATGTCGCCCGGTTGTACAAATGTTGCCGGGTGCATTACTTTTTCAGAGTTAAGAAAAATACGCCCTTCCTCAATCATGCGCTCAATATCCCTGCGACTGGCAACGCCGCATCGGGCCAATATCTTGGCAATACGCTTACCGCGCTGGTTGGAGTTTGACTGGTCTGGAAAGGAATCTTTGTTCATAAGCTGCACATACCTTGCAGTTGATGCTAACGCAACGGACTTCTTATGATAAAGTCTTCAAGAAGGATCAAAGCTGAAAGATTATTTGTTCCTTCAGAGGGGTTAAGGATAAGCAATATTTTGGTTACTTTGTCAAAATCAGTGCCTGACTGGTCTGTTTTTATGAAGCAGGCCCTTTCGCTGGCTCAAAAGGGGGCTGAAAAGGGAGAAGTGCCTGTTGGTGCTCTGGTTCTTGATGAGCATGGAGACGTGATTTCAGCCTTTCATAATCTTGTGGAAACACGCCATGATGCCTCGGCTCATGCAGAGATCCTTGCTTTAAGAGAAGCAGCGCGCCTTTTGGGAACACCTCGTTTAACTCACTGCACCCTGATTGTAACTTTGGAGCCTTGCATTATGTGTGCAGCAACGATCAGCCATTTCCGTCTCGGGAGGGTAGTCTATGGTGCTTATGATCCTAAAGGAGGGGGCGTTGATCACGGCCCCCGCCTTTTTCAGAGAGTAGGATGCCTGCACAGACCTGAAGAAATTATTAGCGGCATCTGTGAACAGGAAGCCGCTTTAATGTTGAGGCAGTTTTTTGCTGAAAAACGTTAAAGATCGGCTTGGAAACGAAAACCCACCACGAGGGCATCTTTGTAATAACGGGCTGCATCTGGTCTGAAAATAATCTGACAGTCTGGGACGAATTTGATGCCATTGGAGAACTGGAAGCCGTAATTGAATTCCAGAACCTCAGTGTAGGTTTCAATGGCTTTGACGCCATTCTGGAGTGGAAGATGGTGATCCATCTGGAGTTCCTGGGTTTTGGTCAAATAAGGATTGACGATCAGTTCTGACCAGAAGACGGATATATAATCTGCTGGACGACCGGGGATGACGTGCTGTGCGATCAGCCCGGCTGAAAAATCGTGTCTGAAAGGTACTGATGTTCCGTTCGTTCCGGTAGCGATTCCAAAGACCATGAGGCCATCGCGCTCACCAGGGCCGAAACGATAAAGCATCTGATCACCCCCGATATACCATGCTCCTCTCTGAGGCTCCAGTCGGGCAGGCTGCTTTGATGTCGCAATGGGAGCACCTGTTACGGAATGGTAAAGATCTTTATTGTCTGACGTATCGATATATCCGCCAATTTTATAATGGCCGGGTAATTTATCCTTGCCCCAATGGGGGTTCCAGCCAAGTTCTATGGGAATGACAATTCCTAATGAATTTGCTGAAATATAGAAACCTGTATGTCCTCCATCTTTTTTGGTTGCCTGAAACAGACCGACGCGCATGTAAGTGTTCTTTGTCGGGTCAAATTCAATTTGTGCACCGAGTTCTGCAAATGGCCAGGAACGCCAGTGTGAAGAAACGGAAACACCCGTAGGGTGGGCACAGGTGACGTTATCAAGAGCGTAACATCCTAACGGGAAAGAGCCGAAACTCATATTGGGAGGGTAATAACCAGCCGTTATGATGACCCTGTTATTGGCAAGCTTTTGCTGTACATAAAGCTGTACAAGGTGATAAAGCACGTTCCCACCAACACCGAAATCCTGTTGGGGTTCAAATAAGGTTAGGTGACTAATGTAATCTTTGGCGACATCTCTGCCGGCACGCTGCACGCCCAGCATACGAAAGCTGAGTCCTTTGGCGCCGAGCAGTTTTTCCAGATTAACATCGACGCCCATTGTTACCTGATGGGAATAATCCATGCCAGCGCGGTGCCCACCAGCGACATTTGCCAATGTTTCAGTAAGGTAAGTGAGTGTGAGGTCCACACCTCTATCAGCCAGCCATCCACGGGTGCCATAGGGGTCGCCGAGAAGTTTCCCACTAAAGCGTTTATCGGATGATGAAGCAGGGGTGAGCTTGATGATGCCAGCTTGGGAATGCTGGGTTATATTTGTTTCTGCCCGAACCGGGAGACTATATGCCAGGACCGTTATTATGAATAAACATCCTGCGAAACAGGCATTTAAAAAAGAAACTATATGTGAGCGAACTTTTGAAAAGTCGGAGCAGACTGACATGAAAAACCTGTTTCTACCATTTTCCTGTTACATAACTATCTAGTTAGTTATTTTTTTGAAAAACAGCGGATAAAACAGATTGCTGCTTTATGAAAAGTCACTCTTTGGTGAGAAAGGGGATTTTTTTACCGGATAACCTGATTGGGTCGTGATTAATTGTCAGGGGTGCTGGTCATAAAAGCGATAACGGACTCTTTAATCATGCGTCTGTGACGCTTTGCATTATCGCTATTGAGCATATTCAGACCTAGAACCGTGTTAACGGTTGCCCGATTGCCGATTCGGTAAAAGCAGAATGATGTGTAGAGAACGTGAAGATCGACAGGGTAAATATCACGTTTAAAAATGCCGGCATGCCGTCCGCGCTGGATAATATCATCCAGTGCTGACAGGATTTTATAGCGGGCGATGCTATCAAGACCGGTCTGTTGCAGGTAGCGGGCATTATTAATGTTTTCAATGGTTACAAGCCGGACGAAAAAACTGTGTTTTTCATGATAATCAATTGAAAAATCTATTAATTTTTCAAGGGCTTCCAGAGGTGGAAGTTCCTTGAGGGAAAGTCCTTCTTCCTCTTCTCTCAGGTTTGTATAAACCTGTTCCAGAACTGCTTTATAGAGACCTTCCTTATTACCGAAATAATAATAGATCATCCCTTTGGTGGTCTGCATGGCTTCAGCGATGCGGTCAACGCGGGCGCCAGCTAGGCCATATGTGGCAAATTCTTCGAGAGCGACGTTGATGATATCTTTTTTGGTCTGGTCTGCATCACGCGTGGTGTGGGGATTCTTGGTCATTCTTTTTCCCGGTTACCAAGAGTAAGACTCAAGATTTATGTTAAAAGCATGGTTAGCATAACTCACCGTATAACGACAATTTGAACCAGAGAAATAGCCATTTTTCATCTGATATTCCAATGACGCCTTGGTTATGAGATAACTAAACATATAGTTAGTAATAGCAATCTTCCGAGAATTTGGGAGAGCCATAGAGGTTTATTGAGGAGAATATTGTGCAACCCTCTAGTTGTTTACCCAGTCGTCTGGGTATGTTCGTAACCTGGATTCTGGTCCTCGCTCTGGGCGTGACCGGATTATACTTTCTGATTGGAGGAGGGTGGCTGCTCTCTCTCGGGGGAAGCTGGTATTTTATCCTTGAAGGGCTTCTCCTTCTGGTAACGACTGTTTTTCTTGCAAGACGGAGTGAAAAGGCATTTCTCTTCTTCCTGCTTTTTTATGTCAGCTCGGTAATCTGGGCTTTATGGGAAGTCGGGGTCGAGTTCTGGCCATTATTGTCCCGTTTGATGGTCCCGTCTGTCTTTCTGATGCTCTTTTTTATCGCTTACCCATATTTACGCGCGGTAAAGGGCAAAAATACCCTTACGGTTCCATCATGGGGTGCGGCTCTGGTCAGTCTTGTAGGGGTTCTGGCAGCTTTTGGTGCCATGTTTATCCCTCATGCAACAGTCTCTGGCCCTTCCAAAGAGCTTTCACTTGAGACTGGAAAAGAGGATCAGGGCAACTGGCTGGCATATGGCCGCGATCATGGGGGAAGCCGCTTTGTGCCTTATTCCCAGATTAATCGGAATAATGTCACGCACCTCCATCAGGCCTGGGTCTTTCATACAGGGGATGTTCCACTCAGCCCGGATGGCAATGGTGCAGAGGATCAGGAAACACCATTGCAGATTGGAGATAAAATTTTCCTCTGTACCCCACATAATAATGTAATTGCCGTTGATGCAGATAACGGTCAGAAGATATGGGAAGCAAAAATTAACTCCCAATCCAAAATCTGGCAGCGTTGCAGAGGGTTGGCTTATTTCGATGCCCAGGCACCTCTGGCTGTGGCAGCTGATGGTTTTTCCCAACCTGCATCCGTCTCTCTGGATCCTGCACTTCCTTGCCAACGTCGTATTTTCGTCAATACACCTGATGCACGCCTTATTGCAGTGGATGCTGATAATGGTCAGAAATGTGCTGGTTTTGGGGTTGATGGTACGGTTAATCTTCTTACAGGTCTTGGTTCCGCACCTGACCCTCAATATCAGCTTACCTCTCCTCCTACCCTGGCGGGTACGACAGTTGTTGTCGGTGGGCGTGTAGCTGACAATGTCAGCACAGATATGCCTGGTGGGGTTATTCGTGGTTATGACGTCATAACGGGTCAGTTGCGTTGGGCATTTGATACTGGAAATCCAGATCCCAACCATGTTCTGGCAGAAGGTGAGACTTATCATCGTAGCACTGCAAATTCATGGGCTCCGATGTCTTATGACGCGTCCATGAATACCGTTTTTGCCCCGATGGGAAGCCCATCAGTTGATTTGTGGGGCGTTCCCCGCACGAAGGAAGATCATAAATATGCTTCTTCCATTCTGGCACTTGATGCCACAACGGGCAAAATGAGGTGGGTCTATCAGACTGTTCATAACGATCTGTGGGATTTTGACGTCCCCATGCAGCCGACGCTGATTGATGTCCCAACGGCGGAGGGAAAGAAGCAGGCTGTTGTTTTCGGAACAAAGACTGGCCAGATCTTTGTATTGGACCGTCATACAGGGCGGGCTTTGACTGAAGTGCAGGAAAAACCTGTTCCTGCTGCCAATATTCCCGGTGAGCCTTATGCACCGACTCAGCCTTTCTCCGTAGGAATGCCCTCTATCGGGGCTGGTCCGCTGAAAGAGTCTGATATGTGGGGTGCGACACCTTTTGACCAGCTGATCTGTCGTATTTCATTTAAATCCATGCGCTATACTGGCCTGTTCACGCCACCAGGGACGGATACTTCTCTGAGTTTTCCAGGCTCTTTAGGAGGAATGAATTGGGGGGGGATTTCTGTTGATCCTGACCATAATTACATTTTCGTCAATGATATGCGTCTGGGTCTTTGGGTGCGTATGGCTCCTAATGCTAAGGGTGCGAAGGCGAATAATGAAGGTGGTGAATCCGTTAATGCTGGAATGGGACTGGTGCCTCTGAAAGGCACACCTTATTCAGTTGTAAAAAACCGTTTCATGTCTCCGCTCCAGGTGCCCTGTCAGAAGCCACCTTTTGGAACGCTTTCTGCCATTGATATGCAGACTCGCAAGATTGTATGGCAGGTACCCGTCGGAACCGTGCAGGATACGGGGCCATTCGGGATTAAGATGCACGCTAAAATGCCTGTTGGCATGCCGACATTAGGGGGTACGTTGGCAACAAGAGGGGGCCTCGTCTTTATTGCTGGGACACAGGATTTCTATCTGAGGGCTTTCGACAGTTCTACTGGTAAGGAAATCTGGAAAAACCGCCTACCTGTAGGTAGTCAAGGTGGGCCAATGTCTTATGTGTCACCAAAGACGCACAAGCAATATGTGCTGATCTCGGCAGGTGGTGCGCGTCAGTCTCATGACAGAGGCGATTATGTTATTGCTTACACGCTTGATGATAAATAATAAATGAACAAATAGCTCGTGTTCTTTTAGAAAACCCGCCCGGAAATGGGCGGGTTTTTGTTGTTTGGGGAGGGTATGAAACTGTTTATTACTAATCTTTCATCAAACAGATATAGGTGGCTCACTTAAAGTTTGTCATATTAAGGAAAATTTTCTTTATAAAGAACAGGATCGATGCAATGTCTTCAGCTTCTCGTTTGTCGTTAGCCTGTCTGGCGAG
Source organism: Aristophania sp. ESL1142 (assembly GCF_058107345.1). Taxonomy (NCBI): domain Bacteria; kingdom Pseudomonadati; phylum Pseudomonadota; class Alphaproteobacteria; order Acetobacterales; family Acetobacteraceae; genus Aristophania; species Aristophania sp. ESL1142. The sequence continues at coordinate 754,740 of NZ_JBYLUH010000001.1, forward strand.
TTTACCTTTGATCGCTATTGGTCTCAGTCCGGTTCGTGCAGGGGCACAGAGTCAGCCCATCAGACCACAGGTCACGATGCAGAATATGCCGAATTTTGTTGATCTGGTAAAACAGGTCAAACCGGCTGTTGTATCAATCTCTGCACGGATCAAAGAAAGTGACATGGATGATGGAGGAGATAGTGGGCAGCCCTCCATGAATGGGATGCCTTTTCCGTTTCCTTTCCCATTTCAGATGGTTCCAGCACCTTCCAACCGTCTTGTTGAGGCGAGAGGGTCGGGTTTTCTGGTTTCAGATGACGGCTATATTGTAACCAACAACCATGTTGTAAATGGCGCTGTGAAAGTCTCTGTCAAATTTGATGATGGAACGGTCCTGCCAGCTAAGGTTATCGGGCGGGATCAGAAAACGGATATCGCCTTGCTTCGTGTGAAAGCAAATGGCCGTCTGCCTTATCTGGAGCTGGGTGATTCAGACACGGTTCAATCCGGGCAATGGGTTGTTGCCGTAGGAAATCCTTATGGGCTGGGTGGCACGGTGACATCAGGTATTGTCTCAGCCTTAGGACGTGAGCTGAATACAGATGCCTATAATGATTTTATCCAGGTTGATGCACCTATTAACCGTGGAAATTCTGGTGGTCCTCTGATTACGCTTGATGGAAAGGTAATCGGGGTTAATTCCATGATCATGTCTCCTAATGGAGGCGGATCAATTGGTATTGGTTTTGCCATCCCTTCCGATACGGTTCAGTCAGTTGTGGAGCAGCTGCGTAAATCAGGTCATGTCGTGCGTGGCTATTTTGGTGTTGTTACCCAGACCGTAACGCCTACCATGGCCCAGGCGCTTAAACTTCCTGTCGTGGAGCCAGCTAAAACAGCGCATGGTGCCATTGTTGCCTCCGTTGTGCCAGGAGCCCCCGCTGACAAGGCTGGGTTGAAAACAGGGGATGTGATCCTGAGCCTGAATGGTCATCCTGTCAGCAGTGCGCATAGTTTTGCTGTGAAGGCCGTTGCACTCCCTCCTGGTACAAAAGCTGATCTTTCTGTTTTACGTGATGGGAAGTCTCAGACGATTACAGTGATTGCCGGTAATCAGGAAGATAAGGATTCACATAGCATGGCTGGATCTTCAGACATGAGTGCTTCTGGGAAGATCGGGATTTCTCTTGCCGCTATTACACCTCGAACGCGCCAGGAACTGGGGCTTGATGAAACTGTGAAGGGAGCTGTCATTGCCGATGTTGCTCAAGGAAGTATTGCTGAACGGTCCGGTATTCATCCTGGCGATATTATCGTGGCTGTGGGTAATCATGTAACGACTAACCCCCATGCCGCAGCTTCGCTGATCAAGCAGGCCCTGATGAATAAACAGCCCCCTTTACTACGGATATTACGTGACGGGCAGCAATTATTCGTTGCTGTATCACCGGATGGCTCCGATGATGGAAGCAATGATGACGAATAAGAATGGGAATGTTTTTTAATTCAGGAAGACGTACCCCTTCATTATGAAAATCATAATGAAGGGGTATTCCATTATTGATTAATGGCCTGGATGAGGGCTTCAACATCCTGTTTGCGGGTGTAGAAACTCGTTACGAAGCGTACGAGCTGGCCTGAGACACCTTCTGGCGTCGGGTAGCGATAGAACCCGAAACCGTTTTCTTCCAGCGCTTCAATCAGCGCTTCAGGCAGAACCACGAAGACTTCATTACTTTCAACGTCGAAAGGGATGTGCGCGCCTGGATGGCGCAGAAGTTTAGAGTGGAGCAAGGTGGCCATTTTATTGGCGTGCGCTCCATTTTTCAGCCAGAGATCATCATGTAATAATGTTTGTAGCTGTATGCTTAAAAACCGGCTTTTAGACCATGAGTGACCGCTACGCTTAATCAAATGGGGCAGGGCCTGCAGAAGTGGGCGCGTTCTGTCATTCAGGAAAACAATCAGGGCCTCAGCAGCCATAGCGCCTGCTTTAGTGCCGCCAAAACTTAATAAATCAATACCTGCTTTCCAGGTTGTATCAGCAGGGGTGCATCCCAGATGGGCGAGTGCATTGCCTAGCCTTGCACCATCCATATGGACAAAGAGATCATTCTCATGGGCGATGTGGCTCAGGCTGGTTAATGTCTCTGGGTTGTAAACAGTACCCCATTCAGTTGCCTGTGTCAGGGACAGGGCCTGTAGGGGAGGAGAGAGTACACCTTTTTCTTTATTGCGGGAAATGGCCTCTTTTAATGCCTCTGGAGACATCCGTCCTTGAGGGGAAGGAAGGGTGGTGATTTTTGCACCTGATGTATAAAATTCCGGTGCACCTCCCTCATCATTTTCAATATGGGCGCTATGGTCGCAGATGATCCCCCCATAAGGTCTGACAAGGGCAGAAAGGGCGAGTGCATTTGTAGCTGTGCCTGTGGTAAGGGGAAAGACGGCGAGTTCTGTTGCAAAAGTCTTTTCAAAAAGAGAGGTGAGCTGCTCAGTGTAAGGATCTTTTCCATATGAATGAAAATTATCATTATTGCCTTGGGCAAGAGCAGCGAGAATTTCTGGGCATGCTGGTGTGACGTTATCGCTGGCAAAATTTTTGCGTATGTTCGCGGGCATTAATGAAAAATTCCTTAAAAAGCGTAATCTTTGTTTTCTTAGCCATTAATCTCGGCTAGTTCGTTTCATGTGACTTGATCTAAATATAGGAAGCTGGTGAAAAAAACCATATTTTCGCCCTTTCGTGACTGCCAGCTTGAGGAGAGCGCCCATCATGACAACCACCTGTGCTACACCGATTGATGGTAAGGCTATTGCAAAGAAGCTTACAGAGACAATCAGGCAGGAAGTTGAGGAAGAACTTCTGAAAGGTCATACTGTACCGGGTCTGGCAGTGGTTCTGGTAGGGAATGATCCGGCCTCTGAAGTTTATGTGAAAAACAAGGCACTTCAGACTCATCATGCCGGTATGCGTTCTTTTATGCATATGCTTCCGCAGAGTACAACACAGGAAGAATTATTAAGCCTGATTTCTGATCTGAATGAAAATCCGCAGATTCACGGAATTCTGGTCCAGCTTCCTTTACCAGCCCATATTGACCCGGTAGTGGTAACGAATGCTATTCTTCCGGAAAAGGATGTTGATGGGTTGGGTGAGGTCAATACGGGGCGTTTGGCCTTGGGGATGACAGATGGCATTGTTCCCTGCACGCCATTAGGATGTCTGAAATTATTGCAATCCGTTCATGCTGATATGACAGGGATGAATGCTCTCGTCATCGGTGCTTCCATTCTGGTCGGACGGCCTATGGCACAATTATTGTTAAGTCAGAACTGTACAGTTACAATTGCCCATATTCATACACGTGACCTGCCTTCCATTGCCCGACAGGCTGATATTATCGTCGTCGCAACGGGGAAATCAGGACTTGTGCGTGGCGATTGGGTAAAGCCAGGGGCAACGGTGATTGATGTTGGTATTACACGGATCATGCAGGAAAATGGTCGTAGCCGTCTTGTAGGCGATGTTAATTTTGAAGAGGTTAACAAAGTGGCAGGGTATTTGACGCCTGTACCTGGTGGCGTTGGTCCCATGACGATTGCTGGTTTGTTGTATAATACACTTAAAGCGGCAAAATTGAGTTATAACAACAAGTAATAGAGTCCCTCATATCGCAGTGAAAGAAGCGTGATATTGAGGGTAGTATAGAGGGTTTATAGGCTTTAAAGAGGCATTAAGTTTTTTGGTGTAATTTTTACTTAGCCTATCTGAGTTTAGATGAAATAATATGGGTGGGAGTTCTATGGCGCAGGATGATTCACAAAAGAAAGAACAGGATAATTCCCATAAAAAGCCCTCTGAGAAAAAAGGCGATGAAAAGGGAAGTCCTTTAAAAAGGGCGATTCTGATTATCATCGTCGTGATCGTCCTGTTGGGTATCGGGCTATATATATTTCTGACGAGGAACCACGTAAGCACTGATGATGCCTATACGACAGGACGGAAAATCTCCATAGCGCCACATGTCAGCGGGTTTGTTGCGAGACTGCTCGTTGATGATAACCAGTTTGTTCATAAAGGTGATCTGCTCGTTCAACTTGACGGGCGTGATTACCTTGCGACTCTCCATCGGGCTGAAGCAGCCGTGCAACAGGCACAGGCTGACATGAACGCTTATAAGATGACCTTGATTGTCGCTCAGAAAGACTATCCTGGCCGTCTAATCTCGGCGCAAGGAAATGTTGCCGCCGCTCAGGCTAAGCTTTTCAAGGCAAGGACTGATTATAGTCGGCAGCATCGTGTCGTTCGTGCGGCAACGACCCAGCAGGATATAGATTACGCCAAAGCGGCCTTAGATGAGGCGAGTGCACAAGTTGTGCAGGCTGAGGGACAGCTGACACAGGCTGAGCCAGTAAAGGCCAATATTGACACAGCAGATGCCCATGTGGCTCAGGCTCTCGCTAGTCTGACTTCTGCAGAAGCTGACCTCGAAAAAGCCAGACTTGATGTTGAATGGACGAATATCATGGCACCACGTGATGGGCGTATTTCGCAGCGTAATATCGAACAAGGTACCTTTGTCCAAACCGGGCAGGAGATGTTCTCAATTGTGCCAGATGATATCTGGATTGTTGCTAATTATAAAGAAACCCAGCTAACAGATATGCGTCCAGGGCAGAAGGTGAAAATTGAAGTTGATGCTTATCCTAAGCTTCACCTGAAAGGACATGTTGATTCTATTCAAATGGGATCAGGAGAGTCTTTTAGTGCGTTTCCACCTCAAAATGCTACCGGCAATTTTGTCAAGACGGTGCAACGTGTGCCAGTTAAGATCCTGATTGATAGTGGGTTGGACCCCAAAATTCCTTTAGCGATTGGCTTATCTGTTGAACCAACGGTTTATACTGAATGAGCACGGTAGCAGCAGATACGGCACCAGAAGCTGAATCTGATCACAGCTCGTGGAAGCCCAAGCATAACCCATGGTTAATTGCCGTTGTGGTGACATTGGCGGCTTTCATGGAGGTTCTTGATACCACGATCGTCAATGTAGCACTTCCACATATTGCGGGGTCGTTAGGGAGTTCCTATGATGATGCAACCTGGGCTTTAACATCTTATCTGGTGGCAAATGGGATTGTTCTGACAATTTCAAGTTGGCTGTCGCGTTTTTTTGGGCGTAAGCGTTATTTCTTACTATGTATTTTTCTATTTACGGTTACGTCTTTTTTGTGTGGTCTTTCGACTTCCTTGCCAATGCTCATTTTCTGCCGTTTGCTTCAGGGTTTTTTTGGGGGAGGGCTTCAACCTTGCCAGCAATCGATTATTCTAGACACTTTTCCCCCAGAAAAGCGTGGGGCAGCATTTGGATTGACGGCTGTTGCTACTGTGGTGGGACCAGTTTTAGGGCCAATGGTTGGCGGCTGGTTGACCGACAATTATAGTTGGCGATGGATTTTTTACGTTAACGTGCCTTTTGGCATTATTACAGTATTTGCTGTGATGTATTTCTTAGAAGATCCACCATGGGAAAAAGCAAAACGTGAAAAAATTGATGTTATTGGTATTGGCTTAATTTCATTGGCATTAGGGTGTATCGAAGTTATGACTGATCGTGGGGAGGATGATGATTGGTTTGGATCACCTTTCATTATTAAAATGGCCCTGATTGGTGGTATTGGTTTTATTGTCGCTATTGTCTGGTTGTTAAAAGTGAAAAATCCACTCGTCCGGTTGTCTGTTTTCAAGGACCGTAACTTCACTTTAGGGACTATCATGATGGGGATGCTTGGCGTTTTATTATATGCTTCTGCAGTGATCGTTCCACAATTTGCCCAGCAAGTGCAGGATTATACAGCGACGATTTCTGGACGTCTTATGGCTCCAGGGGGCGTGACTATCATTATTTTGATTCCAGTAGTTTCATATTTAATGAAAAAGATTCAGCTTCGTTATCTTATTGCATTTGGCTTTATCTGTATGGCGATGGGATTATTTTTCTCTGCTGTTTTGTATCAGGATGTTGGTTTTCCCTTTCTTGTTATGTGCCGTATTATGCAGACAGCCCCCTTGGCTTTTCTTTTTGTCCCAATTTCAACATTTGCATATTCAACCTTGCCGCGCGAGCTGAATGGAGACGCATCAGCCTTATTTAGTATGGTTCGAAACTATTTTGGTTCACTTTCAATCTCATTAGCAACAGCAGCCATTATTGAGACAAAGCAGGTTCATCAGACGGAGCTTTCCAGCCATGCTATTTTAGGCAGGTCAGAGGTGAGTAATTATCTGACTCAAGTGCAGGCTGCAGCGCAAGCGCATGGTATGTCTTTATTACAGTCCAAATCCTTTGCTATGCAGCATCTTTATGAGGAATTTTTAAAACAGGTTTCTTTGCTGGCTTATAATCAAGTGTTTAATTTATTAGGGATTATAACGCTTTGTATCGTTCCACTTTGTTTCCTGATTAGCCCTTCCAAGGGTGGGGAAAAAGCAGCTGCTGGGGGACATTAATGGAGATGCAGCAAAATAATAGGAGCACTTTTGTGGAGTTCGCTCAATTATGCCATTTGGCAAGCCGGTATGCCGTAAAGAATTTTCTGCCAATGGTATCGTTATGTGCTTTAAGTGCCTGCATGGTTGGTCCTAAATATCAGGCTCCCAAGCCTTGGTCTCCTCCACATTATGATACCCATGCTCGCGAACATGGCAAGACGTCTCCTCAGAGCGTGGTTACGGAGCTTCCTTTTGATGATGCCTGGTGGAAATCCTTCAAGGATCCAGAGCTTGCCTCTTTGGAAGAACGGATTGCTACGCAGAACCTGGCTTTTGAATTAGCCACGGCTAATCTTGCACAAAGTCGTGCTGAAATGATGATTGCGGGGGCAGAACGTTTTCCTATGCTTTCGGCGCAGGGTTCTTATGCGCGTACTCAGAATAGTTCCAGAATGCTGCAACGGATGATCCGCCGTATCAGTCATAAAACATTGGATATGCAGTCAGTCCCACATGATACGGTTATTCCTGTTTTAGACCAATGGGCCTATTCAATCGACGCGACTTATGAAGTAGATTTATGGGGGCGTGTAGCACGGCAATATCAGGCCTCCAAAGCCATGATGGAGATGACAGAGGAAGAGCGAAGAAGCGTCCTGATTGCCCAGCAGGCAGATATGGCGCGTGATTATTTGCAATTACGGGGTGATCAAAAAAGGCTGAGGGTGCTGAAATCCAGTCATCATACGTTGTCTGAATTATATCATCTAACGGAGAATCGTTATAAAACAGGTATCGTGAATGAGCTGGATGTTGATTCGGTAAAATCACGTCTTCATCAGGTAGAGGCCCAGATAGCGCAATTATCACAGACGGTATCGCAGGAAAAAAATGCCATTGCCTTTTTACTTGGTGCTCCTCCTCAAAGTTTAGAGAGTGAACTGGAAAGAGGGCAGGAAATACCTATTGTTCCTCCGTTCATCCCGGCAGGTTTGCCATCTGAATTAGCTCATCGGCGTCCTGATGTCAGGGAAGCTGAGGCCCGTCTGCGAGAAACTGTCGCGGAAGTGGGAGAGGCTATGGCTGATTTCTATCCTAAAGTGACAATCAATGCTGATTTCGGCTTCCAGACCCTTTCTTTTAAAGATCTGGGGTTCTGGGGTTCACGTGCCTGGAATGTTGGTCCGAGTATTTCCATTCCTGTTTTTCAGGGGGGGCGTCTGCATGGACAGCTGAAGTTAAAAAAAGCTGCACAAAAAGCTGCGGCTATTTCCTATCGTCAGACAGTGTTACAGTCATGGCATGAGGTGGATAATGCACTCCAGGCCTATCATGATGAACAAAATCGCAGGGAAGGGCTTTATCAAAGTGTCCGTGACAGCCAGCGGTCCTATGACCTGGCGCTCAATCAATATCGTTCAGGGCTAAGCACGTATCTTGACGTCTTAAATGCACAAATGCAGGTGCAACAGGGGCAGATGGACTTGGCAAATAGTGACGCAACGGTCGCAATTAATTTGGCACGTCTCTATAATGCCTTAGGTGGTGGATGGCAGAATACTTTGCCTGTTAATGCAACACAGACGGAAAAACCTGCGCAGAAATAAGTAATGTCCAGTTTCCTTATCTTTCGGAGAATTTTATTGTTGATTTTGTAGTAAATAAAGTTCCATCGTTTGATTGGAACTTTATTTGGAAAATTTTTAACGGCGGGCGACTAGCTCATCTTGTTTATAGACGTTCTGGGCCAGGATTGTTGTGCTAAAAACTTTTTGTGGAATGAAGATATAATGATCTAAAGCTGTCCGTATGAGAGCACGGGTGGAGGGAATGTCCTGCTCATGAAGTGTTTTCAGAGCGGTTTCAACAGTTTTTATTGTAGGTTCGAGAGGTGCAATAGCAATGGAAATCTGCACTTTCTTCTGGAAATCACTGATGGTTTTATAGGCAAGGTCAATCTTACCAGCTCTCAGGTCATTATTGGCTTGTGTGACTGATTTTATTTCATTTGAAGAAAGTTTTGAAAGAGCAATAAATTTGCCGCCTACAGGTGCCCAATTTGCTTTGCTGTAATATGTTGATCCGGCTAAGGCTGGGTTTGTTCTGGTAATTCCTTCAATATAAGAGACGGATTGAACCAGATTTTGATGAGTTTGAAGAGCAATCTTAAGCTCCTGTTCTGCAAAAGAGAGTTTTGTCTTAGCGTCTTTCAAATTGTGCTGCGCAATAAGTGTATCAGCATCCAGAATGGCATTAAGCGCTTGAAGATTCTGGTTTGATAACTCATTAAAGGAATGTCGTTCCTCAAGCCCATTCCAGTAACTTTTAACCTGTTCAATGGTACTTTCTTGTGCAGGATGCCTATCAACGGGGGCCGCATGGGCTGTATTGAAAGTAGGAGCAGCTATGAGGCTCAGACTTATTAGAGAAAGGACTGAAACAGCATAACATTGAGAAACTTTATAAGATGTCATGTCGGATTCCTTTCTGGGATGACGGGAGCGTTACAAAGAATTCGCCAAGGCTTATAATTGGAATAAAAATCCTTTCAAGGTGAAGAATTTATGTTTCTTATTATACAAGATTCCGGTTTCTCTCATAGAAAGGGCTAGATCATTTTTTCTTGATCGTGCAGCGGAGTACATCTTCGAATATAGATATATTTGAAAGCGAAAAATCCTTCATTACCAACAGATTCTTTTTAAAAAATAGGAAGAATAGCTCTTCTCTTCTGACAGCAAATGTGGGAAATCACGGCTTATGACACAAAGCTTTGAACACCATACCATCTATCCAATTCCGCTTTCTCAGCGCTTCGGAAAAGCGTCAGACCTCTTTCCGGTCTGGTTTAGCGCAAATATGACCCTTCTTACCGTTGTGACTGGTGCATTGGGACCGGTCGTTTTCAAGCTTTCCTTCCTGTGGTCACTGATTGCTCTGGTGATCGGTAATATGATCGGGGCTATTTTTATGGCATTGCATGCTGCCCAAGGGCCAAGGCTTGGAGTGCCGCAAATGGTCCAGAGCCGGGGGCAGTTTGGCCTATATGGCTCAGTGCCACTGATTGGGCTTGTAATTATCATGTATATCGGGTTTGCTGCCTCTAATTGTGTGGTGGGGGGAGAAGCACTTTCTCGTATTATGCCCTCCCTTGGTGGCACAGACTGTATCCTTCTGATCGCGCTTTTGACTTTTATCCCTTGTATATTGGGCTATAAGGTGATTCACCTCTGCTCAAAAGTTGCCAGCTGGCTTTCAGCGAGCGCCGTGCTTTATGCGATAGTATGTGGATTTCATGCCCTTTCCTGGACTCTTTTGAGTGATCTGCATGGATCAGTCTCTGGTATTCTAGGTGCAGTATCTGTTTCAGCATTATGGCAAATTGCTTATGCTCCTTACGTTTCTGATTCGTCACGTTATCTGCCCTTAACTGAAACATCTCAAAAACAGACATTCTGGGCCTGTTATGGTGGTACGGTCATAGGCGCAATTTTACCTATGATGTTAGGGTCCTTACTTGTTATTTTATGGCCTGACCTTTCGCCCTCACAAGCACTTATTCATCTGGCTGGTCCACTTGGTCTGGCTGTGGTCTGGATTTTGGCTCTGGCGATCCCACTTGGAAGTGCCATGAGTGTTTATTGTGGTGGGTTGTGTTGCCTGACCTTTATCCAGACATTTTACACAAAACACTCATTAGGACGTTTCTCTCGCGTAACAGTAACAACGCTTATTTTAGTAATTGCCCTATTTATAGGGTTGGTGATGTCAAAAACATTTTTACAGTCTTATACAGCCTTTCTTGACTTTTTGTTAGCAGTCCTTGTGCCCTGGACAGCGATTAATCTTTATGATTACTATATTTTGAAAAAAGGCCATTATGAAGTCGATGACTTTTTTAAACCTTTTGGCGGTTGTTATGGCCTTATTAATTATCGAGCTGCCTTTTGCTACATAATTGGTGTGTTCGCGGAGCTACCCTTTTTGAAAACAGAATTTTTTACAGGTTTTCTGGCTTCCAGAATGGGGGGAGTAGATATTTCCTGGCTCATTGGTTTGATAATAACGACACTGATTTATGCCCTATTATCGAGGATGGAGAAAAAAGAAGCATTACGCTTTTGAAGAAGAAGCCCCTTTCAATGAGGGGCTTTTATAAAATATGATCTTGTTATTTTTGGGGATTTTGCCACGGATTTGCTTTAAGTTCCTGGCGCATCGTTGCGACAGCATCTGTTGTAACAATTGGAGCAGAGTTTCCCCAATTATTACGGATATAGCTTAAAACAGCAGCTATATCCTCGTCAGACATATTCCAGTCGAAGCGCGGCATTCCGGCTCCAGTGGGGTTTCCTTTGGTCTGTGGTCCCATCACACCTGTCAGAACGCTGTGGATGAGTGAAGAGGGGTCCGGTGCATTGATAAGAGGATTATGGGCAAATGCAGGGATCATATTGGGTACACCAGCACCATTTGAAATGTGACAGGCTTCACATAAAACCTCATAAACTCTTTTACCATGCTGCATGAGGGGAGCAGAGGATGGCAGAGCGGCAGGAGGTTGATAAGGGCTTGCAGGAACTGCTCTTAGATAGGTTATCATTGCCCTAATATCGTCTTCTGTCAGATATTGGAGCGACTTCTCGACAGCCTCTCCCATGGGGCCGGAAGCAACGGAAACTTTATTGGTTCCTGTTTTGAGGTAGCTAAAGAGTTCTTCGTCGCTAAGGGCACCAATACCGATCGTTTTATTGGGCGTTATGTCGGAAGCATGCCAGTTTTGTAATGTTGCCCCTGTAAAGACTTCACGTATATTCCCACCCAGACTGTTTTTGCCTGTATGGCATGTTCCACAATGTTCTGCGCCTTCCACAAGATATGCACCTCGGTTCCACTCCGTACTATGATGTAGGTCGGGTTGGAAAACCCCTTCTTTGAAGAACAGGAAGTTCCATCCTGCTAGAAGAAGCCTGTGATTATAAGGGAAGGGGAGATGATTGGCTTCTATCTGATTATGGATGGCAGGAATTTGTTGCATATAGGCCCATAAATCGCTGACATCCTGATCGGTCAGTTTTGTATAAGCATTATAGGGCATGGCAGGATATAAGAAGCCATGTGTACCAACACCATGGCGTAGAGCCGCATCAAATTTCTTGATGGTCCAACCTCCAATACCGGTTTCTTTATCAGAAGTGATATTGGATGTGACAATATCCCCAAAAGGGGTGTGGAGGGCAAAACCGCCACTATAAGGAGCTTGACCGGGGCGTGTGTGGCAGGCCTCACAATCAGAGGCGAGGGCAATGTAATGGCCTCGTTTGATCTGAGCCTGGAGTGTCTCACCTTCTTCGTGATAATCCTGCAATGGAGAAGATGGGTGCAGCTTCAGTTCGATATATCCTGTCGCAATGCCCAGAGCTGCGCCTATGGCAATAGCACCGCCAATAAGAGTTTTTTTCAGTCCTTGAAACATATTTTCCCCCTCAACGAACCAATGGTCCAGGATTATGGCGGTAAGTGTCAATAATCGCGCGTGCTGTCCAGAGTGTCAGGGCTCCGAGTGTTTCTGTTGGATTATAACCTGCATTATTAGGATAGGAGGAGGCACCGACAACAAAGAGATTATGCATGTCCCAATGTTGCTGATAGCGGTTCAGCACTGAAGTTTTGGGGTCAAGCCCCATAACTGCCCCTCCGATCGTATGTCCACTATTATAAGGGCGGAACGGGTTGCTCGGTTTGTCAGGGAATGCTTCTGTCATCCATGATTTGGCACCTGTCTGACGGCAGATACCTTCTATTTTTTTCTGGATAAAGCGGGCCATAAGACGGTCATTCTCATTATATTCAAATGTAACACGTAAAAGAGGCTGCCCGTTTGCATCTTTATATGTTGGATCGAGATCCAGATAAGAGCCAATATGAGAGTAGGATGTGCCTTGTCCCTGGATCTTGCCGTAGTTACTATAAGAATGTTTAAAGGCTTTCTTCCATTGACTGCCCCATTTCTTCGTTCCTGGTGGAACCCGGTCCAGCATGGCCAGGGGTGTTCCCTGATCGGAAATTGCCTGTATGCCAGCGCCACCTATAAAACCAAGGCCGGAATGATCGAAATTATCGCCGTTAAAATCATCGATTTGTGTTGAGAGCGCTCCGGTTGAGATAAAAGAATTCATATATTCATTTTCGAAATATAAAAATCCCATTGTCATGGTTTGCCAGTTATAGGCGCGCCCCAGAGTGCCTTCGCCTGTTTTGGGATTATAAGGCGTGCCAATTTCGGAAAGGAGCAGAAGGCGTACATTATCAAGCTGATAGGCTGCAATGACGACGATATCAGCTGGCTGGAATCCGATATTACCGTCACTGTCGCGGAAGGTAACGCCTGTTGCCGTTTTTCCATCTACTGATTTTTCGACTTTAAGGGCTGTACATTCTGTAAGAAGAGTGAAGTTATGACGTTGCATTAAGGCTGGTATAACGCAGATATTTGGGCTGGATTTGGAGTAATTGCCGCATCCATAAAAAGCGCAGTAACCGCAATAGGTGCAGGGAGCTAATTCAATCCCTAAAGCATTACGATAGGGCGCTCCTATGGTTCCAGCAGGAATGGGAAAAGGGTGATAGCCCATGCTTTCTGTCGTTTTATGAAAAATATCATTCCAGTGAGAGCGTGCAAGAGGAGGGGTTGGGTAAGGGTTTTTGCGTGAACCTTCAAAAGGATTTCCCCCTTTCTGGACAATATTATTTAAAACGCCCGCATTTCCGCCGATACCGGCAATTTTTTCAAAACGGTCATAGTAAGGCTCAAGGTCATCATAACTGACGCCCCAATCCTGCACGATGAGTCCGTCTGCCAGTTTCATGCCTTTATAACGGGTTTTGATGCGTGTTTCCATTTCGAAGTCGGAAGGATTAAAGCGCCATGAATTTACAGCCCAATGCTTTCCTGCACCACCAACTGAATTACCCATCTGCCAGGTGCTCCATTCCCGTCCTGGAAGGGCGATCTGGTCGCCCATATTCCGATAGGTGTAAGCTTCAGTTGAAGGTGTTTGCAGGGCTTCCTTGCGTACGCCAAAACGGAGTTCATCTGCAACGATGGAAGGGGGAAAATTCTGACTGGTTGTTTCCCATGGACCGCGATTGATTGCAACAACATCAAGTCCGGCACGAGTCAATTCTTCAGCCATAAGAGAGCCTGACCAGCCAAGCCCGATAATTGCAACATCTGCTTTGGGTCTTTTATAATCCATAAGGAAGGTCCTTTTATCTCGTCTCGGAGCTCAGTTATTAAACAGGTTCGGAAGAGCCCAGTTTCTGGGCAATGCTGACAGGCTTGAGGATGATGGGCTTGCCTTTCATATGGACAACATCACGATAATCATAACGGGCACCGGGGAAATTAATCATTTTCCAGCCAGCCATATTTTTATTCCCACCATAGAGTGGGTCAGAGAAATAGCCCTCCTGTGCATTTGCCAGAAGCTGGGCAAAGAAGGCTGCGGAGGAGACGTGAGCAAAATCACATTTGTCAGCTTCCATATCTTCCAGACATATATCTTGTTCCTGAGGTGACAGAGCTTCGAAATTTCTGCCATATTTTTTCTGGCAGAAACTATCCATATCTTTCAGCCCAAGACGATAAAGCTGTGCTGGTGTCAGAGGAGACTGATATCCTTGTTCAGCTGTTCCTTTAAGATAGGGACCATCTTTATAACGGTAATCAGCATTGCCCCATGGACTGGCAAGTTGATGGTCAGCGAAAATAACGCATCCTGCTTCAGAAGCACTTGGTCCCAGTTCATCAGCTGGAATCATCCGGTCAAAAACGGCAGCAACCTGCCGGGCTTCTGTTTCTGTGAAATAAACGCGTTTTGTGGGGTCAACCGGTTCTGGTGGCTGAAGATTACGGGCGGTCCATCTGTTCCCACCAGTCAGGATCCGTGCGGCTGCTCCTGCTGGCCGGAGGATCGTGGCGATTGTGGTTGAAGCAACAAGAACAAGGCCTGTTTTCAGGAAAGAACGTCGTTTAATTCTAACAGGTCTTTGACCCGATAAATGAGGAGTTTTGTTCATAATACCGCCATGAAAAGAGACAGATTAAAAAAGGGTGTATTTAATGAGAACGCTCTATTCCTTCTCGAATAATTACCGGAATATCTTTGCGCCAAAAGAAAAAAATGACAATAATATTTAAAGTAACAATTGAGTGAATATATGGAATAATAGAATATTATTGAAAATAATTGAAATTAATAAATATAAAATTTATATTATTATCATAGAAAATAAAAATAAGTCATTCCCTTCTATTATTTTGGAACGATTGATTTTTCGTTTGCAAAGATAGTGCCATAACAAGGGCGATAACCCATCCAATTATGGTCCATCCTAAAAAGATGTTGAGTAAAATTACACCTGTTTTATTTTCTACGCGACGAAAGAAGACAATGATGACAGGAACAAAATAAATTAAGAGACCAAAAAGAGAAGGCGTTGAAAAGTGATAAAAATCCTGTCGCGTAAAATGTCCAAACATAAAGAAATTCCCTTACTGGCTTTTTCTTAGTTATGATAACAGGGGAATGCTTAAAAAAATGTAATAGGACGGTTAAACTATGATTTAGGTATAAAGAGCAAATCTTCCAGTATTATAAAATTTGCGAGTTATCATAAGAAATTAAGTACTAATTTTCTCGCTAAGAAATTTTACAAACTTAATACAATATCAGATCAGTAATAATATTTTCACAAATAAGGTTTAATCTTTGAACCTGAATGTTTTTAAAACACGGGACATTATATGGGCTCTGTGTCGCTTACATTTCAACGTGTGAAGATATTATATATAATACATGGAGATAATGGTGCCGGATGAGAGATTCGAACTCCCGGCCTTCGGTTTACAAAACCGCTGCACTACCACTGTGCTAATCCGGCGCGGGCGGAGAGATGCCATGTCTGGGAAGATTAATCAAGAGGGAAAATGACATTTTAATAAAAATATGCCATTTCCGTTCACTATAACCTCAAAAAA
The DNA here is from genome assembly GCF_058107345.1 of Aristophania sp. ESL1142. Lineage (NCBI taxonomy): Bacteria > Pseudomonadati > Pseudomonadota > Alphaproteobacteria > Acetobacterales > Acetobacteraceae > Aristophania > Aristophania sp. ESL1142. The sequence goes on from NZ_JBYLUH010000001.1 coordinate 770,261, forward strand.
TTTATTTATGACGTCTTTTTTGTCTTGTTACGCGCACTGGCGTGGCAGACAGTACGCCTCCATCCGGAAGGATATTATCATCAATAACGGGGGCAGGTTTAACGGGCGTTGGTTTTTTACGAGGTGTGGGTACCCTGGTGATGACAGGGTGAGAAGTCATCGAAGGTGCTGCACCTGGTTTAGGAGGAGCAGGGGTCCTGTTGTGTGTTTTTGCCGATTCTGCTGTGGGAGAAGGCACTACAGGTGCCTGGGTATAGGAAGCATGTACAGATGCAGGATTTTTGAGGGCCTGACTTTCCTGATTGGACATGTGGGTTACAAGACCATTAGGCGGTGGTAACGTCGGACCATTCTTGACATAGCCATAACCATCTGGCGATAGGCCAGGATGGTGAACTCCTTTCTGAGAGGCACAGCCAGCGAGAAGGATAAAACCAATTGCAGGTGCAATAAAAGATGGTTTCATGAATGGTTTGCTTTCATCATCTGGGCAAGTTTTTCAGCGATAGCATGGTAGGTTTTAGCATTTTCACTGTCAGGGGAGGCGATAATAAGAGGAGTTCCGCCATCAGCTCCTTGACGGATGTCAATTGAAAGGGGAATTTCTCCCAGGAATGGAAGTTTCAGTTTTTCAGCCTCAGATTTAACGCCTCCGTGGCCGAAGATGGGGGTGGTCTCCTTACAGTGAGGACAGCAGAAATAGGACATATTTTCAATTAAGCCCAGAATAGGCGTCTGGGTGCGTTCAAAAAGCGTGATAGCCCGTCTTGCATCTAGTAGAGCAATATCCTGCGGTGTCGAGACGATAACAGCTCCTCCTTTTTCGAGCTTATCTCCCAGTTTTTTGGTCAGGGTTAATTGTGCATCTCCAGTGCCTGGCGGCAGGTCAACAACCAGCACATCCAGCACTCCCCATTCCACATCGTCCAGAAGTTGGTTAATTGCCCCCATGACCATAGGGCCACGCCAGATTAGGGCCTGTTTTTCTTCGATCAGATAGCCGATCGACATGGTCTTTAGATTCCATTTCTCAATAGGATGAAGTTTGCCTGAAATAACCTCTGGTTTTAGTGAAGCTCCGAGCATTGTCGGAAGAGATGGGCCGTAAATATCAGCATCAAGAAGGCCTGTTTTAAGTCCAGTTTGTGCCAGAGCGCAGGCAAGATTCAAAGCTGTCGTGGATTTCCCGACCCCTCCTTTCCCGGAGGCAATCGCAATGACTGCTTTAATTCCTGGAGCAGTCGGCCCGGAAGAGGCCTTGCCCCCTAATGGACGATGAGAGGACGGCTCGGATGAGGAGAAAGAGGCCATGAAGGATATAGTCACCGCCTCCAGACCTGTCTTTTCTTGCAGGAAGAGGGAAAGCGCCTGCTGAAGTTTTTGCAGATAACTGTTATTTTTGACTTTTGTTTCAAGGCTGAGAAATGCCTGTTTCCCTTTCAGGGTTATGTCTTTAAGGCTGAAACGGCCAACAAGATCATGATTGTGCAGAAACTCGGCACAATTTTTCTCAATAAGGGCGGAAATGGAATCGTTCTGATAGGACATGAGGCGATTTTCTCACGTTGTGAGCGTCACGAAAAGGGGAAAATCAGAAAGCTGGGAGAGAAGGAGATGACGTTTGGGAGGGAATAGAGTAGAGTCTTTCTCTATGGTTCAGAATGTATCTTCTTTCCCGGTCCGTTTCTCTGTTTCCTGCCTGGCATTATGGGTAGCGGGGCTCTGTATATCTCCTGTCTCTGCACAGGCTCAGACTGGGTCTCAACCGGCCTTGATACAGCCTTCTACATCCTCTCTTAAAACAGTGCCTGAACTTAACAGGGGGTTTGCTGATCTGGTTGATCAGCTTTTGCCTGCTGTTGTGAATATTTCGGCGTCGCGTGTGATCCGTCCGGCCGATGATGAGAAATCTGATGGTCCGGATGCCAGTAGCCCTAATGGACCACAAACTCCTCCTTCTCCTAAAGGGTCCCCGTTAGATAAATTTCTTCATGATTATATGAAACATAAAGAGGGCGAAGCACCTAAACGTGAGGTGCAGGCTCTGGGGTCGGGGTTCATATTAGACCCTACAGGGATTGTGGTTACGAATAATCATGTCATTGACAATGCAGATCAGGTGAGTGTCACGCTACATGATGGCACCGAGTTACCAGCCAAAATCATCGGGCGTGACAGCAAGGTGGACCTGGCCGTCCTACAGGTGAAATCCCCTCACACTTTGCCTCACGTGGCTCTGGGAAAGAGTGATCAGGCCCGTATTGGCGATGTCGTACTGGCGATTGGAAATCCCTTCGGGCTGAGTGGTACGGTTACGGCGGGTATTATTTCCTCTCGTAAACGTAATGTCGATCATGGTTTGTATGATGATTTTATCCAGACTGATGCTGCGATTAATCGGGGTAATTCCGGGGGACCACTTTTTAATCTGAAAGGTGAGGTCATTGGTATTAATACGCTGATTTATGGCGGAGCTAGTGGCGATTCAATCGGGATCGGCTTTGCTATTCCATCAGATGATGCGCGTGGTATTATTGACCAGCTTCGTCAGAAAGGATTTGTGCAGCGTGGCTGGTTGGGAGTCTCTTTTCAGGATCTGACTCGCTCCATGGCTGATGATTTGGATATTTATGATCAGAATGGAAATCCTGCCAAGGGCGCCATTTTGTCAGAAATTAAGGAAAAAGGGCCCGCTGCGAAGGCAGGATTAACTGTTGGGGATGTCATTCTGGCGATTAACCAGCAGGATATAACAGGGACGATTTTACCGCGCCTTGTTGCTGATCATCAACCTGGTGAAACAATTACGATGGAAGTCTGGCATCGTGGCGCGCATAGGACAGTGCCGCTCATTTTAGGGAAATCGCCTGAAGAGCGGGATCCTTTGCCGTCAGATATACATCTGCCAGAGCACCCGCATCAGACAGTGGCCAGTTTGGGGCTTAAAGTCAGTGTGATTGATTCAGATATGAGAACGCAATATGCCTTGTCTGACAGCCAGCGCGGTGTGCTTGTCAATGAGGTGATAAAAGGTAGCATCGCCGATCAGCGCGGGATCATAGAGGGTTCGATTATCACGCAGGTAGGGCAGACAGAAGTCAACACACCCGATGCTTTTGCACGGGCTGTTCAGCATGTGGAAGAGTTGAAAAAGAAAGAGGTTCTGCTTTTGGTGCAGGATAAAGAAGGGATGGTCTGGGTGCCCCTTCCCTTATCCCGTCAGTAATGATCTGAATTACAGGCCGCGGTCGCGTTTGATCTGGTCCCATGCTGCATTAATTCTGGCTACGCGCTCCTGTGCCTGGAGGCGTTGTCTGTCAGTCATTGGGCGCTGAGCGAGGACATCAGGATGATTTTCCCGCATCAGGACGCGCCAGCGTATCCGGATTTCGTCGATGCTTGCGGAGTGCGTAACTCCAAGAATACGGTAAGCATCTACAGTAGCGTTTGAAGAGGCGCTTCTGGTCTGTCCTGTTTCAGCACGGTTCCACGCTGCTTCAGAAAGACCAAAAGCCTTATGGACACGTTTGAGATAATCCAGCTCACGGGCATGTAAAGGAGAGCCTTGGGGGAGATCAGACCGGGCAATATAGAAAAGTGAGCCTAGCAGACCTTCCAGGGGAGCAAGGTTGTGGGAATAAGCGCGTCCTAACTCCTGGGCATACATTTCAAAATCATCAGTACGATTGCGGGCGCGGTCAAAAATCAGGCCAATATTATGGAGTGCATCAGGTGGAAAATGATAGCAAGTGCGAAAGGCGCGGATTTCGGTCTTGTTGACAGGGCCATCAATCTTGGCAAGTTTGGCGCTCAGCGCAACAACACCAAGCCCGAAAAGCTGGTCATTCTTCCCAAGGAGGGAAGCCATCTTGGCGGCAGTAAACATGGCAGCATTATTAGGGTCAGGCGCTCCGCTGCTTTTAAAATGACTGCTCCATGTCCCTGAGGGAGGGTCAAGGAGCCTTTTTTTATCGGCCAGATGGCCTAGCGCAAACCCCATAACCGCGCCGACGGGGCCTCCTGTGACAAAGCCTGCGGCACTTCCAAATAATTTTCCCCATACTGCCATTAAGTCACTCCGTTTTATAGAGCTACAATCATATAACGAGATGTCGTTTATAAAAGAGAATTCAAGAGGGCTTATTCTGTGCTTGGGAGGGGCATCGCGTCAATATATCCTCTAAAACGGCAATTCTGAGCGATGAAGCAAGACCGTTTTCTGGTATCCGGCGGGAATCAATATTGACGATCAGTGCGGCAAGTGAAAGATTTTTACGCTGGGCCATTTGTTCGAGAAGATGCCAGAACGCCTCTTCCAGTGCAATGGAAGTACGGTGGCGGCTAAGCGTGATACTGCGTTTGATAAGCCTGCTCATGAAGATTCTTTTACAATATTGTCGTGGTTATCAAGCTGTTGGAGTGCCCATAAAGCAGTTTCAGCAATGATTGGGTTGTTGTCTTTTGTTAAACGGAATGCTGCATTTCTGAGAGAGTGATCGCCCGAATTACCGATTGCAATGAGGACATTGCGGATGAAACTGTCACGCCCAATGCGTTTAATGGGGGAGCCGGAAAAGCGTTGCCGGAAGGCTGCATCATCAAGAGTGGCCAATGTTGCAAGGGATGGGCTGATATTTTCTTTTTTGGCATGGAACTTGATAGTCTGGGATGTTGTAGCGAAGCTGTTCCAGGGGCATACTGCCACGCAATCATCGCAACCATAAATGCGGTTGCCCATTTTCTTGCGGAGTTCAGTGGGTATAGAGCCCTTATATTCAATTGTCAGGTAAGAAATACATTTTCGTGCATCCATCTGACCTGATCCCAAGAAAGCTTCTGTCGGACATGAATCCAGACAGCGTGTGCAGGAGCCACATTTCCCGCCTTTCGGAAGTGAAGGTGTCAGGTCAAGCGTTGTAAATATTTCTCCCAGAAAAAGCCATGAACCATGAGAACGGGAAACAAGGCACCCATGTTTCCCACGCCAGCCAAGATGCGCTTTTTCAGCAAGGTCACGTTCTGAAACAGGGGCGGTGTCAACAAAGACTTTTACCTGTGTTCCCGCGCCACCATATTTCACGACGAATTGCGCAAGCTGTTTGAGCATGCCTTTCATCACATCGTGATAATCGCGGTTACGGGCATAAACAGAAATATTTCCACATTCTTTCTGTTTTAAGCCATTCAGGGCATTTCCCTCTGGAGCATATGATAATCCCAGGGAAATGACGCTCTGTACTTCAGGCCATAATTTCTGAGGCTGAGCCCGCTGTTCGATACGTTCTTCCATCCATGTCATGGTGCCATGATAATTATGGGCGACAAAAGCACGCAATCCTGCTTCAATAGCTGGATCAAGAGAAGCTTCGCAAAAGCCGATGGCATCAAACCCCAATTCCCGGGCATGGGACTCGATTTTTTCTTCAATTGTTTGGGGTTTGTGAGACAGAACATCTCTCCTTTGTTAGAAAAAAGCTCTCTTCCTGTTGGTTTTGCGTGGATCGGAATGAAATTGCAATATCTGCTTCTGAAAATACTATACAAGGTCCTGCCATCTTTTTTCCTGATGGTTCTAGCTGGTTTGGGTATTTCTTCTCCGCTTCGGGCTGAAGGATCATCCCAGACGGTTGAGCAGCTTTATAACCATATTAGAAACGACCCACAGCGTCTCAGAATTTTCTTGCGGTCCTTCCCTAAAGGCGGTGATCTTCATAATCAGCTTGATGGGTCGGTCTATGCAGAAACACTTCTGCGCTGGGCGGCAGGGGATAATCTCTGCATTTCTCTTAATATGGGTAAAATTTTATCGGCTCCTTGTGGTGTTTCAACTAATAATGAACAGCCAGCATCACTTTTATTGAAAGATCTTACCGGCTGGAGCCATCTGGTTGCCGCACTTTCTCTGCGGGACTTTGTCCCCACGGTTGGAGATCGTTCCGCCCATGATCATTTCTTTGGCACATATGAACGTTTTTCTGCTGTCGAAAAAGCCCATCAGGGCGAGCTTCTCACAGAGGCAATGAAAGAAGCTGCACGTAATCATGTCAGCTATATAGAATTTGCTCTGGCACCTCTGGCCAGCTCGAGAGTGTCTGTTGCAGGAAGACCCAGATTGACCACTCCGTCAGATCTGCCCCATGTGCATGAAGAACTTCTAAAATCTCTGCCGGATTTAACGCAGCAGGTCCAAAAAGAGATCACAAATATGCAAAGCAGGGCGCGTAAGCTTCTGTTCTGTGGTGAAAAAAATGAAAATCCCGCCTGTCATATTGAAGTGCGTTATCTTTTTCAGGCTTCACGAAATATGGCTCCCATCGTGGTTTTTACAGAATTGGAGGTGGGGTATCTTTTAGTCCAGAATGATCCCCTTTTTGTAGGCGTTACCCTTACAGGCCCTGAAGATGCACCAGTAGCGTTGGCAGACTATACGCTGCAAATGAGTATGTTTCGATTCCTTAACAATGTATATAAAAATACAAGGCTGGCTCTTCCGGCCGGAGAGCTGACAAATATGCTCGCTCCCCCGGAAAATCTGTCTTTTCATATAAACTCGGCTGTGCAGGATGCCTCTGCAAGGCGGATCGCCCAAGGGCTTGATATTACGTACGAGCATGATGCGGCAGAGCTTCTCCAGACGATGGGTCAGCGTTCTATTGCCCTGGAATTGAATTTAACCCGTAATGAGAAGCTGGCAGGTGTAAAAGGGCTGGATCATCCTTTTATGCTCTTTCACCATGGGGGGGTACCGATCGTGCTGACCAGTGATAATGGGGGTATTCTGCGTGCAGACCTGACAGAACAATATGCTTTGGCTGCTGGCGATTATCAGCTAAGCTATAAAGACCTTGTGAATTTATCGCGTGCTTCTCTGGAGTATTCTTTTCTCGAAGGGGATTCTCTATGGGTAAAGGGCCATTGGGGTCAAAGAGTCAGATCATGTGCTTCTGAAACATTATCTGCTCACCTTACTAGAAATTGTGAGAGCTATCTCCATACGAATATCAAGGCGAGGTTGGAGTGGCAGTTGGAAATCTCCTTACAGAAGTTTTCTTCTGAGGTAATGCGGAACATAGTTCTGACACGTTAAAAGATTAATATTACCTGAATTCAGGTAAAACTTATTAAGGTAGTGGATGAATGATTGATTATATCGCCCTCATTAGTGAAGATGATGGAATGACTTACCATGTTATGTTTCCTGATTTTCCAGGATGTGTGACAAAGAGCTCGACGATAGCTGGGGCTAAACGCATGGCGCGTGAGGTTCTTTCGCACCATATCGGTGTTATGCAGAGATGTGGAATGGTGATTCCTGGCCCTTCCTCCTGTACAGAAATTATGGATAATCATTCTTATCATGGAAGATTGGCTTTTGAGGTATCTGTTTCTTCATTTTATTGAATAACCGTAGTACAAATAGGGATAGCTATTATATCCAGATAAGAAGAATTAGAACTGATGAGATTTTCCCGTTTTTTTTTGTGTGCATTGGCTGGTTTGGCTTTTCTGATGAAAAGTGTGCCAGTATCTGGTGCCGCAATTGTCAATCAGTCAAAGCCGTTGGAAATCCGGGTTGTTGTCGTAACGGCCTTTGAAATCGGGAAAGATGAAGGAGACGTTGCCGGTGAATTTCAGAACTGGGTGGAAAAACTTCCTTTAAGTAAGACAATCCCTGCGCCAGCTACTTATCATGAGCTTTATCGCTATAATCCTGATTTGCATGTTTTAGGTGTAGTCGGTGGTGAAGGGCCAACGCGAATGGCTTCTTCCATTACGGCTTTGGCATCTGATTCACGTTTTGACCTGACGCATGCCTATTTCATATTGGCCGGAATTGCGGGGATCAATCCGCGTGCCGGAACAATCGGCACAGCCGCCTGGGCACGTTATGCCGTGAATGGGGGCGCTGCCCATCTTATTGATGCACGCGAGATTCCATCAGATTGGCAGGATGGTTTTACACCTGTGCAAGGCTCTACCCCTTATGAGAAGCCAAGACCACCAGCTCATTCTATTGCAGCTGATATGGTTTATCAGCTCAATCCGGAGCTTGTGAACTGGGCGTATCAGAAAACGAAAACTGTTTTGCTGCCTGATAGTGATGAGGTGCAGGCAAAACGTAACCGCTATCATACTTTTCCCAAAGCTATAGCAAAGCCCAGGGTCATTTTAGGCGATACCATCTCATCAGAAACCTTCTGGTTAGGTGCGCGCATGAATGACTGGGCCGAACGTTGGGTGCGTTACTGGACAGACGGCAAGGGCGAGATGGCAACGACGGCCATGGAAGAAATCGCTCTTTGCCAGGCTTTGAGTTATCAGGAAAAAATTGGTCGCGTTCATGCAAACCGTGTACTTGTTTTGCGAACAGCCAGTAATTTCGACATGCCTCCTCCGGGAGAAAATCCGGCATCCATGCTGGCAGAAGAGGCACATGAAGAAAGTTTCATCGGCTTAAAACTGGCAACACAGGCCGCCTATGATGTGGCAAGCCCGGTTGTAAGGGAACTTGCCACCCATTGGGACCGGTATAAAAACACAGTCCCCACCCCATAGTCTGCCTGAAGAAGGCTCAAAGAGGCGCTTTGTAGCGAAGTGCCTTGATAAGAGTGCGAAAGGCAGGAGAGGACTGGCGGGAGCTGGGGTAATAAAGATAATAGCCATCCCAATAAGGGGACCATTCCTGGAGCACGTTTTGAAGCCTGCCATTTTTTATATAAGGCAATGCAAGTTCTTCAGGGACGTAAGCGAGGCCTCTGCCTGCAAGGGCAGCTTCAAGAATGAAATTTATATTATTGAAAATAAGCTGTCCTTTAACATGAACTTTAATTTCACGTTCATCTTTTCCAAACTCCCATGCGTAAAGAGCTTTAGAGGAAGAGAAACGATAATTGATACAGTCATGTTTCGTAAGATGATGTGGTGTGTCAGGGGCTGGATGGTGTCTGAAGTAAGAAGGTGCCCCGATAACGCTAAAACGTATATCCGGCCCAATACGGACGGAAATCATATCCTTGGCAAGCAGCTCTCCCATGCGGACCCCGGCATCAAAGCGGTCTGTGACAATGTCTGTGAGACCATTATCGAGAAAAAGCTCCACTTTTATATCAGGATAAAGCGGCAGAAACTGCTCAAGTTTTGGTAGGAGAATATGGCTGATGGCATAATCAGGTGCATTGATACGAATTGTCCCGGCAGGTTTTTCACGTAATTCATTCAGAGCGTCAATTTCAAGATCTATCTGATCAAAGTGAGGGCCTACCCGGTTCATAAGCCTTTCACCTGCGTATGTTAAGGCAACAGCGCGTGTTGTCCGCATAAGTAAGCGCAGGTCAAGTCGTTCTTCAAGGCGGCGTATTGTGTGACTCAGCGCAGATTGTGAAACACCTAATTGCGTTGCCGCTTTTGTAAAGCTGCCTGTGCGTGCGATCGCCAGAAAAGCGATCAGGTCATTGACGTTCTGGCGGAACATTTACGATTCTTCAGGCGCGAAGATATTTATTGAAAAACTGTACAATTCTGTCGAAAGGGATAACGTCCATTTTATCATAAAGATCCGTATGGTTGGCACCAGGAATGATGAGAAGTTCTTTAGGGTTAGCTGCGTTTTCATAAGCTGTCTGGCTAAAATAGAGTGAATGGGCTTTTTCCCCATGAATGAATAAAATAGGACGTGGGGAAATATCTTTTATGTAATTCATAAGCGGGAAATTCATAAAGGATAATGGGGTTGTCCGTGTCCAGGCATTGCCCGAATTTACAGAGCGTTTATGGTAACCACGGGGCGTCATGTAATAATCATGGTAATCAATCATGAATTGTGGTTCTCCTCCCTGAAGTTCATTGGAAGGGGCCTGATAATCAGGTGTTCCCTGTGCTGCGTCCTGCCATCGCTGCTGGCTTAATATTTCAAGAGTTCGGGCTCGTTGTTCTGGTGTTACGCTGTCATTATAACCTTTGGACATCAGGCGGCTCATATCATACATGGTACTGGTCACCACGGCTTTGATGCGTTTATCAACAGCAGCAGCTGTCAAGGCAATACCACCCCATCCACATATACCGATTATGCCGATCTGCGCCTGATTGACTGCGGGAAGAAGCCCCAGATAATCCACTGCGGCACTGCAATCTTCGGTATTTATATCGGGGGAGGCAATGTTGCGGGGTGTGCCATTGCTTTCCCCTGTATAAGAGGGGTCAAAGGTAAGGGTTGCAAAGCCACGGGCAGCCATTATCTGGGCATAGAAACCGGATGCCTGTTCTTTTACAGCGCCGAAAGGACCACAGACGATCAATCCCGGTAATGTCTGGTTTCCCTTGTTTCCGGGCTGGTAATAGTCAGCCGTAAGTGTGATCCCATAACGATTTTTAAAGGTGACTTTCTGATGATCGATTTCGGGATCTCGAGGAAAGGTTTTATCCCATGTTTCAGACATTATTTGCGCCTTTGCTGTAAAAAAGAGGGAATGATGCAGGGAAAGGAGAACGCCAGACATAGTGAGCGCTGCGCTGCCTCCTTTTAGGAAAAGACGGCGCTTCAAGGCGCAATCTGTTTTCAGGGACCGATTATTTGCCATCTTTATGTCCTCCGATAACGCGTCCTTTCACAAAGTGTCATGCCTTTATTATAAGCGATCCAGAACCGTTTATTAGAGGGGCTGAATGATATGAGCTTATGAGTTCAGTTCATAAATGAGTGCATGAAGCGGTGTCTGTCGCTCTATATTCATGAATTGGATTCATAAGGACATGCAGCGTCTGCCTGCTGGTATTCATTGCAGGAATCCTTTACGCCCTGTCGGGATGCTTACGGCGCTTTGATGATAGTGGAGCTGACGTGACTTTTCACTCTGATAAAAATGCGGAGAAGACCCGGGGAGAAGACACTCATTGGAGTGCTGTTTTTGCCATGTCCCTGTGCGTTTTTGTCCTCATTGCCTCAGAATTTCTGCCAATCAGCCTGCTGACGCCGATTGCCCGTGACCTTCATGTGCATGAAGGGCAGGCCGGGCAGGCAATTTCCGTATCCGGGGTTTTTGCGGTTATAACGAGCTTATTTATAGCCACTCTCGCAGGGAAATGTGACCGTAAACAGCTTCTTCTTGGCTTGACCGGCCTTATGGTCATATCCGGTATTATGGCAGCATTAGCTTATGATTACGTTCTTTTCATGATCAGCCGGGCCTTGTTAGGTGTTGTTATAGGCGGGTTCTGGTCAATCTCTGCTGCGACGGCCATGCGCCTTGTGCCAGTGTCAAAAACTCCAAAAGCATTGACGATTTTTAATGCGGGCAATGCTCTGGCAACGGTTATTGCGCCACCATTCGGGAGCTTTTTGGGCTCATTAACAGGGTGGCGGGGTGCCTTTTTCTGTGTTGTTCCTGTCGCTATTGTCGCCTTTATCTGGCAATGGATCAGCCTGCCTTCCATGAAAGTCGAAGCACATGCCAGTCCCGGCGCTATTATCAGAATCTTGAAAAGACCTTTTATGGCGTTGGGAATGGCTGCAGTTGGTATTTTCTTTATGGGGCAGTTTTCCCTCTTTACGTATGTTCGACCATTTCTGGAGCAGGTGACTCACATAACGATTTCGGAATTATCATTGCTTCTTTTCGTCATTGGGTGTGCAGGTTTTACAGGCACCACCCTTATAGGCATCTTTCTGAAGAAGCGTATTTATCAGACCTTAATTCTGCCCCCAGTTTTTATGGCGATTATTGCCGTTTTTCTGATTATATCAGGACATAATCCAGTCTTAACGGCCAGTCTCCTGATAGGATGGGGGCTGATTTCGACACCCGCACCGGTTGCATGGTGGGCATGGCTGGCCCGGTCCCTGCCGGAAGAGGCGGAAGCAGGAGGTGGTCTGATGGTCGCATTGATTCAGGGTGCCATCACGCTTGGGACAGTCACAGGTGGCCTGTTATTCGACCATAGCGGTTATCAGCTTACCTTCATCACCAGTGCCGTTCTGCTTGTTTTTGCTGCCTGTCTAGCGTTTCTTACTTCACGTGCTGCTCGCCATAAAATTTTATGAAATAAAAGATGGTTTGGGGAACTCGTCTTCGCTCCAGTCGCCCTTTGCCCAGTTTTCTCGCAGGGTGATGGCCAGTTCAGGCAGGGTTCCATCAAGAATGGCGGCCCTGATCTGGCGCATAAGTCTCTGATAATAGGCCAGATTATGCCAGGTCAGTAGCATAGGGCCGAGCATTTCATTGGAGCGGAAGAGGTGGTGAATATAAGCGCGTGAATAACGACCTGCCAGCGGGCTATCATCTTCAGGGCTGATGGGGCGGGTATCTTCGGCAAAGCGGGCATTACGCATATTCATCGTGCCGCGTTCTGTATAGGCGCGTGCCGTGCGCCCTGCACGTGAGGGCATGACGCAGTCAAACATATCGCACCCGCGCATGACGGCCCCCAAGAGATCGTCAGGAGTGCCGACCCCCATAAGATAGCGGGGCTGGTCTTCAGGCAGTTCCGGCACTGTATAATCAAGGGTTGAAAACATCAGTTCTTGCCCTTCTCCAACGGCCAACCCTCCGATGGCGTAGCCTTCAAAGCCGATCTCACGCAGGGCTTTGGCAGAATATTTGCGGAGGTCTTCTTCTGTTCCGCCTTGTACAATGCCAAACTGTCCATAACCAGGGCGGGCAATAAACGCCTCTCGGGAGCGGGCCGCCCAGCGCATGGAGCGCTGCATGGAGGTCTCCAGCGTTTCCTTTGTCGCTGGCAGGGCAGGACATTCGTCAAAGGCCATCGTAATTGTGGAATCAAGCTTGAACTGTATATCAGTCGAGCTTTCTGGTGTAAGGCGATGTTTGCTTCCATCAATATGAGAGCGGAATGTCACGCCATCTTCATCCATCTGCCGTAATGGCCCTAAGGACATGACCTGAAACCCGCCGGAATCCGTCAGGATAGGGCCGGGCCAGTCCATCATGCGGTGCAGGCCTCCCAGTTTTTGGACACGTTCAGCCGTTGGACGAAGCATGAGATGGTAGGTATTGCCCAGAATGATGCCCGCTCCCGTTGAACGGACAGCATCTGCTGTCATGCCTTTGACTGTTCCCACTGTGCCGACAGGCATGAATGTTGGTGTCTGCACCTGACCATGACGTGTATGTAAAATGCCGGCACGGGCATTGCCGCAGCGGCCTGTTTCCTGCCAGTACATTTTATCACAAGCTGTATAATCCGGGGTCGGAATAAATTTCTGCGTCATGATTTTTGCCCTATGATTGGCGTTCGAGGAGGCAGGCATCACCATAGGAATAAAAACGCAGATCATTTTCTATGGCATAGTGGTAGGCTCTGCGCATGGTTTCAGTACCTGCAAAAGCACAGACGAGCATAAAGAGCGTCGAGCGAGGGAGGTGGAAATTGGTTAATAGACGGTCAACAATCTTGAACTGATAGCCTGGCTTGATGAAAATACTGGTCTCTCCACGCCATGGTGCTAGTGTTCCATCCTTTTGTGCAGCACTTTCCAGGAGACGTAATGTTGTCGTCCCAACAGCAACAATGCGTCCTCCTCTGGCTTTTGTTTCGTTAATCATCAGGGCCGTTTCGTCATCGATATGACCCCACTCAGCATGCATTTTATGTGCTGCAATCGTTGAACGCACGGGCAGGAATGTCCCAGCACCAACGTGGAGGGTCAGGCTGCAATGGCGGATATTTCTCGCTTTTAAAGTAGCCATCAGAGTGTCAGTAAAATGGAGTCCTGCTGTCGGGGCCGCAACAGCGCCCTGAAAACGCGAAAAGATCGTCTGATAGTCCAGCGCATCCTGTGCGGTAGGGCCATGGGGACGGTCGATATAGGGAGGAAGAGCCAACACGCCCTGCCGTTCTATAAACTGGTCAAACTCTTTTCCTTCAACAGAGAAGCGTAATGTAACGGCTCCTTCTCCCTCAAGCTTTTCGACGTGCGCTGTAACATTATGTTCGTCATTGAAGGTCAGCTCATCGCCTTCATGAAGTCTGCGTGCATTACGGGCTAGGGCATGCCAGTTTCCATCAGGTAGGATGCGGTCAAGTGTAATGCCTATTTTTGCCTGACCACGATAGGCCTCTAATTTAGCTTTGATGACTTTGGTGTTATTGACCACTAACAGATCATCTTTTCCCAGAAGGGTTGGTAGATTGCCGATGATATCAAGATGAAATTGTTCAGATAGGGACGTGTGAGGGTCGATATGCAACAGGCGCGCTGCCTCACGCGGGCGTGCAGGTTCAGTTGCGATATTATGGTGTGGGAGGTGGAAATCAAAAAGAGCAAGATCATCAGTCATGCTGATGCTCTGTAAAGAGGGAAGAGACCATATTCAAGAGATAATCCTGTATATGGCCCCAAAAGAAAGACATCGGAAGGGAGAAAGGGGGCCTATGTCAGGGCTGTTTACCAGCGAGACGGTCATTATTGCGGGCAACCTGTTCTGACAGTGCTTTGATCAGGGCTTCCACGTTATCGTCGTGACGTGAAAGATAGGCCGTATAATCACTTCTCTGGGTCAGTCGCATACTGGCGCCTTCACCATAAAGATCAACAACGCGCAAGGGATTACCGTTAACAACAACGGTCATAGTGACATCAGGCTGTTTGGGACGGCTGACAAGGATATTGACCTTTTCTCCAGCCGGGCTTGGTACATCGCCAGTAATCTTCAAGGAAACATTCTGATAATTTCCCACCTGCATGGTTACTGCATAAAGTAGAACCTGATCAAAAAGAGCGAGGTAACGTTCTTTTTGTGAGGGGGTTGCAACGCGCCAGTACCGCCCAAGACAGTATCGTCCGATTCCTTCAATATCGACATGTTTCTTCAGAAGAGGAAGAATTTCTTCACGTTTTTTCTGCAAAGAATCGGAAGAATCAAGAATTTTCGTCAGTTCTGTTCCGAATTTACCAACAAAATCTGTAGCAGGGGAAGCGAAAGCCCAGCTAGGAAGCAGACACAATACCCCCATACTAGCCAGAACAATTCTGCGTGATAAGCGGGGAAGCATCATTGATGGGTCTCCTGAAGCAGGGTGCGTCTGCATATTCTAGAGTAAGAGGTCTGAAAAATCGTTAATACCAGTCCGGCGTCGTTGCCCTATGGTCTGATTTCAATGTGTCAATTTCACCCTGTCTGGTTTGCTGCCAGGCACTGCGTAAATAGGCATATGGATCAAGGCTTTGATGCTCAAGTTCATCAAGCTGATCCGTACTATCGGCGAAGGTGTTGAACGTCCCTAACACATTATAGCCCCAGTTGAAGCTTAGCAAGCCATAACCACGTGGGACATAATTAATGGGTGTCAGACCCTGGCTGATGGCATATCCCGCCATATCACGAAAATTGGATGGTCCAAGGAAGGGCAGGAAAATATAAGGACCGGTTTTGACACCCCATAAGCTCAGAACCATGCCGGGGTCAGTTTCATGCTGTTTGTAACCGGCATAGCCGGCAACATCAATAAAGCCGGCAAGACCCGCGCTCATATTAATGACGTAACGCATGAAAGCATCACCAGCACGGCGTGATTTTCCGGCACCCACGTCAGAGAAGAAAACGGATGGCGCCCGCCATGTTTCATTAACTGTCGCGATGGAATGGCGAACCGGTCCTGGTACATATTTCTTCCAGCCACGACCTACAGGACGCAGTGCTTTATGATATACCCAGCTATTAAAGCCAAACATTTTGCGGTTTACAGGCTCGTAAGGGTCATTGGCCTGTTTATAATCCTGAAGAGCATCAGGATCTTTAGGGGGTGGTTTTCGCCACGAGCCACAGGCTGAGAGTGTTAAGAGAGCGAGAGCGCCCGCCATGAGGCGTGGAGACTTTTTCCAACGCTGAAGGCGCATTTTCTTGCAGGCTCTACGGGCCATTATCCACCACTCCTGATGCTGAGATAGAGAGGATCAGACTGGCCCCCTCTCACGAGAAAAATCGCATTGCGGCTCTTATAGTCTAAAAATTTATCTCCTGCATCCTCTTTTCTTTCATCTTTTTTGCGGAAATGGCTTTCTTAATCAGAAATATAAAGAATAAGGCGGGATTGGACTATTGACTCATTCTTATCCCCATAATCCCAAAAACTCTTCACAGAGTCGTGCCCGAGCTTGTCCCCTTTTCTGTGGATAACTGGTTCCAGAGTGAAACTGCCTGAAGCTCTTTGTGTTTTAGGAACGAGGCGTTTTATAGAATGTCGCAAGTGATTACTGTTTCAGCTCAGCGAATTTAGCAGTCATGGTGGGGTTCCCACGTGTGAGTCTTTTAACGGTAAGGTCCTCGGCCTTATCATTGGCAAGGCGTAGGTTATTGGCAGATTTATGAAGAGCTTCTTTGGTTTTCTCCAAATCCTTTATGGCTTCGTCGATACGCTTGATAGCCTCGGCAAATCCTTCCGAGGCGATACGCCAATTGCGGCCAAAAGCGGTTTTGAACTCATCCAGTCTGATTTCAAAATCGGTAATGTCCACATTCTGTGCTTTGATGAGAGCTAGCTCTGTTTTGTATTGGAGGGATTTTGTTGCGGCATTACGAAGTAAAGTGATGATAGGGATAAAAAACTGGGGTCTGACAACATACATTTTAGGATATCGATGGAACATATCAACAATGCCACTATTATAAAGCTCGTTCTCAGGTTCCAAAAGGGAGACAAGCACGGCATATTCACAGTTTTTCTCTAACCGGTCCTTATCTAGCTCTTTTAGAAAATCTTCATTCTTTTTCTTGGTCGCTGTTTCGTCATTTTCATTTTTCATCTCAAACATGATTGAGATAATCTCAAGCCCGGATTTATCATGGTCACGGAAGATATAATCACCCTTGCTGCCGGTCCGTGCGTCATTATCTTTTTCGAAATAGGCATTCTGAAAAGCAATTGAGCGCAGGCGGTTGAATTCTGTTTCACAGTGCTGCTCAAGTGTTTCCCCGATCATTTTTGTCGATAATCGTGCTTTCATATCGCGCAACCGTTCAATAGCTTCGTTGCGGTCTTTAAGTTGTGTTTCGTACTTATCTTTCAGTGCTGTTTCCGCAAGCTGTTTTTCAAGATCAAGTCGGTCTAATGAAGCTTTCAGTCGTTCGATTTCTACATTTTTTATAGAATTTTGTTGCTGCAAGTCATTAAGACGCTTTGCCTCAGCAAGCTGGGAAGCTGCCTCTTTTTCTGCTTTTGTCTTTTCAAGTGCTGCTGCCAAGGCAGCTTTGTCTTTTTCGATTTTATGTAAAGCTTCATTTACTGCCAGCTTCTGTGCGACAGCTTGATTATCGATTTTGGCTCGTAATGCCTGAATTTCTGCTTCTTTCTGGGAGGTGAGCTTTTGTAATTCACTATCAGCTCTCGTCTGAACAAGGGTAATGGCGTTCTGTTTATCCTGCTCAGCAAGGGAGAGGCGTTCATGTAACTGTTTATCAAACTCATGATCATGAACCTGCTTGAGAATATCCGCATAGCCAGCCTCGTCAATTTTAAAGGCTTTATGGCAATGCGGGCAGATGATTTCATGCATAACAGTTTTGTCCCTCTTTCTTTCATAGATCGTTATGAAAGATTGCTCTCCTTTCTTATATGCATAATTTGATAGAGTTTGTCAGGAAATATCAGAGGATTTTGCCGTGTTATTTTCTCATTTTTTAATTATCTGAAGAGTGAGTGGAGGACAGGGTACAGCCTTTATGTGTCAGGTTGGGTTGATTGTCTTCAGGTGGAAATTTGTCGAGTTCTGCAAACTCTGTCATGGGGGTTCCAGCTTTGAGTTCCAGCTCATTGACCCTAAGACGAGCGATCAGGGCGGCAGAATGGTATTGTTTGGTGATCTCTTCGCGTTTATAAAAGCGTTCCCATAAAAGGGTGTAATGCTCGCCACATTCTGTAAGTTTGTCGGTCAGAAAGCGCTCTCGCTCAAGGGCAAGACGAAGCTGCTCATTTTCAAGCGCTGTCGCATCAATCACATTGCGTTCATGATGCAGGCGGGCTTTGGCCCATTGCCCAAACCAGCCTGCAAACATGCCCACAACCCCGCCTATAACAGCTTCCCATCCTTTTGCGAGGCTTAAGAACTCAAACGGGCTCACATTTACTCTGTGAAAGCATCCGGCTTTACCGGGAGGTCTGTTGATGTTGTGTCAGTGCCATTAATAATGGCTTGCAGTGCCTGCACATAGGATTTTGTTTTGGGGCCGAACGTCTCACCCATAGCTACCATCATCGGTGCTTGGGATTGTACATCAGAAAGGGCACTCTGGGCGAGGTCTTTCAATGGTGGTTTTGGTGGTTCTGGCGGGATATAGGTTGTGATCATCCCATTCTCGGCAATATTAACACCTAACTCATCCTGAAAGAGGAGATACTCGATCTTTTTATAATCATCTGAGGAGAGATTATAATAGCTTTTGGCAGTGGCAATGCCTGGAAAAATGACCATATTCGTTACGTTACGCTTGTCATCAAGAACGGCATAAAAGTCTGATATTTTGTTAGTCGCGCTCATTATTTTATAATCCCCACAGCCATGACGCATACTGATGCATGGAGAGGCGCAAACCCATCTCCACGTGCAATAAATGCCCTGAAACCCGATTTTGTTATATCGAGTGTCTCAGTCTGCTGATCCAGTTTATTGCAAAGTCCAACCCATCTGCCTCGCCCATTTGCATTGGCATTCAATCCACCATATTCGTTATTGACATTTGCGACGACGCATAAGGCTGGCTCAGAAAATTCTATTGGAAAATCTATCCAGTTTAATGTTGGTAATCCTGCTGCTATAAATTTCGCCTCAAAGACCTGCATAACAACGCGTCCAGTTGAGCCTCCTCCCATCATGATCTCCAGTAATGACGAGTTATGGGGCGTCGTAACACTATTATCAGCATTCAGGAACAGAGAAGCGCTTCTACCATCTGCAGCAAGCGTTGTAAGAGCAGTTGCGGGGTTGGTTTTTGTGCCGACCAGCTGGAGCTGTCCTTGGTTTTTATCTCCTGCAGTCGTTAAATATAGTGTTCTGCTGTAAAGATTATCGCCATTGATATTACCCTCCAGACTAATATCTCCAATGAGGGCTCCCCCAGTTAGAGGCAATCTGGTGTCTTTGGCTTCCTGCACATCATCAGTTGTTGCCAGTATCTTGCCATTGAGATTTTTCAGGTTACCTTGTGTATCGGCTTCCAGAACCCTGTAGAAATTCCCGTCCAGATCCTTAATCACTAGCCGTCCGGTCAGATGCTTGACATCGTCAGGTTGGACAGCTTGCATATAGAACTGACCAGTTCCTACCTGTGTGCCGAGTGTTTTTGAAAGTGCTTCCCCATTCTGATGGAAGGAAGCATCGACGAACAGCTCTCCTGAGAGGTGCCCTCCTGAGAGAGGAAGTAAGCGGGCTTCTGCTTCCTGTACGTCTGAAATCGTCGCAAGGTTATCGCCGTTCAGGTTTTTCAGAGTTCCTGTCGTGTCGGCTTCCAGAACCCTATAGAAATTTCCGTCCAGGTCTTTGATAGCTAGTCTTCCTACCAGATGGTTAACATTATCTGGCTGGACGGCCTGCATATAGAACTGGCCTGTTCCTACTTGCGTGCCGATGGATTTTGAGAGTGTTTCCCCATTTTGGTGAAAGGAGGCACTGATAAAGAGATCTCCTGAAAGCTGTCCTCCTGATAAAGGAAGTAATTCAGCTTCAGCCTTCTTTGCACGGTTAGTCTCAGTGGTTATATCGTCAATATTTGCGACTTTCTTACCTTGTATGCTCAAATCTCCGGTGATATTGCCGCCGGATATTGGGAGTAATTTCGGTAGAGTGGTATCAATTGCATCGATATCATCTCTTAAATCGCAAATATTATGAATAATTGGGTTAATGAGGGCCTGATTAAGCGGTGTCCCTTTCTGTTTGCCAGAAATATGATCAAGAGCACTGGGTCGACCTTTTTCATCAACAGTCATATTTGGCACATCTGGAAAGCGTGGCCAGTGTGGATTGCTCATGGATTTCTACTCCATTTATCTGGAAATATTTATTATTACGCTGTTAAATGATCCGGCTTGGTGGGTAGCTCAGTGCTGGTTGTATCAGTACCATTAATAATGGCTTGTAGTGCCTGCACATAGGATTTTGTTTTGGGTCCAAAACTTTCACCCATAGCCACCATCATCGGTGCCTGGGACTGCACGTCCGAAAGAGCACTCTGGGCGAGGTTAGTGAGTGACTGCGGTGCATTATAGCGAGACTGAGGGGTATCATCAGAAAGAGATATTAATTCATCCTTATAGTTTCGTGCTACAACAGAGCCATTCTCAACTGTTAGTTTGGCGCCTCTATAGTTTAAATTTAGAAATAGTTTATACTGATTATCTGTCAATAAAACAGCGTTGTCTGGTGGTGTACAGATTTGATCATCGTAAAATCCATTTTCTGAGAAAAATATTGTCATTTTTAATACCCTATTGCGATTAGAGACATTGCATATCCGCTATAATGACCTGCCCACGTGCCAGCAAAAAACGTTTTGTTATCGTTTATAATTGCAAATGCGGCATCCGCCTCTGTTCCCTGAGGGCAATTGTTCCCTGGAATAATAGATAAGCATTTATTGGGGAATGCAGTCGGAAAGCTATAGTTGTTACTTGAGGATTGTAATGAAACCCATTGTATGATTAATCCTCCTGGTAATTTCTGATAGCCAGAAGTTTCAAGATTATTTAAAAAATCAGACTTTTTAGTTAATTTTTTTTCAGCAGATTTAGCTCGTTCAGTCTCATTATTAATGGCATTGTTTACGGTGTTAATTGCTGCATCGACAGCACGTGTTGAGGGGGAGCTGATAGGATCAGAGTTGTCATTTTCGATGAGAAGTTCAGGATAATTACCCCAGCCCTTTTTCAGCGTTCTGATGGTAGTGGGACGTGCATCAGCATCAGAATAAACAAGTGCTTGAACGGATGCATCCGTAGGGTAGAAGGATCTCCAGCTATTATCAGGTAATTGAGCTGCTAGGTGGTTGCCAGTGTGATTCCACACAAGATTATTGAGCCGGTCGTCATTATCAGATGCTGGAACGGTCTGTAATTTAACGGCCTCAGCTGCCTGAGCGCGGACCGTTTCATTTTCTAACGCTGTTTTATCAGCGTAATACTGATCGACCCAGAATGTGTTGGGGATGGCACTTCCTGCTGAACCGGGTTTGTCAGTGACTGGGTAATTGGCGTTAATGACGCCTGTGACTGTACCACCAGTCAGGGCTAATTTGCCAGCCTCAGCCTTCTGTGCACGTTCTTTCTCGGCGTTCACATCATCAATGAGAGCGACTTTCTTGCCTTGAATGCTTAGTTCGCCAGTAATGTCTCCCCCTGCTGTGGGGAGTAAAGTCGGCAGGGTGGCATCAATCTGGTCAATATCATCTGTTAAATCACAGAGAGTATTTATTAACGGGTTAATCAGTGATTGACTAAGAGGTGTGCCTTCCTGTTGCCCTGGGATAAGATCAATGACATTGGGGCGTCCTTTTTGATCAACTACCATATTCGGCACGCCCGGAAATTGGGGCCAATGCGGATTACTCATGAATCCATACTCCATCATGTCTGAAAGAAACTTCGGTATCAGCGGGTTTTAACAGCCTGAAAATCTGCTTCAGCTCAGTAAATGTGTTTTGTTCTTCCTGAGCGAGTTCCATCATGCCGCAGATTGCATCACCACAAATGGCCTTCAGCACATCAGCGGGTAAGTCCACAATCCATGTAAAACGGAGTGTCGGCTCAGCAACCTGAAGACCACCTCCACAGATAGTTGGTCCACAGATTGGTGGTTCCGGTTCCGTAATGGAAATGGTAGCATCATAGCTTTGAGCCAGGGCAATATAAAAAGCAGGGGTTTGATTGCCGCGTGCGGTCCATCTCTGTTGCAGAAGGAAACGCCATTGGTCCTCTGTAAGCTCTCCTTGGTCCCGCCCATAAGGGTCAGCCCCTAGCAGGGTGCGGTAATCATCAAGGAGTAATGCAGAAGAACCTGGGCATATTTCGTAAGCAAGGGCAGTGCTATCACGTTCAAGCGTTGCACGGGGCTCAGCGAGAACACGTAATAATGACCTGATATTAGGGCCTTTGAGAGCTGTCCCAGGAGGGAAGAGATCTTCTGCCCATTCATGAGCAATCTCATCAGCTGATCTGGGTGCGGGATAGGAGATCATGCGCCCAGATCCTGTTCTTTAGTATCCTGCCATGTAATATTGCCCATAATAGGCATTTCATTGGGGTGATATGTGACGTCATTACTAGGAGAGATAACGGAAGAAGCGCCACCGACAGCATTAAACAGGGCTGCTTGTAATGCTTCAATATAGAGGGTCTCTCCGATATTGATACCGTTATAAATAGAGGCAAATGCTGCGGTGACCTTGTCACGATTGATCTTATTATCCAGATTTAGCTGAACAATGGGTGTTTCAGTAACCAGCTTGACAGGATAAACTGTTACATTCCCGCGGATTGGTCGCCGCTCATCAATATAAGCTTGAATGCGTGCGATTTCTTCTTCTGTCGGCGCTCTTGGGCCGGCAAAGCCAATAATGACCCCAACTGTGCCAAGCCCTGTATAAGAGGGAACAATATTGACGAATTTTGCGCCGGCATTGATCGCCCATTTGCGGTAATCATTGGCGTCTCCGCCATTATAGGGCGAGCGTATGGTGTCAATAATGCGCGCGCGCCAATCCTCGACCGCTTCGAGATCGGCCCCTCCTGCCAGACCGTCCTGATCTACAATAATGCTATCAATACCAGCTACAGGACTTACGAGAGAAAGAGAAGACCCTGCCGGCAGGTTTCCTGCGCTGCCAGTATTCTGACAGATCACGGGAACACTCCTGCTTTCTCCTGCTACAAGTGAGACAGGCAGAGACAGCTTCCATTGGACAGAGCCATCTTTGGTCAGCATAATGTCTTGCGGAAGAGAGATGTCCTGCACAGCCTGGATGACAACCTTGCCCACTGCTGATTGTGGTGCATTCCGGGAAACACCCCAAATCTGCCCATGTTGGGGCAAGAGACCATCCACACCTGCTGTGGCAGTGGTGGGAAGAAGTTCAAGCAGGCGGTCCCTGATATAGAGATAAGTCTCATAGTCGGCGAGTGACTTGGCTGAGACCAGAACCTGCTCAAAACTTGAAGGGGCAGTCGGGTCCAGCGTGACCATACTGCCATCTTCTGCCCTGAATGTTGCCTGGGCAAAAGACGCCATATAACGCTGTGCAATATCAGAGGGTGAGGGAATGCGTGCGCTCATAACGTCTCCACAAATTGTGTGACAGAAGTCTGGGCACTTTTTACCGTGACCATTAAAGTTTTTTCCTTCCACTGAGCTGAGACGGCCATTTCCTGGCCATGATAAGCCCCGATTGGGTCCACTGCGGCCTGCGCATAATCTTCGGCGGTGATACGTGTGCCATCGCTTTTCTTGGCGCGCTCTAAGAGCCAGAGCTTTGAGCCAAGGCGCTGGCCTTCCTCCTGCAAAATATCACCAACCCAGCCCCGCTTTCCGCCTAGGGGGATCATTGTGCCATCAGGTTCGGTCAATAAAGAGGGAATGACATCATCAGGATCTGCGCGACGGTGGGAGCCAAGCGCGATTAACAACGCTGAGGCAATACTCATGTCAAACGCAATTCTGCCTCGCCCTTCACTCATAGAGGTGATGACAAGGTCAGTCTGCCCGCTGGAATCCGGGCCAATATGGAGGGTGCCAATATTCATACTGAAAGTGATAAACACATCCCCAAAAAAACTTCAGGGGACAGAACAATCCCCCTTATTTCAGAAAGTCTCATAAAAGTACAAAATATAGTGAAGTTATTTTGAAAAAATTTAATAAATTATATCTTGATTGCAGGTATAAAATTCACTACCAGACGGAAGTATGAAATTGTGTCTCATCAGAGAAGGCAACATGAAAAATAGATATATATTTATTTCAATATATGCTGCAATAATTTTTGCTCTTCAGTTTTATATAGTCGCTCACTCTGATATAAATTATAATAAAAATATGATTCTTGTTATAAGTTTTATTATAACATTCCTGTTTTTTAATATGGGAAAGACTCTGTCCGTTATATTAAACGTGACATCCTTATTCTTTATACTATTTGATGTCGTTATTTCCTATAAATGCAAGATTCTTACAGATGGTAATATTATAGCTGTTGTAGGGAGTGATTTGCATCAAAGCCTTTCAATGATACAAACAGTTCCTGTGTCAGTTCTTATTGATACAGTTTTTCTCTTATCGTTATCTGGATATATTTCTTATAAATTTGGCTCTTTCAATAAGAAAGGAATCATTCTTTCCTTACTTCTTATGATGTTCCCATCTTTTAGTATTGTGCATAATGTAACATCTTATTTGCATAGTTCAGGACGCGTTTATAGTAATAGATTCTTGGATATTGCAGCTAATATTAAATATCGCATGTCTGGCATGCCGGGTGATCTGCTATTTGGAACGGCAGTTGCCCTTCATCCATGGGATCCTATCTATACGCAACCTGTCGTAAGGCATACAGTGACCAATCCTTCTCTTAAAGGTAAAGAAGGGGCTAAAACCCATAATGTCGTGTTTGTTATGGGAGAATCTTCCTTGGGGAAACGATACGGCATATATGGATATCAGGGGGCTGATACAACCCCAATGCTAAACAGGTTGCAAAAAGAAGGGAAGATCTGCGTCATCAGGAACTCTCATTCCGCTGCGAATATAACGCGTCTGTCTGTGCCGATGTCATTTTCTTTCTATAGTCCCCAAAGTCAGGATGCTCTATTGGGAGAGAAGAATATTTTGGAACTCGCACAAGAGCATGATTACAAGACATTCTGGATATCATCACAAGGCGGGACAGGACCATATGCCCGTAATGCAGGCTATATTTCTGAATTCAGTAATTATGTAACGCGCGGCGACTTAAATAATGAACATAACGGTATCAAAATAGAAAAAGATGATACCCTTCTCCCTGTTATTAAAGAAAAATTTGCAGAAAAGTCTCCTTATAAATTCTATGTCATTCATCTTTATGGCAGTCATCTTCATTATAAAGATAGAGTCAATCCTGAAGATAGAGCAGCCCTGCCACAAGCAGATGATTATGATCAATCCATTCATCATACAGACCGGGTCCTCGGACAGATTATCCAGCTCGCTGACGAGGAACTTGGTGATTATACACTGATCTACACATCAGATCATGGTGAGGTGGTAGAAGAAGGTCATGGTTTGCAGTTGGGGGGCTATGATCAGTACGATGTGCCTTTCGTTATACATGACCCAAGCCATAAATATTGCGATATAGCAACAAAATTTGAGGAAAATAGAGGGTATTATACAGCCTTGGTTAATAAATACCTTTTACTTTCTATGACAGGTTACCCATTCTCGGAAGACGAAATAGAAAAACTTATCCCAGAGGAAAATGTTTTGCACTCTGACTTTAGAACCTATAAATATAGTGAGATTCCAAGGTAAGAATGATAACAAAAATAAAGGGATTTTTTCGTTGGGGTAAGGATAATTCGTTTATTTTGTAAATATTTATTCAAGTAATAATTTATGAGTCTTATTTCTTGTTAGTGTAGAATGGATGTTAAGTATCAGTATCTGTTTATTGATATTATAAGAAAAAAGCTCCCGATGCGGGAGTTTGCATCAGCAATCAACCCCGCTCGCAAAGCCTGCGCCCCTGTATAAAGCCCACCCAGTGACTGCGACGACCCAGCAGAAGCAGCCTCTTCGATAGAAGCACCCAGCTCATCAATCGCCGCCACAATCTGGTCCCGCGCGTTCTCTGCCTCCTGATTACTGGCAAAGTCAGACGCCGCCCATGAAGAAGCCATCTGGCTCACCACAAAAGCCTGCCTAGCAACCCCAATCGCCAGAACCGTGCCGGGGTCTGGATTTAAAGACGCCAAATCAGATGACGCCTGCTTTGTCTTCTGGGCCGCATCAAGTAAAAGCTTGGTGGCAGTCTGCCCCGTAACCTGCTCACCCTGAGGTGTAGTGGAAGGGCTGGCAATCACAGAACGGTCCGGTTCCGTAATGGATGAGGCGATGGAAGCAGGGAGCCCTGCCATAATATCCACGACCTGCCCGGCATAATTGGGCCGTGAGGGAGAAACACCTTTTGAAGCCTGCGTCAGAACAGGAGCAACGCTGCTTTTAACCGGCTCCGGGGCGCTGACGGTCAAAGAGTCATAAATACCCTGACATTGAGAGACGAGCGATGTAACACCATTAACCAGAGCGAGCGGCATACTGGCAACAGACAGCACATCAGAGATCGTGCTCTGCGCCTCATCCATCAGCTCATCCGCCTTCTCAAGGACATTATTGATGGTGTCATTAATACGCCCAAACAGCCCCTTCTTTGCCGGTGGATCAGGGTCACGAACCAGCTCTACCTGAAAGGTCGTTGGTAAAATGAGAGTATCATGATTGTTGAAATATGTATTTCAACCAATGATTATGTATATTCTTGATTTTGTATGGACAGTCAAAATGGTTTGGCGGTCATAAAGCTTCTCTTTAATGACAAGTAATGCATTATGCTCAAGCTCATCAAGAGACATGGTTTTATCATTTTGTTCTGATGATAAAATGGTGTATGAGTGTTTTAACTATTACAGGGACTTTGAGGGTAATATGGCTGGTGGGTATAAAGAAACGCTCAGGGGTGTCATTACGCTTTGTGCGGTGATAATTGTGGCCTTTATTGGGGGGATGGCTTTTATGGGGGAACATAAAGGGACCTCAGAGCCGGATCGAGAGAAAGCGATTCAGTATTTTGTTGATAGGATAGAATTTCCCGATATTCCTGATGATAAGAAACCCCCGATCAGGGTGTCTGTTGCTGCGCTTTTGAGGGAGTGTCCGAGGATTCTGGACATTATGAGGCCAGGGGATAAATTTTTAATTGATTATTATTTTGGTGATAATCAACATAGGTGGTTTGGTAGTGACGCTCCTTTTGGAGCCATGCTCCTTTTGGAGCCTGACAGTGAAGCAAGATTGCCCTCTGATATAGAGACAAGGGGCATCCCACAATTTGGTTTCAGAGGAGGATCGAAGCCGGGTGTATTGCTGTTAAATGAACTACCTCACTGGTTCTGTAATATGAAGGCGACTATGTCTGATGACGAGATAATAAGGCGCAGTAGTAAGGAAGATGTGCCCTTAAGGGATATGATGCACTTCCTACCCCTAAAAGACATTCCCCCCAATAGTTTCTAAGATGGTTTCCCGGTATTTCCACCGCCGGGTTGGATGCCGGAATGGGTGTGGTTATTGAGGGAGACCTTGGCGGTGACATCCCCACCAGCGTGTATGTTGCCTGAGACGGTAAGATTGCCGGTGATGGTGACACCGGATTGGGTGAGGTCAAGTATTTCAGTTCCTTTTACTTTGACGATAAATGAATTGACCACATCAACTTCAGCAATAACCCCATCCCGGAAGATCAGTCTCTGCCCTGCAGCATCATAGAGCACCGTTTCCCCCTCCTTGAGGTTCCCCATCCGTGCTGCCGCCGGGTTAGAAGTATCATGATTGTCAAAATCTTTATTTCAACCAATGATTATATATATTCTTGATTTTGTATGGACAGTTAAAATGGTTAAGCAGTCATAAAGTTGCTCTTCAATGACAAGTAATGCATTATGCTCAAGCTCCTCAAGAGACATGGTTTTATCATTTTGTTCTGATGATAAAATGGTGTATGAGTGTTTTAACTATTACAGGGACTTTGAGGGTAATATGGCTGGTGGGTATAAAGAAACGCTCAGGGGTGTCATTACGCTTTGTGCGGTGATAATTGTGGCCTTTATTGGGGGGATGGCTTTTATGGGGGAACATAAAGGGACCTCAGAGCCGGATCGAGAGAAAGCGATTCAGTATTTTGTTGATAGGATAGAATTTCCTGATATTCCTGATGATAAGAAACCCCCGATCAGGGTGTCTGTTGCTGCGCTTTTGAGGGAGTGTCCGAGGATTCTGGACATTATGAGGCCAGGGGATAAATTTTTAATTGATTATTATTTTGGTGATAATCAACATAGGTGGTTTGGTAGTGACGCTCCTTTTGGAGCCATGCTCCTTTTGGAGCCTGACAGTGAAGCAAAATTGCCCTCTGATATAGGGGCAGGAGGCATCCCACAATTTGGTTTCAGGGGAGGATCGAATCCGGGTGTATTGTTATTAGATGAATTGTCTTTCTGGTTCTGTAATATGAAGGCGCCTATTTCTGATTATGAGCAAATAAGGCTCAATAGTAAGGAAAATGTCCCCTTAAGGGATATGATGCAGTTTCTACCCTTAAAAGACATTCCCCCCAATAGTTTCTAAGATGGCTTCCCGGTATTTCCACCACCAGGTTGGACGCCGGAGTGGGTGTGGTTATTGAGGGAGACCTTAGCAGTAACATCCCCGCCGGCGTGGATGTTTCCTGAGACGGTGAGATTGCCGGTTATAGTAACGCCACTCTGCTCAAGATTTAATATTTCAGTTCCTTTTACTTTGACAATAAATGAGTTTACTACATCGACTTCAGCGATAATCCCGTCCCGGAAGATCAGTCTTTGTCCAGCAGCATCATAAAGAACCGTCTCCCCCTCCTTCAAATTCCCCATCCGTGCTGCCGCCGGGTTGGCGGGCGGCAGGGCGACGAGATCAGCAGGGTCAGCACCGGTGCTGACAATATGGGTAATGGCGCCATCAATTGGGACGTGTGAGGAGAAGCCGAAGGGCTGATGAACGGGGATCTTTGTCCTGACTTGCCCGGCATGGATGTTGAGGTCCAGCATCTGTTCCGGCCCGTTATCATAAACAGCGCCGACAACACCGCGTGAGATCTGGGAGCGTATGGCGTGGTAAATATCTATAATATTCATGAGGTTACTTTTCTCTTCTGTCTTGATAAAAGATCTGATCGTTATTGAAGAATGACGTCACACTTCAATAAGATCATTCTTATTATAAGAGACTTTATTATTAGATCTTCGCCATGCGGTGCTTGTCTTCCGTCTGACCTGCCCTTTTGTGGGGGTGTGTTCTTCTTCGCCGGTCAGGTCATAAGCATCGGGCGGGACGACGGAGATGCGTGTTTCACATTGCGATCCCGTAACATTCCAGGTCACAGCGCCGATCAACATATCCCCATCCACCCCGCAGATCTCATCCTTGACCCGCACAAGCTGATTGGGCCGCCAGAGGGTTTTTTTGTTTGTCAGCAGGCGCGGCATTGTATAGACACGCGCCGAACTCTGGGCACGGTTGGTGCGCATGCGCCAGGCGGCCTGATCATCCAGACTGAAGGGCGCCCCTGCCTCACGCGGCGGGGTGGCCTGCTGGGAAGGGGGCGCCTTCCTGCTCCATCCAGCACGTGGCGTAATTTGTGACTGTTGCAGGATGGTGGCGAGATCACCCCCCCTATGAGAGACCTGCTGCTGCCCCTTGCTGGTCGTTCCGGCAACGTAAACTTTTGGCCGGTAGCGACCCACTTTGGCATCATAACAATAGCCAAACGCACAGGCGGCTTTCTTCTCATGAGCGGTATGGCCCTTGGTCAGAGGGCGGCTCCCGGCGGCAGAACCGGCCGAAAGGGGGCTTTCAGTGCCCCTCTCTTCAGAACGCCCCTGCGCCTTGACGATATGGTCTGAGTAATTCTGGCTCAGACGCTCCTCAAATTGCAGCACATTGCCACTGGGGAAGATAAGATCCTCATCAGCGCGTGTGTTGCCAGGCTTTGTCAGAAGGATGTTGCCCAGCCCGTCAGACGTAACCAGCACGCCACGCTGGCGGCTCTGTTTCTCAATCGCATCCAGCACGGAAGACCCCGCCTCAAAGGCGACAACTTCAAAGGGAGCACCCGTATCAACCACTCTTTTGACACTGAGACCGTAAGGATTGGCCAGAGACCCGACGACCGTTTCCAGCCGGACATTATCCATCCGCCCCGGCCCCTCAGGCTGGGCGGTACAGTCAACAATATCTCCAGCGAGATCACGCCCCGAGATTGTAACGGAAAGAGAATGTTCATCCCCACGGGAATTGATCGCCTCAATCCAGCCCTTGAGAACGGGAAAGTTGGCGATATAGATCTCCACCGCCGCCCCCATGGAAGGGCGCTCCCCGGGTTGGGGAGGAAAGGATAACGCCAGCTCTGCACGGAAGATACCCGCAAGATTGGCGAGGTCCATCCCCACTTCAAGGCTGGTCCAGCGGTCATAAAGCTGCCCTTCAATGACAAGCAACGCATTGCGCTCAAGCTTCTCAAGAGACATGGTTTATCTCCAGCATTTCAAGCAGACCGGCAGGGGTGAGGGCAGGATGGCGAATACGATTGCGCGAGACGGCATCATCAAACATGGTCTGCATGGAGGAGGGGTCATCCCCCCCCATGGCATAACAGAGCGACCAGAGCGAAGACCGCGCCGCAACGGGAACTTCCATCACTTGAGGGAGGCTCCCAATGCGGGAGTTTGCATCAGCAATCAACCCCGCTCGCAAAGCCTGCGCCCCTGTATAAAGCCCACCCAGTGACTGCGACGACCCAGCTGAAGCAGCCTCTTCGATAGAAGCACCCAGATCATCAATCGCCGCCACAATCTGGTCCCGCGCGTTCTCTGCCTCCTGATTACTGGCAAAGTCAGACGCTGCCCATGAAGAAGCCATCTGGCTCACCACAAAAGCCTGCCCCGCAACCCCAATCGCCAGAACCGTCCCGGGGTCTGGATTTAAAGACGCCAGATCAGATGACGCCTGCTGAAAGGTGGTTGGTAAAATGAAAGTATCATGATTGTTGAAATATGTATTTCAACCAATGATTATATATATTCTTGATTTTGTATGGACAGTCAAAATGGTTTGGCGGTCATAAAGTTGCTCTTCAATGACAAGTAATGCATTATGCTCAATCTCCTCAAGAGACATGGTTTTATCATTTTGTCCTGATGATAAAATGGTGTATGAGTGTTGTAACTATTATAGGGACTTTGAGGGTAATATGGCTGGTGGGTATAAAGAAACGCTCAGGGGTGTCATTACGCTTTGTGCGGTGATAATTGTGGCCTTTATTGGGGGGATGGCTTTTATGGGGGAACATAAAGGGACCTCAGAGCCGGATCGAGAGAAAGCGATTCAGTATTTCGTTGATAGGATAGAATTTCCTGACGCTCCGGATGATAAAAAACCCTCAATCAGAGTGGCTGTTGCTGCGCTTTTGAGGGATTGCCCGAGGATTCTGGACATCATGAGGCCGGGGGACAAATTTTCAATTGATTATCAATTTTATGAAATGGACCATCGAGGCTGGATGGGAAGCGACGCTCCTTTTGCAGCGACGCTCCTTTTGCAGCCTGAAAGTGCAGCAAAATTGCCTCCTGATAATGATAATGATATTGATCCAGTATTCGGTTTCAGGGGGGGGGCGGAGCCGGGCGTATTGCTATTAGATAAATTGCCCCACTGGCTCTGCAATATGAAAGGTACTATATCTGTTGATGAGAAAATAAGGCTCAATAGTAAGGAAAATGTACCTTTTAAAGATATGATGCATTTCCTACCCTTAAAAGACATTCCCCCCAATAGTTTCTGATCGCGTGACCCTCCTTACGGGTTTTTATCCCGTCAGGATGGCTTCCCGGTATTTCCGCCACCGGGTTGGACGCCGGAGTGGGTGTGGTTATTGAGGGAGACCTTGGCGGTCACATCCCCACCGGCGTGTATGTTTCCTGAGACGGTGAGGTTTCCGGTGATGGTGACACCGGATTGGGTGAGGTTAAGTATTTCAGTTCCTTTTACTTTGACAAGCAGTTCATTAACTACGTCTATTTCTGCGATTGTCCCGTTTTTAAAAATCAGTCTCTGCCCTGCAGCATCATAGAGCACCGTCTCGCCCTCCTTGAGGTTCCCCATCCGTGCCGCCGCCGGGTTGGCGGGCGGTAACGCCACCAGGTCAGCAGGGTCAGCACCGGTGCTGACGATATGGGTAATGGCGCCATCAATTGGGACGTGTGAGGAGAAGCCGAAAGGCTGATGAACGGGGATCTTGGTCCTGACCTGCCCGGCATGAATGTTAAGGTCCAGCATCTGTTCTGGCCCGTTATCATAAACAGCGCCCACAACACCGCGTGAGATCTGGGAGCGTATGGCGTGGTAAATATCTATAATATTCATGACGTTACTTTTCTCTTCTGTCTTGATAAAAGATCTGATCGTTATTGAAGAATGACGTCACACTTCAATAAGATCATTCTTATTATAAGAGACTTTATTATTAGATCTTCGCCATGCGGTGCTTGTCTTCCGTTTGACCTGCCCGTTTGTGGGGGTGTGTTCTTCTTCGCCGGTCCTCTTCAAGGACGTTATTGATGGTGTCATTAATACGCCCAAACAGCCCCTTCTTTGCCGGTGGATCAGGGTCCCGGACAAGTTCTACCTGAAAGGTTTTTGGTAAAATGAGAGTATCATGATTGTTGAAATATGTATTTCAACCAATGATTATATATATTCTTGATTTTGTATGGACAGTCAAAATGGTTTGGCGGTCATAAAGCTGCTCTTCAATGACAAGTAATGCATTATGCTCAATCTCCTCAAGAGACATGGTTTTATCATTTTGTCCTGATGATAAAATGGTGTATGAGTGTTTTAACTATTACAGGGACTTTGAGGGTAATATGGCTGGTGGGTATAAAGAAACGGTCAGAGGTGTCATTACGCTTTGTGCGGTGATAATTGTGGCTTTTATTGGGGGAATGGCTTTTATGGGGGAACATAAAGGGACCTCAGAGCCGGATCGAGAGAAAGCGATTCAGTATTTTGTTGATAGGATAGAATTTCCTGATATTCCTGATGATAAGAAACCCCCGATCAGGATGGCTGTTGCTGCGCTTTTAAGGGATTGCCCGAGGATTCTGGACATCATGAGGCCGGGGGACAAATTTTCAATTGATTATCAATTTTATGAAATGGACCATCGTGGCTGGATGGGAAGCGACGCTCCTTTTGGAGCCTGACAGTGAAGCAAAATTGCCCTCTGATATAGGGGCAGGAGGCATCCCACAATTTGGTTTCAGGGGAGGATCGAATCCGGGTGTATTGTTATTAGATGAATTGTCTTTCTGGTTCTGTAATATGAAGGCGCCTATTTCTGATTATGAGCAAATAAGGCTCAATAGTAAGGAAAATGTTCCCTTTAAGGATATGATGAAGTTTCTACCCTTGAAAGACATTCCCCCCAATAGTTTCTAGGATGGCTTCCCGGTGTTTCCGCCGCCGGGTTGGACGCCGGAGTGGGTGTGGTTATTGAGGGAGACCTTGGCGGTGACATCCCCACCGGCGTGGATGTTTCCTGAGACGGTGAGATTGCCGGTTATAGTAACGCCACTCTGCTCAAGATTTAATATCTCTGTCCCTTTTACTTTGACGATAAATGAATTGACCACATCAACTTCAGCAATAACCCCATCCCGGAAGATCAGTCTCTGCCCTGCAGCATCATAGAGCACCGTCTCCCCCTCTTTCAAATTCCCCATCCGTGCTGCCGCTGGGTTGGCGGGCGGTAAAGCCACCAGATCAGCAGGGTCAGCACCGGTGCTGACAATATGGGTAATGGCGCCATCAATTGGGACGTGTGATGAGAAGCCGAAAGGCTGATGAACGGGGATCTTTGTCCTGACCTGCCCGGCATGGATGTTGAGGTCCAGCATCTGTTCTGGCCCGTTATCATAAACAGCGCCCACAACACCGCGTGAGATCTGGGAGCGGATGGCGTGGTAAATATCTATAATATTCATGAAGTCTTTCCTTTATCATTACTTGAACGCCTCCAGGATTGACCTCCCTTCCGTCTGACCTGCCCTTTTGTGGGGGTGTGTTCTTCTTCGCCGGTTAGGTCATAAGCATCGGGCGGGACGACGGAGATGCGTGTTTCACATTGCGATCCCGTAACATTCCAGGTCACAGCGCCGATCAACATATCCCCATCCACCCCGCAGATCTCATCCTTAACCCGCACAAGCTGATTGGGCCGCCAGAGGGTTTTTTTGTTTGTCAGCAGGCGCGGCATTGTATAGACACGCGCCGAACTCTGGGCACGGTTGGTGCGCATGCGCCAGGCGGCCTGATCATCCAGACTGAAGGGCGCCCCTGCCTCACGCGGCGGGGTGGCCTGCTGGGAAGGGGGCGCCTTCCTGCTCCATCCAGCACGTGGCGTAATTTGTGACTGTTGCAGGATGGTGGCGAGATCACCCCCCCTATGAGAGACCTGCTGCTGCCCCTTGCTGGTCGTTCCGGCAACGTAAACTTTTGGCCGGTAGCGACCCACTTTGGCATCATAACAATAGCCAAACGCACAGGCGGCTTTCTTCTCATGAGCGGTATGGCCCTTGGTCAGAGGGCGGCTCCCGGCGGCAGAACCGGCCGAAAGGGGGCTTTCAGTGCCCCTCTCTTCAGAACGCCCCTGCGCCTTGACGATATGGTCTGAGTAATTCTGGCTCAGACGCTCCTCAAATTGCAGCACATTGCCACTGGGGAAGATAAGATCCTCATCAGCGCGTGTGTTGCCAGGCTTTGTCAGAAGGATGTTGCCCAGCCCGTCAGACGTAACCAGCACGCCACGCTGGCGGCTCTGTTTCTCAATCGCATCCAGCACGGAAGACCCCGCCTCAAAGGCGACAACTTCAAAGGGAGCACCCGTATCAACCACTCTTTTGACACTGAGACCGTAAGGATTGGCCAGAGACCCGACGACCGTTTCCAGCCGGACATTATCCATCCGCCCCGGCCCCTCAGGCTGGGCGGTACAGTCAACAATATCTCCAGCGAGATCACGCCCCGAGATTGTAACGGAAAGAGAATGTTCATCCCCACGGGAATTGATCGCCTCAATCCAGCCCTTGAGAACGGGAAAGTTGGCGATATAGATCTCCACCGCCGCCCCCATGGAAGGGCGCTCCCCGGGTTGGGGAGGAAAGGATAACGCCAGCTCTGCACGGAAGATACCCGCAAGATTGGCGAGGTCCATCCCCACTTCAAGGCTGGTCCAGCGGTCATAAAGCTGCCCTTCAATGACAAGCAACGCATTGCGCTCAAGCTTCTCAAGAGACATGGTTTATCTCCAGCATTTCAAGCAGACCGGCAGGGGTGAGGGCAGGATGGCGAATACGATTGCGCGAGACGGCATCATCAAACATGGTCTGCATGGAGGAGGGGTCATCACCCCCCATGGCATAGCAAAGCGACCAGAGCGAAGACCGCGCCGCAACGGGAACTTCCATCACTTGAGGGAGGCTCCCAATGCGGGAGTTTGCATCAGCAATCAACCCCGCTCGCAAAGCCTGCGCCCCTGTATAAAGCCCACCCAGTGACTGCGACGACCCAGCTGAAGCAGCCTCTTCGATAGAAGCACCCAGATCATCAATCGCCGCCACAATCTGGTCCCGCGCATTCTCTGCCTCCTGATTACTGGCAAAGTCAGACGCTGCCCATGAAGAAGCCATCTGGCTCACCACAAAAGCCTGCCCAGCAACCCCAATCGCCAGAACCGTGCCAGGGTCCGGATTTAAGGACGCCAGATCAGATGACGCCTGCTTTGTCTTCTGGGCTGCATCAAGTAAAAGCTTGGTGGCTGTCTGCCCCGTAACCTGCTCACCCTGAGGTGTAGTGGAAGGGCTGGCAATTACAGAACGGTCCGGCAGCGGCAGCGATCTTTACAGTATATCGTTTATAATTTTTCTTGTAATGGTGGATGTGACGTGTAAATGAAGATGCATTGATATATTTGTAGGATGAAGCACTATGTCGATCAGGGTAAAAAATATAATTTACGGTATTTCATTATTATTTATGACGAATATGTTTATTGCGTCATCAGAGGCATATGCTGAGAAGAAAAGCATTCTCGATGACCCTGATTACCCTATGGAAACCCGGGCGGAAACTGAGAAACGTCTGATGGAGACCATAGACTATGCGGAGAAGGGAAATGCCCAACAGCAAGATATGATCGCCAAGGCTTTATTAAAAACCTGTCCTCGAATTCTCGATATTTCCAAGAATGCTGAGATATTCACATTCATATATAATCCAGATGGATGGGAGAATACAAAGGCTAAATATGAACTGGTTTTTAATATAAGGCAAGGCTCTCAATTTAATATGCCTGAGAATTTAAGGGGAATGAGCGATTACAGTCTGTATCCATTTTATTTTCTAGGTGGTGCGAAGCCTGGTATCTTGACGCGGTCTCCTTTTTTTATCTGGTTATGTAAGGCCATGCCTGATGATGAAATCATTAAAAAATGGGAAAAGACGCATGAGGGTTTTGACATGAAGTTTATTCCTCTGAAAAATGTTCGACCTAATAGTTTTTAATGTCAGTCTTGTTCAGATAGGAATGTCACGTCTTTTTGAACGGTGTTTCAGATATAAGTCTGTATCATGAAAATAAGGGTAAAATATTATGACAAGTAACATGGTGAGTAAGAGGCAAAGAAGCAAAGCCAGGTATATTATAGTGGCATGTTCTCTATTATTTATGACGAATATGTTTCTCCTTTCATCTGAAGCACGTTCTGCGGCGACAGAGAGTTCGGAAGATCGTCAGTCTCATATTGAAACCCGTGAAGAAACGGCAATACATCTGATGAGAAGCATAAAGTATGCTTCGGGTTATGATGATAAAGAGAATCTCCAAAGAAATCTGGCCAGATCTTTATTGAAAGCCTGCCCCCGTATTTTGGATGTAGCTAAAAATGGTGAGGAGTTGGTTTTTTATCAAATTTCAGAAGAATGGAGGAAAAGAAAAAAAATACCAGTCAAATTTGATATGGACTTGCCCTTAAAAGAAAAAAGTAGGGTTGCTCTGCCTCCGGATGTAAATGATATGAGTAAATATGATATTGCCGAATTTGATTTTATAGATGGTCCTCAACCAGGTGTATTAATGAAGTCTCCTGTTTCTATCTGGTTATGTAAGATCCTGCCTGATGATGAAATCTTTGATAGATGGGAAGAAAGTCATCCTTATGAATTTGAGATGAAGTTCCTTCCCCTATATGATTTGAAACCCAACAGTTTCTGATTGCATAACCCTCCTAACGGGTATTTCATCCCGTCAGGAGGGTTTCCCGGTGTTTCCGCCGCCGGGTTGGACGCCGGAGTGGGTGTGGTTATTGAGTGAAACCTTGGCGGTCACATCCCCCACCAGTGTGGATCGAGAAACGCCAGATCAGAAGCAGAGATTGTTATAGTATATAGAAGCTTATATAATCGTCTATAATTTTTCTTGTAATAGTGGATATGATGTGTAAATGAAGGTGCATTGATATATTTGTGGGATGAGGCACTATGTCGATCATGGTAAAAAATATAATTTACGGTATTTCTTTATTATTTATGACGAATATGTTTCTTCTTTCATCTGAAGCACGTTCTGCGACGACAGAAAGTTCAGAAGAGCGTCAGTCTCATATTGAAACCCGTGAAGAAACGGCAATACGTCTGATGAGAAGCATCCAGTACGATGGTGATCAAAGGATTCAAACAGATCTGGCCAGATCTTTATTGAAGGCCTGCCCCCGTATTCTGGATGTGGCTAAAAATGGTGAGGAGTTGATTTCTAACCAAATTTCAGACGAATGGAGGAAAAGGAAAAAAATACCAGTCAAATTTAATATGATTTTGCCTTTAAAAGAAAAAAGTATATTGGCATTACCTCCCGATCTAAATGATATGAGTAGACAGGTTATCGCTGATTTTGATTTTATAGGTGGCCCTCAACCAGGTGTATTAATGAAGTCTCCTTTTGCAATCTGGTTATGTAAGGTCATGCCTGATGATGAAATCTTTGATAGATGGGAAGAAAGTCATCCTTACGAATTTGAGATGAAGTTCCTTCCCCTTTACGATCTGAAACCCAATAGTTTCTGATCGCGTGACCCTCCTTACGGGTTTTCATCCCGTCAGGATGGCTTCCCGGTATTTCCACCACCAGGTTGGACGCCGGAGTGGGTGTGGTTATTGAGGGAGACCTTAGCAGTAACATCCCCGCCGGCGTGGATGTTTCCTGAGACGGTGAGATTGCCGGTTATAGTAACGCCACTCTGCTCAAGATTTAATATTTCAGTTCCTTTTACTTTGACAATAAATGAGTTTACTACATCGACTTCAGCGATAATCCCGTCCCGGAAGATCAGTCTTTGTCCAGCAGCATCATAAAGAACCGTCTCCCCCTCCTTCAAATTCCCCATCCGTGCTGCCGCCGGGTTGGCGGGCGGCAGGGCGACGAGATCAGCAGGGTCAGCACCGGTGCTGACAATATGGGTAATGGCGCCATCAATTGGGACGTGTGAGGAGAAGCCGAAGGGCTGATGAACGGGGATCTTTGTCCTGACTTGCCCGGCATGGATGTTGAGGTCCAGCATCTGTTCCGGCCCGTTATCATAAACAGCGCCGACAACACCGCGTGAGATCTGGGAGCGTATGGCGTGGTAAATATCTATAATATTCATGAGGTTACTTTTCTCTTCTGTCTTGATAAAAGATCTGATCGTTATTGAAGAATGACGTCACACTTCAATAAGATCATTCTTATTATAAGAGACTTTATTATTAGATCTTCGCCATGCGGTGCTTGTCTTCCGTCTGACCTGCCCTTTTGTGGGGGTGTGTTCTTCTTCGCCGGTCAGGTCATAAGCATCGGGCGGGACGACGGAGATGCGTGTTTCACATTGCGATCCCGTAACATTCCAGGTCACAGCGCCGATCAACATATCCCCATCCACCCCGCAGATCTCATCCTTGACCCGCACAAGCTGATTGGGCCGCCAGAGGGTTTTTTTGTTTGTCAGCAGGCGCGGCATTGTATAGACACGCGCCGAACTCTGGGCACGGTTGGTGCGCATGCGCCAGGCGGCCTGATCATCCAGACTGAAGGGCGCCCCTGCCTCACGCGGCGGGGTGGCCTGCTGGGAAGGGGGCGCCTTCCTGCTCCATCCAGCACGTGGCGTAATTTGTGACTGTTGCAGGATGGTGGCGAGATCACCCCCCCTATGAGAGACCTGCTGCTGCCCCTTGCTGGTCGTTCCGGCAACGTAAACTTTTGGCCGGTAGCGACCCACTTTGGCATCATAACAATAGCCAAACGCACAGGCGGCTTTCTTCTCATGAGCGGTATGGCCCTTGGTCAGAGGGCGGCTCCCGGCGGCAGAACCGGCCGAAAGGGGGCTTTCAGTGCCCCTCTCTTCAGAACGCCCCTGCGCCTTGACGATATGGTCTGAGTAATTCTGGCTCAGACGCTCCTCAAATTGCAGCACATTGCCACTGGGGAAGATAAGATCCTCATCAGCGCGTGTGTTGCCAGGCTTTGTCAGAAGGATGTTGCCCAGCCCGTCAGACGTAACCAGCACGCCACGCTGGCGGCTCTGTTTCTCAATCGCATCCAGCACGGAAGACCCCGCCTCAAAGGCGACAACTTCAAAGGGAGCACCCGTATCAACCACTCTTTTGACACTGAGACCGTAAGGATTGGCCAGAGACCCGACGACCGTTTCCAGCCGGACATTATCCATCCGCCCCGGCCCCTCAGGCTGGGCGGTACAGTCAACAATATCTCCAGCGAGATCACGCCCCGAGATTGTAACGGAAAGAGAATGTTCATCCCCACGGGAATTGATCGCCTCAATCCAGCCCTTGAGAACGGGAAAGTTGGCGATATAGATCTCCACCGCCGCCCCCATGGAAGGGCGCTCCCCGGGTTGGGGAGGAAAGGATAACGCCAGCTCTGCACGGAAGATACCCGCAAGATTGGCGAGGTCCATCCCCACTTCAAGGCTGGTCCAGCGGTCATAAAGCTGCCCTTCAATGACAAGCAACGCATTGCGCTCAAGCTTCTCAAGAGACATGGTTTATCTCCAGCATTTCAAGCAGACCGGCAGGGGTGAGGGCAGGATGGCGAATACGATTGCGCGAGACGGCATCATCAAACATGGTCTGCATGGAGGAGGGGTCATCCCCCCCCATGGCATAACAGAGCGACCAGAGCGAAGACCGCGCCGCAACGGGAACTTCCATCACTTGAGGGAGGCTCCCAATGCGGGAGTTTGCATCAGCAATCAGACCCGCTCGCAAAGCCTGCGCCCCAGTATAAAGCCCACCCAGTGACTGCGACGACCCAGCAGAGGCAGCCTCTTCGATAAAAGCACCCAGCTCATCAATCGCTGCCACAATCTGGTCCCGCGCGTTTTCTGCCTCCTGATTACTGGCAAAGTCAGACGCCGCCCATGAAGAAGCCATCTGGCTCACCACAAAAGCCTGCCCCGCAACCCCAATCGCCAGAACCGTGCCAGGGTCAGGATTTAAAGACGCCAGATCAGATGACGCCTGCTGAAAGGTGGTTGGTAAAATGAAAGTATCATGATTGTTGAAATATGTATTTCAACCAATGATTATATATATTCTTGATTTTGTATGGACAGTCAAAATGGTTTGGCGGTCATAAAGTTGCTCTTCAATGACAAGTAATGCATTATGCTCAATCTCCTCAAGAGACATGGTTTTATCATTTTGTCCTGATGATAAAATGGTGTATGAGTGTTGTAACTATTATAGGGACTTTGAGGGTAATATGGCTGGTGGGTATAAAGAAACGCTCAGGGGTGTCATTACGCTTTGTGCGGTGATAATTGTGGCCTTTATTGGGGGGATGGCTTTTATGGGGGAACATAAAGGGACCTCAGAGCCGGATCGAGAGAAAGCGATTCAGTATTTCGTTGATAGGATAGAATTTCCTGACGCTCCGGATGATAAAAAACCCTCAATCAGGGTGGCGGTTGCTGCGCTTTTAAGGGAGTGCCCGAGGATTCTGGATATCATCAGGCCAGGGGATAAAATTTCAATTGATTATTATTTTGGTGATAATCAACATAGGTGGTTTGGTAGTGACGCTCCTTTTGGAGCCTGACAGTGAAGCAAAATTGCCCTCTGATATAGGGGCAGGAGGCCACCCACGATTTGGTTTCAGGGGAGGATCGAATCCGGGTGTATTGTTATTAGATGAATTGTCTTTCTGGTTCTGTAATATGAAGGCACCTATTTCTGATTATGAGCAAATAAGGCTCAATAGTAAGGGAATTGTCCCCTTAAGGGATATGATGCATTTTCTACCCCTAAAAGACATTCCCCCCAATAGTTTCTGATCGCATAACCCTCCTGACGGGTCTTTCATCCCGTCAGGAGGGCTTCCCGGTATTTCCGCCACCGGGTTGGACGCCGGAGTGGGTGTGGTTATTGAGGGAGACCTTAGCAGTTACATCCCCGCCGGCGTGTATGTTGCCTGAGACGGTAAGATTGCCGGTGATGGTGACACCGGATTGGGTGAGGTTAAGTATTTCTGTTCCTTTTACTTTGACAATAAATGAATTGACCACATCAACTTCAGCAATAACTCCATCCCGGAAGATCAGTCTCTGCCCTGCAGCATCATAGAGCACCGTCTCGCCCTCCTTGAGGTTCCCCATCCGTGCTGCCGCCGGGTTAGAAGTATCATGATTGTCAAAATCTTTATTTCAACCAATGATTATATATATTCTTGATTTTGTATGGACAGTTAAAATGGTTAAGCAGTCATAAAGTTGCTCTTCAATGACAAGTAATGCATTATGCTCAATCTCATCAAGAGACATGGTTTTATCATTTTGTCCTGATGATAAAATGGTGTATGAGTGTTGTAACTATTATAGGGACTTTGAGGGTAATATGGCTGGTGAGTATAAAGAAACGCTCAGGGGTGTCATTACGCTTTGTGCGGTGATAATTGTGGCCTTTATTGGGGGGATGGCTTTTATGGGGGAACATAAAGGGACCTCAGAGCCGGATCGAGAGAAAGCGATTCAGTATTTTGTTGATAGGATAGAATTTCCCGATATTCCTGATGATAAGAAACCCCCGATCAGGGTGTCTGTTGCTGCGCTTTTGAGGGAGTGTCCGAGGATTCTGGACATTATGAGGCCAGGGGATAAATTTTTAATTGATTATTATTTTGGTGATAATCAACATAGGTGGTTTGGTAGTGACGCTCCTTTTGGAGCCTGACAGTGAAGCAAGATTGCCCTCTGATATAGAGACAAGGGGCATCCCACAATTTGGTTTCAGAGGAGGATCGAAGCCGGGTGTATTGCTGTTAAATGAACTACCTCACTGGTTCTGTAATATGAAGGCGACTATGTCTGATGACGAGATAATAAGGCGCAGTAGTAAGGAAGATGTGCCCTTAAGGGATATGATGCACTTCCTACCCCTAAAAGACATTCCCCCCAATAGTTTCTAAGATGGTTTCCCGGTATTTCCACCGCCGGGTTGGATGCCGGAATGGGTGTGGTTATTGAGGGAGACCTTGGCGGTGACATCCCCACCAGCGTGGATGTTGCCTGAGACGGTGAGATTGCCGGTGATGGTGACACCGGATTGGGTGAGGTCAAGTATTTCAGTTCCTTTTACTTTGACGATAAATGAATTGACCACATCAACTTCAGCAATAACCCCATCCCGGAAGATCAGTCTCTGCCCTGCAGCATCATAAAGAACCGTCTCCCCCTCCTTCAAATTCCCCATCCGTGCTGCCGCCGGGTTGGCGGGCGGCAGGGCGACGAGATCAGCAGGGTCAGCACCGGTGCTGACAATATGGGTAATGGCGCCATCAATTGGGACGTGTGAGGAGAAGCCGAAGGGCTGATGAACGGGGATCTTTGTCCTGACTTGCCCGGCATGGATGTTGAGGTCCAGCATCTGTTCCGGCCCGTTATCATAAACAGCGCCGACAACACCGCGTGAGATCTGGGAGCGTATGGCGTGGTAAATATCTATAATATTCATGAGGTTACTTTTCTCTTCTGTCTTGATAAAAGATCTGATCGTTATTGAAGAATGACGTCACACTTCAATAAGATCATTCTTATTATAAGAGACTTTATTATTAGATCTTCGCCATGCGGTGCTTGTCTTCCGTCTGACCTGCCCTTTTGTGGGGGTGTGTTCTTCTTCGCCGGTCAGGTCATAAGCATCGGGCGGGACGACGGAGATGCGTGTTTCACATTGCGATCCCGTAACATTCCAGGTCACAGCGCCGATCAACATATCCCCATCCACCCCGCAGATCTCATCCTTGACCCGCACAAGCTGATTGGGCCGCCAGAGGGTTTTTTTGTTTGTCAGCAGGCGCGGCATTGTATAGACACGCGCCGAACTCTGGGCACGGTTGGTGCGCATGCGCCAGGCGGCCTGATCATCCAGACTGAAGGGCGCCCCTGCCTCACGCGGCGGGGTGGCCTGCTGGGAAGGGGGCGCCTTCCTGCTCCATCCAGCACGTGGCGTAATTTGTGACTGTTGCAGGATGGTGGCGAGATCACCCCCCCTATGAGAGACCTGCTGCTGCCCCTTGCTGGTCGTTCCGGCAACGTAAACTTTTGGCCGGTAGCGACCCACTTTGGCATCATAACAATAGCCAAACGCACAGGCGGCTTTCTTCTCATGAGCGGTATGGCCCTTGGTCAGAGGGCGGCTCCCGGCGGCAGAACCGGCCGAAAGGGGGCTTTCAGTGCCCCTCTCTTCAGAACGCCCCTGCGCCTTGACGATATGGTCTGAGTAATTCTGGCTCAGACGCTCCTCAAATTGCAGCACATTGCCACTGGGGAAGATAAGATCCTCATCAGCGCGTGTGTTGCCAGGCTTTGTCAGAAGGATGTTGCCCAGCCCGTCAGACGTAACCAGCACGCCACGCTGGCGGCTCTGTTTCTCAATCGCATCCAGCACGGAAGACCCCGCCTCAAAGGCGACAACTTCAAAGGGAGCACCCGTATCAACCACTCTTTTGACACTGAGACCGTAAGGATTGGCCAGAGACCCGACGACCGTTTCCAGCCGGACATTATCCATCCGCCCCGGCCCCTCAGGCTGGGCGGTACAGTCAACAATATCTCCAGCGAGATCACGCCCCGAGATTGTAACGGAAAGAGAATGTTCATCCCCACGGGAATTGAT
Organism: Aristophania sp. ESL1142; assembly: GCF_058107345.1. Classification (NCBI taxonomy): domain Bacteria; kingdom Pseudomonadati; phylum Pseudomonadota; class Alphaproteobacteria; order Acetobacterales; family Acetobacteraceae; genus Aristophania; species Aristophania sp. ESL1142. The sequence goes on from NZ_JBYLUH010000001.1 coordinate 814,335, forward strand.
CGCCTCAATCCAGCCCTTCAGCACGGGAAAGTTGGCGATATAGATCTCCACCGCCGCCCCCATGGAAGGGCGCTCCCCGGGTTGGGGAGGAAAGGATAACGCCAGCTCTGCACGGAAGATACCCGCAAGATTGGCGAGGTCCATCCCCACTTCAAGGCTGGTCCAGCGGTCATAAAGCTGCCCTTCAATGACAAGCAACGCATTGCGCTCAAGCTTCTCAAGAGACATGGTTCATCTCCAGCATTTCAAGCAGACCGGCAGGGGTGAGGGCAGGATGGCGAATACGATTGCGCGAGACAGCATCATCAAACATGGTCTGCATGGAGGAGGGGTCATCACCCCCCATGGCATAGCAAAGCGACCAGAGCGAAGACCGCGCCGCAACGGGAACTTCCATCACTTGAGGGAGGCTCCCAATGCGGGAGTTTGCATCAGCAATCAACCCCGCTCGCAAAGCCTGCGCCCCTGTATAAAGCCCACCCAGTGACTGCGACGACCCAGCTGAAGCAGCCTCTTCGATAGAAGCACCCAGATCATCAATCGCCGCCACAATCTGGTCCCGCGCGTTCTCTGCCTCCTGATTACTGGCAAAGTCAGACGCTGCCCATGAAGAAGCCATCTGGCTCACCACAAAAGCCTGCCCCGCAACCCCAATCGCCAGAACCGTCCCGGGGTCTGGATTTAAAGACGCCAGATTAGATGACGCCTGTTTTGTCTTCTGGGCTGCATCAAGTAAAAGCTTGGTAGCAGTCTGCCCCGTAACCTGCTCACCCTGAGGTGTGGCAGAAGGGCCGGCAATCACAGATTGGTCCGGTTCCGTAATGGATGAGGCGATGGAGGCGGGAAGCCCTGCCATAATATCCACGACCTGCCCGGCATAATTGGGCCGTGAGGGAGAAACACCTTTTGAAGCCTGCGTAAGAACAGGAGCAACGCTGCTTTTAACCGGCTCTGGGGCGCTGACGGTCAAAGAGTCATAAATACCCTGACATTGAGAGACGAGCGATGTGACACCATTAACCAGAGCGAGCGGCATACTGGCAACAGACAGCACATCAGAGATCGTGCTCTGCGCCTCATCCATTAGCTCATCCGCCTTCTCAAGGACGTTATTGATGGTGTCATTAATACGCCCAAACAACCCCTTCTTTGCCGGTGGATCAGGGTCCCGGACAAGCTCTACCTGAAAGGTTGTGCAACGAATGGCATTTTCACGGAACTGAAAGGTCGCTGGTGACATGAGGCGAACCTTCATCGTCCCCCACCATGGGTGCACCAATGTCACCTTTCCGGTCTTCATCAGAGCGGTGCGCATTCGTTTCGAACGAACAACATAATCATCGCCGACAATCACACCGCTAATGGAAAGCGGGGTGTCAATCGCGCCGAAATCCTGAAAGAGCTGCTTATCCGGGTCCTGATTGGGGAAAAGGATCCGGTTAATGCGCCGCCCGGCCTGCTCACGGGAGTCAATAATGGAGAAAGAAACACCTGCAAGCGTGCTCTGCTGCGTCAGGCGGGCAAAAAGCCCCCCCGCCAGACCACTGCCCAGCTGCGCAATCTCGGAACCAGCGAGGCCACCAAGGCCCTGTGTGTCAATCAAAGACATTACGGTCTCCCCATCATTAAGCCATGGTCAATAGAAATATTCGGATGACTTGAATAAGCAGTTGCTTTTAATCCTTTCTCGGCTTCAATTTTAACTCTGATGGTGTGTTCCTGCTTTTGTTGCATCTGATTTGCTGTAGGATAATGTTGTGCCAGATTATGTTGCCATTCCTGATAAGCATTTTTTTCGGCTTCAGCATTCCGCCGGTACCTTTCCTGATAATCTATTGGAGGGCTTTCTGACTGGGGGTTATATTGAGGTTTGGAATGGTGCCACCATTCAGTCATATTATGCCACCCTTTTGACAGGGCATCTGGAACAATGTCGATAAGATGTTCAATAAATTTGCCTATTTTACCACCTAAATTGTCAAAAAATTCACCGACCTCATCAAAATGCTTCCAGAGTTCATAAAGACCGAATAATACAGCTCCTATTGTTGCTACAATAATAGCTCCCATACCCTCGAAGGGAGCTCCAACGGCCGCTATAACGCCACCAACAAGCTCCATGATACCTTCCAATGAGATAAAACGGGTAACAAGAGAGGTAAATATTCCGATAAGAGGTCTTATATATTTAAGAACAAAGCTAAATGCTCTGGATAATAAAGAGAACATTGACCGAAGGCTGAATATCTTTCCACCGAAATATTTTATATATACCATTATTCCGCCAATAACAGAAATAAAGATAGCCGTAAAATGAGGGACTATCTTATCCATATAGTCAAAGAATCCGTTAAGGTAATGAATGCCACTTGTTGCAATTCTGACAACTGGCATAAAAGCATCACCAATATGGCGTATTAATTTCGTAAACTCTTCATTAAACTTATTGAGTGTTACGGTTTCACTAATTAGATTTTTATTGAAATCCTTATCAATAGATTTTGAAGAAGCATCTGAAGTTTTTGTCTGAAAACTCTTATTGTTACCTAAACTAGTTAATAATTTTTTAATGGCTGCCATATCATTTACGTTATGAGAGCCTGCCAGATTAGCCAGATATTTATCGGGGTCTTTCGCTTTATCCAACCCTTCCTTCAGCACTTTCAGAGTAGCCAGAAAAGGGTTTTCTCCTCTCTTGCGGGCGTCTTCAGTAAATTTACTATAATCTTTATATTGTTTGGGGACTACCTTTTTCCAGAAATCAGGTTCCTTAGCGGACATTATTTTTTTTGCGAAATCCTTAGAATGATCAAAAACGGTTTTGTCATGTCTGGAAGCGTTTTTCAGGACTGATACTAGAGTTAATATCTCATCAAGACCGTTCCTTCCCTTTAATTCAGAGCCTCTATCTGTGCTTAAGAGGTCTGTGACGGAAGATTTCACATCCTCAAATGACGTACTTGTTTTTCTGGCAATATCCTGGATTTCGGCGATTGAAGCTTTTATAGCGTCACTATCTGTAATGCCCATCCTGTTATGAAGCATGGCAACCAAATCGCCGGTTTTGTCGAGGTCGATATGAAAGGCAGTGGCTGTGCGTGCTACGATTTCAACCAACGGGTTTAATTCATCTTTACCGATCCCGTTAAGTACCAATGAATCTGCTGCTTTGGCAAGGGATTCACTGGCTTGTGCAGTGGCGTGGGCTAGGTTGTTCAGAATTTCTTTTTCAGTAGCAACAAAATTGTTATAATCCTTATCAAGTGTATTTGAATGAGTCGCTATATCACGGACTTGTTGATCAAAGCTGGCGGCTTTATTAAAGGGCTGTTGGGCGAGAACTTTTTGGGCGACTGAAGAGGCGCCTTCCGTGATTTTTTCCCCAATCTTTTTATGCTCAGATTTTTCTTCCTTCCCGCCGGAGCTGCTGGAATCCCCACCATTACTGCTTTCGTGAGAGGAGAAATTAATGGTTCTCAATTTCTCAGTGGTCTTGTCTATGAGGCCATTCAGTTTTTCTGTGCTGTCTGTATATCTTTTGAGAATTTTTTGCAGAGGAACGACGATCTTGTTTGTTAATTCCTTCTCAAATTCTGCCGATACGTCGCCTGTTATTGTTGCGGCCATGGTTTAATCCTCTGCGTTTTTGACCTGATCTACATATTGATTTTGAGCTGCGGTCCAGAAGTGGATTTCCCGCAGCGTTAAAGCCCGAAGGTCGCTGCGGTTAAACCGCAGCGTGTTGGCGAGAGAGGCCAGCCTTACTGGCCAGTCATCTCCCCATCGTCCAAAAAACTGGACATGATTTTCTGGCAGCGCACATAATCACGTGCACTCATGGCTCGCAGAAGCTTTTCGCCCACAATGCCTTTATTGCCTGTGCAGCGTTGCAGCATGTCGAGCGAGGTTTTCGCATTGACGCCACCCGTGCTGCTGTCAATCAGGTCGCCAGCAGTTAGTTCACGGAATGTCAGCTCTGAAAGCTCTTTTTTATCCCCGCCCTGAAATTCGAGCGAGACAGGGTGTGAGAGTGTATAGATGACGGAGCCATCTTCCTGTAACTCTGCACCCTGAGGGAGCTGCTCTGTCATTTATTTGACCTCCTGATAAGTATTGAATGTAAAGGTGATTGTGGCAGGCTTGCCGCCACCAGCCCATTCCGGCTGCTCACGTACCCATGCGTCAGAGACGACAATGGTGCTGCCGAGGTCCGTCTGGAGCTGAAGCTCCCCTTCACCCTGAGAAGGATCAAAGTCATTGAGCGACATGCCGCTCGTCATACTGACATTTACCTTGACCTGCCCGCCCTGATATTCAGAAGAGCGCAGGGTGCGGAAGTTCGCATGGACGTCATTATTCTTGACGCCGCTCAATTTGACAGAAGAGCTTTTATCCGTGTCATACTGTTTGCCGCGCCAGAAAAAGCGGATAATACCAAGTGTCTGTGCCATTTTTATACCTGTAATTGCAGTGAGTTCGCCAGGACAACAAGGCTGCCCATGGGTTTAACGGGAAGAGAGGAATCAACGCGGGAACGGTCTTCAGCATTGCGGCTGAACACAGCCTGCGTCCCTGTGGTCGCAACATCATCAATCCAGCCCTGGTTCTGATAGAGCAGGCACTGCGCAATCCATGAAGCCTTGAGCGTCTTTGCGGTGACGACCCCATCCGCATTGGCCAGCGGGCTGTCATCATCAGCAAGCTTGGCGCGGGCATATGTTTCGTTTACGTAAGCATTCCACTCAAAGCGGACACGGGCTGCAATAGCGGGGATCATAACATCCCACACACCCATGGACTGGCCCGTTTTGGGGTCAGAAGTACGGGCTGTGACCACACGCTCAAGCGCCATTGTGCCGTCACGCTGAACTTTCACAGTGGAGCAGCCATTGCTCAACAGGACAGAACGCTGCGTGTCAGAGAACTGGTTCGCTGTTTCCGGGCCGAGGTTAGCCAGCGTGTTAAGCGGCAATGTGCGGAGCTGACGGGCAGGGTCGTTATTGAGCGACTGTGCTACCTGCGCGCCAAGAGCGGCACCAATCTGCCATGGGCTGCAACGGGGAGCCTGAAGGGGCAGCATGATCAGCTCTTCAGACGTGATAAATGCCTGCTGCATGGCCAGAGCCTGACCCTGTGTGGCACGCAGGCCAACAAAGACACGCATATCCTTGGCGACCATCGCATCATTGCGTCGTTTCGCTTCAGCAACAGCAGCAGAAATGGCTGCGGCATCACTCTGGCAGAGAATGACGTCTGTGTACCATGTCTCACCCAGAGCCAGCAGAGCAGGGGCAATATCAACTTCACCCGTGCCGCCTGCCATGGCCTTGACTGTGACGCTCACACCAGAAATCTGGTCACTGATGGCGCTGGAATAGCGGATATCAATATTATTTGTGAGCGAGCCACCTTCACCAGCCGTGACGCTCACTGTGTTTTTATCATCATTGCTGAGGGCAATCTTCAGCCCCGTTAATTTCAGTGCTGAACTTGCCTTGGCAGCCTCAACCAGGCCAGAGGCGATTTCTTCTGATGTCGCACCGACAATGACACTCCAACTGACCCGCACACCAGCCAGAACGACCGCAGCCGTTGTGGCTGAAGTTGCTGTGCCTGCAAAGGTGATGGCCCCGGTTGCAGCTGTGGCATCATCAGGCAGGGCAATGCCAATAACATCTACGCTTAAAGTGGGTTTTTCATTAATAAAGCCACGGACCGTCTGTGCAAGGATGGAGCCTGCTCCATAAAGCTGCTCTGCCTGCCCAGTTGTCATATATTCATGTATAATCGCTGAAGCTGCTTTATTGCCAGTCTGGCCAATAATGACAGGGCGCAACGGCATGCCTGCCAATGAGCCGGGTGCCGGCACATAACTGACCTCTGTATAAGAGCCGGGAACAGACCATTCACCCGGGATTTCCTGAAAATCAACCGTCATTATTTATCGTCCTTTTTTGCAAATGCTGAGGCTGTTGAACTGACAGGGACTGTTTCTGGTGTGACAGTCACCAGATCACCCGCCCGCAAGGCACGCGCCCAGTAGGGGTCATTCTTATTCACCTTGAACGCACCGCCCGGCACGTCCTGGCCACGTGGTGTAAGCACGCGCCTTCCTTCTCCGGTTTTCACCAGAATTGTTTCATCCATTCTTTTTCTCCTGTTTTAGCGGGTGCCGGATGAGGGGTCCGTTGTCTCAATCCGGTTTGTCTGCTTGATAAAATCATCCAGCAGGGCCAGTGTTTCCGTGTTGCTCAGACTGACATCATGAAACACTATCTCTGCCCAGATGATTGCGCTGCGTTCGTCAAACCAATAGGTCGTTGGTGGAATATTGAGATTGCGGACGCAGCACGTGCCAATGCCAGGGACGGTCCAGTTATGCATGCCACCAGCAAGAGCGGCCATCACACCCGTAATGCCCATCCCACGGAGCTGCCCTGTGCCCAGATAGAGATCCTCTCCCGTTAACTGAGTCAGCATCACCCATACCGGGAACGCAACATTCCCCGTAAAATTGGCACCAATCTGCTCTGAACCATGCCAATTGCCGAAACCTGTCGCCACAGTCGCCCCATTTTTAGCCAGAGCCTGCCATGTTGACTGGTCCGGGTTGGGCGGCAGGACAGTATGGGCAAAGACCGTCTCCGGCAGTAAAAGCTTGAGGCGTGCCTGCACAGCCCTAAAAAGCTCTGCCAGAACATCCCCTTTCAGGATCGCCTCAGGGTAACCTTGCGGGGTCAAAGCCACGTCTTTCATATCACTCACCATAAGGTGTTCGCCTTTATCGCTGACTCTCTTGTGGCGATCCGGGACCAGTTCTGCCCATTTTCAGCAGCAAGCTGGGCATCAAGCGTTGCCTTTCCTGTGCCGATATCGGACAGCCAGTCCATGGCAGCCTTCTGGCCGGCCTTGATCTGTTCAGAGGGGATATTGTCCCCCCCTGTTGCCAGATCAAACCGCGCAAGCTGGCAGCATATACGCACCAGAACGGGCGTAACCGGGCTGACTGGCAGTTGGTAGCGGCGCTGGAGGTAGCTATCTATCACGGCTGAGACATCGTCCAGAACCTGCGTTATACGTGTTACGTCCAGTGTGCCACGTGGCACATCCAGATTATGGGTTGTGGCAGCGATTTCATCCCGGCCATAACGGGCTATGAGGTCATCCAGCGTCGCATAAGCCATGATTACCGAACCTCTATGACTGTAAGTTCCGGTTCGCCTCTCATGGCGTTGATCTGCTCTTCGTTTAATTCACGACGAGACCAGATTTTTACCCGCTCATGGGTGATACCTGCACGCCTGAAGCCAGGTGTTGCACATACAACCAGTACAGAGCCGACAGCCAGGGGGAGGTTCCCCTTGGAAGTGAGTATCTGCACTTTTGTGAGGGGGTTTTTTTCTTCTGTTTTGTTCATCACTCATTCACCGCCAGAGGGTTGAGGTAAGGGCAGACAACCAGCTTGACGGTGCCAGCCCACGGGTTGGACCCTGTGACATAAGTCTTGTTGTCAGGTGCCAAGGTCGGCAGAAAGTCCTTTTCAACTAACTGACGGGCTGAGCCTTCCAGAGATGTTGGCACGTAGAGTGTGTCTGGCCGTGTGTTATAGGGTGTGCCGTCACGTCTGAACTGTGCCTGCATCTGCGCAATAGCAGCGCCCAGATTTTCAGCGTTCAGTGGGGCTGTAGAGCGGAAGGCAAAGTTATGGAGGCCAAAACCAGCCGCACAACGCCCATCAGCACCCCAGACAAACTCATTGCCGTTAAAGACATTATCCTGCGTCAGCTGCGTGCGCGCCTGAATGGTAAAGGGGCGCCGGCGCTGATAGATCATTGGCTTTAAAGGCTGTCTGGTATTGAACAGATACCAGGCTGGCACAGCCCCTGTGCTTCCTGTCGGGCGTTGGATATTGGAGAAAATACTTTCCTTGCCATTCTGATCATAGGCTTCGTGATCTGTGTCAAAGAAATATTGTCCGTCCATCCCTTTCTGCTTATGGCCGTTTTCTAGCAGCTCAAAGACAAGCTTGTCCGGCAAATTAGCTGCATCCGCCGCTAATTGCTGGGTGATGGGTGTCAGAAATCCTAATTGATCATCCTCAATATCTTCACGACGGATCGAGAATGTCTGCTCAAAGGTCTTGTTACGGATCGTGATACGTTCCGCTTCACCAATGCGGTGCACAATGCGCTGGCCGAACCATTCCCGAAAGCCGGGCAGTTCCAGCAGGCGGGGGTAAACTTCCTCCCCGGCAGATGAAGGGACATCCAGCGTAAAGGGTTTGTAGTGTGTTTCGACCGTCTGGATATATTTGTTGAATGCCAGATTAATACGCGCAGTCAGGGCGTTAATTTTACCGATTGAAATATCCACGATGCACCTCTCTTCAGGAAATCAGAACGTAGGCGATACCGGCCTCAATACCGGCGAGAATGCCAACTTTCAGCCTTGTTGCAGGGTTGTGAGTCTGTGGGTCTCCAGAGGGGGAAGCACCATTACTGAGTGAAACTGTCTCATCATCCACTGCATAAACGTCCTGTCCGACAGAGGCCCAGCCCGGTGCTGTGTCAAAGCTCAGGGCGTAACAGCCTTTACGGACAGAGATGATCTCACTACCTTCGCTTCTGCGTGAGGCAATTCCGACAATGGAGACCAGTGGGGACGGCGCGTTTGTCACTCCGGCGGGGACGATCGTTCCATCCTCACAGACAGCGACAAGTGCGCCACGATAAATCTGAAAGCCATCTGCTACATTATGTGCAAATTCCGGCGCGTGGGGCGCTGTTTTTTCAGAAAGGGCGCGGTCAGTATTTAACATCAGAGCAATCCTCCTGCTTTCAGGTCAGACTCTGTCAGCCCAAGTGCTGTTTCGACTGACCTCATTGAGTGTGCGTCTACCCCGCTCACGGACTGGCCCAGTGGGGCACCGTGCAGTGTTGTCGTGGCAAAAGGGGCCTCAGGCAGGCAGGTAATAATATTTTGTGCCAGTTCAGGATTAGTGGCAAAGAGAGCCATTAACTGGTTTTTTAGTGCGTCAGTGATGATTTTTCTGCGCCCAGCCTGCTCAATAAAGCGTTCACCGGCCATTTTGGCATTACTGGCCTTCAATGCCGCGATCTGTTCCTGCAAGTTCTGTTCGGAGTCGGAATGAAATGTCATCTGCTCCTGCCGGTTTTGTAATTGTGCCAGGATCGCGTCATCAGAAGCAGAACTATCCAGCCCGGCAAGCTCCGCTGCTTTCATATGGAGTGTGATGTGGTTTCTTGCCGCATCAAGGGCTGTATTGATTGCTGCTTCATCCGCCCCGGCTGGTAGGCCAAGACGTGAACACAGCGCAGAAAGTGGATACGCCAACGCATCCTCCTCTATCTGTTGTGAATGAAGGGTTGTGAGCGAGAGGTCCGGGTTATTGGTTAGCGCTGCCCGCAAAATTTGCAGGACTGTCCCATCAGGGCGTGTTTTCAGCGTGGGCGAGATTGCCCGATAGGCACGGTCTTCCATTGTTGTTCTGCCGCGTTTGGTCCATTCAACCCGCCCCCATATGCCGTCAGGGCGACCTTGCATCTCAGTAATCCACCCCATGGCAGGAGCAGACTTTCCCCTTGGCGCGGCGAGGTCTGTGCTATGATTTTCATCAAGCACAATCTTGCCACCCTGCATGGAGGCCCTGATGATTGAAAAAATATCTCCCGCCCGGTAGGTTTTAGACCCACCAACAGCGGGAAACGTGCCAGAAGGCAGCACATGCACCCATTCAGGTGCATGATCTTTCTGTTTAGGAAGAGGGAGTAATGTCATCTCGTTCATGCAGGGCAGAATGCAAGAAACGATCTATTTTATTCAGGGGGCAAAACCACCCCCCTTTTAAAAAGGGCTATAGGGCTGATAAATGGAAAGGGGAGTGAAAAGAGTAAGAAATTTAGAGTTTTTCTTTTTTAATTTAATGAAGGATTAGATAGTTTTTATATCGAAATTATTTTGGGTAGAGTCTATAATAGCCTGAGAGATAATTTTATAGACCATAAATCCGGTTTTTGTTTTTATGATAATTTAGAGACGTTGTAATAAAGAGTTATTTATAAAAAAATTTTATTTATTTTATAAAATAATCACTAATGACATTATTAATTTTTTACATTTTATGTGGTCGCTCTCCATATTTATGGGGAATTATAAAAATAAGAAAAATAAGAACTTCCCAGCATATTTTGCTACCTAAAAAAGTCCAGATTTCTCGGATTTTCTTGCTTTATATGCTTCTTGATGTATTTAGTACTGATAAGAAATTCGTACCGATTGGAAGATTGATGCCTATGATCGCATAGCTAACCTGGTTAAAGACTTAAAAATTGGTGGCACTTTAGAATATAATATGATTTTAAAACGGTTTTACGGGATTCTCGATGTCGTGGTTCATATGGGAAATCGCAATATCATCGAAGTTCTGTATGACCAGTTGCAAAAACAGAGAATATTATCCGGCCAGGTTGTCTTAAATTAAACTATGAAAAACTATTTTTTGATCTTAGCTGTACTTTTTTAGTTTATTGTCCTTAAGCACATTCTAAAGCAATGGCTCAAGTTGGTTTTTCTCCCGAGGGTTCTGCAAGGGCATCGGTATTGAATGTCATTGATAGTGCTCAATCAGAGATTAAAATTCTGACTTATAGCTTTACAGCAATAGATATTACCCGTGCCCTTATCAGGGCAAAGCGGCGGGGTGTTGAAATTAAAGTGATAGCTGATTTTCATGGCAAAAAAATAAGTACAGCCATCACGCTTTATCCTCGTTCATTACCGCAGGAATAGAGGTTCGCTCTGATAGCAATTATCCTATTCAACACGACAAAACGATCATTGTAGATAAAAAACTGTTGAAACGGGGTCATTTAATTACACTTCGTCAGCGGAAAAAAGAAACAGTGAAAATGCTTTAGTCATTTGGGATGCCCTGGAACTGGCATCAGAATATCTTGAACATTGGAAATCGCAGTGGGAACAAGGCAACCTGCATTTCAATAGTAAGATGACTTGAAAAATAACTTCACTTTAGCATATCTTAATATGTACGGAGTGCCAAAGGTCTTATTCAGCAAAAACCAGAGAAGCAAAACTATTCAGGAATAATAAAAGTCAGGAATTACGTGTTCCGGCAGAGTTTCAGTTTCCAGGAGACAAGGTGCTCATTATCAAAGACGGTGAAAATTTGATTATAAAACCTTCTCCTCGAAAAGGATTAGTTGCTACCCTTGCTGGTATGAAGCCTCTGTCATCTGAAGATTCTTTCCCGGAAATTGACAGTACGTTACTTCCTGTAAGTGATGTGGATTTATGAATAAGCTTTATATGCTTGATACGAATATAGTATCTGAATTGGTAAGAAATCCGCATGGTAAAATTTTCGATAAAACTAAGACAGGTAGGTGAGGATGCTATTTGCATAAGCATTATTACTGCACCAGAATTACGATATGGTTGTGTCAAGAAAGGTTCACCTAAATTAACCGAACAAGTTGAGACTATTCTTGGTATTGTGGAAATTATTCCTCTGGATATTCCAGTTGATAGCCACTACGGAGACATTAGATATCAACTAGAACGTGCAGGAATACCTATCGGGCCTAATGATTCTCTTAATTGCTGCCCATGCACGGGCATTGGGTGCAGTTATTGTAACTTCTAATATTAGAGAATTTGGAAGAGTTAGTAATCTTGTGGTTGAGAACTGGATTTAATATTCAATATTTATTTTGACATAGCTTTCCTTTCTTCGCCTCGCTCATTCAATTTTGGAGGCATTTGAAGCTTTGTTTCCTGTTTGCGTTTCGTTTGAAGGTTTTGTAAATTTTCCAGCCATGACGGCTTGATTTACCGTTTTGGGAGCAATGACAGAGCATTAGTTTTTTCCTTTGCTCTTGATACGCTAACATAAAACACCTCTTTGGTGGTTGTTCGGTTCATCCCCGCGTATGCGGGGAATACTGAAGTCGTAAATATGGCCTACATATTGTAATCATACATTTAAACGGAATGGTCGGGGAAACCAGGCCATTTCATGTGGATTAGTGCCGTTAATCAATATTACGGCAAAGTTGAGGAAGCGGGCGATCATGGAGCATCTGGATAAGCGAGCAATATTAAATAGGCTCATATGATAATGACCAGAGAGAACGGGTTAAAACTTTCATGAAGTCCTCATTATGGTGATGCCTTAATTGCTGTGGGGGAAACACTTCAAAATTAGTCTCTTGAAATACCGTTTTAGTTAGAGTATATTCCTCATTGAGCGTTCCACGGCTCTGATCGAGGATTGAAATTTTGGTGTCCCACAACCATAAGCGTGGGTAAAGTGGCTGCCATATAAGCAGCCATTTTGCTTTTTGGTGTGTTGATATGAAGTTTTATTGGGTAAACGAAGATTATTTATACTATTTACATAGTATAGATGATAAAGTTTTCTATCATCCACATCATGATGACAGAAGAGAAAAACATATAGATGGATATGATTCTCGACCCTATATTGGTGTTTTAATAGAAATTAATGAAGCTAGTTTTATAGCTCCTCTATCATCTCCTAAAACATGGCATAATGATATTAAAAAAGGAGACAATAGATATTTGAAAATATTTCATAAAAAGGAAAAGTCAGAAGATTATTTAGGGTTGGTTAGAATATGTAATATGATTCCTATAAATGATAAAGTTTGTCACGAGATTAATTTTCAAGAAATAAAAAAATTAGACGAAAAATATTACTTTCTACTTCAAGACCAGTATGAATTTCTTGTAAAAGAAATAAATAAAAACAAATTAGAAAAACGATCTAAAAAGATTTATGATATTTCTAAAAACCCAACGCATGTTTACTATGAAAGCTGTTGTAAATTTGATTTGTTGTCAGTAGAAATTAATAATTTCTCTATTAAATAATATACTATCAGTGGCTTTTGCTTCCGGTCCAAGGTGAACACCCAGCATCCGGTCGATTCCCTTTGTGGCATAGCTGCACGACTCAATGCGGGCTTTCTGGTGGTTCTTTTCCAGTGCCTCGTTGCACTGCATGCCCACAATCCCCTTGTTCTTTGGGATGGCTTACTCTATCAAGTGTCTAGGAAAAGCTCTGATCTCCTAATCAGCGTTTTTTCATTTTATTTAAAATAAAAGTGTTACTCAGGCCCCGTCTCTCTTTCGAGTGGGGTTTGCTTATTTTACCTCAATGATGCGTGACGAACCAGGCACCGAGAATAATCAGCCCACTGAAAATACCGCCACCTAACGTATCAAGAATTGCAGAGCGGACTATTTTAGCCGACAGGTCAGAACAGTATTCTGAAAAGTTCTTGGCAAATGTCAGACAGCTTTCTGTTGCCTTTCGATCTAGTGTTTCATATCGTTTAAGCACGGACGTTGCAGGAAACTGCAACGTCTAACCTGTAAATTCTAAAGATCGTGCAGTCTCCCATTCATCCCCGCGTGTGCGGGGAGCACGGGTCAGCTGTCCCCCATGCATGAATTGCGGATGGTTCATCCCCGCGTGTGCGGGGAACACCTAAAAACTCGGTGGCTAGTCGCATCAAAGGCCGGTTCATCCCCGCGTGTGCGGGGAACACCATGGCCGACACCCTCTTCCTCCAACGTCTCACGGTTCATCCCCGCGTGTGCGGGGAACACTTTATGCCGATGAACGCGCTGTCCGACAAAGCCGGTTCATCCCCGCGTGTGCGGGGAACACTCTCAACCGCCCCGCAGGAAGAAGGACAGTTCCGGTTCATCCCCGCGTGTGCGGGGAACACTCTTCGTGGAACTTATTGTTATTGCTGGTAAAAAACCATGTCAAGAAATCTACCGAAATTTTGCTTACAGAAATAGGGGATATTTTTCCTGGATAGGGGGCTTTTTTGAACGACTTTTATGTATGTTCTGGTCCCACGTCTTAACCTATTCTCTTCCCACAGTTTCTTCGTCTTTTACGGGGGCTTGCAGGTTCAGGCGTCCGTAAAGGTCGGTTGCGCGGGCTTTAAAGCCTTGGGGGCCAAGTTTTTCTATGGCATCAATCAGCACTTCGACAGGGACTTCATCGGGGCGACCGATAAAGAGGGTGGGGTATCTGCCATTTACTGGTGTCCCGAAGCTGTAATCAATCATTGGCTTGATGATCTGGCTATTAATTGTGAAGGCCAGAAGAGACGCGTCTGAGCGTTCAATATCTTCCTGCACAAGGCGGTGTACACTTGCGGCTGCATGAGTGCCCTGCCGGGCATCAGTCGTGCCAGTCTGGCCCAGCACGGCTTTTGAGGTCTGCTCATCGAGCCATTTTATTCTTTTTTCATGTGTATCGCTTGAGCCGGGGCCATTTTTAGGTTCAATAAACTCAAGCTCCATGGATTTGGGGATCAAACAGCCGAGAGAGCCAGCCACGTCAGAAACAGCGCGCCAGAGGGTCTGGCGGTCTTCCTTTGTGCTGGCTTGGTCGAATTTACCAACACGGATGGGAATCCCGAAAGACTGCACAAACAAGCCCCAATCGCGGTTTGAAAAGAGTTTGAACAGGGTATTGAATACAATTGAACGTGTTAGTCCAGAACGGATGGTCAGGCCAGACCATGAAGGGTGTTTGTGCACAACTGCTCTGCTCGGGTCGAGTGCTTTCATGCCATCTTCAGCTACGGCCCCGGCAATATCTGGTGTGGCAGAAGAATTTTCATCACGGAGCCAGATCGTTTCTCCATCCTGATAGGAAATTTCAAACCAGCGCTGGGGGCGGTAAATCAGGCGTTCAGGATAATAATTCCCTGCTTCACAATGCCAGATTATCTCATGGACGGAAAAACCTTTGGCAATGGCGTCCAGCATGTCAAAAGAAGCGCGCTGGATTATGCCGCGATTAAGCCAGCTCTTTACGAATTCAGCCTGTTTTTTCTGTAGTTCTGACCCGCCTGCGGCTTCAATCGTAAATGGGAGCTGCATGACAGAACGCTTGCGCGTGCCAATAACGCCCAGATAATGCAGGTCACGTTCTTCAATGATTTCACAGAGAGTCTGCCAGTCGCTGGAGCTGCCATGTGATGCAGCATAGAGAAGGGCGCCAATATCGGCAGGGTTAAGACCGAGTGTTGCGACAGGGTCAGACAGTGCGGGCCGCGCTCCAAGGACGGATGCGCCCATTGTCTCTGTCATCCTGAAAGAAGGCGTGGAAGATAAATCGGTCATAATGGTTGTTTCCTTAAAAAGGGGGGGAGAATGACGGGCTGTTAAGGGCAGATAATTTTAAGGGCTGCCCGTTGCCTGCCATAATCCCGTAAGAAACGATAAGTCTGGCTCTGGGGAAGTGAGGCGGCTTTAGCGGCTTCAAGCTCGCTCAGCAGAGCCTTTTGGTCCTGCGCGCTATAGGTCACATAAGCAGGGCAGATCCCTTCAATTTTGGGTTCTGCACAATTTGAAAGTGCAAGGAAGGTTATTATTGAGAGGCAGGAAAACTTAGAATTGACCATTTTCAAGGGCCTCCTCCAGCGCCTCATCAGTCATGCAGCTATTGATTGCGGCTTGCTCTGCCTTTTGAACAATATCTGTTGTCCGGCGGGCCTGTTCAGCTTCTGCCTGTGTGCTGCCAGCCTTGCTGGCGCGCCAGGAAAGCCAGGCAAGGCCTGTCAGGGCGAGGAGGACGGTTACGATTATTGCAAGCACCTCTTTCATCATTTTTCCTTCACATTATGACGTTTCCAAAGGGGTTGAATCTGGTTGTGCCGCTTGCATGGAAACTCTCAGAGAATCTTCTTCTGTCACGCTCTTCTTCTTCACGTGCAGTTAAGGGGCCATCATAAAAGGCATTACAGGACCCAGCCGTGGGGTGCGGAATGGGAGTGTAGTCATAAAAAAATCTTTCAGAGCGGCTGGCTGCATAGGCCAGTGCCAGGGCAATGGCAGCGTCACCATGGCGTTTTCCTGTAGCGCCTGACAGGCGTCGGTCGGGAATGCGTGCAACGCCCCGTACCAAGGTTAAGGCGCGTAGGTCGTCAGTGATTTCCCGGTCTTGAGGAAGAGTGATAAGCCTGTCTTCAAAGGCAGCTTTTAAAGCGGGCATATTTTCGCGGTACCAGCTTTCAGACAGCATGACGGCTTCAATATGAGAGCCATATTTCTGCACTGTGACTTCTGCGAGATATTGCCCGTTTCCGCGTCCATCTAGCGCCCCTGAGCGCAGTTGTGGCAGACGGTCCAGCACGTAATGGAGAATATATTTCTGCTGTTCAAAGGGCACATTCCTCAATTCAATGACGAAGGCTGTACGGCGGGTCTGGTTACTTTCCAGAGCAAGCACCCATATGACTGTCAAATCATTTGAACGACCAAAATCCACTCCGAAAATATGAGGTGTGTTCTTATCAAGACGTTCCAGGATATCTGAAAGTCCAGAGTGAATAAATTCGTCACTCTGGCGAAGGCGAATTGTTTCCGGCAACAAAACAAATTCATTATCACAGCCCCAGCGTATCACCTGTGAGGCTGGATCACACCGTGCTTCAATCAGGGCTAGAGGAAGGTAGGCCCCATTGCCTGAAGCAGGAATACAGAAAAGTTCTTCATCTGCTTCTGGCCCGTAATTGGTGATTAATGTCTCGCGCCAGCTTTCCTGTTCTTCAGCGCACCATTCTTTCCCGGTCTGTTCACAAATCTTGTGGTAAAGTCCGTCTGAGAGTGCGTCATCAAACGTGACTCTTAGCAGGCGATAAGGCTTGCGGCCTGAGCGTATTTCAGTCACCAATGTATTAAAGGGGTTCTGTTCGCCATTATGGGTGCTGATGATCAGCACCTTGCCTCCCCACATCAGCAGGGCCATGGCGGCTTTGAGTAATTCTTCCAGCTTGTCATGAAAGGCAGCTTCATCAATGATGACCAGTCCCTGCATGCCACGTAAAGCGCGTGGACGTGCGGGCAGGGCCAAGATTTTGTGGCCTGAGGCAAAGTCAATGCGAAAAACCTTGATATCTTTTTCTTCTTTTCCGGGGTCTTTCCAGAAACTTTCCTGCACTGTAATGGCAACAGGCTGCATAATTCTGGCGTGTTCAGCGCAATAATCAATAAATTCCCGTGCCATATCGAGATTGTAACCAAGATAGAAAACATCCATCCCACCGGCTTTTTTTGCCGCACCTGCCATTAGATCTGCAATGAAGGAAGCAGCCCAGCTGATTCCTGTACGGCGGGATTTTTCTATGACTGTGACCTGATGATCCCTCACAGACTGCATCAGTACGGTCTGATAAGGCAGGAAAATCGGTTTTTTCATGACTTAACCCCAAAAGCGGCATTCATGATCTGTGTTATTGTTTCAGGCGATAGACCCTGCCTTGTTTCTTGTTTCGAATGAGCAACTTTTTTGCCTGTCCTGTTCCTGCTTTTCCTGAATGTCAGTTCGTCTTCTGTTTCAGTCGGTTCTTCTGTTGCATCCATTGTCAGTTTCTGCACGCGTACCAGAGTGTGCAGGCTATTAACCAGTAGAGAAAGGTCCTTGGGGGTCGTCTTGAGGATGGAACTGTTTTCCACAGAGCCATTTTTCTTTTCCGTGGTGAGAAAAAGGTCAAGCATGGCACTATGAAAAAGTTCGATGAGCAGTTTTTGCTGCTGGCCTACCGTCTGATCACCCAGATGGGTCACCAGTGCCTCAGCAATTTCGCGTGAACGCCGCAGTTCCAGGGTAAGGCGGTTTCTTTTGCGGATATGCCGGCCTAGAGAGTGACGGCTGACAGGGTTACCGAGGGAGGAAAGCACAGCACTTATTTCATCAAGAGTGCGTCCTTCCTCACAGAGTTGATATATCTTTTCGCGGAGGGGGGGCGACAGGCGTGCCACTGTACTGATACGGGCCATGTCAGAGAGGCTTTCTGCTGCAAATGCCAGGTACTGCACGTTCACATTGCCATGTCTGTAGCCCCTCAGAAGTTAATTGTGCGACGAGAAGGTAGCGTGCATGTTCCAGACGATATTGCATCAGGCGCACGCAGTCTTGTCGTTCAAGATAATCAAGGTCGTGCCTGAGTTCAGTTATATCAATGGGAAAGCCGAGTTCACGGAAGCAGAGCAACAGCACATCTTCATTCAGGCTGCGGGCTGGCACATCTGCCAGAAAAGACAGGATCCGCCAGCGACGCTCCTCAATCAGTTTTTGAATAATAGACATTGTTAAATCCTGTAATCCTCACCAATAGGGAGGGTGAGGGCGGTCATCGCTGGCGAGTAAAATGACGATCACAGCGAGAGCGACAATTGCCAAACCCCAAAGGAAGAGGTTACCGTTTAGCATCGAGATGGCTCCGTATGATTGTCATAACCAGTTCCCTGAGATGTTTCATTTCCTCAGTCTGATTCTGTATTTGGCCATCGAGACGGTGCGCCCAGAGTGCAAAAACCGCGAGAAGAAGACACAGCATTAAAAGCAGTAAACTGCCTACACCGATAAAAACATTCCAAGGCACCATCCCGCTCATCATCACTCTGCTGATTTTTTATCAGAGTTGCTGGTTTCAGGCTGAATGAAGATACTTGCCAGGTCGTGTATGGCTGCCTTGACATGTGTTTCCACAATGTCGGCATCAGGGGTAATCACGCCTGCAACCTTCAATAATTTGCAAGCTCCATCAATCGTTTCCTGTACCAGTGGATGGTTGCTTTCATATTTGCGGTAGACGCTCAGTAAATGGTCAGCGCCATTGTCAATTTTGGTTAAAGCTGAACGAAGGGCTGTTTTTGCTGTTTCGTCATATTTAGATAGAGTGTCTTTAATCACAGGTTCTATTGCTGTTGTAAAAGCTGGGAGTAATGTGCCAAGCCAGTCTAGAAGTTTCATCATTCCTCACAATGCGCTGCGTCTGCGCTCAAGATTGCCAGCCTGTCGCGCCCGTCAGGTTGGAAGAGGGGGGAGGGTGATCAGCTTGTTTGTGCTGTCTGGTCTGCTCTGTGTGTGGGGTTCAATCGGGCTTCCCGGCAGAGTGCCAGTGCCGCTATGGCACGTTGGCGAACCCGGGAGAGCCAGCCCCGGCCAAAGTTGCTGAAATTACGTTTTCGGCGGTAATCAACTGCCTGCATGGAGGCCAGGGCACAGCACCACAGACTGGAACGCCATTTGAGGCAATTCAGCTTTGCCCGCATATCAGTGCTGATGATGCCTGTTTCATCAATCATCATTTCCTGCTGAAGAAGGATGATCATGTCATGAGCAAGATAGGGGATCAGCGTGACTGGGTTTGTATTCGCAATGGTTTTTACGGTCGCAGGGCCAATGACACCATCTGTCTCAGTGCCTGCAACTTGTTGTACCAATCTGGCTGAGCCGCTTAGACCGGTATTAAAGCCGTGGTCAAATACAAGAAGGTCCAGTCCAATGGGCAGCTCATCACAATGGAGAGGATCCCAGAACTGTTTCTGAGCCAGGCGTTTGAAATCATCCAGACTGACAAGTCGCATTTTCTGCGCTGTCAGGTCTGGTATTTCCCCAGATAGCAAAGAAGCAGAGAGTCCGTACTTTGTGCCGACAAGCTGCCCGGAGCCTACGCGTCCACCAGTCCAGTTGCCAGGATCTGAGCGGAGGCATTGATAGTCCCCTTCAGCCTGGTGTGTAAAATCGAGGGAGGGTTCAAGACTTTGTTTCATAGAAGCAAGCTAGAAAACTTGCCTTTGAATAATCAGGGGGCAAAACGACCCCCTATTTATGAAAAATGCCCATTCAGAGGTTATTACTCCTCAGAATGGGCATTCAGGATATGTTTGAGAAATTTATTGACCAAACTGCCTAGAGTAGATGTGACGACTGTTCTTCCCGCGCTGGCTGTGCACGTTTGAGGTCATCACGAATATTCTGGAGTGTATGTTTGACGTAGCTCCGCCCAACACCGACGCGGGCAATGATTTCATTATTTGAAAGCCCCAGAAAGGCCAGCCGTCTGATACGCCAGGATTTGAGCATAGGCACCTGCCATTGTTCCCCGCCATAACGCTCTGCCAGGCAATGGGCAAGTGTGCTCCCCCAGGCCTGGGCAAGGTTAGACTGTTCAATCCGCACGCGGGGGATCCATATTTTTTGTCCCGCCATGGCTTCAATAAAATGAAAAGTCGTCTCTTCACCAACAATTTCAGCCATCCAGGCAATCTCAACTGGCACTGGAATTTTAAATGTACCCATGATTATCCTCTAATTTTTATATTGAATTTATGATTTTTGATAATATCAAAAGGTATAAAATTATATAAGCATAAATAATGAATTACATTAATATTTAATGACATAATTTATTATACGCTTTTTATTGTAATTAAATAATACGTTTGTTAAAGCGTTTTAATAAATATGATATTTTAAATTATTTATATTATCTCTTATGACGAGAAATTAAGACCTAAACCACCCTCGTGGTGAAATGTTCACCACGTTGCATTAACCATATAGCCAATGAAAAACTTTATATTAGTGAACCGGGTCAGAAGATTGGCTGATTGTTTCTAGGCGTTTGAGGCCTTTTTCAGTAATTCTGAAATAATGATTACTGATCTCTTCGCCAGAATTTTCACGTAAAAGGACTCATTTGCGGTTAATACATATTTTCATGAGTACGCCCCAATAACCATAAGGATTGGGAGCGGACTCATCTAGCCCTTTATAAGGAGTAGATGAGAGAGACCTGCCTGTAACTGTGGCATGAGCGTGCAATCTCTGGGCGATATCCTCCCATTTCAGGTAATGTTGTAATCCCATGGTTTGGGAATAGAGGGGGAAATAAGTGTCGCGTTCATCTTTTAATATTTCAAGCACAGCATAGCAGACTGGAAGCATGCGTGCTTCTGATAAAAACTCCTGTAATATTTTCTTAATAAGTTTTTTTACCTCACTATATTTATAATGATCGTAGGCAGGCGGTTCTCCTTCATAATTACTATAATGCAAGCGGTAATTTTCAGGCGATATATTTACAAACTCATTATTATAGCCATCTTTGTCTGCTTCGCTAAGCAGCATGACAAGCAGCGTTATTAATGCTGTTATGTCAGGAGTCCGGTTAGTGTCAGAGCCAATGTCTGGGGAGGTAATTGGGCAAGGGGGACTTTCTCTTCGTCTTGCGGGCAGGAAAGTTCATAAGCTCTTGAAAGCATGGTTTGCAGCGTGGATTGGACCGTTTTCTTTTCTTTTTCTGTAATTCACAAACGCCTTCATGTTCTTCTTTCCGCTTTGAAGGGCGTGTTATTTCCTGCCTGTTGCGCTGGCGTACGCCATCCTGCTGCGCTTGATGAGTAAATCTTTCAGCTTAGTTATTTGCTCATCTGAAAGTTTCTCGGACAGTAAATGTGCCAGAAACTCTGATTCTATAGAGAAGATCGTGGCGATCCTTCTGATAACATTGGCATTCTTTTACATAAAGATCATCACGTCAGGGAAAAGAAGGATTTACTATATCTAAAAACAGTTACTATATAATAACCTGTACTATTATTATATCAGGTACAGATAAGTATTATATAAGACAATGATAATTAAATTTTTTTCGTTTATTATTTTCAAGTTTAACCAGAAAATTGTTCTTTTTAGCAGTCGTGCGAAGGAAAGGTGTATATACAGCCTAACTTTATAGCCATAGATAAGGCTGCCTTGACTGTGAATTATTGGAGGGAGGTTCATTTCCAAATGAATCAATGAAATGACGAGCATGGTTGAAATTGGCGTGATCGAAAAACCGTTAATTAAAGTTTTAAAGAACTGATTTTAGGCTCAATGAACTGATCTTGAAGGTTTTTGGATTTGACTTTAGGGATATATTCCAACTGGAGCGTTAAATATTGGCTCTCGGTAGCTACGCTGCGGCGTTTATTTTCTCCAGGAAGAGAAAATGGCGTATATTATAGATATATTGGCTAGCTCATCCTCATATTAGTTTGGGGGTTCCCTCCCGCCATGACAAAGAGTTCTGTCTGTGGTTTTGATCTGCAAAGATATGCTGATACGGGACTGGATAATGGAGTTTCTAGTTGATAGGAAATTTATAGCCAAAGAACAGGATGATAATCTCAGCTGACGGCCTTTATGAGACAATTTCGACTTTTAGGCTTTTGAAAAAGGTCTCGACCACGGCGCTGTCGTAGCAGTTTCCCTTGCCGGGCATGGAAGGTGTCGTCTTGTATTCCGTCAGTTTCTTTTGGAAATCATGTGAGCAGTATTGGCTGCCGCGATCAAAATGGAAAATACAGCCAGATTTCGCCGGTCCAGATATGACTGATGTCGCCTGCTCCTTTCTGATTGGCGGCAGCCGATGATTACGCACGGGACGAATATTGTTAGCTTTTATCAGTTGCCCCACGCGACGCTTGCCAACATCAAGCCTTACGTCCTTGAGTTCTATGTCATTCACCCACGGCAATAGGTCCGGTGGCTCAGGGCATAATGCTTGCAGATACGCGCCAGAATTCAGGTCTGTGCGTTGACGCTCGCACAGAGGTCTGGAAGCCAATGCCTGATAACCACGCCTTGAGACCTGCAAAACCTGACATAAACGCATGATGGGCTAACGATTACGATGTTCCCTGATAAATGCGTACCTTCCACTCTTTTGGCTCGCGAAGAACTGTGTGGCTTTTTTAATATTTCCCTCTCCTCCTGCAGGACAGGGTTTTTCAGTCGAAGACGCTCATTCTCCCAGATAAGGTCCGTCTTCCTGCCGATTTGTTTTTGTAAACTTGAGTGCCCAGTGTGCATGATAGCCCTTATGAGACAATTTTAGCTTGTAGGAATACGCCCTTCCCGAAGATCAGCTTTCTCAGCGTTAATATTGTGCTGCTTTGGAGCCGCCACCAATGTTGCATCCAGAATCTGACCTGACATTGGTAGATAAGCCGGTTCCCCAAATGGTTAAACAGAATTTCAATTGCTCCGGCCTGGGTCAATTTCTCACGAAACAATTCTCACGGAATAACCAGACCGCTCAACCGAGATAATCGCTTCTCAACCTTAACAAAAACGAGCTGCTTTATTATCTATCCTCCCATTTAACGTAAGAAAAATGAAATCACAGAGCATATCCCAAAAATAACAGTTTTTTTTATGATCCTTCACTTAATAATGTTAATAAAATTGTGATCAAACGCAAATTATATAAAATATTTACATTCTATCGCAATATTATTGATTACCATTATTTATCAGTTATTGATAAACACCATAATATTAATGTCATTTAATGAAGAATTCAGTGTATGTTGCTAATGATTTCACGTTGTCGTGCACGACGTGCTGCTCGCCAGAAACGTAATTTTTGATGGGGCCAGAAGGTTCCTTTAGCATCCTGTTTAAAAAGTTCAGAGAGGGTAGGGGGCCTGGCTTCACGTTGAAGCTGCTGATAAAGTTCAGAAAGGAGCAGCGTACGGGGCAAGGCTTCAAGATAAAAGATCAGGATGTTTCGGAGTCTGCAATGAGGGGGCAGGTCATACACATCCTGATGCGAAATCAAGGCATTTCTTAAGACACCTACAGTGCCGAAAGAAGGGGCGATTTTCTCCATAAGTTCAATGATTTCCGTGCGTGTTAAGACTACATCTTCAGAAAGTGCCAATATGTGAGAAAGGCGCTCAGTTAATATATGTGCCATCAATCAGGTTCCTGTGAGATTTTATTCTGTAGGTGGTAGATGTTCACGTTTGTGTTTTCGTAAGGCGCTTGTGATTGCATGAGGGATAAGTGAACCCTCATAAAGAAGGTCTCACCGCATTATTGTTTTTGATAAATTACATGGTGCACAAATCAGAGTGGTTTTTCTTCATTTCAGGAACAGACTTTTTACGGGAAGTCAGTTCTTCATGAATTGGTACCATATTCTCGTTAGGGAGATAGGCCAGCCAGCGTGAGAAAGTTTTTTTAGAAGGGATAACCCAGCCATTACGCTCAGCAGCAATTGAAACCCTACGATAACAAGCTGAAATGGTTGGTTTTTTAGCTCTTAACCAGTCCCTTTTGAGAAAGGACCATGCCTCTTCTGAGCATTGATAGCGAGGGCCTTTGGGGCCCCTTTTGCGGGGCGTGAGGTAAGCCAGCCAATGTTCATGAGGTACATTCTTTACAATTTTTTGCCAACGCATGAGAGAAGCGCGGCTTATTTTATCGTCTGCTTTTAAGGCCATAATGGCATCATCAATGTTCCAGCCTGCTTGCCTGAAATTTTGTAACCTGGTCAGAAGGGACAGAGCACGCAGGGCAGCCTTCTTCTGGTTTTCAGTGGTTTTTTCGAAGGCCTCCCAGGCCAGATCATGCCTGGGAGGAGAGGATGTTACAAAAGCGCGCATTGTCAGTTTACTTCCTGTTCCCTACGCAATTTTTCGGGAATGTCCTTGAATTTTCGGGAAATGAGCGTCCGTCTGACAGCTGTGCCATCCTCGTTAAAGCGTTCTGCGCCCCAAACATCAAAAGGCGATTTTCCCAGAAGTTCGGCTATGATCCGTTCGAGTTGAATGGAATAACCTGAGACACGAATTGCAGAGCTGACAGCATTTTTATTAAAGCCAAGCTTTTCAGAAATTGCTGTCAAAGGGCCATAGGTCTTCCGCAGAGCACCCTTTATATCTTCAATGTCCATTCCGTTGGTGTTTTTGTTCATGATTGTAAACCCTAACTGAGGGAGAGAAACTCCCTTTTGCTACGAGAACACGCAATTCCATTTTTATAAAATGCGTTTCATGGCTGCATCATAAGGGCATGTTCTCAAACAGCAATATAAAACGCGAACAATTTATATTAAAATAATTGTAATGTTTCTGTTCGTGTTTTTTTGGAAAGGAGAATTTTTGGGGGATAAGTTCAAAAGAAGATATTTATAAAGTTTCCATATTTCGTTTTGTGGTTGTTATATATTTTTATTATGCAGTTTTTATCATGTTTTATTAGAGAAAATCTGATATTATAGAAGTCATTTGAAAGAAAACATCTTTTAAGTCAGGGTTTTTTTAATAATTCATAAACATAGATTCTGGCATTAAAAACGGAACCTCTGTTCCTTTTCGTCCCCAAAAACGCGTTTTAACATTCTCTCTTCTATCGCGTTTTCAAGCCATATAATATACGCTATCATACAGGTGACGACGGGTAACGCGAACGGTCAGCTTAAAAATTTCCGTAATGTTTTTTGTCTATATTCGTTTTTTTTGCGGAAAACTATGCATTTGAGGGGCTATGTCAGCACAATCAATTACTCCAGCTAATAGACTCGTTTATGAAAAAAAGAAGTCTGTGGAAGATCGTTGTTCACGTTTGAAAAAGGCCATTCAAGCAGGTGGTGGTAATAGCAATGTCGCAAAAGCAACGGGGATTCCTAAACCTACATTGAGCACTTATGCTTCTGGAAGGGATATGAAAGCGAGTGCGGCTGTTGCAATAGCTAATGCTTGTGGCGTTTCTCTTGAATGGCTACTTGCTGGCACGGGGCCAATGCTAAATGAGGAAATGAAAACCCAAACGATGAAGAGTGATGAAAAAGCTTTTCAAAATAATGGGAATACTGTTTCTGAAGCGGAAAAAGGTCCAGACGTTCAGGAAAGAATAAAACGGCTTAAATTTGCCATTCAGCGATCGGGGGGGAGGGATGTTGTGGCAGCTAAATCAGCGGTCTCCTCTTTCGCTTTAGATGGCTATATGGCTGGGCAGGATATCACTGTTGGTGCATTGAGCGTGATCGCAGAAGCCTGTGGGGTGTCGCTTGACTGGCTGGTCCGTGGTGGAGAGATGGAAAGGACTTTACCTCGGGGATTTTCTGACCCGGTTTATGGTGCTGGTCAATATAGTGTTGATCGGCGTCTTCAGAATCATGATGATACACTGACAATCCCTTTTTTCCAGACTGAAGCTTCGGCAGGGGCGGGAATTGTTTCGGGAGACTGGGAAGAAGCAGAAGAGATCCATATATCCAAAGGGTTCTTGCGCTCCATTTTTGGGTATACGCCTAAAAATGTCCTGCTCATGCGCGCCCGTGGTGACAGTATGCAGCCAACAATCCAGTCGCAGGATGTACTGATTGTCAATTATGCTGATAATGATATCAGGCCGGGTATTTACGTCATGGCGATTGGGGATATGATTCTGGTGAAACGACTGGATATTAAAAATCCGCAAACTTTTGAAATTATCAGCGATAATAAGGAATATAGTAGCTTCGAGGCGTCGATAGATTCTGTTTGCTGGGGGAATGCTGTGCCCGATGCCGCCGTTCGGATCATCGGTAAAGTCACCGGGCATATCCATCTTGATAAATAAAGGACATTCTGCCCGCAGCAGGTAGTTTTAAGAGGGGGATGGTTCTATGCGCACAATTCTCGCAGGGTTGCCGACAGCAGTAGCGTAGGCTGGAATATCTTCTAGTACGACTGAGGCGGCACCTATTCGGGCATAGGCGCCAATTTCCACGCGCCCCAAAATTTTGGCACCAGCGCCAATCATGGCTCCTTTTCTGATAACAGGATGCCGCTCTCCTTCGTTTTTGCCCGTTCCTCCCAAGGTCACATCTTGGAAAAGAGAGACATTGTCTTCGATGATGCAGGTCTCACCAATAACGATCCCGGTGCCATGATCAATAGTCAACCCTTTACCGAGTCGCGCTGCTGGATGAATATCAATGCTGAATTGTTCGTTAATCCGGCTCTGTATATGATAAGCCAACGGCCGCCTCCCACGTTTCCATAAGAAATGACTGATGCGATAGGCTTGCAGTGCTTGCCAGCCTTTGAAAAACAGAAAGGGCGTTACGAGATCTGTACAGGCAGGGTCGCGTTCATAAGTGGCGAGAATATCTTCCCGGGCAGCTTCTGCAATCGTGATGTCTTCCTCGATGGATTTTGCAACAAGGCGTGTAAGGGTGCTTTCTGTTATGGAGCGGTCAGCCAGTTTCGTTCCTAAAAGAGAGGCTAAAGCTGAAGGAAAATCACTATGATCGCATATATTGACGGCATAAAGGTCGCTGATGAGCGGATCGGGACAGCCGCAGGCCTGGGATTGTACCTGTGACCAGAATTGGCTTAGATCAGGTATTTCTTGTGAAGAACAATGACTATGTCGCATGATGAGTTACGTTTAAAGCCCCATAGCCTGCTTGACAAATGACTGTCTGAGACGGGGGCTACGCTGTAGGAAGCGTAATCCACCTTGCCGGATAAGTTGCAAGAAAGGCTTGTCATTGCTGAAAAGTCTTTCCATGAGATCGCAGCCTGCAAGCATAGCCAGATTATGTGGGCGTGTGCTTCGCTGATATTCTTTCAAAAGCTCTGTTTCCCCAAGATCACGCTTATCTTGAAACGCTTTGCGTAGAAGAGGGGCAAGGATTTTTACGTCTTTAAAACCTAGATTCATGCCTTGTCCTGCGACAGGATGCAGGCCGTGAGCAGCATCTCCAATAAGAATCATACGTTGGCTGATATAGCGGTGAGCATATTGAGAGGCGAGGGGATAAAGCCATTTTTGGCCGATAATTTCGAGGTCACCAAGATGTTCATCGGCCAAACGAGCCTGGATATTTTCAATAAAACTGCTGTCAGGGAGGTTTTTGAAATATTCAATGCGGTCTGGTCGGTCTGTCCATACGATGGCTGAACGGTGTGGGTGAGAAGATGTTGGTGGAAGAGGAAGGCGTGCAAATGGACCTTGAGGAAGAAAATTTTCTAAAGCGAATCCGTTATGGGGAAGTTTATGGGAGATGAGCGTGACAAGTGCTGATTTCTGATATGGAATGACTGTCAGTCCGATACCGGCCTGTTCACGAAGTTTCGAGCGGCGTCCATCAGCAGCCACAACCAGGCTGGCTGTTACGACTTCTCCTGAGTCTAAGGTGATGCTGACATGATCAGGAGAAAAGGTAAATGTACCCTGTATTGGAGCACAAAGCCGGAGTGAGGGATGTTTTTTTAGGGTTAAGCCTATAGCTGCCAATAATGTGTTGGCCTCAACCATCCAGCCAAAGGGTTGATGTTCAGGGGCATCGTCTGGCGAAAAAATTAGGGTTGTCTTGGGAGAGCGGCGGGGGAAGTGGCCTTCACCGTCAGAAACGCTTATATTATTGATCGCTTGTGGAGCTGTTGAAAGATTCTGCCAGAGACCTGCTTCTTTCAGAATGGGGCGTGAGCCTTCCGTCAGAGCGTAGGCACGGCCGTCCAGAGAGGGTAAAGGCTCAGTGATCATGGCTTGTTTTTCAAGCAGGAGAACGCGCATGCCTGTCTGTAGCAATAGGCAGGCCAAACTGCTTCCTACTGGTCCAGCCCCGTTAATGCAGACATCATAGTGCTGAGTCATGATTACGTCCTTTTATGTTCTCTTCCTCCTAGCCCGGCTTTAAGAGAAAAGAAAGTCTTGTCTATATCGTTGCGATAGTGATACGATTTGTAAAAATCAAAAAATTTTCCTGGAATATAGATTTCCGAGGCTATCATCAGGGAGTTTTACTATGAAATTGGTCACAGCAATTATCAAGCCATTTAAGCTGGATGATGTACGAGAAGCATTAACTCAGCTGGGAATTCAAGGGCTTACAGTTTCGGAGGTAAGAGGATTTGGGCGCCAGAAAGGTCAGACGGAAATATATCGTGGTGCCGAATATCACGTGAATTTTGTGGCAAAAATAAAGATCGAGATCGCTGTTCGCGAAGATATCGTTCCCGAAGTTGTGGAAGCCATTACGCAGGCTGCCCGTACGGGCCGTATCGGAGATGGCAAGATTATGGTGACTCCGTTAGAGCAAATTATCAGAATTCGCACAGGCGAAAGTGGAGAATCAGCATTATGACACAGGCGATTGACACAGGTGACACTGCCTGGATGCTGACGAGTACTGCCTTGGTCATTATGATGACGGTGCCGGGAATTGCCCTGTTTTATGCAGGTATGGTGCGCCGGAAGAATGTGCTTTCGACGATGGCACAGTCATTTACTGTGTGCTGCTTAGCATCTGTTGTCTGGATGGTGTGCGGCTATAGTCTGGCTTTTACTCCCGGGACAAGTTGGATTGGAGGAATGTCACGTTTCTTTCTGAATGGGATAGTCGATCAGTTTCATAATGGTATTGATCACGCTTTTACATTGGGGGCTGGCACTTCAGCGGCTACGGCTATGACCATTCCTGAAAGTGTCTTCCTGATGTTTCAGATGAGTTTCTCGATTATTGCCCCGGCAATTATAACGGGTGCTTTTGCTGAAAGAATTAAATTCTCAGCCATGTGTCTATTCATGATTTTATGGGGATTATTCGTCTATGTGCCGGTGGCGCATTGGGTCTGGAGTCCGAATGGATGGGTAGCGGCTTTAGGAGCGGTAGATTTTGCAGGTGGCACGGTCGTGCATATTAATGCGGGCATTGCAGGGCTTATCTGTGCTCTAATGATCGGTCAGCGCACAGGTTACAGGCGGGAAGATATGTCCCCTCATAATCTCGCTTATGCTATCATTGGTGCTGCTTTATTATGGATAGGCTGGTTTGGCTTTAACGCAGGTTCTGCTTTCGGAGCGAGCGGGCGGGCGGGTATGGCGATGCTAACGACACAAATTGCCACAGCAGCAGGGGCTTTGGCCTGGATGGTGATAGAGTGGCTTTATACAAAAAAACCCACAGCTCTGGGAATTATCTCAGGAGCTGTCTCTGGACTTGTGGGAATTACGCCAGCGGCTGGATTTGTTCTTCCTATAGGAGCACTGGTGATTGGTGCGGTTTCTGGAATAATTTGTTTTGCGTCTGCCAGTGTGATTAAACGTAAACTTGGTTATGATGACAGCCTTGATGCTTTTGGGATTCATGGCGTTGGTGGTATTGTCGGGGCTCTCCTGACTGGTATCTTTGCCTATGGGCCACTTTCAGCAACTGAGCTTTCTCCTGGAGGTATCGTTGGTAGCCTTTCACAGCTTTTGAAACAGGCTGAGGCTGTCGGTGTTACAATTATCTGGTGTGCACTGGTAACAGCTCTTATTGTTTTTATTCTTGATCGGACGATTGGTATGCGTGTCAGTCGTGATGAAGAGCTTGAAGGGCTGGATATGACCCAGCATGGAGAGCGTCTCAATTAAAGAGGAAAACTAGTTTTATGGCAGCAGTATTTTTAAAGATGATTCTTGTTTATATTTCTGCTGCCATAGCTGAGATTTTTGGGTGTTACGCTTTCTGGCTCTTCTTTCGGGGGGGTAAAAGCTGGCCATGGCTTTTCCTTGGGGGTGTTTCTCTTGCCTGTTTTGCATGGATTTTAACATTCAGCCCTTCAGATGAGGCTGGACGTGCTTTTGCCGTTTATGGAGGTATTTATATTATTGCCTCCCTATTCTGGATGTGGATCGTTGAGAGAAATCAGCCTAATTTAGGAGATATGATCGGGGCGTTTCTCTGTCTTGCTGGCGCCTGCATTATTTTTTTCTCTCCGCGTTTATCTTAGATTTTTTCTGTTCGTTAGAATTTAAGGAAAGTTGTATAATATATCGGGTGCGACTCTTCCGGCTTCTGAAGATTCTGGGTGTCGGACCATTATCTGAAGGAGTGATTTGATGAAATTATCACATTTTTGTTCAGTTATGGCCCTGGCGGCTGCTATGACAGGTGGTTCTGCCCTGGCGGCATCCTCTGCGCAGGATAGCGGGTCTGCTATGTCAGGCAGGGATTGCCGTAAGGCTTTTTTTGCAGCCAAAAAAGACGGCACGTTAAATGGAATGGACTATAAAGCCTATAAAGCTTCAAAATGTGCCAGCAATACATCTTCTAAAACAGAAGAGCAGAAACCAGAAGAAAAAGCTGACAGCAGCGAGCATGAATCTGCGTCAGTAGCACCTGTTGTTAATGGTAGCATTGTTTTCCCTGATAAGATTGACCCTCAATTTGCATCCTTAACGCCGGGCAAAGCACGTATGAAAACCTGCGTAGCTCAATATAATGCCAATAAGGAAAATGGCGGCAATGGCTCTCTGAAATGGATCCAGAAGGGAGGCGGTTACTGGTCACAATGTAATGCCCATCTCAAAGGGTCCCAGCCAGAATAAGACCTTATGAAATTAAGAAAGGTCTGCTTTTTAAGGGCGGACCTTTTTTATTAAGAAGCTTAGGGAAGGATTTTATTAAGAAGCTTAGGGAAGGACCTCCCCGGCCCAGCTCCACCAATTTAGGGAGGAGATGCGTTTTAAAAGTGATTTATGGGCCTCAAAAGCATTTTCTGGTGTTTCGAAAAGAGCAAAACAGGTTGCCCCTGAACCGCTCATTCGACTTAGAAGAACTCCTGGCAGGGAGGAAAGGGTATCCAGCACGTTTTCAATGACAGGAACCTGCTTTATGGCAGCTGGCTGGAGGTCATTGCGGGTTGTTTTCAGGAAAGTCACGAAGTCCCGTGCATTTTCCCACCCGGTTTCAGGGAGATTTATATCATTCGTTTTTGAAAAACCTTTGGGCAGATTTAAATCCTGAAAAATAACAGGTGTTGAAACGGCGATGCGGGGATTGACCAAAATCATGCCTAGTGAGGGTATGGGCGGGGCAGGGGAGAGATGATCTCCTATATTTTCCATATGCTGGGCTGTCTGTTTTAAACAAACAGGGACATCAGCACCCAGTGAGGGAGCGATGGAAGCGGCTAATGAAGCAGGGAGCTTCCAATATTGGGTTAGTAATCTCAAAGCGCAGGCGGCATCGGCTGAGCCACCTCCTATCCCTGAAGAAACAGGAAGGTTCTTTTCTAAAGTGAAGATGACCGTTTCTGGGAGTTGAGAGGTTTCTTCGAAAGCCTTTTGCCTTAGATTACGGGCAGCCCGTAAGACGAGATTATCATCTTCTGCTTTCAGCCCTTCAGAAAAAGGGCCGGTTAAAAAAAGGGAGGTTGCCTCTTTTGCTTTAGAAGGACTGTGTGGTGTTAATGAAAGTTTGTCTCCTGCCCCTGCAAATACAGCAAGGCTGTCAAGCAGATGGTAACCATCTTCCCGCCTGTCTGTGATATGAAGATAAAGATTGATTTTTGCATGGGCTATATCTTCGAGCAGAAACATTATGGGGCCTTCTTGTAAAATCCTGACCTTTTGCGATCATGGATGACACGTTTAGGTTTATGTGGAAGGTTTCTGGGAAAACTTCCTTTGCTGGTCAGGACGATGTAACAAAAGAAACCAGGAATAGCTATCTTTGAGAAAATGTAAGTGATGATGTCTTCGGCGAATTCAACATATCAGGCAAGCCTGAAGGCAGCTCTTGAACTTCAGTACGAATGGGGTGTGGAAAGCATTACAGAATCTTTCCCCTGGACGCCTTTTGAGGAATCGGTCACCTTATCAGACGTGCCAAAGCTAAAGTCCCATAAGACTGACTTACCTTATAACAGAATGAGAAAGGCGTCTCTACCTGCTCCCGGAAGAGAAAAAGCATCTGAGTTTAAAGAGGTCTTTGACAACCAATCTCTCATAGCATTTATCCATCAGTTCAAAGATATCCCTCTCGCCCGAACAGCGACACATTATCTGACTCCTGAATGGCATCAGAATGCGCGTTTTACAATTATTGGAGAGATACCTGATGCAGATGAAGACCGATCAGGCACGCTATTTTCAGGTGAAGCAGGTTTTTATCTTGAAAAGATAATGCGTTCATTGGGGATGCGCCGTGATGAGATGAATATAATTCCCTCTATTCCTTGGCGACCGCCCGGTGGAAGACCACTTTTAGTGTCTGAGCTGGAAATTGCGACACAAATTTTACAGAAAGCGTTGGGTCTGGCAAGGGAAAGTCCTGTTATAACAATGGGGACAACGCCTTTGCGGCTTCTGAAAGGGAAGGCTACTCATATTACAAAAGCCAGAGGCGCGTGGCACGAGCTTATTTTGGCAGTACAAAACGATAAAATTCGTTTTTTGCCAACTTACCATCCCTTACAGTTAAAAGCAGGTGCTGTTGTTAGGCGAGGACTTTGGGAAGACATGCTTCTATTGTCAGATATTCTAAATATATAATAAACAAAAAGTAATATAGCGTTCATATTTATGTGACTTCTGAAAAGAATCTGCATCATAAATGAGACATTAATAACACAGTGAAAATCATACATCTCTCATAAGCTTGATTTTTGAAAGTGTAATCCTTATGTAACCTCGGCTATGAATAAGAGACGGTCAATAGTATTTATATTGGCAGCATTTTTTACTGTTATAAGTGCTGTCATAACATTGTGGGATTCAGTTCTTAACCCATTGATAAAAGACGAATTTCGTAGTCGGATATCTGTAACTACCGGGGGTAAGGAGTTGGGTGCAGCTGTGGTATCTGATGATGTAAACAGATACTCACATCTTTTCCCTCATCCGCTGTCAGATGAAACGGCAGGAAATTACAAAAAATTATTTGAGACTGTCAGAAGTGAGGATTTTACGTCTCTTGATGCGTCTTTAGAAAAGATTGCCGACCCTCTTTTGAAATCTGATATTCTTGCGGAATATTACCTCCATAGAGGTGTTATTGCCCCTTTACCCGCCGTGCGGAGCTGGCTGGAGCATTATCCACGCTTACCTGATGCACACCGTATTTATGCGCGTATGAAAGAGCTTTATCCGGCCCCGGTCGGCTTGGTGCTCTCGCCTCAGCCTATGTTGGCGCCAGGGCAGATTGAGATTGATTTTTCTTCTGGTGATGACGACATGGTGATCGCTAGAAATGCCCGTATCGATCATATTGTCCAGCCGCAATTAAATAAGGGATTGTCTGGAGCGAAGTTGGCTTTGGCCTACATCCAGAAGCTTTCTGGCCTGCAAAATGATTACAGAGCGCAGTTGGAAGGTGAAATAGCTCTGACTTTTCTGAGCCAGGGGGAAGTCAGTCTGGCACGTTCTCTTGCGCGTTCTGCCTTTTCAGATGGGAGAAGGCAGATAGGTCTGCCGGCTTATGTAGAAGGTCTGGCTTTATGGCAAGAAGGTAAATGGCAGGCTGCTTCAGTGTCTTTTAAAGATGCTGCCAATGCTCCAAAAACGGATCGGTATGTTCAAGCCGCTGCGGCTTTCTGGGCAGCAAGAACGGAAGAACGTCTTCAAGCTGAGAATGATTACAAATTCTGGTTGAAACGTGCTGCCTCCTATAGTGATTGTTTTTATGGAATCCTGGCATCAGAGGCGTTGGCGCGATGGGAAGGTCAGCAGGAAGAGGTTACAGAGGTTTCAGAATCTGAGGCGAAGGCTTTGCGCCATCAGCGCATGAACCGCAATGATGTTGAGACTGTTCTTAATGCTCCCGAGGGGAAGCATTTCTTTGCTTTGCTTCAGATTGGAGAGCAGGGAAGAGCAGAGGCTCTGGCACGTTATATATGGCCAATTCTTGTAAAACAGGGTCTTGTAAGAGCACATTCTCTTGCTTTGGTTGTCCGTAAAGCAGGTATGCTGGGGCTTTCTGATCAGATGGAAAAAGCAGAACAGCACCAAACTGCACCGCAGTTAAAAACCGTTCAGTCTGATTTACCCGAACTGAAGCCCCAGCATGGTTTCCGCCTTGATCCCGCTTTGATTTATGCTGTGGCACGAATGGAGTCCAATTTTAATCCCAATGCAGTTTCTTCTGTTGGGGCGAGAGGGCTTATGCAGGTTCAGCCTCGCACGGCAAGCTTTGTGACAGCGGGCCATATTAAATTTGACACACACGGAGAGGCTATTATCAAGGTTCCTGATAATATGGCTCAGCGTTTGCATGATCCGGCCTATAATCTGGAAGTTGGACAGCTTTATCTTCTCTATCTTGCAGAAACAGCCGTTCAGATGGAAAATAACAAAGACGAGTTTGTCATTCAACGTAACAGAAATGGCGATCTTCTATCAGTTCTGGCTGCCTATAATGCGGGGCCAGGGGTTATTCTGCATTGGCAGTCTCTGCATCCTCATCAACATGATCCGCTTTATTTTATTGAGACCCTTCCAACCTACCAGACCAGAAATTATGTTCATGATGTTTTGAAAACAACATGGCTTTATGCCAGGAAAATGGGTCTGGAAACGCCCTCATTGGTGTCTCTTGCTGAGAGGCAATGGCCTTCTGTTTCATCTGAAAAAGAGGTCGGAACCTCTCACGGTTAGTTGAAGATCATGACGGTGAGGTGGCGTTTTTTCATATCACCGTCATGATGATGTAATCCATATCACGAACATATGGATTACTCTTTTTAAGGGCTGGATGAATCTTTTTTATGTACAATCAAAGGAAAATAACAATTCTTTATTTTTCTCTTCCTGATTCTGATTAAATTTACTGAAATCATGAATTATAATTTATTTATAACATATTAAATGTATTTAAAATTTAATTATATTAATTCAATGTAATGTATGAAAAAATAAAATATATAAATTTACATTACTGTTGCAATAGTGTTTGTTCCGAAGTATTTTTTAATGTTATCATTTTAATGGTATTTATTAATTTGGTATATTTTTCTGATCTATATGTTGGCATACTTATTGAAGTTATAAAAATTTTCTTAATGTCATGAAGGTCTGTTTTTAATAATCCGATAATCTGCTGTTAATAAATCCTATAAACGATGCTGAGGTAATGGGTTGGCATCAAGCTATCTTTACAAGCATTGATTATGATGAGATATCCACTTGTCTGTTTCACATCGGAATCGGACAAGTAGGGCGTAAGCTCCTTTCTTTATCTGAAGCAGGTTCTCTGTTGCTATGTTAGAACAGCGCACGATGGCTATGGTTAGCACGTTGGTAAACAAACAGTGACTCCTCAAGCCCGTTCCTTATTTGGTCTGGCGGGGATTATCTGTCTGGCCATGTCGACTTCGTTTAATGAGCAGGTTTCCTCGCAGGGTCTGGGTGATATTCTAGGCGGGATGGGGATCAGCCATGATCCTGGTACATGGTTTACAACTGTGTATAGCGCGACAGAAGTCGCCGGGATGGGCGTTGCCCCATGGATGGCTATGACCGTCGGTATGAAACGTTTCGTACTGATTGTGGCGGCTACGGCAATTATCAGTACATTGCCCCTGGCTTTTACGACGAATCTGACACTTCTTTATGCCTTGAGGGCTGTGCAGGGATTTGCTGGAGGGTGTAGTATCCCCCTTCTGATGGCAATTGCTCTCAAAGTGCTGGCACCTGATATCAGACTTTTTGGTCTGGCGGCTTATGCGCTGACAGCAACGTGTTTCCCATATTTAAGTACTGCTCTTGCAGGATTATGGACTGACCTTGTGGGGTGGAGATTCATCTTTTTTCAGATTTTGCCTATGGGTGGTGGTGCTATGGCCCTGCTTTATTTCGGGTTGCCTGATACTGCGGGGCGAATGGAGCGGTTTAAGGAGCCACGGATGTGGCTCAGTGCGGCTCTTCTGTTTATTTCGACGGTTCCTTTAGTCGTTATGCTGGCGCAAGGAGATAGGCTGGACTGGTTTAACTCAAAGCTGATTTGTGTCTGCGCCTTGATCTCAGCTGTGACCTTGCCACTTTTTGTAATGAACGAGCTGAAAAGACCGGAGCCTTTTTTTCGCTTCTCTTTGCTAAGACGTCGGAATTTTCTCTATGCCGTGGTTGGCCTGCAGATTTTTGTGCTTTTATCAATTTCAGGCTCAGCCATTCCAAGCCAGTATCTGACGGTTGTTGCAGGATATAGACCGGAGCAGATTTATCTCGTAACAGCAGTTATTGCGTCTCTGCAATTGATTTTCCTGCCTTTTATGGCCATTCTCTTGAATTATGAATGGGTTGATTCACGTGTTGTCAGCTTTATCGGTCTGGTATTGATGATTTCAGCCTGTATAGCGAATTCTTTCGTAACAGCTGAATGGAACCGCAATGAGTTTTACGCCTGGCAGGTGGCCCAGGCACTTGGTGCCGCAATGGTTGTTATGCCCATTCTTATGGGGGCGACCAATGCCGTTATGCCGCAAGAGGGGCCATTTGCCGCAGGAATGGTGAATGCACCGCGAGCGGTTGTCCAGGTGATGGGAACATGGCTTGTCCAGCTTGCTTTTCATTGGCGCGGCAATCTTCATTCTGAACGTCTGACAGACCGTCTGGGACAAAATCATTATGGATTATTTCAGGGTGCAAACCCTGATTGGCAGCATCCTGCTCCGTTATTACCGAACGGGACTAGTACCTCGCCTGGTGCTGTAGCCGCCTTGACGAAGCAGCTTCATCATCAGGTATCAACTTTGGTGATTGAAGATCTCTTCATGATTATGGCTTGCATAGCGGGGCTTTTACTGCTCTGGCTTCTGGTTGTACCTGTGCGGGCTTATCCACCACGTATTGCTCTGGCGGGCATGATTCCCCCGGCTGAGCCTGTTTCTACGCCGTCAAAATAATGGTTATTGTAAGGGTTACTCTCTAATGGCTGAACCTAGTAAAACCGCTCGCTGGCCCTATTTTCTGGCTGGAGGCGTCGTGGTCGTCTTTATAGCTATTGTGCTGGCGATTATTTTTGTGCCGACCTCACGGGTCTGGACAAATGATGCGTATGTCACGGTCCATCATACTGTGATTGCACCTCGTGTTTATGGCCAGATCGTTGCTGTGAATGTCACAGATAACCAGTCTGTCCATAAAGGGGATGTGCTTGCTGAGCTTGATCCTAATGACTATCAGACAGCACTTGATGAAGCTCGCGCGACTGAGGCAGATGATAGGGCAAAAGTCATGGATGCCGCGGCGAATGTTGCTCGTCAGCCAGCATTGATTGATGATGCACAGGCACGGGTCGATCAGTTGCAGGCTGAGTTGGTTTTTGCGCGTCAGGATGCAGACCGTTACGGGCATCTGGCACGTACTGGCGCAGGGAGTTTACAGGAAGGGCAGAAGACACACGCAACACTTGCGGAAATGACGGCCTCTTATAATGCTGCCAAAGCAGAACTAGAAGCAGCACGTGATGAGCTGATTGTTCTGAAAGCAAAAAATGCGGCTGCAGAGAAACAGGTGATGGTTGATATGGCTCGCGTCCATCAGGCAGAGCTTAACCTGTCCTATACAAAGCTTAGAGCGCCATTCGATGGTATGGTCGGTGAACGTAATGTGCAGGTAGGCAATGTTGTGCCTGCCGGGACGCCCATTATGGCTCTTGTGCCGATTGATGATTTGTGGATACAGGCAAATTACCGTGAAGTTGCACTTCGTCACGTGAAACCGGGGCAGAAAGTCGATATTCACGTTGATGCTTATGATATTGATCTTAAAGGGGTCGTTGATAGTGTCCCTCCATCTTCTGGAGCAGCCTTCGCGCCGCTTGCTCCTGAAAATGCAACAGGGAACTTTACCAAGATTGTCCAGCGTCTTCCGGTGAAAATCACCCTCCTCCCTGGGCAGCCTCTTGCCAAATTACTGCGTATGGGCTTTTCCGTCGAAACGACAATTCACACTAATATGGCCGATATTGTAGAGGCACAGCGTCATTCCAATCGCTCGGTGACAGCGCGATGAGCGGAACAGGTTTAAAACTTACAGGAAAAGTGTTTGGCGCACGCCTTGTGAGCCTGACCCTCATGACGACGGCTTTAGCTGGCTGTATCAGAATGGGGCCTGATTATAAAACACCCGTTTCCCCAGAGCAGCCTGCCCAATGGTCTAAAGCGGCTGATGCTCCCAAAAACCAGACAGCAGGTCTGACTTACGGGGGGGAGGTTGATTTTACCTGGTGGCGGCGGTTTAATGATCCGACCTTAAATCAGCTGATTGAAACATTGGGAAAGCAAAATCTTGATATTCAGGAAGCTGCGACGAGAGTCAGTCAGGCAAAAGGGCAGTTAAAGGTTGCTGCTTCGGCGGGGCTGCCTCATGTCGGCTGGGCTGGCAGTTATGCCTGGACGCAACAGAGTGAAAAAGGCATGTTCGGCACGGTTCAGCCAAAGCCGGGAGCGAATTTGCAATATGAGGAATATAGCAATATCGGTTCTGCCACCTGGGACCTTGACCTCTTCGGCGCCATTCGTCGGGCTGTTGAAGCCAGCAACGCTGATCTTGTTGCTGTTGAGGCTGCCCGTAAGGCTGTGGTTCTGGCAAGCCTCTCTGACCTTGTTGATAGTTACATGCGTCTCAGAGGTGTGCAGGAGCAGCTTGATTATACGGAAGAGCATCTCAGGCTTGTTGAACGTGACCTGAAACTTGTGCTTCAGCGTCAGAAAGAAGGGGCTTCCAACGCGTTAGAGGTAGCCCAGGCAAGAGGACAGGTTGAAAAAACAAAGAGTGACCTCCCTCCCTTGAGGCAGTCTCAGGCTGCTTTGGTGAATGCGATCGGTTATTTGTTGGCACTGCCACCACGTAAGCTTGAGGAAGAACTTCTGCCACGCAAGGGGCAACCGGTTGCGCCGGTTTCGGTCGGGGTGGGTGTGCCATCGACATTGGCGCAACGTCGCCCTGATATTATGCAGGCTGATGCTTCCCTTCATGCAGCAACAGCGCGTATTGGCGCTGCGACGGCAGCTTTTTACCCTGATATCAACCTCGTAGGTGATCTGGGGTCCCAGAGTTTATCTGCGGGTGACTTCTTTATGCCTTCCGCGAAATATTTCAAGTTGGGCCCAACTGTCAGTGTGCCTGTCTTTCAGGGCGGACGGTTGAGCGGCACTCTGAAATTACGCAATCAACAGGCTAAGGAAGCAGCTTTTGAATTCCGGCGTGTCGTTCTGAATGCCTGGCGTGAAGTGGATGATGCTATTACAGACCTGGCTCATGTGCAGGTTCGTTATAAGGATTTGCAGGAAACAGTCCATCAGAACAAGCTGGCTTTGTCCGCAGCACAGGACCAATATAAGGAAGGGGCGGTTCCTTTCCTTGAGGTGGATCGTGCTGAATCCATGCTTCTGGCTAACGAAATCCTGATGGCTGCCAGCAGGACAGATACAAATATTGCAACGGTTAATTTGTACAGAACATTGGGTGGGGGCTGGCAGCCTTTTGTTCCACCTGATAAAGAGGAAAAAACCGGCCTGGCCAACCTGGGTAGCTTCTTCTAAGGGCGCCCAGGAAGCCGTAAAGACGCCTACCGGCCAGAAGATAAACAGTAAAAGTTAGAATACAGGACAATAGTTCCAGGATATGACCACCGAACAAAGATTACCCCTCCGCCGCGCCCTTCTTTCCGTTTCTGACAAGGAGGGATTGGTTGATCTTGCGCGTGCACTCATTGCGCAGAATGTCGAAATTCTCTCAACGGGTGGTTCAGCCCGCACCCTGCGTGAAGCTGGAGTGCCGGTAAAGGAAGTTTCTGAACATACTGGCTTTCCTGAAATTCTTGACGGCCGCGTCAAAACATTGGTCCCCTGGATTCATGGCGGGATTTTAGGGCGCCGCGATAATCCTGAGCATCTGGAGCAGATGAAGACACACAAGATTGAGCCGATTGATCTCGTTTGTGTCAATCTTTATCCTTTTTCGGCAACTGTTGCGTCTGGCGCTGATGTTGAAACCTGTATCGAAAATATTGATATTGGTGGCCCAGCCATGGTGCGCGCCGCTGCCAAGAATTTTCAGCATGTCGTGATTTTGACCTCACCAGTACAATATCAGGGCTTCCTGTCTTCTCTCTCACAAGGGGGTACGACATTATCTGAGCGCCGTAACTGGGCGCAATCTGCTTATGCGCATACAGCCGCTTATGATAGCATGATCGCGAACTGGTTTGCCCAGCAGGAAGCGGCACCAGGTGAGGTGGTTTTACCCGAGGTGCTCACTCTGGCCGGGAAACGTGACAGCCTCTTGCGTTATGGCGAAAACCCTCATCAGAAAGCTGCTTTTTACCGTGATGGAAGCAGACGTCCCGGTCTGGCAACAGCACGCCAGATTCAGGGTAAGGAGCTGAGCTATAATAATCTGAATGATACAGATGCCGCTTTTGAAGCGGTTTCAGAATTTGCAGAGCCGAGCGTGGTGATTGTAAAACACGCTAACCCTTGTGGTGTTGCTACGCGTTCCAACCTTCTGGAGGCTTGGGAGGCGGCCCTGCAATGTGACCCGGTTTCTGCTTTTGGCGGGATTGTGGCCCTGAACCGCACTCTTGATGAAGCAACAGCACAGCAGATCAGCACGATCTTTACGGAAGTTGTCGTTGCGCCGGATGCAGATCAGGCTGCCATTGAGCTTATGGCCAAAAAGAAGAACCTTCGTCTTTTGTTGACAGGGGGTGTGCCTGACCCGGCGGAAGCAGGGCTGGTTGTGAAGTCGGTCTCTGGTGGTTTTCTGGCTCAGAGTCGCGATAACGGCCATGTCAGTCTTGAGACCCTGAAAGTTGTGACCAAAAGGGCACCTTCAGAGCGGGAAATGGCAGATATGCTCTTTGCCTTCCGTGTAGCCAAGCATGTGAAGTCCAATGCTGTGATCTATGTGAAAGATCAGGCAACAGTCGGGATTGGTGCCGGTCAGATGTCACGTGTTGACAGTGCACGGATCGCAGCCCGTAAAAGTGAGGATGCCGCACAGGCTGCGGGGCTGAAAGAGGCTCTGACAATTGGTTCAGTCGCAGCGTCTGATGCTTTCTTCCCCTTTGCTGATGGTCTGGAAAGTGTCGTGGCAGCAGGTGCTACGGCCGTCATTCAGCCTGGTGGTTCTATTCGCGATCAGGAAGTGATTGAGGCAGCCGATAAAGCAGGTATTGCCATGGTCTTTACAGGAATGCGTCATTTCAGGCATTAATAGAGGATGACAGTGCGTTTTCTGACAAGTCTTGTTCTGGTTACTGGTGCTATGTTTCTCATCAGAGAAGCACAGGCGGCGCCATGTCATTATGATATGAAAGCCTTACCTGCTATCACCGGTGATGTTAGTAGAGTGACGCCGCAAGGCATTTTACTGGCTGACGGAACAGAAGTTCTCTTGTCAGAATCGCTTCTGCCCCGTATTCGCCTGGATCATGAAATCACAGCGCGCGGTCTTCATAGTCTGGAAGGCCGTAAATTCCTAGCTCTGGCTTTACAGGAAGGCAGTACTATGGTCTGCCCTTCTAATGTTGATGTAGAAAAAGGCCCTTATCCAGGTTCTTCTTCCTATGACGTTATTGATAATGATGAAGAACAGTCCGAGAAATAGGGGCTTTCTGCTGTCACGTCCTCTGACCGATTATTCCAAAATCCAAGAACGGATTTCCCGTTAAGGGAAGTGCGTGAGAGATCATATAAGGGGCAGAGGGGACTTCAGTTCTTTTTAGTCAAGCTTCCAGCAGCGTGAAGTTGGGACGTTCTGATCTGTAGCAGAGCCTGGGGCAGGAGCATCGAGGATGCAGAGGATCATGTCTTTGCTATGTTTTAACGTAAAAAGCAGTCCCGCATTGCCATAATTGGATGTTGTAACAACATGGAAGTTCTGTTCTTTCATTAAATCAGCCATGGAAGTTTCGACAGGTTGTAATGTCGTTGGGACAGCGGGGGCACTATAGGATGATTTAACGCCGGCATCAGGAAGCCAGCTTCCTGTTGATTGTGCATAAGAAGATAATGGTGCACAAAGAGCGAGACCGAATATTAAAGTGAAAAACTGTTTTTTCATGGTAATCTATCTCCATTATTGCGACGATTCTTAATAATTTATTATAATATTTCTTATTTATAAAGATATTTCATCAATTTGTTAAAAACTTACCTCTATCTTGATAGAACGTAGACAAAAATTCATAATATCCCCCTCTTAATAAACACGCCTTGAAAGTTGCTTTGTGTTATGAAAATCGCTTTCGCCGCAGCTTCTACCGAGCAGGCACAGAATGCTTTTTCACATTTGACCAAATATTATGGAAGTGTCCCGCTTGATGAGGCAGAAGTTCTGGTCTGTCTCGGGGGGGACGGTTTTATGCTTGAGACCTTGCTTGAGACATTGAATAGTTCTGTCCCGGTTTTTGGGATTAATTACGGGACAGTCGGTTTTTTGATGAATGATCGTGATCATCATGATTTGATAGAGCGTCTGGCTGTTGCTGAACCAACAATTATTTCCCCTTTACATATGACAGCGAGAACCTGCAAAGGTGAGATTCATCAGGGCTTAAGCTTCAATGATGTTTATCTTTATCGTGAAACGCGGCAGTCTGCGCGAATTACAATAGAAATTGATGGCAAGCGTCGTATGGATTCCCTGGGCTGTGATGGAGTGATTTTAGCGACTCCAGCGGGATCAACAGCTTATAATCGTTCTGCTCATGGTCCTATTATTCCTTTGGGGGCTGATTTATTATCTCTCACACCAATCTCTCCCTTTTCGCCCCGTTCCTGGCGGGGGGCTCTTCTGCCGGCAGAGGCGAAGATTCGCTTTCTTATGAACCAGCCAGAAAAACGTCCTGTATCAGCTGTTGCGGGAGCGCAAGAGATACGCGATGTCGAAGAAGTTACGATTTATGAAGAACGCAATATTAAAGCGACGCTTCTTTTTGATCCCGGTCATAGTCTGTCAGAACGTATTATTGCTGAGCAGTTTGCAGGGGGATAACAGGGTCTGGAAAAGCACCGGAGAGGCTCAGAATGTCCGGTGCTTCTGATTTTTAAAAGAGTGGAGTGATGAGGGGTTTGCCGTTAAAATAGGCTACCAGATTGGCGACGACATTTTCTCCCATATTCTGGCGCGTCTCTTCTGTTGCAGACCCCTGATGAGGCTGCAGTGTGACGTTCCCAAACTTCAGAAAAGCCGGGTTGATTGCAGGTTCGTTGCAGAAGACGTCTAAGCCAGCTCCGGCGATTGTTCCATTCTCAAGCGCTTCAATCAGATCTTTTTCATTGACCACAGAACCTCGTGCGATATTGATCAACACACCTTGTGGCCCAAGGGCATTAAGGATGGATGCGTCAATAAGGTTTTTTGTTGCAGCACCACCTGGCACAGCCAGTGTCAGGACATCTGCCCATTGAGCCAGTTTCAGTAAATCCGGCTCATAATTACATGAACTTTCGGGCCGGGGGCGTCGGCTATAATAAGCAACTTCCATTTCACTGGCTTGTGCACGGCGGCCAATAGCCTGCCCGATCGCACCAAAGCCGACGATCCCCATACGTTTCTTTTCCAGTGTGTGAGAAAGAGGCGGGTAACCCTCACGTGCCCAACGTCCGGCTCTGGTATAATCCTCATTAAAGCGGAAGTTACGCTTCAATGTCATGAGGAGCATCATAGCGAGGTCTGCCACATCATGTGTGGTGCTGTTCGTTGTGACACTGACGGGAATCTGGCGCTGTTTGGCCTGTTCGAGGTCAATCTGGTCCGTTCCGACACCATTGACCGAAATGACCTTCAGATTTGGAAGAGCTGCCATCACCCCAGTGGGGATCCCGGCAGCTCCCGTTGTGGCGATGGCTTTTATCTGGTCTGCGATTGGAGCGAGGCTCGCTTTATCTTTATAATGATGGAGCGTGAAATGCTCCGAAAGCTGTTTCAGTATAGAAGGTGCATAAGCATCAATAACAAGAATATCAGCGAGAGAAGACATAATCATATCCTCAGAGGCAAGTGGCGGGGACAGTCAGAGTGCCTCCTTCGCCAGAGCTTGACAAGCCTGCTGTACATCACACCACGTTGTTTCAAAATCCTGCTCTGTGCCATAATAGGGGTCGGCAACATCTTGTCCTTCACGGCCTTCAAGACAATCAAGTAATAGAAATATCCTGGCTTTTGACGTTGCGGGTCGAAGTTTTTTTAGGGTGCTGTAATGCGTATGATCAAGCGCAATAATATGGGTAAATTCACTGAAATCACTTACTCTGACTGCTCGTGAGCGATAATGCGAAATGTCATGTCCTTCCCGTCGGGCAATAGCCTGTGCCCGTGGGTCTGGGGGATAGCCAAGATGCCAGTCTCCTGTCGCAGCGGAATCAATTCTGATTTCAAGTCCTCTTTTGCGTGCTTCCTCCCTCATGGCCAATTCTGCCAAAGGAGAGCGGCAGATATTGCCCGTGCA
Source organism: Aristophania sp. ESL1142 (assembly GCF_058107345.1). Taxonomy (NCBI): domain Bacteria; kingdom Pseudomonadati; phylum Pseudomonadota; class Alphaproteobacteria; order Acetobacterales; family Acetobacteraceae; genus Aristophania; species Aristophania sp. ESL1142. Next base: position 859,205 of record NZ_JBYLUH010000001.1, read on the forward strand.
AACAAAAAGAAAAGAGGGGGTAGTTGTCATTCAGCAGTCTTTCACAGCGAGCGGTATATATTAGGTCAACAAGATGAAGATAAGAACGGTTTTTTCTAAAGGAAGATATAGAGTATCTATTCCCTCAGTGGATGATTTCCGTTTATGGTTAAAAAGAAAACATCTCATAATTACGAGGGTGTGTTCTTAAAAAATAAAATCAAAACCTGAAATGGTGTCCACGAAAGGATTCGAACCTTCGGCCCCAGGATTCATCCCACTACTATTTTCATAGCCACCTCACAAAAGTGAAGTGTTTGTGAGCTGGACTGTCTCTTTACCTTAAACCTTTAGGAGAAACACCAAAGGTTCTTAGGTATCGCCCGTTCAGTCTCTACACCTTCTTTCCGCCTTTAAGGCTGAAAGCTTGGCTCGGGATTGGCACGGTAAAACCAGAGCTTTCCCCGAATTTGAGCGAATCCACTGGGGGGTTTCCCACTCCCAGCGCCCAATTAAACTAGGAATCCTGTGCTCTATCCTGCTGAGCTACGTGGACACACCCGTGTTCAGTAACCTTAAATGGACTATGCTGCAAGTATGGATTTTCAACTCATGACTTGGCCTTGCGCGTCTGGCGTTCTATGAAGGTAGAGAATCATTGTCTGTCAGGTTTGCCATCCTGACGATTTACTTCCATCTTCTTGCCCTGGCACGGCCGTAACAGGATTATCATGTCCCGAATATCACAGACTTCCAACAGAGTGTTGCGTCGATTAAAGGGAATGTCTTTACCCCGCACGTCGACTTTTTTAGCCAGTCTTGCCGTTATTAGCCTGTGTGGTCTTTCTGCTTGTGGGGGAGGTGCTCGAAATCCCGACAGCCTGTCACGTCCTCGTAACCACCTTTTAGGGTCTGACCGTGGTGCACATGGAGGGAAGGATCAGCTGAAGGGAGGGGTAAATGCCTATTTATGGCGTGGGGCGATTGATACGCTTTCTTTTATGCCCATGCTTTCAGCCGATGCGCAGGGGGGCGTCATTCTGACAGACTGGTTCCAGCCGCCCAGTACGCAGGATGAGCGTTTTAAGATTGCTGCTTATATTCTTGACCGGCGTTTGCGTTCTGATGCCCTAAGGGTGACAATTTTCCGCCAGACCCGGTTGAATGGAGGAGAATGGTTGGATGCCCCCGTGGCACCGACAACAGTTTCTGATATTACAGCACGTATTTTGGAACGTGCACGCCAGTTAAGATCTGAAAATGGCGGTGGAAAGTAAATTTTAATGAGCGATCATACAGCATCACAAGCCGCTTCGGCACAATTTGACTTTCATAAATGTGAACTTCATTGGCAGAAATGCTGGGAAGAAAAGAATGTTTTTAAAGTGCCTGACGTACCTCCGGCAGACTGTCCTAAATATTATGTCCTGGAGATGTTTCCTTATCCTTCAGGGCAGCTTCATGTCGGTCACGTAAGAAACTATGCGCTTGGTGATGTTGTCGCTCGTTATAAACGCGCACAGGGTTTTTCCGTGCTTCATCCCATGGGGTGGGATGCTTTTGGCCTACCGGCAGAAAATGCGGCGCGGGAACGTGGTGTTCACCCGGGTGAATGGACAATGCAGAACATCGCTGCGATGCGTAAAACATTGCAACGTCTGGGCTTCTCTCTGGATTGGTCGCGTGAAATTGCAACGTGCCAGCCTGAATATTATGGGAAACAGCAGAAGCTGTTTCTTGATATGCTTAAGGCGGGTCTGGTAGAGCGGCGTGACGCGTCTGTTAACTGGGATCCTGTTGACCATACCGTTTTGGCCAATGAACAGGTTGTTGATGGGCGTGGCTGGCGTTCGGGTGCTTTGATTGAGAAAAAAACCCTTTCTCAATGGTTCCTGAAAATCAGTGATTATGCAGAACCTTTACTGGAAGGGCTCAAAAGCCTTGATCGTTGGCCTGATCGGGTTAAGATCATGCAAGAACGCTGGATTGGTCGCTCTGAAGGAGCAAAAATCTGTTTTCCTCTGCATAATCCACCAGTCGGTTTTGATGCTGAAGAGGACTCACTGGAAGTCTTTACCACAAGGCCCGATACGCTTTTTGGTATGAGCTTTGTTGGTATTGCGGCAGACCATCCTCTGGCGGGAAAACTTGCGGCACAGAATTCTGAAGCAAAGGCATTTATCGAAGAATGTCGCCGTCTGGGAACCTCTGAGGAAGCTCTGAACACAGCAGAGAAACGTGGTTTTGATACGGGCCTGACGGTTGTCAATCCTTTCAAACCTGAGCAGGTCGTTCCAGTCTGGATTGCTAATTTTGTTTTGACTGAATATGGCACAGGAGCAATTTTTGGCTGCCCCTGTGGCGATCAGCGTGATCTTGATTTTGCGCGTAAATATGGCCTCGAAACACCATCTATTCTCCTTCCTCCTGGTGAAGAAGAAGCTGCTTTCAAGCTTGGAAATAAAGCCATTACCGGTGAAGCGACCCTCTATAATTCTGGCTTTTTGAGTGGCAAGGACACGAAAACAGCTAAAAAAGCAGCGATTCAACGTCTTGAAGATCTCGGAATTGGTGAGAAGGTTACAAACTGGCGACTGCGAGATTGGGGTGTTTCGCGTCAGCGTTACTGGGGTTGCCCAATTCCCATAATCTATTGTGATACATGTGGTGTGGTGCCTGTACCGGAGGAGCAGCTTCCTGTCACATTGCCGCAGGATGTTACTTTTGAGCGTTCTGGCAATCCGCTGGACCATCATCCGACGTGGAAGCATGTTCATTGCCCGAATTGTGGCAAAGAAGCACGTCGTGAAACAGATACATTTGATACATTTGTTGATAGTTCCTGGTATTTTGCGCGCTTTACCAGCCCCCATGCGCTAACGCCGACTGTGCCGGATGCTGCGAATGGCTGGCTGGCCGTGGATCAGTATATCGGGGGCATAGAACATGCGATCCTGCATCTGCTTTATTCACGTTTCTTTACCAGAGCGATGCATAAAACGGGCCACCTTGCTGTAGATGAGCCTTTCAATGGCCTTTTCACACAGGGAATGGTCACGCATGAAAGCTATCGTGACGGGCAGCAATGGCTTTATCCTGAAGAGGTTGAGCGGCGGGGTGAACAAATTGTCCGTAAGGACAATGGCGCGCCAGTGACTGTCGGGCGTTCAGAAAAAATGTCCAAATCCAAGCGGAATACGGTTTCACCAGTCGATATTATCGAGCGTTATGGCGCTGATACAGCGCGCTGGTTTGTTCTTTCCGATAGTCCGCCTGAGCGCGATATGGAGTGGACAGCTGCTGGTGTGGCTGCCGCGGCCCGATTCATGCAGCGTCTCTACCGTCTGGTGCAATCTATTGCAGCGCAGGATCAGTTTGGCGTGGCTCATGGTAAGGGTGGGGACGAACTCCGCCGTGTAACACATCGGACCATAGCGGCCGTAACGGAAGCTTTGGAAGGTTTCAGCCCCAATGTAGCGGTGGCACGTATTCATGAATTAACCTCTGCTCTAGCTGATGCTGAGAAAAAACAGGGCGAGGGACTGGGTGCAGCAAGGCGGGAAGCTGCGACGACATTGGCAATGCTGATTTCGCCTATGATGCCGCATTTGGCTGAGGAATTAATGGCACTTCTTGAGCCCGGCGGAATTCTGGTTGCTGAGCGTTCATGGCCAAAAGCTGAGAAAGAATGGTTGGCTGTCAATGAAGTGACACTTGCTGTACAGGTATTGGGTAAATTAAGAGGGACAATCACGTGTCGTCCGAATGCTCCGAAAGAGGAAGTTCTGGCTCTGGCAAAATTGGAGCCAAATGTCGTCAAGGCGCTTGAAGGACAGACCATTATAAAGGAGATTCACGTTCCTGACCGGATTGTGAATTTTGTCGTGAAACCAAAATGAACCAATGTTGTCTGCCCCTAAAACGGATTTTGTTTAAACGCTGTGGGAAACTGTCTCTGCTTGCTCTGGTGATTATGAGCATGCAGGGGTGTGGATTTCATCCCCTCTATGGCGATAAATCAGTTCAGGATATGGGGGCAGATGCTTCTTATGAGCTGAAACGTGTTTACGTGGAAAATATTCCAACACGTTTTGGCCAGACGATGCGCCTTGCCCTGCAGCAGGATATGGCAGGCGATGGGTCAGTTCAGCCTGATGGTTATACACTCAAGGTCGATGGAACAGCTTCTTTTGAATCAGTTGACATCCATCTTGATAATACCTCAGGCCGCTCTCGGGTGATTGGTCGGGCAAACTGGAAATTATATAGTGTTGGAGAAGAGCCAAAATTATTGGCGCAGGGTTTTGCCCGGACGCTTGATGGTTATGATCCGACAATCCAGCAATATTTTGCCCAGACCTTAAATGATGAGACCATCATGAAACGGGTTTCGGAAACATTGGCCCATGATATTACGCAGCAGGTCGCGATCTGGTTCAAGGCACATGTAGCTCCAGGGGCAACAAAAGAACCAAATCGCGGACAGTATATAGATACTGATGAGATTCAGGATGATCATAGCGGACGCTTCCGTCATCTCGATAGTGACGGGTTCCCGGCTATGGCGACAGGCCGTGTCAAACGTGATTACTCGACCGATGATTTGTATGATCAGCAGCCTTGAAAATTGAAACACGCCATATTGACCGCACTCTGGCCGATTGTGGTGCCTGGCGCGCTCTCCTTCTTTATGGAGAAGATACGGGTCTGATTCGGGAGCGGGCAGTAAAAGCGGCAAAGCAAATAATAGGTGATTTGCAGGATCCTTTCCGTTTGACGCGGCTTGAGGGGGATGAACAGGCCAGAGTTGAAGAAGAAATGGCCGCTTTATCGCTCATTGGGGGGCGGCGTGTCGTCTGGGTGAGTGAGGTGCAGGATAACTTTGTCTCCCAGCTTGAACGTGTCATGGCAAGCGAGACAGATAGTTTGCTGATTATGGAAGCAGGTAGCTTGTCCCCACGTTCGAAATTACGGATTTTTGCAGAAAAACATTCTCAAATTGCGTCTATTGCCTGTTATGCTGAAGAGGGGCGTGTCTTAGCGCAGACCATTCAGGAGAGTTTGCAGCAGGATCATATCCGTATAGAACGCACGGCTCTTCAGTGGTTGCAGGCTCGTCTGGGGGCTGATAGAGCGCTTGTGCGCAGTGAAGTTGAAAAGCTTAAATTATATGCCCGTCCCGGTGAAACGCTTGAATTGGATGATGTAAGAGAGTGCATCGGGGACTCAGGAGGGACTTCGTTAGAAGAAGCAGTTTACGCGGCTTTTGCAGGCTTATTTCCCCAAGCTGATCTTTTATTGACAAGGGCTTTGGCTGATGGTGCTTCATCCATCTCATATGCCAGGTCGGTTTTTCAGGTTGCTGATAAAATTTATAATGTTCTTCTGAATGAGGCAGAAGGGCATTCCCGTCAGCAGGCAATCGCGATGCTCAAGCCGCCTCTTTTTTTTAAAAGAAAAGAATTATTCCAGAAGGCCTTACAGCGTTTTTCCTTGCAGATGATTGATAAGGTTTATCATGAGACGCAGACACTTGAGATAAGATGTAAGATGACAGGGGCGAGCGATTGTCTTTTATGTCAGAGGCATTTGATGTTTTTATCGAAAATCAGGAATTAGGCTTTTTCAAATAAGATAGTTTCGCCATAATAATCATAATAGTCTGTTAATCACTGTGGTGAGCCTGCTCCAGGAAGACTGTCTCTGGCAGACTTACTTATGAATAGATCGCCCTTTTTACGACAAAGGAACTTTAATAATGCTTTTACATATAGAAAAAGTTCTTACACAAGAGGAAGTGACTCAGCTACGTACGAGGTTACTTGCAGCCCCCTGGGTTGATGGTAAAGGGACAGCAGGACAGCAGTCAGCAGCATCGAAACATAATTTACAAATTGCTCCAGATAGTCCTTTAGGGCGTGAATTTTCGACGTTTATTTTAAAGAAACTTGGCACAAATCCACTCTTTAATAGTGCTGTTCTGCCTTTCCGTGTCGTACCTCCTCTGTTTAATCGTTATGATGAGGGTATGTCTTTTGGGGCACATGTGGATAATGCACTCCGTCCTATTCCAGGAATGGGGCAGCGTATCCGTACAGATGTCTCAAGTACCTTATTCCTGACAGACCCAGAGGAATATGAAGGAGGAGAGCTGTTACTTTATGGTCCTTCTGAGCAGCAGGCTGTGAAATTGCCAGCGGGCGATATGATCATTTATCCAACCACGGCGCTTCATGCTGTGCTTCCGATTAAACGTGGAAGCAGACTGGCGTCATTTTTCTGGACACAGTCTTTTGTACGTTCACAAGAAAACCGCTCAATACTCTTTGATCTGGACCAGGCGATTCAGAGACTTACAGCAGAACGGGGACCAAAGGATAGCGAAGTCTTAAATCTGACCAATATTTACCATAATCTTTTGAGATGCTGGTCAGAGCTATAAATAATTTATTTTTAAAAATGAGAGGATAGGGCCTCTGAAGAAGAGGAAATAACTAACTGTAAAACTCACGGAGATGTTTTTTTCTTTTTCTTCTTGGCCACTTCTTCAGGGACTTCAATATCAATTTCCAGAGTAGAAAATTGCTGTCCACGATCAAGCTTGACCTGCACCTTGTCCTGATCCACAGAGACATGCCGCGATAGTACTTCAAGAATCTCCTTATGTAATTTGCGGATCAGATCCGTATCTCCCTCACTGTCTGAACTACGTTCATGAGAGAGAAGAATTTGCAGGCGATCCCGAGCAACATTGCTGGAAGAGGGCTGCTTGCGTGAGAAGAAACTATCAAAAAAACTCATGCGCCCCTCTTTTTGAATAGGAAGTCAAATAAACCACGTTTTTCAGCTGGAATTGTGACATCAAGTTTCTCACCTTCAAGGCGACGGGCCGCTTCCAGATATGCCTGTGCACAAATGCTTTCAGGAGCGGATAGAGTGACAGGACTCCCGACATTGGATGCCTTGAGGATATCCTCACTTTCTGGAATAACCCCAATCAGCGGGACAGAAAGAATTTCCAACACATCGTTTATATTGAGCATTTCACCTCGCGCAGCACGTGCGGGGTCGTAACGGGTGATTAGGAGATGCTTTTCAACCTGTTCACCTTTTTCCGAGTGTGCGGTCTTGCTGTCGAGCATTCCAATGATACGGTCCGAGTCACGCACAGAACTGACTTCAGGGTTCGTCACGATCACAGCGTGGTCGGCATGGTACATGGCAAGCTGGGCACCTCGTTCAATCCCGGCAGGGCTATCACAGAGAATCCAGTCAAACTTCTCTTTTAATTCTTCCATGATCGCGGCAACCCCTTCTGGAGTCAGGGCGTCCTTGTCGCGTGTTTGCGATGCTGGAAGGATCGAAAGTGTTTCACAGCGCTTATCGCGTATCAGTGCCTGAGAGAGTTTGGCATCTCCCTGAATGACGTTTATGAGGTCAAAAACGACGCGACGTTCAACCCCCATAACCAGGTCGAGGTTACGCAAACCGACGTCAAAATCTACTACGACGACATTCTGTCCATTACGTGCGAGAGCAGCGCCTAAAGCGGCAGTTGTAGTCGTTTTGCCGACGCCCCCTTTTCCCGACGTTACAACGATAATCTTTGCCATAGACTTGTTAACCTTCTTTTACATCATCGAGAGAACGCCGGAAACAAAAACCCAGTAATTACTGTGTATTTTACATGCACAAACGCTATCTTATTATTAACGAACTGATTTTTTAAGTATTTTTTTTAATTTATTTTATTGTATCTGCTGTCCCGGCATTATCCTGAAGGCGTTTTCCAAGAAGAGCCTGAACTCTGATACGACCCTCTTCAAGAAAAATCTGTGCGGAATGACCAATGCGGGAAGGATCGATTTCTTCAGCTACAAGATAGTAGCCATCGATAGCGAGTAATTCTGCTTCAAGCCGCGATGTGTAGATTCGGGCTTCCGGGTGGTGGTTAATGCCCGCAATCACGCGTCCTCTCAGAGGGCCATATATATGGACCGAGCCACCGGCAATAATTTCAGCGCCAGAAGAAACGCCACCGATAATCACAACATCGCCTTCCAGATTCTCAATTGTCTGGCCTGATCGGACAGGACGGTCAATAATGAGTGTTCCGGAAGGAAAAGAAGAAGGTTCTTCTGCTGATGAAGGCGCTTCCTCAGGAGCTTCCGGCATGGAGACGGATCCGCTAGGTCGTCCCCCTTGCAGGGCTGCGGGCCAGTCCCATCCTACTAATGCAGGCCATGAGCGGTCCCCCCCTTCTATGCCGATAATGTGAATATGACGTTCTTTTAAAGCGGAAAGAAGGGTCGATAATCCTTCAGTTTCAGCCTCAAGAAGACCAAGGTCCAGAATAACAGGCCGACTGCTGAAGAAATTGACTGAATGACTGATCTGCACATCAAGACCTCTGAGCCATGCTTCAAGAGGTGCTTCAGGAGATAAGACAAGAGCCAGAAATGACCGCCCTCTGGCGCGAATACGCGGTGGAGGAGAGGGATCAGCTGCGAGCGGAGAAGGGTCATGGGTCATGAAATAATTTATAGCATGATTTTAGAGCAAATCCATCGGGTTTTCAGCAGGTTTTTGCAATAAGAGGCTTGGACAATTCAGCCTGGTGCCTTAGATAGAAGTGATGCGCATATTGCACCATCTACCCCTGTCTCCGCAATCTCGTTTTGTCCGGCTGTTGCTCGGAGAAAAACGCTTGCCCTGTGAACTCATTTACGAAAAAATCTGGGAACAGACAGATTCCTTTCGTGCCTTGAATCCGTCAGGGGAGGTGCCTGTTTTGGTCGAAGATAGTGGGCAGGTTGTTCCGGGCGCGACAGTGATTGCTGAGTACCTTGAAGATGTTTATCCTGATGTGTCCCTGCTTGGCCGTACGATCGCTGAACGTGTTGAGGTCCGGCGCCTTCTTGATTGGTTTGACAGATTGTTCCAGCAGGAAGTCAGTTTGAATCTTTTGGGGGAGAAAGTTGAAAAACGCCTGTTTGGTTTGGGACATCCTGATGGAACAATCCTTCGGGTTGGCTACAAGAACCTGCGTTTTCACCTTGATTATATCGGATATCTGGCTGAAACTAGAACATGGCTGGCTGGGTCTTCTCTCTCTGCTGCGGATTTTGCTGCGGCAGCCCATCTTTCAGCCTTGGATTTTCTGGGCGATATTAACTGGGCGCAGGCACCTTCAGTAAGGGACTGGTACGCCCGTGTTAAATCCCGGCCCTGTTTCCGTACATTATTGGCAGACAGGGTCAGTGGTTTTGTCGCTTCTCCGCATTATGCAGATCTTGATTTTTAAAAAAGCATTATAGAAAGCTGCGACATTAATGAAAATGCCTCAGAAAGACTGGGATGTTATCGTTCTGGGAGCCGGCGCTGCGGGCATGATGGCAGCCTCTCAGGCAGGGCAGTCAGGGGCACGTGTTCTGCTGCTTGATCATGCAGAAGAACCAGGGCGAAAGATTCTGATTTCTGGTGGGGGGCGCTGCAACTTTACCAATTTAGAGGCAAAAGATAGCGCCTATTTATCACAAAACCCCCGTTTTGTGCGTTCCGCTCTGGCCCAATATACACCCTTTATGTTTTGTGACCTGCTTAAACGTCATCAGATAAAATGGGTCGAGAAAGAACAGGGACAACTTTTTTGTCAGGACTCTGCCCGGGATATTGTTGATCTCCTGATCGCTGAGTGCCGTAAAGGGCGGGTTGAGATCCAGCTTTGTTGCCAGATTATCTCAGTTAAGCGCCATGAAGGAGGTTTTGAAGTTCAGACCTCACGGGGTGCTGTGCGGGGACGGGCCCTTATTCTGGCAACAGGAGGCTTGCCAATTCCGAAATTGGGGGCGACTGATCTCTCTTTAAGGCTTGCACGGCAATTCGGCCTTAAAATCATTTCTCCGTCTCCAGCGCTTGTGCCCCTTGTGCTTGAACAGGCCTACCCTGATCTTGCGGGGGTTTCACTGACGGTTGAGGCCTCTTTGGGAAAGAAAAAACCGAAATTTACCGGAGGGATGGTTTTTACGCATAAAGGCATTTCTGGGCCGTCTATCCTGCAAATTTCTTCTTATTGGCACAAAGGTGACCCATTGACGCTGAGGCTGTTGCCGGAAGTAAAGGTGGAAGACATGTTTGAGGAGATCAGAAAGCGTCGTCCCCATGCCCAGCCTTTGGCACTATTGGAAAAATTACCTCAGAGATTGGGGCGTGTTCTGGTTAATGGGGTCTGTGATGACCGTCCCTTGATTGAGCAGCCCATGAAATCACTGCGGGCCCTGGCATCCCTGATTGAACGCTGGGAAGTAACACCGACTGGTTCTGAAGGCTATGCAAAAGCAGAGGTTATGAGAGGCGGAATTGATACAAGGGGCCTTTCTTCCAAAACGATGGAAGCTTTGTCAGTGCCCGGCCTTTATGTTGTGGGTGAAGCCATAGATGTGACAGGATGGCTGGGTGGTTATAACTTCCAATGGGCATGGTCGAGTGGTTATGTTGCGGGAAGGGCTGCGTCTCATTATGCGAGACAAGAAAGCTGAAGTCAGGACCCTGTTATGACAGAAATTATACTTCCCTGGGTTGTGACAGGCTGTATTGCCTTTCTGGCGATGATTATTTTCCTGCGTGGCCGTGGCAATGGCCAGTTTGTTGAAAGAGAGTCCCAGAGGCAGGCTCAGGAAGCTGAATATCAAAGGCAGCAGATCGTCGCACTGGAACGTGCCCTTGGCGGCCGTCTTGAGCAGATACGTCTTGAAAATAGACAGCTTTTTGATGAGACACTGCAAAGAACGCAGAAAGATCAGGGTGATATGCGGCTGTTATTGTCTGAATCACTGCGTGAGATGGCGGAGCGGCAGCAAATGCAGATGACGGCTTTGCAGCAGAGTGTTAATGAGCGCTTGCAGGGTGCTGTCAAACAACAGATGCAGAGTAGTTTCCAGCGTGTTGTCGAACAGTTTGCCATGATGCAGAAAGCCTTGGGAGAGGTAAGACAGGCAACCGCCCAGATGAACGACCTCAAGCGTCTTTTCACCAATGTCAAAACCAGAGGTGGTTGGGGCGAAACACAATGCCGGTCTATTCTGGACGATATTTTATCTCCTGATAATTATGAATGTAATGTCAGACTATCTCCTGATAGTAATGAGATTGTTGAATTTGCGGTAAAAATGCCCTCTCACGGTCAGAAAGATGCCCCTCTTCTTGCCATAGACTGCAAATTTCCGACTGAAGCCTATGAGCGGCTTATACAGGCATCGGAAGTGGGAGATCAGGAGGCAGAAAAACAGGCTATCAAGGCTCTTGAACAGACAGTAAAGCTCGAGGCAAAGAAAATTTCCCAGAAATATATCCGTCCCCCAGTTACGGTTGATTTCGCTGTACTCTATGTGCCAACGGATGGGCTTTATACTGAAATTGTCCGTATGCCTGGTGTTATTGATGAAATTGGCCGGTTACACCGTATTTTGATTATGGGGCCTGCTTTATTGCCAGCCCTGTTGAGGACAGTTCATTTGGGATATGTTACGCTGGCTCTGGAAGAAAGGACGGAGATGATTGCAGCTCTTCTGGGAGAAACACGCCAGGAAATGCTGAAAATGGATATGGTTCTGGAAAAATTGCAGCGTAATGCCGGAACAATGGGCAATACGATTGAAGAGGCCAGACGGCGCTCACGTGTGCTTGGACGTAAATTGAACGCTCTGGGAGAAACGTCCCCAGAGGATGAGAAAAAAATTACGAAGGCAGACTGAATTTAGGGATGGGTTTTCAGACTCTTTAGAAAATTACGGCCGTCCATAAGCCTGTTTGCGATTTAAAAAGAGGTGAAAGAAAAAAATGGATAAAGCGTTGTATGAAACGATGAGCCTCTCTGAAGGTCGTGATAAAAGTAAAATCAGCCTGTTACTTGTTGAAGATGATATAGAGCTGGCGGCCGAGATTAAAGCTGATATGGAAGAACGCGGCTATCAGGTTGAGCATGCATCTTCTGGAATTCAGGGTTTGGAACTGGCCCGTGAGGTTCCTTATAACCTCATGATTATTGATCGCATGCTTCCTGGTATGGACGGTCTGACGGTTGTTGCAACACTGAGAAATGAAGGGGTGACAATGCCGGTGCTTGTACTCTCCGCGCTCTCAGCAGTTGATGATCGTGTCACTGGGTTGAAAGCAGGGGGAGATGACTATCTGACCAAGCCATTTGCCCCTGAAGAATTGGCAGTTCGGCTTGAGGTTCTTTTGCGCAGGCCTCTGACTGATACGCGTCAGACGATCCTGCAAGTAGGACCTCTCAGAATGGATCTCATTGAACGCAAAGTCTGGCGTCAGAATCGTGAGCTTGAACTATTGCCACGTGAATTTCGCCTTTTGGAATATCTGATGCGTCGCCCTGATACAGTGGTAACGCGTTCAATGTTACTCGAAGAAGTATGGAATTATCGCTTTACACCACAGACGAACCTGGTGGATGTGCATATCGGTAAGCTGCGCCGTAAGGTTGATGCAGAGGATGAGATTCCTTTGATTAAAAGCATCAGGGGGGTTGGGTTTAGTCTGAATGTTGCGCCGTAACCCCTTTCAGACCCAGGCATTTCGGTTTGCAATTACGTTAGTTGGTATCGTGATACTGGGTATGGCCATACAGCTCTTTATTATTTATGAGCAGGTCAAATCGAATGAAGATGAAGTTTCATACGGTCTGTTATGCCGGACGGCCAATCTATTGCTTCAGGATACAGAGGCTGACCTTGAAGCCAAGGTCAGAGACCGTAGCACCAATATTTTACAGATTGCCTTGAATGGAGCAGGTCTTTTTGATCAGGACCGGCATTATATCGCCGGTGATATTTCTCAATGGCCCCAGAAACTAGGCATTTCGTCACAGGTCCAGACCGTAAAATTTCATTTTAAAGACGGTAGGGTCTCGTTAATGCATGTCATGGTGGTACCTGTCCAGAAAGCGGCAAAACCGCGTTATCTGGTTCTGGCGCAGAGTGACCTGATTGGGAGAAATTTCTCTCATATTGTGGCGCATCTCGCCATATTATCAATGCTGCCTGTTATTATCATTGCGCTTCTGTCAGCTTTTCTGATCAGCCAGCGTATTTTAAGGCGTGTTGAACGTGTTCATGACACGATCAGGCGGATCATGAACGGAAACTGGCAGGAACGCCTCTCAGTTGGCAAAGACCGAGATGGTATTGAGTATATTGCCGAGACGATTAATCAGATGCTTGATCGCCTTGAACGATTAATGCAGGCTGTCCGTCACGTAGGTAATGATATCGCTCACGATTTGCGGACGCCTCTTGCCCGTTTGCAAGCCCGAATGGCCCGTCTTTCTGAATTGCCGGATCTGCCTCTTCCCTATGAAATAAAAAGATTTAACAGAGCCCTTGAGAGGAACAGGGCTGATATTGGGCAGTGTCTGGCTATGATAAAGGCACTGCTAAGGATTGCCGAAATAGAAAGCAGCCGCCGGCGTGAAGGCTTCGCCGTGTTGGATGCGGTCTCGTTGATCGTGAATATGGTTGATCTTTATGAACCGATTGCCGAGACGAAAAATGTCTCGTTAACTATGATGATTCCCTTCAAGGAGCGTGAAATTTACGCCGATCTGGATCTTCTTAACGAGGTTATGGCCAACCTTGTGGATAATGCCATAAAATTTACACCGCCAGGGGGACAGGTCTGCATCGCTTTGGGAGAAGATATGACGCATCGTACCTGGATTGAGGTGCGTGATACTGGTGCCGGAATCGCTGAAGAAGAAAGGGAGTCTGTTCTTGGCAGGTTTTACCGTACAGATAAAACGCGCATGATCCCGGGGCATGGTCTTGGTTTAAGTCTGGTTATGGCTATTCTTGATTTGCATGATGCGACATTGGAGATTAACCATAATGTCTATAATCAGGATGCAAAAGGGAGTATTTTCAGAGTAGTGTTTCCGCCTTTTTGGGATAAAGATGGTTTAAACTCCCAGAGCAACGAGGTGAAAACTTAAAACCTTATTAATGAAAATGGGATACCTCCCCTGATGAGAGTACATTATATCAGAATACTTATTTATGACATAATGTGTAATCCGACGGGAAAATTACGTGTGAAAATTTCAGTAGCAGAGTTTTATAGAATGTTGATCTCCGTAGAGAGGTTGTATAGACAATGAAGGCGATTGTCATTACGGCGCTCAAGCGGCCATATACCTTTGTTGTTCTGTCAATTTTTATAATAATATTTGGCGTAAGGGCAATTATTAATACGCCTACTGATGTTTTTCCGAGTATCCGTATCCCTGTTGTTGCAGCTATATGGTCTTATACTGGTCTGATGCCAGAAGAAATGTCAGGCCGCATTGTCTATTATTATGAGCGTGCCCTCACGGCGACTGTCGCGAATATCGAGCATATAGAGAGCGATTCCTATTATGGACGCGGGATTGTTAAGATATTTTTCCAGCCCGGGACAGACTCATCTGTTGCCCAGACGCAGATTACCTCTATCTCTCAGACAATTATCAAGCAATTACCAACAGGGGCTACGCCACCCTTGATTCTGGCGATGGATGCTTCCTCCATCCCTGTGCTGACCTTGCAGATTAATAACCCTAAGATGTCTGCGTCAGAAGTTTACAATATGGCGATGAACTTAATTAGGCCAGAGCTTGTTTCGGTGGCAGGTGCTGCTATTCCCCATCCTTATGGTGGGCAGGCTGCAAACATCATGGTAGATCTGGACCCTCTGAAACTTCTGGCACATAGGGTATCGCCACAGGATGTCTCAGTAGCCTTGAACCGGCAGAATATTGTCCTGCCCGCGGGGGATCAGCGCATCGGAGGGCTGGACATGATGGTGCGGACAAATTCTGCACCGATGGATTTGCAGGCTTTTAATAATATGCCGATTAAACAGGTTGGAAATGCCGTTGTTTATCTGCGTGATGTTGCCTGGGTTCATAAAGGAGGCCCCCCTCAGACAAATGCTGTGCTTGTACGGGGCAAGCAGGCTGTCATGATGGTCATTCTTAAAAGTGGTGATGCTTCAACATTATCAGTGGTGAGTGGTATCAAGAAACTTCTGCCACAAGTTGAGAAAACCTTGCCTGAAGGGACGACTCTGAGTGTTTTGACTGATGCGTCAGAATTTGTGAGAGAGTCCATCATAGATGTTGTGCGTGAAATGGTTATGGCGGCGATCCTGACCAGCCTCACCGTACTTCTTTTCCTCGGTTCGTGGCGGTCAACAGTGATTGTCGCAACATCCATCCCACTGGCAATTCTTTCTGCTCTGATCGGTCTTTCTCTGGCAGGACAGTCCATTAATGTGATGACACTGGGTGGTCTGGCTCTCGCGGTTGGTATTCTGGTTGATGATGCAACCGTCATGATTGAGAATATTGATGCGCATCTTCATATGGGCAAAGAATTGGAAACAGCGATTATTGATGCTGCCAACCAGATTGTTGTTCCGACTTTTGTCTCAACGACCTGTATCTGTATTGTCTGGTTGCCTCTCTTTGAGCTGACGGGCATTTCCGGCTGGCTCTTCATGCCTATGGCAGAGGCGATCATTTTCGCCATGCTTGCCTCTTTTATCCTGTCTCGTACGTTGGTTCCGACGATGGCAAACTGGCTTCTATCTTCCCAGATGCATCAATCTCATCAGTCAGGTCAGAAACAGGGTCTCAATCTGGCGCAGCGTTTTCAGAAGAGTTTTGAGACATCTTTTGAAAGATTCAGGGACGCTTATCAGGACTTACTGATAGGTCTGGTCGCGATAAGAGGGCGTTTTATCTCCCTTTTCCTGGCACTTTCACTGGCTTCGACGTGTTTATTATTTTTTACGGGACAGAATTTCTTCCCGGAAATTAAATCAGGGACGCTTCAATTTCATATGAGAGCTCCGATCGGGACACGTCTTGAAGAAACAGCCAAGATTAATGGACTGGTAGAAAAGCAGATCCGCCAGCTTTTACCGGGCCAGGTTGAAACAGTTGTTAATAATTGTGGATTGCCCGCGAGCCAGCTGAACCAGGCAATGCTTCCGACACCGACAGTCGGAACGCAGGATTGTGACGTGACCGTCCAGCTTAAAAATTCAGAAAGCCCTATCCCTGACTATCGGCGTATCGTGCGCAAGGGACTAAGAGAATCCTTTCCGGGTACGTCGATCACGTTCCAGCCGGGCGACTTGACGGCACGAATTCTGAATTTCGGTCTTCCAGCGCCTATTGATGTCCAGATTGTAGGGACAAACTTGCAGGAAAATTATGCCTTTGCCGTCAAGTTTGCCAATAAAATGCGTCATATAGCTGGAATTACTGACGTTTCTGTTCAGGAGCCAATGACGGAACCAACGCTTAAAGTAAATGCACGTCGGAGTTTTGCCCTTGGTACCGGGATTACCGAGAGAGATGTTGCCTCCAATATGTTGATTGCCCTTTCAGGAAGTTCACAGGTCGGACAGACATATTATCTCAATCCCCAAGGTGTTTCGCAGCTAATCGATGTGCAGATGCCTGCCCGGTATTTGCAGGGGATGAATCAGCTTGAGATGATTCCGGTTGATAAAGGTGATGGTAATCCAAAGGGCCAGACAATGCAGATTTTAGGAGGGCTGACCGATATTACCGCAACAGGAACGCCTGCCGAGGTCTCCCATTATAATATCATGCCCGTATTCAATATTTATGCTTCTCCCGAGGATACGGATCTGGGATCAGTTTCACGTGCCGTGAAAAGACTGGTCGAGAAAGAAAATAAAAATCTTCCTCATGCGGCGACTATGACTGTCAGAGGGCAGGCTGTCACCATGAGCAGCGCTTATATTCAATTGATAGGGGGGCTGGCTTTGTCTATTGCCCTTGTCTATCTGATTATCGTTGTTAATTTCCAATCCTGGCTGGATCCTTTCGTGATTATTATGGCTCTTCCGGGAGCGCTCGCTGGTATTTCTTGGAGCCTGTTTTTAACTCATACGACTCTGTCTGTTCCGGCTTTGACAGGGGCGATCATGTGTATGGGGACGGCAACAGCTAATGCCATTCTGGTTGTTGCGTTTGCTCGTGAAAGATTGGAGGAGCATGGAGATGCACTTAAAGCAGCTGTTGAAGCAGGTTATGAGCGTATTAGGCCTGTCCTCATGACTGCGCTGGCCATGATGATTGGTATGATTCCCATGTCTGTCAGTAATTCTGATAATGCGCCTCTTGGAAAAGCCGTGATTGGTGGGTTGATGGTTGCAACAATTGCCACGCTTTTACTGGTACCCTGTGTTTTCGCCTTGCTACATCATAAACAAACTCCTTCAAACGCCCCCTTAAAGTCAGAAGGTTCGTCATCAGAAGGAGAGGCAGCATGAAGTCCGTCCATCATTCTAAGGCTGGTTCATCACGTGTGCGAGGCCGTCTTATTCTTCTGGGGATTTTATTATTGGCCCTGATCCTGGCCGGGTGGGGGATTATCCAGAGAAGTATTCATAGCCATAATGTGGCCGTGGAAACAGAAGATGCCTCTATTCCAAGAGTGGCGCTGATTTCACCCCAACCAGGGCCTCCAACACGGACTGTCCATCTGCCGGCAAATCTGGCGGCTTGGTATGAAGCACCGATTTATGCCCAGGTCTCCGGCTATGTTAAAATGTGGTATAAAGATTACGGTGCTCACGTCAAAAAGGGAGATGTACTGGCTGAGATTAGTACCCCTAGTCTGGATGCCCAATTTGCAGCAGCCAAGGCTCATTATGACGTGGTGATGGCGCGTTATAAACTCGCCCTGATTACGTCAGAACGCTGGAGCGCTCTAAAAAGTACCCAAGCGGTTTCTCGTCAGGAAGTTGATGTCCAGATTGCTAATGCTGCTGCACAGAAAGCTGAACTTGAGGCTGCTGCCCATGACGTGGAACGCTTCCAAGCCCTTGAGAACTTCAAGAAGATTGTCGCGCCATTTGATGGAATTGTAACGTCACGTCTGGTCAATGTCGGTGATTATGTGAATGGCGAAGGCGGTAATCTCAGCTCACGTGGGAGTATTGCAGAGCTTTTTTCTGTAGCAGACGTTCATAAAATACGCGTATTTGTGTCCGTTCCACAGGATTATGCCAGTGTTATTTCATCTAAAATCAGTGCTGATCTGACAGTACCACAATATCCGGGGCGTGTTTTTCATGCGAAGTTTCTAGCAACAGCAAAGGCTTTTAATGCGGCAACCCGTACTGTGACAACGGAATTGTGCCTCGACAACCCGGCAGGATTATTGTGGCCAAATTCTTACGCTACAGCGAAGATTATGGCGCCAGGGGATCCGTCAATTCTGATTGTGCCGACTGGTGCGCTTATTTTCCGTGCTCAGGGGACACAGCTTGCCAAAGTGGTTGGAAATCACGTGCATTTGCAGAATGTGGAAACAGGGATCAATTTCGGCACGACCCTACAGATTTTAAGTGGCATCAAGGCCACGGATATGATTGTTGCTAATCCGACAGCTGATCTTCTGGATGGGGATCAGGTTAGGATTGTTCCGACAACGCACGGTTATAATTCACATGCTAGGTCAAAAGCTGCCCCTAAACCTCTTGAAAATAATACGCCTGGAGATATGCGGCGTGCTGCAGCCTCTTCTCCCGAAGATACGACAGCCAATGATAATAAGAAATCTCTTGATGATAAAGCATCATCAGTGAAAGGAAACGGTCATAGTAAGGCATTGGAACAAATGAAGAAACAAAAGCCATGATGTTTTTTCTTAAACATCTGCGCCTGACCTCCCTGTTGCTGGGTTCTGTCTCTCTAGGGTTGACCTCCTGCGATTTGGCGCCTGCCTATAAACCGCCTCATTATATTTATCCAGATGGATGGGCAGGGAAGGGGATCATGAAAAACGCCCAGCCGGTTGATGCTGAACCACGCGGTCATTGGTGGACTGTTCTCAAGGATCCTGTTCTTGATGAACTCGAAGAAAGAATGCTTGCAACAAATCCTGATCTGCAGGCAGCAGCTGAAAGCTTTACGCAGGCAAGGGATGTTGCGCGTGAGAGTGAAAGTCAGCTCTACCCGCAATTAACAGGTTCAGGGCGGATGAGTAAGAACAAGTCTTCTGAAGGCCGTTTGTTTCGGCGCAATAATGGAAATTCCATTATCTATGAGTCAAATGAGGCTTATAGCGGCGCAGCGACGTGGGAACCTGATTTCTGGGATTCCATCCGTAATGCAACAAGAATGGAAAAAAATCTGGCTCAAGCCAGCGCTGCTGATTACGTCTTGACGCGTCTTTCCCTTCAGGCCGAGCTTGCAAGTGACTATGTGGCATTGCGTGGGTTGGACGCCCAATTATCAGTCTATGAAGATTCAATTCGCTACTTCCAGGCAGCTGTTGAAATCACGCGCATGAGGCAAGGTGGAGCGATCGGAGCGGGGTTGGATGTGTCCCGTGCGGAAAACCAGCTTTATTCTGCCCAGGCTGAGCATGATAATGTACAAGCTGCCCGCGAAGTTATGGAGCATGCCATTGCTGTGCTTCTCAATACAGTGCCAGCTGCATTCCATATAAAACCCGTCAAGGGGTCTCATCTGAACTTTGATGTTATGGCGGTCAAGGCAGGATTGCCATCCGATCTGCTGGAGCGCCGGCCCGATATTGCTGTGGCGGAGCGTCAGATGGCAGCAGCAACCCGCGCCATTGGTGTTTCTCGTGCGGCTTTTTATCCACATATCACTTTCAGTGCTACAGGTGGATTTGAAGATGGCGGATTTGACCTGGCGAGTATCTCAAAGGCGTTCTGGAGCATTGCAGTGCAGGCTGTTGAGCCTGTTTTTACCGGTGGGTTGCGCAGGGCGGCCCTTCAGAGGGCCTGGTCACAATATCGGCAGGCTGTGGATGACTATAGAAGTGTCGTGTTGAATGCTTTTGGTGATGTGGAAGATGGTTTGAGCCAGATCAGACTATTCCATCAGGAACAGCTTCATCAACATCAGGCTGTTGATGCGGCTCTGAGAACGCAAAGCATGACGATGGCTCTTTATACAGGTGGCCTTTCGAATTATCTCGATGCTTTAGTCGCACAGCAGGATGCTCTTCTGGCGCGGCTGCAAGAAGTCAGGGCGCAGACAGCGCAAATCCAGGCCGGTATCAGGTTGATTCGTGCCCTTGGAGGTGGATGGAAAAAGGATGATCTGCCCAAGGTTAAGGAAATTGATCCCTTTGGCCCCCTCCAATATGAGAATCTTGATCACCCGAAAGTCGTGGGTGGGGTAGAGAGCCAGACGAAACTGGATGTGAATGATTTTTCACCCAAGGCTGTTATGGGACATAAATCTTGACAGAGTCTTTATTCTCATATAGGCGCAGTCATACATCGAACGTGGGAGGGGGATTCTGTCTCCTGTCAAGACCACGGTTCGGGAACAAATTATAGGGAGTCCCGGATATGGCCAAGAAAATCGTTGGCTACATCAAATTACAAATTCCGGCCGGCAAGGCCAATCCATCACCACCAGTAGGTCCAGCTCTCGGTCAGCGTGGTCTGAACATTATGCAGTTTTGCAAAGAGTTCAATGCCAAAACGCAGACTCTTGAGCCAGGTATGCCGATTCCTGTTGTAATTACGGCCTATGCGGACCGTACTTTCAGCTTTATTACGAAAACGCCGCCTAATACATATTTCTTGCTGAAAGCTGCCAAGATTTCTAAAGGCAGCCAGACAGTTGGTAAGTCTGCTTCTGTTGGTTCTGTCAAAATCTCTCAGCTCCGCGAGATCGCAGAGACGAAGTTTAAAGACATGAACGCCAATGATATTGATGGTGCCGTGCGTATGCTTGCCGGTTCTGCCAAATCAATGGGTCTTGACGTGGTGGAGGGCTAAGTCCATGGCAAAGAATAAACGTCTGGCTGCAATCCGCGCAACGATTGATGCCAATAAGAATTATGCCGTTGACGAAGCAATTGCTCTTGTAAAAAAGAACGCAACAGCCAAATTTGACGAAACAGTAGAGATCTCCCTGAATCTGGGGATTGATCCTCGTCATGCTGACCAGATGGTTCGCGGGCTCGTTTCTCTTCCTCATGGCACAGGTAAAACCATCCGCGTTGGTGTGTTTGCTCGTGGTGCTAAAGCAGAAGAGGCACAGGCTGCAGGTGCTGATGTTGTCGGCGCAGAAGATCTGGCTGAGAAAATTCAGGCTGGTGAAATTGATTTCGACCGCTGCATTGCAACACCTGATATGATGGCTCTGGTTGGTCGTTTGGGTAAAGTTCTTGGTCCACGCGGGCTTATGCCCAACCCTCGCCTGGGCACAGTGACCATGGATGTTAAATCCGCGATTGAAGCAGCAAAATCAGGTCAGGTTGAATATCGTGCCGAAAAGGCTGGTATTGTTCATGCTGGTATCGGTAAGGCTTCTTTCACTGAAGCGCAGCTTGCTGATAACCTGAAAGCATTTGTTGGTGCTGTCCAGAAGGCACGTCCAGCAGGTGCAAAAGGGACATATCTGAAAAAGGCTGCTCTGGCATCCACAATGGGTGCTGGTGTCTCTCTGGACGTTTCTGGTCTGGAAGGCTAATAAAGGGCCTTGATAAAGAGATCGCTGCCTTTAGGGGTGGTGTCCGGGGCAGGTGACTGCCCCATTCCTGTCCAAGAGCGTACGTAAAATTCCTTCAGGAATTTTCTAAGGATCGGTAAGATCGCGGGCGTCAGATAGGTGGAAACCGTTTTGTGCTTGATAGTGCATCTGGCGGATTTCCCTTGTTATGGACAGGCGAGCGGATTGGGTTTTTGAATTTTCAAAGCTCAATCTATGGGTAATCCGATCTGTGAAGACAGATCAACGAGGAGACAGGTTTTGGACCGTACGGAAAAACGGGCCTTTGTTGACTTCCTCGCAAAGGTGTTTGGCAGCGCAAACATTGTAATCGTGACTGAAAATAAAGGTCTCACGGTTGCTGATGTCACTGAGCTTCGTCGCAGCATCCGCGCGGTGGGAGCCTCCTACAAGGTCGCGAAAAACCGGCTGGTCAGCCGTGCTCTGGATGGGACCCCATTCGACAGCATTGCGCCATTGCTGAAAGGGCCGACCGCGCTTGCGTGGTCCGATGAGCCTGTGGCAGTGGCCAAGGTGTTGGTCGAGTTCGCCAAGAAAAATGAGAAGCTCGTCGTCCTCGGTGGTGCGCTTGGCGGTCAGGCACTTAGTGTCAATGCCGTTAAAGCCCTTGCCGAGCTGCCGTCGCTTGATGAACTGCGTGCACAGCTGGTGGGTATGATCAATACACCTGCCACGCGTATTGCAGGTATCACTCAGGCTCCGGCTGGTCAGCTTGCTCGTGTTCTTGGTGCCTATGCCAGAACCGGCGGGACAGAAGCCGCTTAAACACAATCTTGGCCTTCCTTGAGGAAGGTCATAACAGATTTATTGCATTATTAAGGAAACTCACATGGCCGACTTGGCAAAACTGGTTGACGAACTGTCAGCCCTGACCGTTCTCGAAGCTGCTGAACTCTCCAAGCTTCTCGAAGAGAAATGGGGCGTTTCTGCTGCTGCTCCAGTTGCAGTTGCTGCTGCTGCTCCTGCTGCTGGTGGCGAAGCTGCTGCTGATAAAACAGAATTTGACGTCATTCTCGCTAAATCTGGCGACAAGAAAATCAATGTCATTAAAGAAGTTCGTGGTATCACAGGTCTTGGCCTGAAAGAAGCGAAAGACCTCGTTGAAGGCGCTCCAAAAACACTTAAAGAGGGCGTTTCCAAGGACGAAGCTGAGAAAATCAAGAAACTTCTTGAAGAAAACGGCGCTACAGTCGAAATTAAATAAATCTCGGACAGGGGGTATTCTGTTCAGGAATACCCAATGGAACGAAAAGCAGGCGGGTGCTGGAATCAGTGCCCGCTTTGTTGCCGTTTGCAAAGAAAGTGCTTATATAAGTACCTCTTTGATTTTTTGTGTTTAGAACCAGAGCCAGTCGTTCAAGTCGTCTGACAAAGGACAGCATTTCTCATGGCGGGGGATGTACAGGCAGGCGACTCGGAGGTCTGGTGCAGAGGCAGGAAGAGATGAACGCAATTACGAAATCGTTCACAGGTCGTAAAAGAATTCGCAAAAGCTTTGGGCGCATTCCCGAGATTGCGCCTATGCCCAATTTGATAGATGTGCAACGCGCTTCTTATGAAGCGTTTTTGCAAATGAATGTGCGTCCTGACAGCCGCCGGATGGAAGGTCTTCAGGAAGTATTCAGTTCTGTTTTTCCAGTGCATGATTTTGCTGGGAAAGGGCGTCTCGACTTCATTAATTATGAATTTGAAGAGCCTAAATATGATGTGGAAGAATGCATTCAGAGAGGGTTGACCTATTCAGCACCTCTGAAGGTCGTTTTGCGTTTAACAACATGGGATATTGACGAAGATACAGGTACACGTTCCATCCGTGATCTGAAAGAACAGCCAGTTTATATGGGCGACATGCCTTTAATGACTGAAAATGGTACTTTCATCATCAATGGCACAGAACGTGTGATCGTGTCTCAGATGCACCGTAGTCCGGGTGTTTTCTTTGACCATGATAAAGGAAAGACACATTCTTCGGGTAAGTTCCTTTTTGCTGCCCGTATTATTCCTTATCGTGGTTCGTGGCTGGATTTTGAGTTTGATGCGAAAGACATCATCCATGTCCGTATTGACCGTAAGCGCAAATTGCCTGTTACAACTCTGTTGTATGCAATGCGGGGCGAAAATTACCTCAATAAAAGTGAGGAAGTGCGTCTTGAAGGTGGGGATGTCGACGCGATTGAAGTTTCAGGGATGGACGAAGATGAAATCCTGGCGAACTTCTATGGCGTGGTTCCCTTTACCCGTCAGGGGGAAGACTGGGCCCGTCCATTCGAGCCGGATGCTTTCCGTGGCCTGAAATTGTTGAGCCCTCTGGTTGATGCTGATACAGGCGAGGTTGTTGCAGAAGCAGAGACGAAACTGACAGCTCGCACTGTCCGCAAGATTGCTGAAAAGACAAAAATTGTCCGTGTTGGTCGCCTTGACGTTATTGGCCGGTTTATCGCTCGTGACCTCGTTAATGAGCAGACAGGCGAAATCTATGCCGAGGCTGGGGAAGAGCTGACTGAAGAGTTGCTTGAAACACTCGAAGGTCTCGGAATTACAGATCTGCCTACACTTGCTATTGACAGCATGCATGGTCCCTGGATCCGTAACACTATGATGGCAGATAAAAACAATTCGCGTGAAGAAGCGCTGATTGATATCTACCGGATTATGCGCCCTGGTGAGCCACCAACCCGTGAAACGGCTGAAGCCATGTTGCATGGCTTGTTCTTTGATCCAGACCGTTATGACCTCTCCGCTGTCGGTCGCGTCAAGATGAATATGCGTCTTGATGTTGATGTCGAGGATTCTTATCGCACTCTGCGTAAAGAAGACATTATCCGCACGATCAAAATCCTCTGTGATTTGAAAGACGGGCGCGGTCAGGTTGATGATATTGATAATCTGGGTAATCGTCGCGTTCGTTCTGTTGGCGAATTGATGGAAAATCAGTATCGCATCGGCCTGCTCCGTATGGAGCGCGCGATCCGTGAGCGTATGGGTTCTGTCGATATTGATACAGTTATGCCTCATGACTTGATTAATGCCAAACCAGCTGCGGCAGCTGTGCGTGAGTTCTTTGGTTCTTCACAGCTCAGCCAGTTTATGGATCAGACCAATCCGCTCTCTGAAGTGACGCATAAGCGTCGTCTTTCAGCGCTTGGCCCAGGTGGTCTGACGCGTGAGCGTGCCGGTTTTGAGGTGCGTGACGTTCATCCAACGCATTATGGTCGTATCTGCCCGATTGAGACACCTGAAGGCCCGAATATTGGTTTGATCAACTCTTTGGCAACATATGCCAAAGTGAATAAGTACGGCTTTATTGAAACACCTTATCGTCTGGTTAAGGATGGCGTGTTGCAGGATGGGTGGAAATACCTCTCTGCAATGGAAGAAGAAAAGCTCGTTGTGGCACAGGCTGATGCCAAACTTGACGGAATGCGTCTGACTGATGACCTGGTGACAGTGCGTCAGCAGGGGGACTTTCGTCTAGTGCCGCCTGAGCAGGTCACGGCTTGTGACGTGTCTCCAAAACAGCTGGTTTCTGTTGCTGCGGCTCTGATCCCGTTCCTTGAAAATGATGATGCTAACCGCGCCCTTATGGGGTCGAACATGCAACGTCAGGCCGTGCCTTTGCTGAAGGCGGATGCGCCTTTGGTTGGTACAGGTATGGAGGCAGCTGTTGCCCATGATTCAGGAGCAACCATTATCGCCAAGCGCGGCGGTATTGTTGATCAGCTTGATGGTGCCCGTATTGTTGTACGCGCGACAGATGAGCATGGTGCAACACTTGGTGTTGATATTTACCGCCTGCGTAAATATATGCGTTCCAATCAGTCAACCTGCTTGAATCAGCGTCCACTGGTCAAGGTGGGAGACAGGGTCGCTGCTGGCGATATCATTGCTGATGGTCCTTCCACAGAGCTGGGTGAACTGGCTCTCGGTCGTAACGTGCTTGTCGCGTTTATGCCCTGGAATGGCTATAACTACGAAGACTCAATTCTGATTTCCGAGCGTATTGCCCGTGATGACGTCTTTACTTCAATCCATATTGAAGAATTTGAAGTCATGGCACGTGATACAAAACTGGGTCAGGAAGAAATCACACGCGACATCCCTAATGTTGGTGAAGAAGCGTTGAGAAATCTTGACGAAGCCGGTATTGTCTATGTCGGGGCTGAAGTGAATCCCGGTGATATCCTCATCGGAAAAGTGACGCCAAAGGGCGAAAGCCCAATGACGCCAGAAGAGAAGCTTCTTCGCGCGATTTTTGGTGAAAAAGCATCTGACGTACGCGATACTTCTCTGAAGCTTCCTCCAGGAACAAGCGGTACGGTTGTTGACGTTCGTGTGTTCTCACGTCGTGGTGTGGATAAAGATGAGCGCGCCATGGCGATTGAGCGTGCTGAAATCGAACATCTCGCAAAAGACCGTGATGATGAGCGTTATATTCAGGAGAGAAGTTTCTATAACCGCCTGAAAGAACGCCTGACGGGTCAGGTTGCTGCTGCTGGCTTTAAGGGCCTTAAGTCTGGAACGGAAATTACAGTTCAGGTTCTTGGGGATATTCCCCGTGGTGGCTGGCGTAATATTCCTGTAGCAGATGCGGCAGTAACGGCTGAGCTTGAGACGCTTTGTCGTGAATTTGACAGCGCCATGCGCCGGATCAATACGCGTTTTGACAATAAGGTCGAAAAACTTCAGCGTGGTGATGAGCTGCCACCTGGTGTGATGAAGATGGTCAAGGTCTTTATCGCTGTGAAGCGTAAGCTTCAGCCTGGTGATAAAATGGCTGGTCGTCACGGTAATAAGGGTGTGGTTTCACGTGTTGTTCCTGTCGAGGATATGCCATTCCTTGAGAATGGTCAGGCTGTCGACCTCGTTCTCAATCCGCTCGGTGTGCCATCACGTATGAATGTCGGTCAGATTCTTGAGACACATCTTGGCTGGGCCTGTGCCAATATTGGTCAGAATATCGGTGAGCTGGTGGATGAGTATCAGCGCACGGGTGAGCGCCGTCAGGAGTTACTCGACCGTTTGAAAGATGTTTATGGTGAGCGTGTCTATAATGACGACATTGCAACCTTATCCAACGAACAGCTGATTGAGTTGTGTGAGAACCTTCGTAAAGGTGTGCCCATTGCGACACCAGTCTTTGATGGAGCCTCAATCCCTGATATTGAGCAGATGCTTGAAAAAGCAGGTGTTGATAAATCAGGGCAGTCACAACTGATTGATGGTCGCACAGGTGAGCCTTTCGAGCGTAAAACGACAGTAGGCTATATTTATATGCTGAAACTACATCACCTTGTTGATGACAAGATCCATGCACGCTCCATCGGTCCTTACTCACTGGTTACCCAGCAACCTCTTGGTGGTAAGGCCCAGTTTGGTGGACAGCGCTTTGGTGAGATGGAAGTGTGGGCACTTGAAGCTTATGGTGCTGCTTACACACTTCAGGAAATGTTGACGGTTAAGTCTGACGACGTTTCCGGTCGCACGAAGGTTTATGAAGCGATTGTGCGTGAGCAGGATGATTTTGAGGCCGGGATACCAGAGAGCTTTAACGTACTTGTTAAAGAGTTGAAGTCACTCGGTCTGAATGTTGAACTTGAGCAGGGGGCATCGTAAGACCGGTGCTTTCAGCTTTCTCTCTACAGTTCTCTTTTAACGTGCCGGCGGGACGCCGTCTGGCACAGCGGGGTTTCGGTGCATGAACGAACTCATGAAGATTTTGGGGCAATCTGGTCAGTCCGTTTCTTTTGACCAGATCAGGATTCAGCTTGCTTCCAGCGAGCAGATTCGTTCCTGGTCTTACGGCGAGATCAAAAAGCCGGAAACGATCAATTACCGTACGTTCAAGCCTGAACGTGATGGGTTATTCTGCGCGCGTATCTTTGGTCCTACCAAGGATTATGAATGCCTGTGCGGTAAATATAAGCGGATGAAATTCCGCGGTATCGTTTGCGAAAAATGTGGTGTTGAAGTCACTCTGGCCAAAGTGCGTCGTGAACGTATGGGGCATATTGAGCTGGCTTCTCCAGTGGCTCATATTTGGTTCCTGAAGTCGCTGCCCAGCCGCATTGCAACGATGCTTGACCTTCCTCTCAAGGATGTTGAGCCAGTACTTTATTTCGAGAAATTCCTTGTTCTCGATAAAGGTGTTTACGAATCGGACGAGATCGAATCTTATAAACTTGGTAAACGCCGTGATCAGTACCTTCTTGATGAGGTGCGTTGTGAAGAGCTGCTCGACACCTATCCTGATGCCGGTATTGAAGTCGGGATCGGTGCTGAGGCCATTAAACGTGCTCTGGCAAGCTATGACTGGGGTATTCCCAATGCTCAGGAGCGTGAATTAAGCGCAGCAGCAAAAGAACGTGGTGAGCCGGATCCTTTTGACTATGACGCTGAAGTCATGGAAGGCGATTCCGAAAAAACCATCATGCGCAAGAAATTGCGTAAGGCGACGTCTGAAGCGGCTCGTAAAAAGCTCGTTAAACGCCTTAAGATGGTGGAGTCCTTTGTCGAGAGCGGTGCTCATCCTGAATGGATGATTATGGACATTGTTCCGGTCATTCCTCCTGAATTACGTCCGCTTGTGCCTCTGGATGGGGGGCGTTTCGCCACATCAGATCTGAATGATCTTTATCGTCGTGTTATTAACCGTAATAATCGTCTGAAACGTCTGATCGAACTGCGTGCGCCTGATATTATTGTTCGCAATGAAAAGCGCATGCTGCAGGAAGCTGTTGATGCGTTGTTTGATAACGGCCGTCGTGGTCGGGCCATTACAGGTGCGAATAAACGTCCGCTGAAATCTCTTTCAGATATGCTGAAAGGGAAGCAGGGCCGTTTCCGTCAGAACCTGCTGGGTAAACGCGTTGACTATTCAGGCCGTTCCGTGATTGTGGTCGGGCCTGAGCTGAAACTGCATCAATGCGGTCTGCCCAAGAAGATGGCGCTTGAGCTCTTCAAGCCGTTTATTTACTCCAAACTGGAGAAATATGGCCACGCGACAACCATTAAAGCTGCAAAGCGTATGGTTGAAAAAGAGCGTCCAGAAGTTTGGGATATCCTCGAAGAGGTTATTTCCGAACATCCTGTGATGCTTAACCGTGCGCCTACGCTTCACCGTTTGGGTATTCAGGCGTTTGAGCCTATTCTGGTTGAAGGTAAGGCTATTCAGCTTCACCCGCTGGTCTGTACCGCCTTTAATGCGGACTTTGACGGTGACCAGATGGCTGTTCACGTGCCGCTATCTCTGGAAGCACAGCTTGAAGCGCGCGTGTTGATGATGTCAACCAACAACATCCTCAGCCCTGCTAATGGTAAGCCGATTATCGTGCCATCTCAGGATATTGTGCTTGGGCTTTATTATCTGAGCCTTGAAGTGCCTGAATACGCCCTGACTTCAGATGAAGCTGAGATCAAGGACGGCAAGGTCGTCAAAGCAGGACCTCCTGCCTTTGGTAGTGTCGCTGAGATTGAATCCGCCATTGCATCAAACGTTCTGAAGCTACATGACAAGATTCGTCTGCGTATGGATACGGTTGATGAAAATGGCCAGGAAATTCGCAAGACCTTTGTTACAACGCCTGGTCGTGCGCTGATTGCCCAGGTTCTTCCGCAGCATGCAGCCATTCCTTTCAGCCTGATCAACAAGCAACTGACGAAGAAGAACGTGTCTGATGTTATTGACGCGGTTTACCGTCATTGCGGTCAGAAAGAAGCGGTTATTTTCTGTGACCGTCTGATGGCACTTGGTTTCCGTCACGCTGCCAAGGCAGGAATTTCCTTCGGTAAGGACGATATGATCGTACCAGCCGAGAAAGCAGTCCTGGTTGATCGTACGGCAGCTGAAGTTAAAGAGTTTGAGCAGCAATATCAGGAAGGTCTGATCACTGCTGGCGAGCGTTATAACAAGGTTGTTGATGCCTGGTCACGCTGCACGGATGAAGTGCAGGCTGCCATGCTGAAGGAGATTTCCAAGCAGGTTATCGGTAAACCAACCAATTCCGTGTGGATGATGAGTCATTCTGGGGCCCGTGGGTCGCCGGCTCAGATGAAACAGCTTGCTGGTATGCGCGGTCTGATGGTGAAGCCGTCAGGTGAGATTATCGAACAGCCGATTATTGCCAACTTTAAAGAAGGTCTTTCGGTTCTCGATTACTTCACGTCAACGCATGGTGCCCGTAAAGGTCTTGCAGATACTGCGTTGAAAACGGCTAACTCCGGTTATCTGACGCGTCGTCTGGTCGACGTGGCGCAGGATTGTATCATTACTGAAGAGGATTGCGGTACTGAGCGCGGTCTGACAGTTCGTGCTGTTATGGATAGTGGTGAAGTTGTCTCTTCTCTTTCTGAGAGGACACTTGGCCGCACATTGGCGCGTGATGTTATGCATCCAGCAACTGGTGAGCTTCTTCTGGAACGCAACACACTTCTTTCTGAAGCCGATGTTGAGATTCTGGAGAATGCCAATGTCGAGAGTGTTGAAATCCGTTCAGTGCTGACATGTGACAGTCGGGTGGGAATTTGCGGGCGCTGCTATGGC
This sequence comes from Aristophania sp. ESL1142, assembly GCF_058107345.1. NCBI lineage: Bacteria > Pseudomonadati > Pseudomonadota > Alphaproteobacteria > Acetobacterales > Acetobacteraceae > Aristophania > Aristophania sp. ESL1142. The sequence continues at coordinate 889,318 of NZ_JBYLUH010000001.1, forward strand.
CGCGATCTGGCTCGCGGTACACCAGTCAATATTGGTGAAGCTGTCGGCGTTATTGCTGCGCAGTCCATCGGTGAGCCAGGAACACAGCTGACGATGCGTACCTTCCATATTGGTGGGGCTGCGACACGTGGTGCTGAACAATCAATGGTTGAGGCTCTTCGTGATGGTAAAGTGAAGATCAATAACTTTAACGTTGTTGAGAATTCACAGAAAGTTCCTGTCGTCATGTCAAGAAACTGTGAAATCCTGCTTCTTGATGAAAATGACGTTGAACGCGCTCGTTATCGCGTACCTTATGGTGCCCGTTTGATGGTCTCTGAAGGGCAACAGGTTACACGTGGCCAGAAAATGGCCGAGTGGGATCCATATACCCTCCCAATCATTACCGAGCAGTCAGGAACGGTTGAATATCTTGACCTGATTGACTCTATCACCCTCGTCGAGCGTATGGATGAGGTGACCGGTCTGACGTCACGTGTTGTGGTGGATTATAAGCAGTCTTCTAAAGGCGTTGACCTTCGTCCACGGCTTCAGCTTAAAGACGAGAAGGGTAATGTGGTTCATCTTGCCAACGGCAATGAAGCTCGCTACTTCCTGTCTCCAGATAGTATTCTGTCTGTTGAAAATGGTGCGACGGTTCATGCCGGTGACGTGCTGGCCCGCATTCCGCGTGAAGGCTCCAAGACCCGTGATATTACGGGCGGTCTTCCACGTGTTGCAGAGCTCTTTGAAGCACGTCGTCCCAAGGATCATGCAATTATTGCCGAAGGTGATGGTCGCGTTGAATTCGGTAAGGATTATAAAGCCAAGCGCAGCATTATCGTGAAAAACGATGAGACAGGCGAAGAAACAAGCTATCTGATCCCGAAAGGCAAGCATATTTCCGTGCAGGAAGGTGACTTTGTCCGTAAGGGTGATCCACTGGTAGATGGCCCTCGTGTCCCTCATGATATCTTGAAAGTTATGGGTGTTGAGGCATTGTCTGATTATCTCGTTAATGAGATTCAGGATGTTTACCGACTGCAAGGTGTGAAGATCAATGACAAGCATATTGAGGTCATTGTTCGTCAGATGTTGCAGAAAGTGGAGATTACAGAGCCGGGTGATACAACATATCTCATCGGTGAAACTGTAGATCGCGTTGAGTTTGAGAGAGAAAACGAAGATCTGCTCGCAAATGGCCGCCGGCCTGCGCAGGCACTTCCTGTCTTGCAAGGGATTACAAAAGCCTCATTGCAGACAAATTCATTTATCTCTGCGGCGTCCTTCCAGGAAACCACACGTGTTCTGACTGAAGCGGCAACATCTGGTAAAGTCGATTCACTTGGTGGCCTGAAAGAAAACGTTATTGTTGGTCGCCTGATTCCAGCAGGAACAGGTGGTACAATGCGGCGCCTGCGAGCAATAGCTGCTTCACAAGCTCAGCAACAAATCACGCAGTCTCCCTCAGATATAGAGGATGCTGCTGAGTAATCTGTGCACGTTAAAGCCTCTCTTTCCACAAGAGAGGCTTGACTTCAGGGACGTGCCCTTTTAGGGTCCGCTCGAAAAGACGATTCCTTTACGCTTTCATAGATGAAGGAATCGCTCACAGGTTAACAAGTCGTGCCCGAATCTACGCTTTCTTTTTCTTGAAGAAAGAGGTAAAGACCGGGCATATTTAGAGTGGTCCGGGGAAGATGAGAAATCATTCCCTTGGGCTTTTTGTGCAAGGACAGGCGGTTTAGACCGCGTGTCGGTTTAAACGGATGTCATGACAGGGGATTGTCTCCTGTCAGCATATGGACAAAGGATTGGGAAGGGCGCATGCCGACCATCAACCAGTTGATCGCAAAGGGCCGTGAGCCGGCCGCCAAGCGGAACAAGGTTCCTGCTCTGCAGGGATGTCCGCAAAAGCGTGGTGTTTGCACGCGTGTCTATACAGTAACACCGAAGAAACCGAACTCCGCCCTGCGTAAGGTTGCCAAAGTGCGTCTGACCAATGGGTATGAGGTGGTTAGTTATATTCCCGGTGAAGGGCATAACCTCCAGGAACACAGTGTCGTTCTGATTCGTGGTGGACGTGTAAAAGACCTTCCGGGCGTTCGCTATCACATTCTTCGTGGTGTGCTTGACACACAAGGTATTGCCAAACGTCGTCAGCGTCGTTCGCTGTATGGCGCGAAGCGGCCGAAATAAGGGGTATTTGGAATGAGTCGCCGTCATCGCGCTGTAAAGCGTGAGATCCTTCCTGATCCGAAGTTCGGAGATGTCGTCATTACACGTTTTATGAACGCTCTGATGTACGACGGGAAAAAATCAACTGCTGAACGTATTGTTTATGGGGCGCTTGAAGTTCTGCGCCGCCGTGGTGGTGCTTCAGCAGATCCTATCGCAATGTTTCACTCAGCGCTTGATAATGTAAAGCCGGCTGTTGAGGTCCGGTCCCGCCGTGTAGGTGGTGCTACATACCAGGTGCCAGTTGAGGTGCGTGCAGAACGCCGCCAGGCACTGGCTATCCGGTGGCTGATTGATGCTTCCCGCAAGCGTGGTGAAAACACCATGCAGGACCGTCTGTCGAATGAATTGATGGATGCGGTTAATAATCGCGGTGCTGCCGTTAAAAAGCGGGAAGATACGCACCGTATGGCTGAAGCGAACAAGGCGTTCAGTCACTATCGCTGGTAATTATACCGGCGATCTTGTTGCCAGTATTTGCGAAAACTGACGTGGAAGCAGATACTGGATTGAAGTTTTTAGTCTTATCCCTTGTTCATAGTGGATAAGGGTTATGGAGAGAGACGATGGCAAAGGCTAAATTTGAGCGGAATAAGCCGCACTGCAACATCGGCACCATCGGTCACGTCGATCACGGCAAGACCTCGCTGACTGCTGCTATTACAAAAACACTGGCTAAAACAGGTGGCGCTGTTTACAGCGCTTATGACCAGATTGATAAAGCTCCTGAAGAGCGTGCACGTGGTATCACGATTTCTACAGCTCACGTTGAGTATGAGACAGAGAAACGTCACTATGCTCACGTTGACTGCCCAGGTCACGCTGACTATGTGAAGAACATGATCACTGGTGCTGCTCAGATGGACGGCGCTATTCTGGTTGTGTCTGCTGCTGACGGCCCAATGCCCCAGACACGTGAGCATATCCTTCTTGCTCGCCAGGTTGGTGTGCCTGCTCTTGTTGTCTTCCTGAATAAAGTTGACCAGGTTGACGATCCAGAGCTTCTTGAACTGGTTGAGATGGAAGTTCGCGAACTTCTTTCTTCCTATCAGTTCCCAGGCGACGAAATTCCTGTCATTAAAGGGTCCGCTCTTGTGACTCTTGAAGACGGTGACCCAGAACTGGGTGAAAACCGCGTTCGTGATCTGATGGATGCTGTTGATGCATACATTCCTCAGCCAGAGCGTCCAGTTGACCGTCCGTTCCTGATGCCAATCGAAGACGTGTTCTCGATTTCAGGTCGTGGAACTGTTGTTACTGGCCGTGTTGAGCGTGGTGCTATTAACGTTGGTGACGAAATCGAAATCGTTGGTCTTCGTGACACGACAAAGACAACAGTTACCGGTGTTGAAATGTTCCGCAAACTGCTTGATCGTGGGGAAGCTGGCGACAATATCGGCGCTCTTCTTCGTGGCACGAAGCGTGAAGACGTTGAGCGCGGTCAAGTTCTTGCAAAACCAGGTTCAATTACGCCTCATAGCAAATTCAAAGCTGAAGCTTATGTGCTGACGAAAGAAGAGGGTGGACGTCATACGCCATTCTTCACAAACTATCGTCCACAGTTCTACTTCCGTACAACGGACGTTACCGGTGTTGTCCATCTACCAGAAGGTGTTGAGATGGTCATGCCTGGTGACAACGTCACTATGGATGTCGAGCTGATTGCTCCGATTGCTATGGATGAAGGCCTCCGTTTCGCTATCCGTGAGGGTGGGCGTACGGTTGGTGCTGGCGTGGTTGCCTCAATCACGGCTTAAGTCCCCTGATTAGCCATTGACTCTGGGGCCCCGGTCGATTTTTTGTCGGCCGGGGTTCCATTTCACTTGAAATGGCTATAAGAGGACAGTCGGAAAATTTAGTTGGATAAAAACAGACCATGGACGACCAGAACATCCGAATTCGCCTTAAGGCTTATGATCACCGTGTGCTTGATAATAGCACAAGGGAGATTGTTAATACGGCGAAACGTACGGGTGCGCGGGTTCGGGGTCCCATCCCGCTGCCTACGCATATTGCACGGTTTACCGTGAATCGTTCACCTCATGTGGATAAGAAAAGCCGCGAACAGTTCGAAATGAGAACACATCGCCGCCTGCTCGACATTGTTGAGCCAACGCCGCAGACCGTGGACGCCCTCATGAAGCTCGACCTCGCCGCTGGCGTTGACGTCGAGATTAAACTTTAAGGTCCAGACGATGCGTACCGGATTGATTGCAAAAAAGCTGGGGATGACCCGGCTCTTTAAAGAAGATGGCACACATGTGCCTGTGACGGTGCTGTACCTCGATAATCTCGAGGTTGTTGATGCACGTACCAATGACCGTGACGGCTATACCGCTGTGCAGCTTGGTATTACAAATGCAAAGACGAAACACGTCACGAAAGCGAACCGCGGACATTTTGCTCGCGTAAAAGTTGAACCCAAGCGTAAGCTTGTTGAGTTCCGTGTTGCTGAGGATGCACTTCTGACGCCAGGCACAAAAATTTCTGCTGCACATTTTGTTGTTGGTCAGAAAGTTGACGTGACAGGTCAGAGTAAGGGTAAAGGTTTCGCTGGTGTTATGAAACGCCACAACTTTGCTGGTCTGGAAGCAACGCACGGTGTCTCAATCAGTCACCGCTCTCATGGGTCTACGGGGCAACGTCAGGATCCTGGCAAAGTCTTCAAAGGTAAGAAGATGGCCGGTCATCTTGGTGATGAACGTGTAACGACACAGAATTTAGAAATTGCGGCTGTCGATGAAGAACGTAACCTGATTATGGTTCGTGGTGCTGTTCCTGGCGCCAAGAATGGTTATGTCCTGGTTCGCGATGCAATCAAGAAAGCCCGCCATGCGGACGCACCCTATCCGGCTGCGACCGTTGGGGCTGCCGGGTGAGGGATATGGAATACGAAGTCAAAACCCTCGATAACGGGAGTGCTGGCACAGTCGCACTGCCGGAAGAGATTTTCGGAATTGTTCCGCGTCAGGATATCATGGCGCGTGTCGTTCATTGGCAGTTAGCCAAGCGTCGTGCTGGTACGCATGCTACAAAAGGCATGGGTGCAGTTTCTGGTACGACAAAGAAGCCTTATCGTCAGAAGGGAACAGGCTCAGCCCGTCAAGGGTCTTTGAGAGCGCCTCAGTTCCGCACTGGTGGTGTGGTTCATGGTCCAGTTGTGCGTGATCATGGTTACGACCTTCCTAAGAAGGTTCGTCGTCTTGGTCTTCTTTCTGCGCTTTCTCAAAAAGCAGCTGAAGGCAAGCTGGTTGTTCTGGACGGTGCACAGGGTATCTCCAAGACACGTGAAGCTTCAGAAAAACTGTCAGCTCTTGGCTGGAAGTCTGCCTTGATCGTTGATAAGGACGTTGACAGTGCTTTCCTGAGAGCGGTTTCCAATCTGCCAAAAATTGATGTTCTGCCGACAGTTGGGGCGAATGTTTACGATATTCTGAACCATGAAACGCTGGTTATTACCCGTTCTGGTCTAGAAGGGCTTAAGGAGCGTCTGGCATGACAACAAACGCTGTGATGAATGCGCGCAAAAGCGCAGCCGCTCTTTCAGATGAAGCGATTTTTGATGTCGTTCGTGCTCCTCTGATCACGGAAAAGGCAACGCTTCTTTCTGAACGTAACCAGGTCGTTTTCAAGGTCGCTCTTTCAGCTACAAAGCCCCAAATTAAGGCTGCTGTGGAAAAACTTTTTGATGTCAAAGTGTTGGCTGTCAACACTCTGGTTCAGAAAGGGAAGACCAAGCGTGTCAAAGGACGTCTTGGACGTCGCTCTGATATCAAGAAGGCGTATGTCAAGCTAGCTGAAGGTCAATCAATTGACCTGACCGCGAAAATTAGCTAACGCGCGGGGAAGATACAATGGCATTAAAGCACTTTAATCCCACGACGCCGAGTGCGAGAGGCACAGTACTCATCGACCGTAGTGGTCTCTGGAAAGGTAAGCCTGTCAAGCAGCTTACTGAAGGAAAGAATCATTCTGGCGGTCGTAATAACTACGGTCGTACCACAGTCAGATTTCGTGGTGGCGGGCATAAACAGTCCTATCGCTATGTGGATTTTAAGCGTCGTAAATTCGATGTTGCAGCCACGATTGAACGTCTGGAATATGATCCTAACCGTACGGCCTTTATTGCGCTCATCCGTTATGATGATGGGGAACTCTCATACATTATTGCGCCGCAGCGTGTTAAAGAAGGAGACCGCGTTGTTTCCGGTTTCCAGGTTGACGTTCGCCCAGGAAATGCAATGCCACTAGCAGCTATGCCTGTTGGGACGATTATCCACAATATTGAGTTGAAACAGGGAGCAGGTGGCAAATTGGCTCGCTCTGCTGGTAACTACGCTCAGCTCGTGGGTAAGGACGCTGGTTACGCTCAGATTAAGCTTCAGTCTGGCGAATTGCGCGTCGTTCGTGGTGAATGCATGGCTACAGTTGGTGCCGTCTCTAACCCAGACAATATGAACCAGCATTTTGGCAAGGCAGGTCGCAGTCGTTGGTTGGGCCGTCGTCCACATGTGCGTGGTGTTGTCATGAACCCAGTCGATCACCCACATGGTGGTGGTGAAGGACGTACATCGGGTGGTCGTCACCCAGTTACGCCTTGGGGTGTGCCAACAAAGGGTTACAAAACCCGTGTTAATAAGCGGACGGACAGCCTGATTATCCGTCGTCGCAAGTCTGGTAAGTAAGAGAGGGCATTAAGATGGCACGTTCCGTCTGGAAAGGCCCGTTCGTCGACGGGTATCTATTTGGCAAGGCCGAAAAAGCACGGGCTTCTGGTCGTAACGAAGTGATCAAAATCTGGTCACGTCGTTCTACCATTCTGCCTCAGTTTGTCGGCTTAACTTTCGGTGTCTATAACGGTCATAAGTTCCTGCCTGTTCAGGTTTCGGAAAATATGGTTGGTCATAAGTTTGGTGAGTTCTCACCAACCCGGACCTATACCGGTCACGGCTCCGATAAAAAATCGAAGCGGGGCTGATTATGAGCAAACCGAAGCATATTCGTACATTGGCCGAGACAGAGGCCCAGGCTGTTGCTCGCAATATTCGCGTTAGTCCTCGCAAGCTTAATCTGGTTGCGGCTCTGATCCGTAATCAGCCTGCTGATAAGGCAATTGCTGCTCTGACATTTTCTCGTCGGCGTATTGCTCAACAGGTGAAAAAGACTCTTGAGAGCGCTGTCGCAAATGCTGAAAATAATCATCAGCTTGACGTTGATCGTCTGGTTGTTAAGTCGGCAGAAGTTGGCAAATCAATCGTCATGAAGCGTTTCCATGCGCGCGGACGTGGTCGTTCTGCTCGCGTTGAGAAGTTTTTCAGTCATCTGAAAATTGTTGTCGCTGAACGTGCTGAAGCTCCTGAGGGAGAAAAAGCATCTAAAAAAAGCGTCAAAGAGCAGAAGGCGGCCTAAGTCATGGGACATAAAGTTAATCCAATCGGTCTTCGGCTGGGTATTAATCGTACTTGGGACAGCCGTTGGTACGCAGGAAATGACTATGCACGTCTTCTTCATGAAGATCTGAAGCTGCGTAATTTCCTTCGTAAGAAATTAAACAGTGCGGGTGTTTCTCGCGTTGTCATCGAACGTCCTGCCAAAAAGCCACGTGTGACCATTTACGCTGCTCGTCCGGGTGTGGTTATTGGTAAAAAAGGTCAGGATATTGATGCGCTGCGTAAAGAACTCAGCCGTATGGCGAATGCAGATGTTGCGCTGAACATCGTCGAAATTCGCAAACCTGAAATTGATGCGACGCTTGTTGCTGATTCTATTGCTCAGCAGCTTGAACGTCGTGTTGCTTTCCGTCGTGCGATGAAACGTTCAATTCAGTCAGCAATGCGTCTTGGGGCCCAGGGGATCCGTATCACTTGTAGTGGTCGTCTTGGCGGTGCCGAAATTGCTCGTGATGAAAAATATCGTGAAGGGCGCGTTCCTTTGCATACATTGCGTGCAGATATCGATTATGGGACCTCAACAGCCCATACAACTTATGGCTCATGTGGTGTGAAGGTGTGGATCTTCAAAGGCGAGATTCTCGCTCATGATCCTATGGCCCAGGACCGTAGAGCTGCGGAGCAAGCACCTCAGCGTTAAGACGAAGCACAAAGTCTTCGAACTACGTCATTGGTGTTTAAAATGAGGGTATAAAACATGCTTTCTCCAAAGCGGACAAAATTCCGCAAGGTCCGTAAGGGCCGCATCCACGGTTTGGCAAAAGGGGGCACCCAGCTAAACTTTGGAGCATACGGTCTTAAAGCGCTGGAGCCTGAGAGAATCACGGCTCGGCAAATTGAGGCAGCTCGTCGCGCTGTTACACGTGCGATGAAACGTGCTGGTCGTGTCTGGATTCGTATTTTTCCAGACCTTCCGGTCTCGACAAAACCTGCAGAAGTGCGTATGGGTTCCGGTAAAGGTAACCCTGAGTACTGGGCAGCTCGTGTAAAGCCAGGTCGTATCCTTTTCGAAATCGAAGGGGTTCCGCCTGACGTAGCGCGTTTAGCTCTCAGTCTGGCAGCTGCAAAACTGCCGATTAAGACGAAGTTTATTCAGCGCATTGAGGAGGCTTAATATGGCTGAAGCTTATAAAGTTTCTGATTTGCGTGCAAAATCTGCTGATGAGCTGAAGGCTCTTCTTGTAGAGCTGAAGCGTGAGCAGATTAATCAGCGTTTCTCAGCCGCCACTGGGCAGGCTGAGAACACCAGCAATGTAAAAAAGGTGCGTCGCGCTGTTGCTCGTATCAAAACATTGCTGCATCAATCGAAGAACAGCACGGGCGCACAAACGTCCGCGCACAAGTCCTGAGAGGAGACGGACGATGCCAAGGCGCGTCCTGACAGGCCGTGTGACAAGTGACAAGATGGACAAGACGGTTACCGTTCTTGTCGATCGTCGCGTCATGCATCCCCTGTATAAAAAGTTTATCCGCCGCTCCAAGAAATATGCAGCGCATGATGATGCGAATGCATGCAAAATTGGCGATGTGGTTCGTATTGAAGAATGCGCCCCCATTTCCAAACGCAAAACATGGACGGTCGTTTCATGCAATGGTGTTGATGTTGTAAAAACAACGTCAGCTTCAGCAGGCGCGTAAGGGAGCTGACAGATGATTCATCCCGAGACCAACCTTGACGTTGCTGACAACTCTGGCGCACGTCGGGTGCAGTGCATTAAAGTACTGGGTGGTTCCAAACGGAAGACTGCTTCGGTCGGCGACGTTATTGTCGTGTCCGTTAAAGAAGCCATTCCCCGTGGGAAAGTGAAGAAAGGCGATGTTCACCAGGCGGTGATCGTGCGTACTTCCTACCCTGTGCGCCGTCCTGATGGTTCAGCGATCCGTTTCGATCGCAATGCTGCTGTGTTGATTAATAAGCAGCAGGAACCGATTGGAACACGTATTTTTGGCCCGGTTGTTCGTGAATTGCGTGCACGCAAGTTTATGAAGATCATCTCCCTGGCTCCGGAGGTGCTGTAATGGCTGCACGTATTAGAAAAGGGGACCAGGTTCTGGTTCTGACTGGCCGTTCAAAAGGCGTACGTGGCGAGGTTCTTTCTGTTTTTCCGAAAACAGAAAAAGCGTTAGTTCGCGGTGTTGCTGTGGCGAAACGCCATACAAAGCCAAATCGTATGGGTGAAAATGGTGGCATCATCGATAAAGAAATGCCGATCCATCTTTCTAACCTTAAGTTGATTGATCCGAAAAGCGGTAAGCCAACACGTGTTGGTTTCCGTGTGCTTGAGGATGGTCGCAAAGTGCGTGTTGCGAAAGCAACAGGCGACGTGATCGAAGGCTAAGGAGCAGACGATGAGCAACAATCAAAATGTGCTGCCCCGTTTGCAACAGCATTATCGGGACGTTTTAAAGGCAAAGCTGAAAGAGCAGTTTGGTTATCAAAACGATTTCCAGATCCCCAAACTTGAGAAAATCGTCCTGAATATGGGCGTTGGTGAAGCTGCTGGTGATCAGAAGAAACTTGATGCCGCTGTTGCTGAAATGACACTCATTTCTGGGCAGAAGCCAGTCAAGACTTTGGCTAAAAAGGCTATTGCCGGCTTTAAGATCCGTGAAGGCTTGCCAATCGGCTGTAAGGTTACGCTTCGTCGTGCCCGTATGTACGAGTTTCTTGATCGTTTCGTGACGATCGCAATGCCACGTATCCGTGATTTTCGTGGTTTGCCAGGAAATAAAGGCTTTGATGGTCGTGGTAACTTTGCCATGGGTATTAAAGAGCAGATTGTTTTCCCTGAAATTGATTACGATAAAATCGATTCCGTACGCGGGATGGATATTATTTTTGTTACTTCAGCGAAAACGGATGCAGAAGCAAAAGCTCTCCTGAAAGCTTTTGATCTGCCCTTCCTGTCCTAACTCTGAAGTTTAATAATCATTTTAGCGAGATTGGGGGTTTATCTTATCTCCGAATCTCGCTAAATGATGACTAATTGGAAAACCGTTGGGATTGTCCTGACAGGTTCCGGGAGAAAATTCGAGATGGCGAAGACCTCTGCGATTCTCCGCAACGATCATCGCGCGGCATTAGCTAAGCGCGATCGTGAGAAGCGGACCGCATTAAAAGATATTATTAAAAATCGCTCACTTTCTATGGAAGAGCGTTTTGAGGCGACTTTGAAGCTTGCACAGCTTCCTCGTAATGGGTCTCAGACCCGTGTCAGGCTGCGTTGCAAAGTTACTGGTCGTCCCCGTGCGAATTACCGTAAGTTTGAATTGTGCCGTATTGCATTGCGCGATCTTGCTTCTACGGGGCAGATTCCCGGTATGGTAAAATCCAGCTGGTAAGAGGATAGTTTAAATGTCTATGTCTGATCCGCTGGGTGATATGCTTACCCGCATCCGTAACGCGCAGCGCGCTCGTCATGCTGCTTGTGTTGCACCTGCTTCAAAATTACGTGCCAGCGTTCTTGAAGCTCTGAAACGCGAAGGTTATATTCGCGGATACCAAACTGAAGAGATCCGTAAAGGTATTTCTCAGCTGCGTATTGAGCTGAAATACAGCGAAGGCCTGCCTGTTATTCGTGAGATTCACCGTGTTTCACGCCCTGGACGTCGTGTTTATTCCAAAATTAAGGAACTGCCGCGCGTCTATGCTGGGCTAGGTGTTTCTATTCTTTCCACCCCGCGTGGCGTTCTTTCTGATATTGAGGCTCGTGCTGCCAATGTTGGTGGTGAGATCCTCTGCCGCGTCTTCTAAGGGAGGGAAGCATGTCTCGCGTAGGTAAAAATCCTGTTGAGCTCCCTGCCGGTGTGCAAGCGACGATTGCTGATGGCGTCGTTTCTGTCAAAGGTAAGCGCGGTGAGCTTAAATTTCCTGTTTCTTCTCAGGTAGATGTGAAGATTGAGGATGGGAAGATCGTCGTATCGCCGTTAGGTGGTCGTTCTCGTCAGAGCTGGACTTTGTGGGGGACCACACGTGCTCTGTTAGCCAATATGGTTAAAGGTGTTTCAGAAGGCTTTTCAAAAGGTCTCGAAATTCAGGGAACGGGTTTCCGCGCAGCGGTACAAGGTTCAAATCTTGTCATGAATCTCGGCTTTTCTCATGATGTAATTTATCCGATTCCTTCGGATGTTAAAATTACTACGCCGCGTCCAACGGCGATTATGGTCGAGGGAAATGATAAGCAGCGTGTTGGTCAAGTAGCACTGGATATTCGCAATTTCCGTCGCCCTGAGCCTTATAAAGGCAAAGGCGTTCGCTATGAGACTGAAGTTCTGCGTCGTAAGGAAGGTAAGAAGAAGTAATGGCATCGCTGCAAGGATTGCAGGAGCGTCGCCGCCGGCGGTTACGTTTCCAGCTTCGTCGCAAGAGCGGCGGCCGGCCGCGTTTGTCGGTCTTCCGTTCTAGCAAACATATTCATGCTCAGGTCATTGATGACGCGCATGGTCACACCTTGGCAAGTGCTTCAACACTTGAGAAGGACATTCGTAGTGCTGGTAAAACAGGTGCGAATATTGAGGCTGCTGCTGTTATTGGTAAGCTTGTTGCAGAGCGTGCTCTTGCAGCAGGCGTCAAGGAAGTCGTTTTCGACCGTGGCGCATATCTTTATCATGGCCGGGTGAAAGCGCTGGCTGAGGCAGCCCGTGAGGGCGGGCTTTCGTTCTAAGGAGGATCACACATGGCACGTGAGCCAAAAGAAGGCGGCCGTGGTGGTCGTGAGCGTGAGCAGGGTGATGAGCTTGTTGACAAACTCGTAACCATTAACCGCGTTGCTAAAGTCGTTAAGGGTGGACGTCGTTTTGCCTTTGCTGCGCTTGTTGTTGTCGGTGACCAGAAAGGTCGCGTCGGTTACGGTGCTGGTAAAGCGCGCGAAGTTCCTGAAGCGATCCGTAAAGCAACTGAGCGTGCACGTCGTCACATGATTCGCGTTCCTATGAAGGAAGGCCGTACTCTGCATCATGATGCTTTCGGGCATTTTGGCGCTGGTAAAGTGACGATTCGTGCAGCTGATGCTGGAACTGGTATCATCGCTGGTGGCCCGATGCGTGCGGTATTCGAAAGCCTTGGCATTAGTGATGTTGTTGCTAAAAGCACAGGAACGCGTAACCCGCATAACATGATCAAGGCTACATTCGACGCTCTTGAGCGTGTTGCGAGCCCCCGTCAGGTTGCTGCTCGTCGCGGTAAAAAGACATTTGAGCTTTTCGGTCGTCGTGAAAATGCTGAAGCGGAGGCTGCTAATGTCTGAGTCACAAGGTAAGACCGTTCGCGTTACACAGATTTATTCCGTGATCGGGCGTAAGCCTGGTCAGGCTGAAACAATCAAAGGTTTGGGGCTGCGTGGCATCGGGACTTCCCGTGTGCTTGAGGATACTCCTTCAATTCGTGGGATGATCCGTAAGGTCGCTCATCTTTTGAAGGTGGAGGACTAAGATGAATCTGAATGAATTACGCGACAATGAGGGCGCTCGCTATCGTAAGAAGCGTCTGGGTCGTGGCATTGGATCCGGTAAGGGTAAGACATCCGGTAAAGGTCATAAAGGTCAGAAAGCCCGTGAGGGTGTTGCTCTGAATGGCTTTGAGGGTGGTCAGCTCCCGATTTATCGCCGTATGCCCAAGCGTGGCTTTGTGAATATTTTTCGCAAGGAATATGCTACGGTTAATCTCGGTGCTGTTTCCAAAGCCCTTGAGGATGGAAAGCTCTCTGCTTCCGATGTGGTAACAATTGAGGCACTGCGTAAGGCAGGTCTTGTTGGGTCTCACAAGGTGGCAGGTGTTCGTCTTCTCGCAAAAGGCGAGCTGACTTCCAAGCTTAACTTTGAGGTTGCCGGCGCTTCTGCTTCTGCTGTTGCAGCAGTTGAAAAAGCTGGTGGGACTGTAAAAGTTTTAGCTTCTGAAGGCGCAACTCAGCCTGAGGCTTAATATGTTCACCATAACCCTTTCTGGGGTTTAGTGATTGTTGAAACAGCGTCCCGTACTATGTGCGGTGGCGCTGTTTTCATGAAAGGACGGGGAGATGGCTTCTGTAGCCGAGCAACTTGCCGCGAACCTGAATTTCAGCTCTTTTTCTAAAGCGACAGAGCTGAAAAAACGTATCTGGTTCACCCTTGGGGCACTGATTATTTATCGACTAGGAACATTCATTCCAGTCCCTGGGATTGATGCCTCTGTTCTGGGTGAAATTATGTCCCAGAACCAAGGTGGCATTCTGGGAATGTTTGATATGTTCTCAGGTGGGGCATTAGGGCGTATGACTATATTCGCCCTGAATATTATGCCTTATATCAGTGCGTCCATTATTATTCAGCTTTTATCGACGGCATTGCCTTCAATGGAAGCTTTGAAGAAAGAAGGGGAAAGCGGGCGTAAAAAGCTTAATCAATATACGCGCTATCTTACAGTGCTTATTGCTATTGTACAAGCTTATGGTTTCGCAATGGGGCTGCGAAGTCTTCATACTCAAAGTGGCCTTAGTGCCATTATTTCTCCTGGCCCAAGTTTTGTTTTCTCTTATGTTGTCATGTTAGTAACAGGTACCATGTTCCTGATGTGGGTGGGTGAGCAAATTACGTCCCGGGGGATTGGAAATGGTATCTCCTTGATTATTTTCTCAGGGATTGTAGCCAATTTGCCTCATGCGACAGCAAGTCTTTTCGAATTAGGTCGGACAGGGGCACTTTCTCCTTTATTCGTCGCTATTTTTCTAGTTATGGCTTTGGCTGTAGTTGCCTTTATTGTCTTTATGGAACAGGCACAAAGACGCGTCATAATTCAGTATCCTAAAAGGCAGGTTGGGAATCGTATCTATGGTGGTGATTCCACGCATATGCCTTTAAAGGTAAATACTGCTGGTGTAATTCCGCCTATTTTTGCCTCATCAGTATTGTTGATTCCTGCAACTCTGGCAGGGTTTCTGCATAGTAATACTGGGTGGCTTGGAAAGGTTGGGCAGCTTTTCTCTCAGGGACAGCCCCTTTATATGGCTTTTTATGCCCTGATGATCGTGTTTTTCTCTTATTTCTACGCAGCGGTGACTTTTAATCCGGAAGAGACAGCAGAGAATTTGCGTAAGCAAGGGGGGTTTGTACCTGGGATACGTCCTGGAGCAAATACAGCACGTTATTTTGATAAGATCCTGTCACGCCTGACAACAATTGGGGCTGCTTATATGGTCCTGGTCTGTCTATTACCGCAGATTTTGATTAGTCATTATAATGTGCCATTCTATTTTGGTGGAACGAGTTTGATCATTATCGTATCGGTTACGATTGATACGGTAACGCAGATTCAGTCTCATTTAGTGGCTCACCAATATCAGGGCCTTATCCGCAAGCAACGCGGACGGAGTGCCTATCGAACGAAAGAAAGAGGAAAGTAGGAATGAATATCATTCTTCTCGGGCCTCCAGGGGCAGGTAAGGGTACTCAAGCCAAGAGACTCGAAACTGAACGTGGCATGAAACAGGTTTCTACCGGTGACATGCTCAGAGCCGAGGTTTCTGCCGGTTCGGAAATTGGCCTGAAAGTAAAAGCCATTCTGGAATCAGGACAATTAGTGCCTGATGAAATCATGGTTGCGATGATCGAAAAGCGGATCAGTCAGCCTGATTGTGCAAAAGGGTTTATTCTTGATGGATTCCCAAGAGCAACGAGTCAGGCCCTGGCACTCGATGAGATGCTGAAAAGGAAGCATATTGCTATTAATGCGGTCATCCTGATTGATGTGCCGCGTGAAGAGCTTATGAAACGTATTGCAGAGCGTGTTGGCGATGATGGCTCGAAACGTTCTGACGATACGCCTGAGGTGTTAAAGTCACGCTTGGAGGTCTATGATGCCCAGACGAAACCTATTTTGCCATATTATGAGCAGGATGGGCGTTTGAAAAAGGTCGATGGATTACAGTCAATTAGTGATGTAGGTCATGCCATTGATCGAATTCTGGACGTTGCAGGAAAGTGACATTTCCGCTATGATCACGAAAAAGTGATCAATAAAATTTGACTAAATCTGCAGGGCAGTATATTTCGCGCTGCAGATATTGGGCGTAGCTTTTATAGTTGAAAGCTGGAATCGCCTTTAAGGGGAGAGTATCCTGGCGAGACTGTCGGGAACTTTCCAATAGGGCACGAAATTAATGGGAACGCGGTGAAAGTGCCGCGTTGATTGGAGAATTGGCGTGGCACGTATTGCCGGCGTAAACATTCCGACCAACAAGCGTGTGGTCATCAGTCTGCGCTATGTTTATGGCATTGGACCGTCGAGCGCGCAGGCGATCTGCAGTAAGCTCGGGATTCCTGATGCTAAGCGCGTAAACGAACTTTCTGACGACGAAGTTGTCAAGATTCGTGAGCTTATTGATAGCGAATATCGTGTTGAGGGTGACCTCCGTCGTGAAGTTGCCATGAGCATCAAACGTTTGATGGATCTGGGTTGCTACCGCGGTCTGCGTCATCGTCGTGGGTTGCCTGTCCGTGGGCAGAGAACCCATACGAATGCTCGCACACGTAAAGGTAAGGCTGTGGCAATCGCTGGTAAGAAAAAAGTAACGCGTTAAGCTGTTACTTTTCTTTCAAATATCTGCGAACTGATAGGACAAGTATAATATGGCCAAGGCTCCTGCCCCACGTCTTCGTAAGAAAGAGCGTAAGAACATCATTTCTGGTGTTGCGCACGTTCTCTCTACATTTAACAACACAATGATTACGATCTCTGATGCCCAGGGCAACGCAATTGCGTGGTCTTCTTCTGGAGCACAGGGCTTTAAAGGTTCACGTAAATCTACGCCTTATGCTGCACAGGTTGCTGCTGAGGATGCAGGTCGCAAAGCACGTGAACACGGGATGGAAACACTTGAAATTGAAGTGTCAGGTCCTGGTTCCGGGCGTGAGAGCGCTCTGCGGGCTTTACAGGCTGTCGGTTTCACGATCACATCTATCCGTGATATGACGCCAATCCCGCATAATGGTTGTCGCCCTCGTAAGCGCCGTCGCGTTTAATAGGGTTTGAAAAGGGGTGGAGGCTGTTTCTAAAAAATAGTTTCCACCATGGTGTAGTTATTACCGCACGATTGTGCGGGCCAGGCACCGCCTTATTATAAGGTGGGCTTCGTTGTTTGAAAGGCCATGACCTTGGTTCTCCAGAAAAACTGGCAGTCCCTCATCAAACCGGAGAAGCTTGAAGTCGAGCCCGGCCCGGTTCCCTCACGTATTGCAACCATCATTGCTGAGCCGCTGGAACGTGGTTTCGGCCTGACAATGGGCAATGCGCTTCGCCGTATTCTTTTATCCTCCTTGCAGGGTTCTGCTGTTACAGCCATTCAGATCGATGGTGTGCTGCACGAGTTCGCCTCAGTGGCGGGCGTACGTGAAGATGTTACTGACATCATTCTTAATGTTAAGCAGCTTGCCATCAAAATGCACGGTGAGGGGCCAAAGCGTATGGTTCTGACCGCGACGGGGCCCGGAGAGGTTAAGGCAAGTCAGATACAGACAGGTCATGATATTGAAATCATGAACCCGGATCTGGTGATTTGTACTCTTGATGACGATGTTAAATTCGGCATGGAGTTTACGGTTGATTCGGGTAAGGGCTATGTTCCTGCTTCAGCTAACCGACTTGAGGATGCTCCGATCGGATTGATTCCGATTGATGCGATCTATTCTCCTGTTCGTCGCGTCTCTTATAAAGTTGACCCTACCCGTGTTGGGCAAGTGACTGATTATGACAAGCTGCGTCTTACAGTTGAGACAAATGGCGTTGTCACGCCTGAAGACGCTTTGGCTTTAGCTGCGCGTATTCTTCAGGATCAGCTTCAACTTTTCATCAATTTTGACGAACCACGTCCTGTTCAGCAGGAAGAGACAGAAGATGATCTGCCATTTAGCCGTAATCTTCTTCGTAAGGTTGATGAGCTGGAGCTTTCAGTCCGTAGTGCGAACTGCCTGAAAAATGACAATATCGTCTATATTGGTGATCTTGTACAGAAAACAGAGCAGGAAATGCTGCGCACACCGAACTTCGGTCGTAAGTCACTTAATGAGATCAAAGAAGTGCTGACAGGTATGGGACTTTCGCTAGGTATGAGCGTACCTGAGTGGCCTCCTGAAAGTATTGAAGATCTTGCTCGTCGTCTTGATGAGACATTCTAACAAGCCTCAGCTGGGAAGCTTTGGGTAAGGATTAGGAATATAAAATGCGTCATAATCTTAGCGGACGTAAGTTAAACGTAACATCAACTCATAGAGCGGCGATGTTTCGCAATATGGCTGTTGCCCTGCTTAAGCATGAGCAGATCACGACGACTTTGCCAAAAGCGAAAGAACTCCGTCCAGTTGCTGAAAAACTGATTACATTGGGCAAACGCGGTGATCTTCATGCTCGCCGTCAGGCTTATTCACTTTTGCGCGATGATGCCATTGTTGCAAAGCTGTTCTCAGCTCTGAAAGATCGTTATAGCAGCCGTAATGGTGGTTATACACGCATTCTGAAAGCTGGTGTGCGTTATGGTGATAATGCTGATATGGCTGTAGTCGAACTTGTCGAACGCGATATTGAAGCCAAAGGCAAAGATAGCGGCCCTGTTCAGACACCTTCTGAAGAAGCTGCTTGAGCTTTTTCCCATAAGGGCAGATAATAAGAGGACGGCACTTAAAGTGGCCGTCCTTTTTTATTAAGGCGAATAGTTTTCGTTCAGCATGAAAGGTTAGTGTGATGAATGATTTTCAGAAAGATACATGTTGCCCTATGACTGGTGAAAAAAAATGCCTGGTTAAGGATATGGTGAATGACCATCCTTGGCTATGGGTTGCAGCTTTGTTTTTCGTCGGAGTTCTCTTGGGACGTCATCGTTGCTGCCGTAAGAAGAATAAAAAGAACTGAGTTTTTTCAGGCTTAAACTGATGCCTTTCCCAGTTAAGGGAGGAGAGGTGTCAGTTTTTGTCTTTTTGTATGAAGCTTGGGATGATCGGGTTGTCAGATTGCAGAGTGTCCTTGTCGGGTAGCTCGTTGACGCTCCAGCCGCCGCCTAAGTCTGTTATGAGGCGGATTTCTGACAGTAGGCGCTGTTGCTGTATCTGTAATTTGGTTTCTTCATATTGTAGGGCTGTCTGTTGTGCTGCAATCACGGTCGTATAGATCTGGGTGCCTGCAAGATATTCATTCATCGAGACCCGGATGGCTTCTTGTGCGCTTTTAAGTGCCATTTCCTGATAGGTCATCTGGTCTTCCAAATAATGTAGATTAGATAATTGATCTTCTGTATCCTGTAGGGCTGAGAGTACGGTTTGCCGGTAGGAGGCAACAGCATTATCATAGTCAGCTTCGGCTTCGCGTACGGCGGCGGATCTGGCACCTCCTGCAAAAAGTGTTTCACTTGCTCCGGCTCCAAGAGACCAGGTGCGCATGGCTGTCTGAATGAGTTTATTTAATGGATTACCGCTATAGCCATAGCTAGCATTGAGGGTGAATTCTGGATAGAAACTCCCGATCCTGTAACCAATTTCAGCATTATAGCTTTCCATCTGGCGTTCAGCCTGAGCAATATCTGGCCGTCTCTGCAATAAGGTTGAAGGCAGGGCTTGTGGTGGCGGAGGGACGGTCGAAGGCAGGGGCGCTTCCGGAAGGGTAACATCGGCAGGAGGGCGTCCTGTTAGCACAGCAATGGCATGTTCATATTGGGCGCGCGTAATATGGGCGTTAGCAAGGCTTGCCTGAGTAGATTGCAGTTGGTAACGTGCCTGGAGGACACTGGTGGGATCGGCGACACCAGCACTAAGCTGATTTTGTAGAATATCAAGATTGTGACGATATAGGCCGACATTACGTTTAAAAAGGGCAATCAGACTGTCCTGATAGCGTAAATTAAAATAATCGGTTCCAAGTTCAAGTTCGTAAGAAAGACGCATATTGGCAAGTAGGGCAGCGCTGGATTGTGCAGCAGTTACCTGTTGCTGCACCTGCCGCCTGATGGCTCCCCAAACGTCAACTGTCCAACTGGCGCTGGGACCTGTTGACCATGTGTTGGTGGCAAGATTTTTGGTGTAAGTGTCCCCTTTACCATCAGGTAGCACAGTGCCTTTGCCATTACGGTTGAAGGTAAATTGGCCATTGACGGTGGGGAAGAGATTGGCTCTGACTGAGTCAATCATTGCGCGGGCCTGTCGATATTGCGCTTCATATTGTTTTAGGGACTGGTTTGAGTGATCTACCCTTTCTTCCAGATCATTGAGTGTGGGATCATTAAAAATCAGCCACCATTTTCCTTTTGGAATGGATGCCATATCTGGCTGGCCTTTGACCCACCCTCGGGGAGGAGGGGCTTCTTTAAAATGATCTGAAATGATTGCCTTGGGACGATGGTAATCCGGTCCTACCATGCAACCTGTCACGACGGGGAGTATGGGACAAAGCAGTAAAAGAGTGCAAAGAGATGGACGAGACACGTAATGAATTCCCGGGATTAAAGAAGCGATTTATTTAAAATAAAGTGGTTAAGAATTTTGCGGCATAATCCTGTTGAAAAAATACTGAAGCGCTCAAGATAAAGATAGATTACAGGTGTTGTATAAAGTGTCAAAAGTTGGCTGAAGCACAGTCCTCCTAAAATGGAAACACCTAGAGGGTAACGCATTTCAGTGCCATAACCCTCACCTAAAAGCAGCGGTATGGCACCGAAAGCTGCTGCCAGAGACGTCATGAGAATAGGTCGGAACCTGAGGAGGCTGGCTTTTAGAATTGAGTCATAGAGGGCGGTGCCTTTTTTCTTTTCCTGCAAAGCGAAGTCAACCAGCATGATGGCATTCTTCTTAACAATGCCAATCAGAAGAATGATACCGATCAGTGTCAATAGCGAAAAGGGTTGTCCACAAAGGAATACTGCAATCAGCGCGCCTACTCCTGCTGAAGGAAGAGTAGAGAGAATTGTTAAGGGATGGATAAGACTTTCATAAAGGATACCCAGAACGATATAAATAGCAGCAAGGGCACCAGCAATCAAAAGGGGCTCCTGATTAACGGTTTTTTTGAACTGGGCTAGATTTCCGGTAAAGCTTCCCTGAATTGATTGAGGGAGGTGGCTGCTGACAAGGGTTTTCTCAATAGAGTCTACAGCACTGCCGATTGTGGCACCGGGGGCCAGGTTAAAGGAAATTGTTGCTGAAACAAATTGTCCCTGATGATTGACCGCAAGAGGTGTATTTACTGTCTTTATTTCACCTAAAAGAGGCAGCGGAATCATGGTTTCCTGGGCTGTTGTTACAGCAGCACCATTAGAAGCTGACTTTCCTCCTGCAAGAGCATTGGCCATCGCATTGCGGTAAGAAAGCTCACTTTGACTGAAGGCAGATTTATTCTGATTAGCCGCTTTTACACGTAGATTATTAGAGGCAGTTCCTCCCTGGGCAGTGCCTCCGGCAATACTGACCCACATTTGTCTAAGAAAAGCAGAATTGCGTGAAAAATATGGATTGGCTTCCATAATGATATGATATTGATTGAGTTTTCCATAAATAATCGAAGCCGTACGCTGGCCAAAAGCATCATATAACGTCTGGCTGACAAGCTGCGGTGTTATTTTATAGCGTGCCTCAATATCACGATTTAGGAAAAGCATGGTACTCTGGCTATTTTCAATATCTGTAGTGATATCGGTCAGGAAGGAAAGCTGGGAAAAAGCCTTGACGACTTTAGGTGTCCATTCTGCAAGCTCTTCGGCTGAGCTGCTTTGGAGACTATATTGATAAGCTCCGTCGGAAGCCCGGGCGCTGCCTCCGATAGAAGGAGGGAGATGCAATCTCAGACGTGCGCCGGCATAATGTGAAAAATGTCTGTTTAAACGACTAATGGTGGCGTTAATTGTGTCCTTACGGTTTTGTCGCGAGTGTAAAGAGATAAAAAAGTCCGAGGCATTTGACGTATCGCGCCCTATTCTTGTGACGACACTCCGAATGTCTGGATCATCCCGCAACTCACGCTGGATTTTATCAGTTATTGTTGAAAGTGCCTGAAAAGAGATAGATTGGTCTGCCACCAATCTTCCCATGATCATTCCCTGATCTTCCTGTGGGAAAAGCTCTTTCGGCAATAAAAAGAAGAGAAGAATGGCAGCGAGTAATGTTAGCGGTAAAGAAAGCGCAACGATACGTGAATGCTGAAGGGCTTTAATGAGAGAGTGCTCGTAGCAGATTGATACTCTGTTAAAACCAGAGGTTAGAAGATGCTGAGCAGAATATAGTATAACGCCTGTTTTTCTACTGGGAGGAGAAAGAGCTTTCCGTTTATGGGTAATGAGATAAGCACACATCATGGGTGTGAGGCTTAGGGAAAGCAGAAGTGACAATGTCAGGGCGATTATAATTGTTATGGCAAATTCATGAAAAAATAACCCGGTTAGTCCTTCCATGAGTAAGATGGGCAGGAAGACGACAATCAGGGAAACTGTAATGGATATTACCGTAAAAGCGACCTCTCCTGCGCCTGTAATGGCGGCTTTATGGGGTGGAAATCCTTTTTCATGATAGCGGGTGATATTTTCCAGAACGACAATGGCGTCATCAACAATAAAACCGGTTGCGATTGTCAGAGCCATAAGAGAGAGAGTATCAAGCTGGTAGCCTGCAAGATACATAATGCCAAAAGTTCCAATTGTCGTAAGGGGCACAATAAGTGCTGGAATAATGGTCATCTTAAGGTCATGAAGGAAAATCAAAACGACAAGTACAACCAGGAAAACAGAGAGAAGAAGGGTTCTCTCTGTGTCTTTCAAGGCAGCACGGATGGCATTGGAACGATCAAGTTTTATGGAGAGCTGACTATCGCCGGGTAAACTGGCATTGATAACAGGGAGCCGCGTTTTGATCTGGTCAATGGTCTTGATGATATTTGCACCACTCTCGGCAAACACGGCGCAGATAATAGCAGGTTTCCCATCAGCAAAACCTGCCTGTCTAACATCTTCTGAGCCATCAATAATGTCAGCAACATCGGAGAGTCTGACAGGCTGATTATTACGATAGGCAATAATTAAATCATGGTAGGCCTTAGCCTTTGAAACCTGATCGTTTGTAGCAATGGTAAATCTATGCCCTTCCAGCGTGATAAATCCCTTAGGTGTATGAGCATTGGCAGAGGCAAGTGCTGCACGAATATCTTCGAAACCAATGCCGTAGCGGAAAAGTCTCAAGGGATTAATGTCAACACGAATGGCCGGAAGAGCACTTCCACCTATGATGACATTTCCTACACCCTGGACCTGACTTAACCCTGTCATGATGATGTTATTGGCAAAATCATAAAGTTGCTGCGGGGTGTGGGTTGTTGATTGCAAGGTCAGGATCAGAATAGGCGGGCCATTTGCATTGGCCTTTTTATATTTGGGGTCTTGTCTTAAACTGGTTGGCAGGTCCTGGCGGGCGGCTCTTAATGCAGCCTGAACGTCACGGGCGGCGCCGTCGATATTTCGTGAAAGTTCGAACTGAAGAAGAATATGAGCCTGTGTTGCCGTTGAGTGTGAGGTGATTTCCCTTATTCCGGCAATGGCACCAAGATGGCGTTCAAGAGGGCCAGCGACAGTGCTGGCGATTTCAGAAGGGGAACCACCAGGCTGTGTGGCTGTAACCATTATGACAGGAAAGTCTACGGTAGGAAGGTCTGCAACAGGGAGAAGTCTATAGCCTAGTAACCCGCCTAGTAATATTGCCAGGGCCAGGAGGGTTGTCCCGACGGGACGATAAACAAAAAAACTTATGAGCTTCACGAAGGGTCAGTTTCCCGACGATAAGGCGGAGATTCAGGAAAATGGAGAGATTTTTTGACCTTATAGGCCAACCTGCCCATGAAGAGATACATGACGGGTGTCGTAAAAAGTGTAAGAAGCTGCGATAGAATCAGACCGCAGACAATCGCCACACCAAGGGGGCGGCGTAACTCTGCGCCTGTTCCACTACTCAGCATGAGGGGTAAGGCTCCAAAAAGGGCTGCTAATGTTGTCATCATGATCGGGCGAAAACGCAGCAAAGCCGCCTTATGAATGGCCTCCTGTGCAGAGAGGTGCTCGTGGCGCTCGGCAGTCAGGGCAAAATCAATCATCATGATTGCATTTTTCTTGACGATGCCAATCAGGAGCACAATGCCGATGATCCCCATAATATCCAGCGGCATGTTAAAAATATAAAGCCCTATCAAAGCCCCGATTGCCGCTGAAGGCAGGGTTGAAAGGATGGTGATGGGGTGAATGAAGCTCTCATAAAGCATTCCGAGAATGATATAAACGGCAATGATAGCGGCAATGACCAAAGCCAGTTCATGTCCTAAAGAGGTCTGGAACGCGGCGGCAGTACCCTGGAATGTTGTCTGGAAGCTGGCAGGAAGGTTTATTTTATCTTTTGCCTCTTCAATGGCTTTCGTCGCATCTCCCAAAGCGTAACCTGGAGTCACGTTGAAAGAAATCGTTGCCGCCGGAAATTGCCCGAAATGCGTGATGAGCAAAGGCGAGGTTGTACGGCTTAGCTGAGTGACCTGTAAAAGGGGGACTAAGCCCGAAGTGGGTTTTCTGGTCGGGCCAGAAGTGCTGCTCCCTGCTTCAGATGAGATACCAGGAAGGTAAAGCTGGGAAAGGCTGCTCATGTCTTTTTGCAGGCGTGGAGCAGCTTCTAGGATAACACGATACTGATTGGCCTGCGTATAAATAGTGGAAACCTGCCTCTGCCCAAAACTGTCATAAAGGGCATTATCAACTGTTTGCGGGGTGATGGAATAGCGGGCTCCGTTTGTACGGTCCAGGGTGATCATGGCCGTCAGTCCATCCGCCTGCTGGTCAGATATTGTGCCTGCTATGGAAGGAACCTGCTTCAGAATATCCATAAAACGGGGAAGCCAGATTTTGAATGCATCATAATCAGGTGTTTCGAGCACGAATTGATAACGCATCGCTGAAACGGTTGAATCAAGTGAAATATCCTGGACAGGCTGGACATAGAGTTTCGTGCCAACCAGATCATGACCGGTGTGACCAAGTCTCTGCAAAATAGTGTTTAGAGACGAAGTACGTTTTGATCTCGGTTTGAGATTAATAAGGAAACGACCAACATTAAGGGTCATGTTCTGGCCATCAACGCCTATAAAGGAGGACAGACTTTCGATATCAGGGTCTTTCAGCAAGCGTTTCCCAAGGGCAGCCTGACGTTCTTTCATACCTTCAAACGAAATGGTCTGAGGCATGATTGAAACACCCTGTATGACGCCCGTATCCTGTTCTGGGAAAAACCCTTTGGGAATAGACCAGGCTAGAATACCGGTCAGAAATACAGTTCCCGTCGTGATGAGTAATGTCAGTTTCTGATGATTGAAAACGACCCTCAAAGCGCTGTCATAATGCTTGATTGCCTTATGGATGAGCAGAATCATGTGATCTGAGAAAGTGGTTTTCTGATTTGTTGTAGCAGCAGATTGTTTTTTTTCACTAAGCATCCGTGCACACATCATGGGCACGAGCGTGATGGAAATGGTCGCTGATATGACAATTGTGACAGCCAATGTCATGGCAAATTCATGAAAAAGACGCCCGACAACATCACTCATGAACAATAGGGGAACGAGCACGGCAATGAGCGAAACGGTGAGAGAGATGATGGTAAAACCAATTTCCTGTGCACCTTTTAACGCAGCTGTGAAGCGATCCTCTCCTGCTTCGACATAACGGGAAATATTCTCAATCACGACGATAGCATCATCAACAACAAAGCCTGATGCGATTGTTAAAGCCATTAAGGAAAGGTTATCGAGTGAAAACCCTAGAAGATGCATGACAGCCAGAGTCCCGATAAGGGAAAGAGGAACTGAAAGGCCGGGGATGAGCGTCGCAGGGATATTCCAAAGAAAGAGAAAAATAACGGCAATAACAAGAATAATGGCCAGAGCAAGCTCAAATCCAACATCATGGATGGAAGCACGAATTGTTGTCGTGCGGTCTGTCAGGGGCGTAATTTCAATACCGGGAGGCAGGTCACGTTTTAAGCGGGGCAGCATGGCCCGGACATTATCAGCAACTGAAATGACATTGGCACCAGGCTGTCTTTGTACGTTCAAGATTAAAGCTGGTTTATCATTTGCCCAGGCAGCCAGTTGGTTATTCTCTGCGTCTTCCACAACGGTGGCCACCTCGCGTAACCTGATGGGGCCATTATTCTGATAGGCAATGACTTGGTCAAGAAGTTGCCTTACAGACTGTATCTGTCCATCAATGCGTAATGAAGTTGCGTGTTGCGGGCCATCAAATGTGCCGGTAGGGGAATTGACATTGACTGTTCCGATAATCGTGCGGACAGTA
This sequence comes from Aristophania sp. ESL1142, assembly GCF_058107345.1. Taxonomy (NCBI): domain Bacteria; kingdom Pseudomonadati; phylum Pseudomonadota; class Alphaproteobacteria; order Acetobacterales; family Acetobacteraceae; genus Aristophania; species Aristophania sp. ESL1142. The sequence goes on from NZ_JBYLUH010000001.1 coordinate 915,305, forward strand.
TCAATTGCAATGCCATAGGAAGTTAGTTTGGGGATATTGATTTGAACACGGTAAGCCTTACGGTTGCCCCCTGACAGGCTTACCAGCCCAACACCGGAAATCTGACTGATTTTTTGTTCGAGCCGGGTATTAACGTAATCTTCTACCTCTGGAAGAGGTATGGTCCGGGAGGTGATCCCTAATGTCAGGACGGGCGTGTCAGCTGGGTTGACCTTGGCATAAATGGGAGGGGTAGGCAGATCATTAGGCAGAAGAGACCCGGCATTATTGATGGCAGCCTGCACTTCCTGCTCTGCAACATCGATGTCCATATCCAGCCCGAAACGGAGGGTTATGACCGAGGCTCCCCCTGATGATTGCGATGTCATCTGCTCCAGCCCTGCCATCTGGCCTAGTTGGGTTTCAAGAGGGGCGGTTACTGACGTTGCCATCACATCCGGGCTGGCTCCGGGGTAGAAAGTCGAGACCGTAATGGTAGGATATTCGACTTCTGGCAATGCGGAAATGGGAAGGAAATGATATCCCAACAAACCTGCCAATAAAATTGCCACCATCAGAAGGCTTGTCGCAACAGGGCGGTTAATGAACAGGCGGGAGGGATTCACGGAAATATGCTTTCAATCAGATAATGATATAGAGACCTATGGTGATGGAGCGGGCTGAGTGGCAGCAATCATCACCTTACTTCCTTCTTTGAGGTGGTTAATACCGTCAGTAACAACTTTTTCGCCCTCTTTCAGGCCATTGATAATGATAGTATTCTGGTCATCGCTTTCCCCCGTTTTTACCGTACGGATTCCAATGGTTTTATCGTCTTTGACGATATAGAGGAAAGCCCCGTCAGGTCCCGTCTGAACAGCGCTACCAGGAACAAGTATCACGTCATGAAGTGTTTTGACCAAAAGATGAGCATTTACGAACTCATTCGGAAAAAGTCGTTCATTCTCATTTGTGAAAATACCACGAAGACGTACAGTTCCGGTAGATGTATCAATCTGGCTATCAAGGGTTTTGACAGTGCCTAAAGCTAGTTTTTGTGTATTATCGCTGTTCCAGGCTTCGACAGACAGGATTTTGTGTGTCGAGAGTTGGTCCTGTACTGCTGGCAGATTGTTTTGTGGCAGGGTAAATATAACGGAAATAGGCTGCATCTGTGTCAGTGTTGTCAGGCCGCCTGATTGTCCGATTGTGACATAATTCCCGATATCAAGCGCCCGGATTCCGACGCGTCCATCAACGGGTGCGAGAATATGGCAGTAATAAAGGTTGAGTTTGGCATTTTCGACGCTGGCTTCATCAAACTTTACCTGTCCTTCCAGCTGTTTGACGGTGAATTCCTGGTCTTTGGCCGTCATTGCCGAGGTTGAATCCTGTTTGATAAGTCTTTGATAGCGGGCATTATCAATGCGGGCGCGTGCCAATTGCGCGCGATCAGCCTCCAGGGTACCTTCATATTGCTCAAGAGTGGCCTGGTAAGGCCGCGGATCTATGAGTTCCAGCTCATCACCGGCTTTTACATGCTGGCCTTCTTCATAATAGATCTTGAGGATATGCCCGTTGACACGAGGCGTGATTGTTACATTGGCGATAGGAACAACAGTGCCCAATAATTGTAGGATGACAGGCATGTCTCCCTTATGGGCAATAGCTATGGCCACTGCCTGAGGATGGGCGTGATCATGGTTTTTCGCAGCTCTGAAAGGGTTATGTGTAAAAACAAGCCCGCTTACGATAAGGACTGCGATTATTATGCCTAGAAGAATAATCTTCTTACGTTTTTTTGTTGTTGCTGAACGAGGCGTTACAGGGTCTTGTGCTGTCATAAAGGCCAGTGCGCTCCGGAAACAGGGTGGAGGGGGGCTTGCTGATTTACAGAAACTATAATCTGTTCTGAAAATGAATGCACCTGAAGGGAATGACTATTTTATCAGGATCTTTGAGAGGAACGCAAAATGGCCTCATCAGTCAGATTATGGTTTTCGATGGTCGTATGAAGAGTCATTATAATATCTATTCGCGCCTTGATATTGGTTACAGTAAGTTTAGCCTGATTCCTCTTGCAGTTCAGGTTAAAAGTCCCATATCATAAGAACTGTAGGATAAAGGCTGTCATTCCTGAATCTGTCTGCCTTTATCAGTCATTATGAAAAGGATTATCTCATGGTTGACTCAATCGGTACAAAAGCAGAGGGTCTTCTTGATGAGGCCAGCGGTCGCGTAAAAGATGCCGTTGGTGGTCTGACAGGTGACCTCGGTCAGCAGGTTGGAGGTAAGGCCCAGGCTTTTAAAGGCCAGGCTAAACAGGAATTCTCCGATCTTTATGATGCCCATGAAACGAAGCTTGAGGCAGCGACCAGCTTCATTCAGGACCGTCCCATCGTTTCTTTGTTGATTGTCAGTATTGTAGGACTGGTGATTGGTCGCCTTCTTTTTAGAAAACGCTGAATTTTTATAAGTTCTTTTTTTGAAAAGCAGGCTCTTGAGAGCGTTTAGGCGCTCAGGGCCTGTTTTTTATTTCTATCGTAGGTTTTTTACGGCTCAGAAAAATGGAAAGTAGCTTTTGCGCGTAAAGAGGAGAAGAGGTATTTTCTCTTTATAGATGCTTCCTTATATTAAAGAGCAGTAAAAGCTCATTTTTATGAGACTGGAATGGTTTGAAAACAGGATTTGATTTGATTTATGGAGTGGTATTACGAGCATAACGGTCAACAGGCGGGGCCGGTGTCACGGGCAGAGATCATCCGTTTGATTCTTCAGCGGCGTATTCATCCTCATACTCTGGTCTGGACACCTGAATTTGGTGATCAATGGCGCCCTGCCGCCAAGGCCGGGCTGATTGCGCCTCTGTCAGTCAAATTCATGACATCGGGAAATAAAGCTGAATCGTCTGCAGCATTGCCGGCAGTGGGTAAAAAAGCTGACCCCAGCCAAGTGCCGGTTTTATGGAGCTGGTTTATCTTGCTGCCCGGTTTGCTGAATTACCTGCTCTGTGGGCTTGCTTTTCTGAAAGGGCAGGAGCTTTTCAGAGGTTCAGTAATCGAGATTTTCTTTATCGGCATGATCCTGATGACGGCTCTGATTTTAGATCGGAAAACGCTCGTTCAATATGGCTATAAACCCCCGAGTTTTTTGTGGTTTTTCCTATGGGGGCTTTGCCCACCCTGTTATTTATGGTGCCGTTATTCTATCCTGAAAAAGGGGATAGCTCAGCTGATTATAGCCATTTTGATGTGGGCAGGTATGGTCGGCCTACAGGGTTATTATTTCTATCAGCATCCTGGCCTTTTCAGATTACAGTTTGAGCAGATTCAGGGTAGTGGGGGCCAGGCACCTTCATGGATGCAGACTCATAAGGATGGAAAACAGGGTGATTCACTCTCTTCTCCCAAAGGAACAGAAACCCAAAAGAGTCCAGAGAAAGATGGTGATTCATCAGAACAAGGTGAAATTCAGCTCTGACAATTTTTTTGGAGCGTTGCTAACTCTGTGAAAAGATTCAATTTTTCTTGACTCAAGATTTTTTTTCATTTTAGGCCTTTTCTTTCGATTCGATCTGATTCAAAACCTAAGCATAACGGTTTGATGTGCCGTCAATAACGTGATGTCTTAGGAGAGGGAATGCCGGATTACAGCCTTGAATCAGCCTATCAAGGGCTTGTGGCTGGTGTCGATGAGGTCGGGCGCGGTCCTTTGGCTGGTCCCGTTGTCGCAGCAGCCGTTGCTTTTATCTCTCCGCCCAAGGCAGAGTTGGCAGCTTTATTGGATGACTCTAAAAAACTGACAGCATTAAAACGCGAAAAAGCATTCACGGCACTTTATGAAGCTGATAATGTTTATATCGCGCCTGGTGCAGCTTCTGTTTCTGAAATTGAGATATTGAATATCAGTGGCGCGGCCCATCTGGCAATGCGCAGGGCACTGGAACGCCTGATGCGTTTAGCTGGAAGGGCGCCGGTGATTGCCCTGATTGATGGGAAGCATGCTCCCAAATTTATGCCATGTCCGGTAGAAATGGTGATTAAGGGTGATGGTATCAGTCTTTCCATCGCAGCTGCCTCTATTATTGCAAAAATTCTGCGGGACCGGCTTATGTCCCGTCTTTCGGATCGTTACCCGGGATATGGTTGGGGACGGAATTCCGGGTATGGCACAGCCCTTCACCATGATGGGTTGGAAAAGCATGGCATAACGGCACATCACCGGCGTTCTTTTGCTCCTATACGTCATTTACTTCCGCTTGAGGCTTATTCTTTATGAAAGAAGATTTATTTCTTGATCAATTACTGCATGGCGAATGTATAGACGTTATGAAAGGATTGGCATCAGGGAGCGTAAATTGCATCTTTGCTGATCCTCCTTATAATTTACAACTTAAAGGGGAGTTACGTCGCCCGGATGAAACGATCGTCGATGGGGTTGATGATGATTGGGATAAATTCTCAAATTATCAGGCTTATGATGAGTTTACGAGGGGCTGGCTTTCTGAGGCACGGCGTCTGCTCGATAAGGATGGCACGATATGGGTGATTGGCTCTTATCATAATATTTTCAGGCTGGGGACAATTTTGCAGGATTTGGGCTTCTGGATCCTGAATGATATTATCTGGCGTAAAGCCAATCCGATGCCGAATTTTAGGGGCCGGCGTTTTACGAATGCCCATGAGACATTGATCTGGGCTGCCCGGAGCGAACAGAGCCGTTATTGCTTTAATTATCAGGCGATGAAAGCTCTTAATGACGATTTGCAGATGCGTTCTGACTGGTATTTGCCGTTATGCACGGGAAAAGAGCGCCTGCAGGATGATTCTGGATTAAAACTTCACCCAACCCAGAAACCAGAGAGCCTGCTTCATCGTGTTCTTCTCGCTTCTACGAAGGCAGAGGACGTCGTCCTAGATCCTTTTTGCGGGACGGGAACAACTCCTGCTGTGGCAAAAAAATTGGGGCGTCATTATCTTGGTATTGAACGCCATCTGCCTTATCTGGAAGCAGCACGTAGGCGCGTAGAGCAGGTGGAGGTTCTATCGCCTGATAAATTAGCCATTACACCTGCAAAGCGCGAAATGCCGCGTATTCCTTTCGGATTTTTTGTCGAGAATGGCGCGTTACCTGCAGGGACATATGTTTATGACCGTCAACGTCGCCTTCGGGCCTCTGTATCACCTGACGGAACATTGGTGTCAGGCAAGCAGCGTGGTTCCATTCACAAGCTTGGCGCTCAATTGACCAATGCTCCTTCCTGTAATGGATGGACATTCTGGTATTTTGAGAGAGAGGGAAAGCTTTACCCGATTGACCTATTAAGGCAGGAAACACATACTCTCAGGCAGACAGCCTGAGAGGTGGAACAGTAGAGCAGAGACGTAAGGTTTAACGTCTTTTTGTTCCGTTTTTTTCCTGTGTGATGGGGTGGGAACTTTGTGGGCCATTAAAGCCCAGAAAGCCGACACCGGGTTGGGGATGGCCACCGTCACTGACAAAATGAACTTTCTGGGCTGTTCTGGTTATACCAGCCCTTCCGGTGATAACGACCTTCTTGTTTCCCTGCTGATCCGTAATTGTCTGGTGATCTGCTGAGGTAATGAGACGTCCGTCCGGATTATAGCTCTTCATGGAAAGCAGGAGGAACATAATGTCATTACGGCCCAGATCAATTGCCAGATCTAATGGAGTCTGATCCAGGGCATTTCTGGCATTGATATCAGCGCCACGGCTTAAGGCTTCCTTGGTTGCAAGGCTTGAGCCTTTATTTACGGCATCGAATAAGGCGGCGGTGGGGTTCAGATCAAGCCGTGAATGGCTGCTATCTTCACCCCCCTGATCTGCCCCGGGAATGGCAGAAGGGGGAGCTGCGTGCTTGGCTTTTTTCTGATCTTCCGCGCGTTGCTGGGCTGCCATGGCGTCCTGCTCAGCTTCAGCTTCATCTACAGCCTGGGCGTATGCTGGGTGAGGATGAGACAGGACAAACGGCCCGCTAACCAGAAAGGTAGCGAGAATGGAGCGAAGCAGACAAGGCCTGATAGAATTGAACAAACGCATCTTCTCTTTTTAGCCTCTTCTAATGTCAGTGGCGAGTCATGAGATGTGTAAATATATAAATCATCTTTCTGGATTAGCGTCCTTCGCGCCACCAGCCAAGTGATAATAAGGACAAAACAAGAAGTAAAGCTAGCCATGCGGGTAAAAGAGGGTAAAAATGATCAGCACCAGGAAGTTTTTGCTGATGGAAAGGTAATCCTGCCCAGTCTGTTCCTGACATGATATTGCCCTGTTTAATTTCCTTAAGGTCAGGTAATGGTTTTTCCCCGAGCCAGAAAATACCGCCTCCTGATGATTCGATAAATGGAGCCAGATTCAGAGCTGTACTGCGTAAATCCTTATTTTCAACAGTTTGTGGTGTCGTATCAGCTATTGCTGTGGTTAAGTCAGCCTGCTGAATGGTCCATATTCCCAGATTATCTTTATCATTGGGCGTTAAAGTCAGAGAACCACGTAAATGATAGCGGTCATTATGCAGAGGGATCATCTTAACGTCGTAATTTTCTTGTAGGGGGGAAAGGACATTGGCGGTAAGAAAATCACGTGCAGTAAGACTATAGCGATCTATAATAATTTTATGATTTTCCAGATGAGCATTGAGTCTTTCGCTTTCCAGGTCAGGCTCCTTCATAAGCCAATGAGATAAATGTCTGAGGAGCTCCTGCTGGGGGCCGCCGCCATTTCCACCACGTGACCAAAGCCATATCTGGTCTGACAGTACCTGGGCTATGCGCCCTTTATCTGCCTTGTCGAGGAGGAGGAGAGGATCATGATCCTGGGTTGTTAAAAGGACAGATCCTCTGACATGGTCTGCCTTCAGGAAGCGGTACCAGGGTCCCCATTTTTTGCCCCATGGACCTTTCTGCGCCAATAAGCTTGTGACAGGATGTAATTGTCCGAGAGAAGAGAGTTGCGGGACAATGAAAGATGTTTTTACACCGTCGAAAGTGACATGGGCTGGAAGGATACTGCCTAAAGAGGTGTCTTGCAGACTACCTGGTTGAGCAAGCTCTTTACTTGAGATAACCAGTAATCCTCCACCTTCTCTGACGTAGTGGGTAATATTATCGATATAGGACTCAGGTAAAAGATTGGGGTTATCGAATCCATCAAGTATGATCAGGTCGAACTGGTTTATTTTTTCGACAAATAATTCATGGGTCGGAAAAGGAATTAAGGCTAATTCAGAAACAGGTGTATCATCAACCGAGTCAGGTGAACGAAGAATGACAAAATGGACGAGATCTACAGAAGGGTCCGCTTTCAGTAAATTCCGCCAGACACGAGCACTGGAAGATGGCGCACCAGAGACCAGCATAACTTTGAGGTGATTTTGTATTCCCTGAATAGATACGACCACCCGATTATTCAGCGATGAAACCTCACCTGGTAAATCGGAGCTAAAGAGTTCAAGCAGGTTTACGCCGCTATGAGAAATTTTTAGCGGAATATCAAAAATCTGGCCAGTCGTGCCTTCGGCGAGAGGCTGGGGCTGGTCATTATTCTGTCTGCCATAAATTTTTACTTTCTGTGGTGTCTTACTGCCCAGATCATTGATGCGGATACGGATATGTACCTCTGTCCCAACCATTCCATAGGGTGGAGCAGAGAGGATTTGCATGGTGCGGTCTGTTTCTTCACCCTTGGCTGTGAGCAGTAAATGAACCGGTAACGGATGAAGCCTGGAGGCAGGCAGTACTGTCTCCAATGAGGAGGGGATGTCATGATTCATACCATCTGTCAGCAGAAAAACAGCTGACAAATCGGGATGATTCTGAGCTTCCTGCCTGAGTGTTTCGAAAAGGCGGGTCTCTTTACTTTCAGGACTGGAAATAAGGATACGATGCGTTGTGATACCGGGCAGTAAATGCAGCTTGTTTTCCAACGCGTTGGCAGCCTCATCTGCTAGCTCCTGCCTATGGTTGAGTGCCATTGAGGGACTGTTATCAATGGCAATAAGCACATTTTGTGGCTGCGTCTGATAGCTCGCCTGGCGTAAACCAGGGCCTGCCAGAAAAAGGGTTATAAGAAAAAGTGCCAGGGCTTTAGGGATCTGTCCCTGAACCTTCCTCAATAAGCCTAAAAAGGCAAAAATGAAAATCAGAACGCTGAGCGTAATCAATAGCCAAAGAGGCAGGGAAGGAGACCAGGTCAGACTCATGGTTCTTCAGACTCCGGGTCGGACAGGTTTTCTTCATTCTGGCCCTGATCAGTACGAAGTGGTGTTTTCCCGCCAAGTCTTTTCAGCATTTCCGGGTAAAAACGCTGATCATATTTATAATTACCAGTCAGGGCATAAATAACGACATTCATACCAAAGCGATATGCGTGGGCGCGTTGTTCCTCATCATCAGGGATGACGGCATAAAGCGTGTGGCCTTCATCATCAATGGCCCAGGCATGTGCCCAGTCATTATTGCCGATGATTATTGTGCTGACATCCTCACCCTCATCAAAATGCGTTCGGGTACTATAGACACTCTGGCCTGTAATACGGCCGGGAAAATCATGTAGAAGATAAAAAGTCCGGGCGATGAGGGAATCGCCAGTCAAGACATCCAGAGATGGAATTGGCATGTGGTGACTGATCTGATTCAGAATGTCTTTAATTGTGCCCAGATTCGTCTCATTGATAATTGTGCCTGCACCCATTTCATCAATCAGAAGCAGGCCATTATGGGTTATGTAATCATTCAGGGCGGCTGCCTGCTGGTCATCAATATGTGTTGAAGCAGAAAGGGGCCAGTAAAGAACAGGATAAAAAGCAAGATTATCCCGTCCAGGTACAACACCGCGCGCAGGGCCGAGATGCGTTGTGCTACGTTGATTAATATAACGTGTCAGCCCGTTCAGTCCTTCTTGAGAAACCTTATCCAGATCAGAGTCTCCTGAAAGAATATAACCAAGACCTGGCTGCAAAGCTTCAGAAGGGACTGGAATAGCCAATGCAGGATGATACAAGCCTATAGGGCAGAGGATCGCGAGAAGCATTGCTCGTGAGGCATGTCTCCAGATACCAGCTTTTGTGAAGCTGAAAATCATATCAATGAAAAACAGGACCAATGCGCATAAAAGAAGGAATGGCCCCAGGAAGATGCGTGATGGGCGGAGATCAGGTTTTGTCAGCGCGCCCAAGGGAGCTTCTTTTGGAAGTGGCCCTTCTTTCTGAATGAGATTTAAAGGAATATTTACAAGGGGTGTTCCGTAAAACCCGGCTGGATGCTCAGCGCTGACAGTAACATTTTCATTGATTTTGAAAGGCAGTACAAAAGGTGCGGGACTGCCTAACCTACCTTCAGGAGAAAGGATTTTCCAGGCACTTAGCTGATGTTCCATATTATCCGAAGAGAGGTTTAATGACGAATCATCACGAGGGGTATGCTCGACTAGCCGTTCCAATATTTGTGGGAACAGGCCGGAAAGTGGCAGATTCGACCAGTTTGCTGTTGGCGTAATGTGAAAAAGGATAATACGCCCTTTTTCTTCCTGCCGGGTGGTGATGAGGGGGGTGCCATCCTTGAGGGATGCCCATACATGGTGAGGAAGATCTTCTGAAGGTTCGGCAATTAATTGTCGTCTGACAGTAACATCCTGGCTGATTGATAATCCTGAGAGAGGCGTATTATCGGCAAAAGGCGCCAATGTCTGTGGAGAGTTCCATGACATGGTTCCCCCTAGGGAGCGGGCTTCTGGCAGCAAGGGAACCGTCATCAGGGCGTGGGCAATGGCATCGTCAGGATTGGCGGCGGTTTTGGCGAGTTCCGGCCCTGCGAAGCGGATGAGGATCCCCCCTTTTTTTACCCATTCTAGCACTATTTTACGTGTATCGTTGGTATCAAGTGCTTCGTCAGGGGCAATCAGTACAGAAACAGGGTGTTCCTTAAGAAGCACCGGAGTAATGTTCTGACTGTTTATGAAGTCTTTCAGGGCGCGTTTAAGATAAAAGACGTTTCCTGTCAGAGGTCTGTCGTCTCCGTTCTGACGGAGTAATCCCACAGTGAGGAGAGATGAGGGAGCTTTGAGCAAGGAAAAGCCTGCGGGAGAAGGAACACCTGGTAAAGTCAAGGCCTGGAGAGAGGGATAAAGGGCAGAGTCTATGGTAAGGGTCTGTAATTTATTACTTTGAAGTGACCAGTTTGCCAGAGTGGTAAAGAGACCATTATTTGCCAGGGTGAGGCCTTTGAGGGAGAATGTCCTTGGAGAACAATTTTCCATTGTCTCGGCCATGACCTTGATTTGTGTATTGTGAAGAGCTGCATAGAGTCCGATGAGGGAGCAGTCAGGCCAGCGTATGTCAGATATATGAGCGCTTTCCGAAAGGGTGCGGCGCAGGATGGAGTCAGCCTGCTGGGCTAGACCGTCTGAAATGACGGCAGTTTCCGCTTCTTTCATAAAATCATGCAGGGGAGCGCGCGATAAGAGCCATGCGAGATGAGAGCGGTCAGAAGGCCAGGGAGAAGGTTTTAATTGATGGATGAATGTTTCAAATTGTTGTGGGTCAGTTGTCTGAAATGGCTCCGGCCATAGTCCGTTTTCTCCTTTCGCGGTGAGAAGAAATGTAACCATTCCATCATGATGCAGGGTTTGCAGCCCGAGATGGAGAGCTGCCTGCTGGCGTTCACTCCATTGAGGCATGGAGGCCCAGCCATTATCCATAATAAGCAGAAGTTTCCGCGCAATATGCCCTCTATGTGGGGGTGTTTTATATAGTCCGGCCAGACCGAGGATCAGGCAGGCTACGGCAATCAGGCGTAGAAGCAGGAGCCACAGAGGCGTGTGGGTGGCCTTTTTCTGGTGAATGGAAAGTCTTTTGAGCAGAATGAGAGAAGAGAAAGACTGTAAATGGGCGCGTGGCGGCAGCGAGCGTATCAACCACCAGAGTAGAGGTAGGGTAACGAACGAAACCAGAATCCATGGAGAAAGGAAACTCATGCCTTATCTCCAATCATGGTCTGCAGAGCTAACAGGGATGGAAGAAGGGGGGATTCATTATGGTGTAAATAATAGAAAGCACCGGCAAGTTTATGACTGATCTGTGATAATCTTTCAGAGCTTTGATGTAATATTGTCTGATATTGTTTCTGTATATCCTCATTGATGCTCAGATCCAGAGTTGGTTCATTTTCCTGACTGGTGAATTTTAAAAACCCCTTATAGGGAAATGAACATTCTGCTGGGTCAAGGATTCTGAAAAAAACTGTTCTGCCGGGGCGTTTCTGGCATTCCAGAGTGAGTTTTTCCAATAAAAAATCTTCCCAGAAAAAATCGCTAATGAGAATAACCGTAGCATGGGGGGGGATAAGCCGGAAGTTAGGAAAATCATCGTTAATCTGGCTTAGATCCAGTGCCAGTTTCGGCAGAAAATGAGAGCCGTTTACGAAACGTTTTCGTCCTGAAGTGGTAACGGATTCTCCAGCATGTAAGGCGGCCTGCCCAAGTGCCAGGGCGGCGATCATGGCTGTTTCGTATTTTGTCGGTAAATCCTGCGAAGAATGCCATTTCATTGAGGGGGAAGGATCGACCCATAAATAAAGAGGTCGCGGAAACTGTTTTTCCCGTTCCTTAACCCATAACATCATATCATCGGGGGAGCGTGCGGATTGCTTCCAATCAATAAGAGAGGCTGGCTCATACGGATTATAAGGCCTGAACTGCCAAAAATCCTCCCCTGTTCCATGCCGCTTCTGCCCATGCCGCCCTGTCTGGAGGATGAAAGCGAGTTTCCCTGCTGCCAGAATAAGGTCAGGCAGGAGAGGAAGCTCCTTTTGAGAATTTGAAGGGGCTTTCTTTTTCTTTCGAATGCGGTTGAGAAAAGAGAAATGGCGTAACACGTCAGCGTGATACTCCGGTTATGAGAAACGAGACAGGTGGTTCTGGATGATTTGTGTAGCACTCATTCCTTCAGCCTGTGCGGCAAAGGACAAGCCAATGCGATGAGACAGGACGGCGGGAGCAAGAGAATAAACATCGTCCAGATCAACTGAAAGACGGCCATTTAATAAGGCACGCGCGCGTGTCGCCATCATCAGGGCCTGAGAGGCTCTAGGGCCGGGGCCATAATCAACGGATTGTTTTATAATGTCAGAGGCGGTTTCATCTTGTGGACGAAGCCCTCTTACGAGAGAGAGGATAACCTCAATAATTTTTTCACCGACCGGAAGTTTGCGCACAAGATTCTGGGCTTCAAGTAAACGTTCTGCGCTTAAAATGGTTTCGGGCTCAAGCTGGGTGGTTCCAGTGGTTTGCATCAGCATATCGCGCTCTGCGTCTAATGTTGGAAAATCCATGGGGATTTGCAACATGAAACGGTCAAGCTGTGCTTCTGGAAGAGGATAAGTGCCTTCCTGCTCAATAGGGTTCTGCGTGGCCAAAACATGAAAAGGGCGGGGAAGGAGCCAGTTTTTGCCGCCTTGTGTGACAGTTCCTTCGGCCATGGCCTGCAAAAGCGCAGATTGTGTCCGGGGGCTGGCACGATTGATCTCATCAGCCAGAACAAGCTGGCCAAAAAGAGGTCCTGGAAGAAAACGAAACTGCCTTTGACCTGTCTGGTTCTGTTCAAGGATCTCAGCACCGGTAATATCGGAGGGCATCAGGTCAGGTGTAAACTGGATGCGTGAATTCTGTAGCCCCAGAATTTTGGAGCAGACATTCACCAGAAGCGTTTTCCCGAGTCCAGGAGCGCCTACCAGAAGGGCATGGCCACCTCCTAGCAGCGTGACGAGGACCTGTTCAATGACCTTTTCCTGACCCAGGACGAATTTACCGATCTCCCTTCTCAAGGCCTCGAGGTCTGGCGCGAGTGCATCAACATTATTGATAATATCCTGTCCCTGGTTCTGTATGGGGGCTTGCAGGTCAGTCACATTCTGTTCAGTCATATGCCCTCTGGATAATATCTTGTTTCATAATTTCCGGGTTCAGGATCGGAAATATAGTGCCTATCCTCTTATTAAAGCCAGAGTTTGGACCTATATCAAAGACACTTAATAGGCATTTAATGCAGAAAAGCCATAATTTGAATAAATTTTAAGCCCAGAAAGCTGTGAAGCTGGTTGTAATATTGCAAGGGAAAGGAGTGAGCATTGGGACGTAAAACGGAGGTTTCCTGCCTTTCTGCAGTTGCTGATGTATTATTGGAATCTGATTCTCCAAGAGAGACGCAATTAAATGAACCCTTTCTACCATTTCAGATTCGTCGGGATGGTGTCTGGCTTTATCGGGGTAAACCGATCAGGCGCAAAGAATTGGTCTGTCTTTTTGCCTCTTTGCTTGAGAGGGATGAAAAGGGACGCTACTGGCTTCATATGCCTGATGAATCCGGCTTGATCCATGTCGAGGACGTGCCTTTCCTCGTTACGGAGCTGGATTTTAAAGGGAAATGTGATCACAGCCAGACTCTCTGTTTCAGGACAAATATTGATGAGCTAATCTGTGCAGGGCCTCGACATCCTTTATTATGTGACTGGGACCATCCGGTTGAAGAAGGCATTGTTCCTTACCTGCAAGTGCGCAATGGCGAGGGAAACGAGCCAATCCTGGCGCGGGTCAGCCGTGCAGTGTTATTGGAATTGTCTGCCCTGGCTAAGCCTGGTTCTGTAGGAGGGAAAGCCTGTCTTGGTGTGTGGAGTCAGAACTGTTTCTTCCCGCTTTCGCGTATATCACTCAAAGATTAGTTCATATTAAAAGAGACTTTCATGAAAAAGGAAATCAGAAACCTGCCAGGGTATGCAGGACTTGAATGTCTCTGGATGGCTTTACCGAATGCGCGCCTTGTTGGTGGTTGCGTGCGTGATCTTTTAGCGGGTCGTGAGGTTCACGATATTGATCTTGCTGTACCATGTGAACCTGAAGAGACGATGAGGCAATTAGGAGCTCATGGGATCAGGACCATCCCTACAGGTCTGGAGCATGGGACGGTGACAGCACTTATTGCTCATGTGCCTTATGAAATTACAACCTTGCGGCGTGATGTGGAAACTGATGGCCGCCACGCGATTGTGGCCTGGACTGATAGCTGGATTGAAGATGCGGAGCGGCGTGATTTTACCATCAATGCCATGTCGTTGGATCAATATGGGCGGCTTTATGATTATTTTGGTGGTCAGGAGGATCTAAAACAGGGTCGTGTACGCTTTGTCGGAGAAGCCCGGAAAAGGATAGAAGAAGATGCTCTGAGGGCATTACGGTTTTTTCGCTTTCAGGCAAGATACGGTCGGGGTAAGGCAGATGAGGAAGCGATGGCAGCAATTCATTACCGTCGCGCCTTGGTACATTCTCTTTCCATTGAGCGGGTTGTCTCAGAGTTTTTCAGAATTCTTGAGGGTCCACAATTATGTCCAACCCTTTCCCTGATGGAACAGTCAGGTTTGCTGAAAGAAATTCTGCCCGATGCTGATCTCTCTTTTCTAGAACGTTTGTTAAATTGCCAGTCTCCCCCTCATGCCTTGACGCGTTTATTTGCATTGACTCCAGATCCCTCTCTGGGAAAGCATTTTAAATTATCGCGTATACAGCAGGCAGCGTTACAGGCTTATGGGCAGGTAGAACCCCGTCTTTTTCCCGAAGCTTCCGAGGATGAGCTACGACGTTTGCGGTTTGGGCAGGATCTTTCCGTTCTGATAGAGCGTTCCTGGCTTATGCAGGCACATGATGTTGGACAGGAGAGCGCATTATGGTCACGTTTTCGGCAGCGTCTGGCAGCGCTTCCACAGCCGGTTTTCCCTTTGGCGGGGAAAGATGGGTTAGCATATGGGCTGAAACCGGGTCCTGAACTGGGCCTATGGCTAAAAAAAACACAGTCATGGTGGCTTGAACAGGGATGCCGCCCGGAGAAAGAAGATTGTCAGAGATGGCTGAAAGAACAGCTTTCTTTCAATGATTAAAGTGGCTGGAGCAAGGCTGTTATGAAATCTCGTTCTTCTGGGTCAAAAGCCACTTTTCTGCTGTTAAGACATTTATGGCAGGATCATATTCGTTTCCAGACAGCCAGGCTTCTGTTGATTTTGGTTTTAACGATCGTAATGGCCCTTCTGACAGCGGCCTATCCTGTCGTGATTAAGCGGGCGATTGATCTTTTTACAGCGCATGATCCACGTATTCTGTATCAGATTCCCTTTATTGTCATTGTGATTACAGGAGCCAAGGCTCTTTCCCAATATGCACAGAATATTTCCGTTCAGTCCCTGATCTGGAGCATTATCCGCGGCTTGCAGGAGAGGATGTTCGATCATTGTCTGAAAGCTGATATTGCAACGCTTGAAGCAGAATCCCCAGCTCAGTGGGCTGCCCGATTTACGACAGACGCCTTGAGTATGAGAGAGGCCCTTACCCGGGCAGTCAATGCCTTGGGCGATGTTGTAACGCTTTTGGGTCTTGCGGTTGCTATGGTCTGGGCAGATTGGGAATTAAGTCTTATCGGACTTATTCTGTACCCGTTAGCGATTATTCCCGTGCAAAAACTGGGCCGGCGTATCAGGCGGGCATCACGGGGAATGCAGGAGCATGTCGGGGTTGTGGCTGCCTTGCTGACGGAGACATTTTCCCTCGCACGTCAGGTAAGGGTTTACCGTCTCGAAGGACAAGAGAAAAAGCGCGTAGCCAAGGCTCTGAACCAGCTTCATGATACATATCTTCATATAGCCTGTTCCCGCGCCCGCCTTGACCCGATGTTAGAAGCGATTGGAGGCGTTGCTATAGCTTTTGTTCTGGGTTTTGCAGGATGGAGGGCGGCAACGGGTGGGGCTACCCTGGGAGGGTTTACGGCATTTATTGCCGCACTCTTTGCAGCGTCGCGTCCTCTGAGGGCTTTAGGGTCGCTCAATGCAGCCATGCAGGAAGGGCTTGCAGGAATGGAGCGTATTTATGAAGTTTTGGATGAACCGCTGAAAATCATTCAGCAGCCTGATGCGATTGCCCTGCCTGAAGGGGAGGGGGCAATTGATTTTAATGACGTTTCCTATCGTTATGCTGATGGACGTATTGGGCTGGATCATCTGACGGTTTCATTCAAGCCTGGTCAGATGATTGCTCTGGTAGGGGCTAGTGGTTCTGGCAAATCTACGGCTCTTTCCCTGATTCCCCGTTTATATGATACCAGTACAGGTATGATACGTCTTGAGGGTGCGGATCAGAAGAACCTGACATTGGAAAGTCTGCGTGAGTCAATTGCTTATGTAAGTCAGGAAACGGCTCTATTTGACTTGACGATTGAGGAAAATATTCGTCTTGGTAAGCCTGAGGCAGATGCAGATGAGCTTAAAATGGCCTGTGAAGCTGCTGCATTGGATTTTCTTTCCTCATTGCCTGAAGGGTTGCAAACACGGGTTGGCACGGCTGGGCAGGGTCTTTCTGGAGGACAGAGGCAACGTGTTGCGTTAGCGCGTGCATTATTAAGTAATCCGCGTATTTTGCTTCTTGATGAAGCAACCAGTGCACTGGATTCAAAGACAGAATCCCGAATCCTGTCTGCTCTGGGTTCTTTACGCCAGAACCGCACAACGATCATGGCAGCTCACCGTCTTTCAACGGTTAGGCAGGCAGATCTGATTATCGTTATGGATGAGGGTAGAATAGTAGAAAGTGGCTCCCATCAGGAGCTACTTTTAAAAAATGGTATTTATACCCGGCTTGTTCATGCCCAGTCTTTAGATGACGTTGTGAGTTGAAAAAGCTGCTCTAATTCAGGAAGAAGAGCTTCATACATTTCTTTCTTAAAACCAAGATTATATCGTCCGCTCAGAGCTTCCTGAACGGTCAACCATTTCCAGTCATTAAATTCAGGAGGGGTTTGGGCATCAAGCTTTATGTCCGAATCCTGCCCTGTAAAGCTGAAAACAAGCCATTTTTGTCTCTGACCCCGAAATTGTCCTCCCAGAGCATGCCCAAGCAGGTGGGGAGGTAGATCATAAGTGACCCAATCAGGATGCTCAGCCAGTAAAACAGCCTTATTGGTTCCGATTTCCTCTCTCATTTCGCGCCAGGCTGCTTCGTGAAGATCTTCTCCCTGATCAACGCCGCCTTGTGGACATTGCCAGACATTTCCCGCCAGATCGGCTCTACGTGCGAAGAGAAGCTTGCCTTCTTTATTAAAAAGAGCCAGACCGACATTGGGACGATAGGGCAAATTCAAGCTTGCAGAAGACTTTGTCATTTCTTTTCCTTCACCGACTCATTATGGGCTGCGGTCTGGGGAGCAGATTTTAATGTATTCAAGCTATTCAGAAGGTGAATGGCCTGCTGGAGCTGGAAATCCGTTTCGGGCTTTTCAGGGTTGAAATTTGGCCATTTTTCAGGAGGCTCATGGGGGATCGTCTTAAGGAGGCTTTCTGGAATATTTTGTCCCGAACCATCTTCCTTTTCTGTGCCTCCAATATTACTCAGTACGTGAGCCAGGTCAGATTCGCGGTATGTATAAAGCTCATCTTCACCATGGGAGGCCGCAACCGTAATGTCTGGAGTGACACCGCGTCCCTGAATGGAACGGCCTGAAGGGGTATAATATCTCGCAGTTGTCAGGCGTATGGCGCCTTGGTCAGCGATAGGGATCAAGGTTTGCACGGAACCTTTGCCAAAAGTGCGTTCACCCATAATGATGGCACGTTTATGATCTTTGAGAGCGCCAGCCACGATTTCGCTCGCAGAGGCTGAAGCGGAATCAGTCAGGACAACCATAGGTAGTCCATGTGTAATATCTGTACCTTTAGCGTGCCAATGCTGATTATTTTCAGGGTGGCGGCCTCTTACAGAAACGATTTCTCCTGATTTGATGAAATCACGTGAGACAGCAATCGCCTGATCAAGCTTGCCGCCGGGATCGGCGCGGAGGTCAAGAACAAGTCCGATCAGTGTTTTGCCAGCAGTCTGAGAGACTTTCTTGACGAGCTTTTCATAATTGACACGGAGTTCATGCTCGCTTGTGTCGTCAAATTCAGCAAGGCGGATATAGCCTACGCGGCCATAAAGGGCAGAGCGGACAACCTGAACATGAATGATTTCGCGTGTCAGCGTATAATCGATTGTCTTGCCGGTTTTGGGGCGTAGGACCGTAATATTGATTTTAGTTCCGGGATTGCCACGCATTTGGCGTACAGCCTGATCAAGGGTCAGGTCTGCAATATTCTTATGATCGATCATGGTGATGACATCACCAGAGAGGATGCCAGCGCGTGCAGCGGGTGTGCCATCAATGGGGGCAACAACACGGACATGGCCTGCATCAGCCTGGACTTTAAGGCCCAACCCACCAAATTGCCCCGAAATTTCATCCTGCATCTGTTTGAACTGTTCAGGTGTCATGTAGGAAGAGTGGGGGTCCAGATTACCTACAAGTCCATCAAGAGCATTATTGATCAGTTTTTTATCGCTGATAGGCTCAACATATTCGGAATGGACAACATCCATCACCGTTCCGAAGAGTGTCAGCAGGCGCACTGTTTCAGCGTTGTTATTTTCATCCTGAGAGGATGTAATTTCTTTCGCCAGGGCAGGTGAAAAACCGCCGGAGGAATGAAGTGAATAAAGAGTACTGGTCAAGCCGATGCCTGCGGTAAAGGCAAATCCCATCAGCAGGGTCGTTTTAAACTTCATAAACGTGTCATCCTCGCAAAAGCGGAAGAGCGTGGTGATAAAGGATAGAGAAAACCTTGTCACATTAACGCAGCAGTTTACAGTTTTTACGTCATAGCTCCAAGAGTTAATCTTTATGATATTCTGAACTTCTTCTCCTGTTCTGTGAAAATATTCATAAGGGCATTAGCGTAGGAATGGGGTTGGATTTACAATATGTGTGCCTTGCCTGAGCTGGACAAAAAGTGTTCCTCCGCCGCTAGGCATGGTACCTATTGTCTCTTTTTTGCTGATATGTTGTCCTGTTGAGGCTGAGATTGTGCCAAAACCTGCCAATACAAAACGCTGGCTATGACCACAATCCAGAATGACCATGTTTCCAAAGGAGCGGAATACGCCGCTATAGAGAAGCCTGCCATCACAGGGTGCTACAACCTGTGCAGCATTTGTGGTTCTGTAAGTAAGCCCTGTTGCAGGCCCAGCTTCAGTATTTTGTTGCCAGTTCGTTATGAGTGCTCCCTGGACGGGTCTGAAACCTTGTCCGTGTGTTATGCCTTTTCCTGTGCTTAGAGCCTGGGCGGCTCGTTCGACTTTACGAGCCTGAGCAATTTTATGGTGCTTGGACAGGCGTTTTGCTTCTGCTTCAAGACGTTTTTTCAGCGAGGCTTCACGTTGGGTGATGTGCTCAATCTCGCTTGTGAGGTCCTGCATGTTTTTGCGTGCCAGTTCGAGTTTGTTTTTTTCAATTTCAAGATTTTTCTGGTCAGTCAGTGTTTGTTCCAGGGCTTGCTGCGTCCGTTCTTCCCCCTGTTTCTTACGCTTTTGCTGGATTAAACTCTGATGCTGGAGCGTATCTGTTTGATGATCAAGAACTGCCTGTTGATGGTGAATGGCATTTTGAGCCTTTTCCAAATGCGCGGCCTCCTGTTGAGTCAGGCTTAGCTGCGCCTGAAGCAGTGAAGGGGTCAATAAAGCATCGGCTTCTCCTTGTGGCGGAGAGAGGAGAAGCAGCTCAGGTGCTTTCTGTAAGTTTTCAGCAGCAGGAAGTGTGCGGGCGAAATTAAGGGCTGTCTCGTTCTGCTGATTCTGAAGGGAAGCCTCTCCTTTTTCTAAGCGCTTTTGGCGTTGGGTCAGGTCTTCCAGACGCTTTTTCATGCGTTGAAGCGTCAATTCCAATCTTTTCTGTTTTCTGTTAAGGATCTGTAACTGTCTTTTGCTGACTTGTGCTTTCGATGTTGCCTTACGCATCAGGGCTTCATGCTGTGTGACAGCATCTTGTTGTGCCTGAAGTGTTTTTTGCAAATCATTGCGTGCTTTCTGGATTTGCCGGAGTGTATCCTGCGCAGGACTTGCTTCTATTGGTGAAGAAAAACCACTACCTAAAATAAAACAGGCCAGAAGGAAGAAAGCTCCCAGCCTGTTTGTGCGTATGAAAAAATTATGCGTTATCAATCAAAGATTGACCCGTCATTTCAGGAGGTTGTCTGAGGTTCATTAATTGGAGGATAGTTGGCGCAATATCTGCCAGTCTTCCATCGTGAACGCTTGGATTTTCCTTATCATAGGCGAGAATAAAAGGCACCTTATTGATGGTATGTGCTGTATGAGGTCCTCCCGTTTCCGGGTTTTTCATAGTTTCACAATTTCCATGATCTGCTGTAACGAGGAGAACCCCTCCAGCTTTTTCAATAGCCTCCCCAATCCGCCCCAGTCCTTCATCAACAGCTTCGACAGCTTTGATTGCCGCTTCCAGAGAGCCTGTATGGCCGACCATATCGGGATTGGCAAAGTTCAGGATAATCATGTCATATTTGCCTGAGGAAATTGCCTTGACCGCCTGATCGGTCAATTCAGCAGAGGACATTTCTGGTTGCATATCATAAGTTGCGACTTTGGGAGAGGCGACAAGGATACGGTCTTCTCCCTCCAGTTTGATTTCCTGCCCACCATTAAAGAAATAAGTCACATGGGGGTATTTTTCGGTCTCGGCCATGCGCATTTGATGGAGCTGCGCTTTTGAGACGATTTCTCCGAGAAGGTTTTTCAGAGTTTCAGGAGGGAATAAAACGCTAACATAAGGTTTTAATGTATCTGAGTAATATGTCATGGTGCAGACACCTGCAAGTAACAGGGGCTTGCCACGGTCAAATCCATCAAAATCAGGCAAGAGGAAAGCATTTAGAAGCTGTCGAATACGATCTGCTCGGAAATTGGCAGATAAAATCCCATCTCCGTCTTTCATGCCATGATATTCGCCAATGATGGCAGGGGTTACAAATTCATCACCCCGCTTGTCTTTGCTATACTGGTCTTTCAGAACTGCCAGTGGATCTGAAAATTTAGCGCCTTTGCCATAGCGAATGGCGTCATAGGCTTTTTCAACACGATCCCAACGGTTATCACGATCCATGGCATAATAACGGCCACTGACAGTGGCAATCTCTACACCTTGTGGCAAGGCGGCAATGATCTCGCGAAGAAATGCCTCTCCTGATTGTGGTGGAACGTCACGACCATCTGTGAAGAGATGTAGTTTTACAGAAATGCCTGCATCATGGACGATTTTTGCGAGAGCAATGATATGGTCCTGATGGGAGTGGACGCCACCTTTGGAGGCTAATCCCATCAAATGGCATGTCCCCTCCGAGAGTTTCAGTTTTTCAATAAAACTCGTCAAAACACTGTTTCTGGCTAGAGAACCATCGGCACAGGCCTTACTGATGCGCGGCAATTCCTGCATGACCACGCGTCCTGCACCGATATTTAGATGCCCAACTTCCGAATTGCCGATCTGACCATCGGGCAAGCCGACATCTTCGCCACTGGCTTGAAGGAAACTATGGGGACTTTCTGCCCATAATTTCGTGAAATGAGGCATTTCAGCCATTCTTGTTGCATTATCTGCGGCATCTTCACGCCAGCCAAAGCCGTCAAGAATGACGAGCATAACGGGACGGGGTGTTGTGGATTGGGACATCTTAACCGCTCCTGCCAACGTTCATAATCATTAGAAAGGAGAAAATTTTCCCCTTATATGGAATACAGAGATTATTACCGTATTCTATGGCGGAAAGCGACCGGCTAAAACAGAATTTAACCCAGCTTCGCCACACCGGTCTTTATGATCTCTCCTATGTAATTATATGTTTCTGTAAGGTAATTTTCACAAGAGGGGCATTTTTTATGACGAAGAATTTATCCTGTATGCCACTTAGTCTGATGCAGGAACAGATTATGAATGATCATGGAACAGAGCCTCCTGGTTCAAGCCCCCTGAATTATGAAAAAAGGGCAGGGACTTATTATTGTGCTCGATGCGGAGAGCCTCTCTTTTCATCAGAGACAAAATATGAGAGCGGCTCAGGCTGGCCTTCTTTTTACGATGTTAAAAAAGGTGCAGTTGGTACTGTCGAAGATAAAAGTCATGGCATGAGTCGTATAGAGGTACATTGCGCGCGTTGTCAGGGGCATTTAGGACATGTCTTTCCTGATGGTCCCCAACCAACGGGGCAGCGTTATTGTATGAATGGTGCCGTGTTGGATTTTCGTCCTGAAACAAAATGAATTGTGGTATTATAATGTCCTCTTTCCGAGATACCTATAAAGTAACGATTTTTTGTGACATTACTGGGACTGATTAAAAGAGGCGCATTATGATTCGAGGTCCGGGCATTTTTGAATTTATAGCGATTGTCGGGGTCGGTTCGACTTTTATCCTTGATGTATGGTTGTTGCTTGTTAGTAAAGTGACGAAAACGCCCGTGATGAATTGGGGTTTGCCGGGGCGCTGGCTTATGGGACTCTGTAAGGGACAATTTGTCCTGCGGGATGGGCATCCAGAAACAACAGCTACTGAAAGAGCTTTAGGCTGGTTGTTCCACTATATTATCGGTGTCATTTATGCTGCAATGCTGATTCTGTTTTGGGGTAGTGCCTATAAACAACACCCGACATTTATGCCTGCATTTCTGATTGGTGTCGTTCTGGCGACCTTTGCTGGTTTGTTTATTATGATTCCCGGACTTGGAGGAGGAATCTGCGCTTCTAAGGTTCCTACACGATTTAAGGAAATAAGATTATTAATACTTTCCCATTGTGTATTTGCCCTTGCTCAATATGGTTTAGCGCTCAGTATGGTGTGATTTAATTACTGTCATTGTAATTAATAGACTTCTGAAAACATTTTACAGTCACATAAACATATCTTTTTTCCTACATGAAGCTGTGCTCTATAAGGACATGATAGCTAGTCAGACTTTAGGAAAAATATCTGCTCATGTCCTCATATTTACAGATTATTGATCACCCCCTTATTCAGCATAAACTTTCCTTTTTGCGGGATCGTTCCCTTTCTATTGTTGAATTTCGGGCTCTTGTGAAAGAGTTAAGCTTGCTGCTGGCTTATGAGGCGACGAGGGAGCTGCCTCTAAAAGAGAAGAGCATCATATTGCCTGATGGATCTTCCTGTTTGACCCATAAGCTTGAGAATAATTCGTTGTGTCTGATTCCGATCCTTCGGGCTGGGAGTGCTCTTCTGGAGGGGATGCTTGATTTTGTGCCGACGGCGGGTGTTGGGCATATTGTTGTGCAGCGCCATCATGCCACGCTGGAGGCTGAAGAGTTCTATTTTAAAGTCCCGCCTGAACTTGATAAGCGCCTGACCATTGTGCTTGACCCGATGCTGGCAACAGGTCATTCCGCGGTGGCTGCGATAAAGCGGCTAAAGCAGGCAGGAGCTAAAGATATTATTTTTACGTGTCTTGTTGCTGCGCCTGAAGGGGTTGAGCATCTTCATAAGGCGCACCCTGATGTGAAAATTATTTCCTGTGCCCTGGATAAAGGACTGGACTATAATAGCTATATTATACCTGGTCTCGGAGATGCAGGAGACAGATTTTACGGTACCTAATAAATAAAAAGGGCAGGCGTTTATCGCGCCTGCCCTTAAAGCGTAAAGCTTTATGGATCAGAATTCTGAATCGATATCAGCAACGCCGATCAGCTTGGCATTAGCAAATTCCTTGAGACCCAGCTCAAGCAATTCCCGGCCAAAGCCTGAGTTTTTGACGCCACCGAAAGGCAGGTCTGACTTAACCATGGTTGGATGATTGATATAAACCATGCCTGTATAGATCTGACGAGCCAGACGAACGCCTTTTTCCTCATCTTTTGTGAAGATAGAGCCGCCCAGACCATAAGGTGAGTCATTGGCGATTTCGATCGCATGTTTCTCATCTTTCGCCTTGAAGAGAGAGGTAATAGGACCGAAGAATTCCACGTGACGGGCTGGGTTCTTTTCATCAATATTGGTCAGGATAACAGGGCGGAAGAAGCAGCCTTTTGAGGGCATATCCAGTTTGATTTCTTCTGCATGGGCACCGTGAGCAACAGCGTCTTTAAGCTGTTTCTGCAATGTCTCAACAGCACCGCGTGAAGAAAGGGGAGCCAGTGTTGTCTTCTCATCCATGGGATCACCCATGCGCAGTTCCTGGACATATTTACGGTAAAGATCAAGGAACTTATCATAAACACCAGCTTCAACAATCAAACGTTTGGAGCTGACGCAAACCTGACCGGCATTCCAGTGACGTCCAAAAGCGGCCCATTTTGCTGCTTTTTCAATGTCAGCATCATTCAGGACAACAAAGGCGTCGGCCCCACCGAGTTCCATTGTGCATTTTTTAAGGGCTTTACCGGCCTGTGCTGCAACAATTGCACCGGCTTTTTCTGAACCTGTCAGAGCAACACCACGGACGCGTGGGTCTGCAATGATATTTGCAAGATGGTCATGAGAGGCATAGAGATTCTGGAATGCCCCTTTTGGCAGGCCGGCTTCATGCATAAGTTCCACAAATTTGGCGGCACATTGTGGCACGTTTGCTGCGTGTTTCAGAAGCATAACGTTACCGACTGAAAGCTGCGGCGCAATGATGCGGGCGATCTGATAATAAGGGAAGTTCCATGGCTCAACGGCCAGTAAGATGCCCTGAGGTTCATACACAATCTGGGCACGTGTTCCGCGAGCATTGGCAACGGGCAGAATATCGGCAGAAAGCTGGCTCTCGGCATGAATAGCGTAATATTCAAAGATTTCAGCTGAAAGCTCGGTTTCTGCTTTGGCCTCAGCAAATGTTTTCCCCATTTCGAGGGTCAGAAGCTTTGCATATTCATCTTTCTTCGCGCGTAGAATGTCCGCTGCTTTCTGCATGACATTTGCGCGTTCTTTGAAGGATGTTTTTTTCCACTGATGGAAAACTTTCTCTGCTGTATCGAGCGCGTGATTAATTTCAGCATCTGTTGCATTAGGGAAAGTTTTGATTTTTTCTTCTGTAAAAGGGTTTATTGTCTGATAAGCCATTTTTAAATCCTCTTATTAAATTAATATTCAAAGATTTAAGAATATGGCGGGACTTTGCAAGGCCCTTCAAGATTTCGTTACGCCGATTTCCTGTGTCAAAAGAAACAAAAATCATAATATTCTACTGTATATTAAAAAATTATGAGAATATAATTTTAAAAAATAATAAATTTCACATAACTTTTTTGTCAAAAAACAATCTAATATATTTATTTTTGTATTATCTAAATATATAGATTGTCAATTATTTTATATTTATATTGATTAAATTTTAATAATATATGTTTTCATATATTTTAAGTATATATTATTATTGTATTTATTTATTATTATATACGTTATTATATTTGTTTTGTGTAATAATCAACTTATCGTGTGACAGATTAACTCTTATTCATGCTGTTTTAAAAGCTGTAATTTGTGACGTTGTCGGAGCTGAGAGATTCTTTTTCAGGCTGTTTTTTACAGAATCTCTTTTCAGAAAGCAGGAAAATAAAAAGGAGAGACCTTAATGGTCTCTCCCTTGATTTTAGAGCTATGTCAGCTTTTTTAAGCGTGACCGAGCGCTTTAACGGCTTCAACCATTTCAGACATGACTTTCTGGGCGTCACCATAGACCATGGTGCAATTCTCTTTGAAGAAAAGAGAGTTCTGCACACCGGAATAACCTGTTCCTTGTCCACGTTTAATGACGAATACCTGACGGGCTTTATAGGCATTCAGGATCGGCATACCGTAAATCGGTGATGATTTGTCCGTTTGGGCATCAGGATTGACGACGTCATTGGCGCCGATAATGAGGGCAACATCGGTATTGGGGAAGCTCTCATTAATATCGTCCATATCGTAAATCATGTCATAAGGCACGCCAGCTTCAGCCAGAAGCACATTCATATGGCCTGGCATACGTCCTGCAACAGGGTGAATGGCGAATTTAACATCGACCCCATCAGCCTGGAGCAGTTTGACAAACTCGTAGAGTTTCTGCTGGGCCTGGGCGACAGCAAGACCGTAACCGGGGACGATAATAACGCTGGAGGAATAATTCATTGACGTTGCGGCATCAGCAGCATCAACAGATTTCATTTCTCCTTCAGGCCCTTTCGCACTGCCAGAGCTATCACCAAAGTTGCTAAAGAGGACATTTGTCAGTGAGCGGTTCATGGCTTTTGCCATCAGGACTGTCAGCAATGTACCAGCCGAACCGACCACCATACCTGCAATCATGAGGGCTGGATTATCGGTCACATAACCTTCAAGTCCAACAGCCAATCCCGTAAAGGCGTTATAGAGGGAGATGACAACCGGCATATCAGCACCACCAATGGGCAGTGTCATACAGATGCCGAAGAGGAGCGCTGCGACGAAGAACAGAATCCCCGGTAAAAGTGCTGTGGAGGTGCCGTAGCTGACAATCGTGAAAACCCCGAGTGCCAGTGTGGCTACAAAAACCAGTCCATTAAAAAGTCGTTGGCCAGCAAAGCGTGTTGGTTTTTTGATCGTACCATTCAGCTTAGCCCAGGCGATAACAGAGCCAGTCAGTGAGATGGAGCCAATCAGGGCACCAATAAAGGTAATGCCAAGATGCAGGCTACTCACATCCGCTTTGTTTGCCATAAGTGACACGGCAGCGAGAGCAGCGGCAGAACCACCACCCATACCGTTATAAAGGGCCACCATTTCTGGCATTTCCGTCATCTGGACCGTCTGGCCTTTACGACCGGCCCACAGGCATCCTGCAACCAGAGCGATGACCGCTAACCCTAGATTGACCATCAGATGCGGATGAGCATCCGGGCTGATACGGAAGATATTCAGGAATGAAACGGCAATGACCAGGATCATGCCATAACCGGCAGTCACAATTCCCTTGACTGCGGTTACAGGAGAAGACATGGCCTTCAGGCCGTAAATGAACAGTCCAGCCGCAACGAGCCCTGCAAGGCCAACAATATATTCAATCCACATATTACTGTTGACCTTTCTTTTCTTTGGTTGAGGTTTTGTCTTTTGCACTGGGGCGGAACATTGCCAGCATACGGTCTGTTACGACGTAGCCTCCCATGACGTTCGCAGCGCCTAAAAATACGCCGAGAAAGCCTATCAGCTGTGCAGGCCATGTTGTGGCATTGAATAAAGCTTCAAGTGCCCCGACAACCACAATGCCATGGATGAAGTTTGAGCCAGACATGAGGGGGGTGTGGAGGATGGAGGGTACCCGGCTAATCACCACGAAGCCGGTAAAAGCGGCGAGCATGAAGATATAGAGGGCAATGATGAACGTCATGGACGTGGCAGTGACCATTATGCTTTCTCTCCTGTTGTGCCTTCAACAGCTTTTTGCGCAGCTTGATTGGTAATTTTGCCATCATGGGTCAAGGTGGTGCCGCTGATGACTTCATCCGTAAAGTCGGGGCTCAGAACACCATCTTTCAGAACCTGTTGGAGCAGATTAAGAATATTCTTGGCGTAAAGCTCACTCGCCTGCTGTGCGAGGGCAGAAGGCAGGTTTGTGGGGCCGATTAAGGTGACAGGGCCGATCTTGACAATTTCACCATTTTGGGTGCCTTCACAGTTCCCGCCATTGGGGGCGCCCATATCAACAACGACGGAGCCTTCTTTCATGGCAGAAAGCTGTTCTGCATCAATCAGGCGAGGGGCCTTGCGACCGGGGATGGCAGCGGTTGTGATAATCAGGTCAGCCTGGGCAATATGCTGTGAGACGACCTGACGAACAGTTGCTTTTTCTTCTGCTGTCAGTTCGCGGGCATAACCGCCTTCGCCTCGGGCATCAATGCCGGTATCAACAAATTTAGCACCGACAGATTCAGCCTGTTCGCGTGTTTCAGGGCGTACGTCATAGCCCTCACAAACAGCTCCAAGACGTTTGGCGGTTGCCAAAGCCTGAAGCCCGGCCACTCCAAGACCCATAACCAGCACGCGGGCAGCGCGAAGTGAGCCTACAGCGGTTGTCATCATAGGCAGGATTTTCTGCATATGGGAACTGCCGAGCAGAACTGTGTAATAACCAGCAAGTGCAGCCTGACTAGAGAGCGCATCCATTGCCTGAGCACGACTGATACGAGGGACAAGCTCCATGGCGAAGGTTGTAATCTTGCGGTCGCGGAGTGCCTTTGTGATCTCTATATTTGCCTGGGCGTGTATAAAAGAGACGAGTAATGCCCCTTCTTTCATTTTCTGGATGGTGTCAACCGGAGGGGGTTGGACAGCCAGTATAATATCTGCATCAGAAAGGAGGGTGGTAAGGTTTTCTTCTGTTTTAACCTCTACCTTGTCATAAGCATCATCAGTGTATGTGGCGGCGGTGCCTGCGCCTTTTTCCAAAACGAGTGTAGCCCCGAGTTTGGAAAGACGCTGGGCGACAGCAGGGATCATGGCAACCCGTTTTTCATCGGGTAGCGTTTCCCTTAAAATGGCAATTTTTATAGTCACGTTTTTCCCCTAGGCAAAAATATAAAGGGAGAAAGCATCTCGCATGCTGTAACGCAGGGAAACACTTTCTTTAGTTTTATCAATATGAGCATGAGAAACTCATATGAGTAAAGCAGGATTCATGAGGCTTTCCTGAATCCCCCCAGGTGTGTCTCACAAAGCGGCGGAATATATTAAAATTTAAATTGTCAGGAAAGACCTTAAAAGGTGATAATTCGCTGTTTGCTGCGGCGAACAGGCATCATAACTAAAGAGAATATCTTTCCCTTCTGGAGAAGAAACTCTCTGGAAAGTGATGAGGCTTTATGCACCAAACAGCATTCCTCCGAGATCTTAGAGGAACGCTTACATTCAAACGCTTATTTCTCTCTTGTCACAGTATAATGGCGCGCAAGTTCTGCTTCAATTTCCTTGGCGTGCTGCGTATCACGTGCTTCAATCATAACAACCAGTTCGGCAGTCTGTACTGAAGGGGCGGCAAAGAGACGGTGATGGGAAACTTCAATGATATTCCCGCCTAAATCACCAATGCGTTTGGCAATGTCAGCCAGCAGGCCAGGGCGATCAGGGATCTGGAAGACCAGCCTTAAAATACGTCCTTCATTGAGAAGGGAGCGGAAAATGACATGAGAGAAAATACGGGCGTTGATGTTCCCGCCTGAAAGAGGGAGGCCGACTTTTTTGTCCTTGAAGAGCTCAAGATTAGCGACCAAAGCTGCTAATGGGGCGGCGCCAGCACCTTCACAGACCTGTCGAGCTTTTTCTGCCAGCATGGTGATGGCGCTTTCAATCTGTAGCTCATCCACGACAAAGACTTTTTCCAGCTCATGGTCAAAAACAGGGATACATTGATCCCCCGGTTGTACAACAGCGATCCCTTCAGCCAGTGTAGGGCCTCCTTTGGCCGTCCGGAGCGGGCCGGGATAGTCTCCGAATGGGGAATAGGAAGCGACCTGAACACCATAAATCTTTGTTTTAGGACTGAGGGCTTTAAAAACCGTTACAAACCCTGCCATGAGTCCACCACCGCCAATGGGGATAATGACGGCATCCAGGTCAGGGGCATCCTGCAGGAGTTCAAGCGCGCATGTCCCCTGACCGGCCATAACGGCGGGGTCGTTAAAAGGATGGATGAAAATGCTTCCCTGTTGTTTTTGTAATTGAGCAGCCGTTGCGCAGGCCTCATCAAAATTCTCACCCGCCAGTACTACTTTAGCGCCCCAGCTTTCTGTCGCGGCGATTTTTGTTGCAGGCGTGAAACGTGGCATAACAATCGTCGCATTCAGACCAAGAAGGCTCGCTTGCCGTGCGACACCCTGTGCATGATTGCCAGCAGAGACCGTAATCACGCCACGTTTTCTTTCTTCAGGCGTGAGAAGGGCAATGCGGTTTGCGGCCCCCCTTTCTTTGAAGGAGCCGATGGCCTGAAGGTTTTCCAGTTTTAAGGTAATATCTGCCCCGGTCAAACGTGAGAGCGCAATGCTCTTGATGGTGGGTGTCTTTGTAATGGTTGCAGAAATGCGTTTCTGCGCATCATAGACATCATCAAGGCTCAGACGGTGCGGGGTAGAGTGTGTCATTATTGATAAACCACTTT
Organism: Aristophania sp. ESL1142; assembly: GCF_058107345.1. Taxonomy (NCBI): domain Bacteria; kingdom Pseudomonadati; phylum Pseudomonadota; class Alphaproteobacteria; order Acetobacterales; family Acetobacteraceae; genus Aristophania; species Aristophania sp. ESL1142. The sequence goes on from NZ_JBYLUH010000001.1 coordinate 945,316, forward strand.
CAGTATTTCGTAAGTTCTGTCTCCACCTGGAGCAGGGACTGAAACAGTATCGCCAGTTTCCTTTCCAATGAGTGCCTTGGCTATGGGGGAGGAGACGGAAATCCGCTTGTCCTTGATGTCTGCTTCATGCACGCCGACAATCTGATAAGTATTTTCCTTATCGGTCTCTTCATCAACGAGTGTGACGGTCGCACCAAATTGTACACGTTTGCCTGAAAGTTTGGAGGGATCAATGACTTCGGCTGTAGAAATCAGGGATTCCAGTTCTAATACACGGCCTTCGATGAAAGACTGACGTTCGCGTGCGGCGTGATATTCCGCATTTTCGGAGAGATCACCATGAGCACGTGCTTCTGCGATGGCGCGAATCACAGCGGGACGATCTTCTGACTTCAGGCGCCAGAGTTCGTCCTCCAGTCTTTTTAGTCCCTGTGCGGTCATTGGACTTTTCTGCACATTTTTTCCCCAAATTAAAGAAAAACATCAAGTTTTGAACAGAAAAACCCTCTCCCCCTTCTGTATAGAGGGGGAGAGGGAGTTCCAGGTTATTTCGTCGTGGTAGAATACAGCAGATTAAAGAAGCTGCAAGTTTTTCAGTACATTAAAATGTGTGGCTGAAATAGGACTGTAATGGTGCTACATTTTCTTTGCCATTCTTCAGCGCTATAATGGCATAGATTGCAGCACGCGCTCCGGCAATTGTCGTATAATGAGGAATGCCCATTGTTAGTGCAGAACGGCGAATATCAAAACTATCGCGCGTTGATTGTCCGCCGCGGGCTGTATTGATGATCATCTGTACGTCACCGGAACGAATGGCATCGACACAATGAGGGCGCCTTTCTGCAACCTTGTTGGTGACGATGACGTCAATCCCAGCTTCCTGCAGGCGGGCGGCCGTACCGCGTGTGGCCATGATCTTGAAGCCGGCATCAATCAGTCTGCGGGCTAGTGGCTGGATATGGACCTTGTCGCTATCACGTACTGAAAGGAACACGGTTCCTTCCCGTGGTAGATTGACACCTGCTGCAAGCTGCGATTTGGCGAAGGCCATTTCAAAACTTGTATCAAGTCCCATAACTTCGCCAGTAGAGCGCATTTCAGGACCTAGAATAACATCAACACCGGGGAAGCGGTTGAAGGGGAAAACAGCTTCCTTAACGGCAACGTGAGGAAGAATAGGACGTTCATCAAGATTGAAGTCTGAAAGTTTTGCTCCAGCCATAACACGGGCACCAATTTTGGCAACAGGCACACCTGTCGCTTTTGCGACAAATGGGACTGTACGTGAAGCACGGGGATTGACTTCAAGTACAAAGATTTCATCATTCTTAATGGCGAACTGTACATTCATCAGTCCTTTAATGCCTAGTTCACGGGCCATGGCTTCTGTCTGGGCGCGCAGCTCTGTGACGAGAGCGGGAGAGAGTGTGTAAGGAGGCAGTGAACAAGCAGAATCACCTGAGTGAATTCCGGCTTCTTCAATATGTTCCATCACACCGGCAACATAAACGCTTTCACCGTCAGCAATACAGTCCACATCTGCTTCAATAGCATCATTGAGATAATGATCGAGCAGAATGGGGCCGGTGGCGATTTCTTCGCCCGCCTGACGCAGGACTGTATTGAGGTAATGGGTCAAACCAGCCTGATCGAACACGATCTCCATGGCACGACCACCCAGAACATAAGAGGGGCGCGCAACAATGGGGTAACCCACTTCTTCAGCCAGTCTCAGGGCTTCTTCTGGACCACGAGCAATGGCGTTACGTGGCTGACGTAGCCCCAGCTTACGAAGCATAGCCTGGAAACGTTCGCGGTCTTCTGCTCGGTCGATGGCATCTGCCGGTGTGCCTAATAATTTGATCCCAGCCTCTTCCAAAGCGTGGGAGAGTTTTAACGGCGTTTGGCCACCATATTGTACGATACAGCCCAGAACGCGACCATTTTGCATTTCCGTACGGATCAGGGCTATGACATCTTCGGCGGTTAAAGGTTCAAAATAGAGCCTGTCTGATGTGTCATAATCGGTTGAAACCGTTTCAGGGTTGCAATTAACCATGATGGTTTCAAAGCCTGCATCCCGTAGGGCGTAGGCTGCATGAACACAGCAATAGTCAAATTCAATGCCTTGACCGATCCTGTTGGGACCACCACCCAGAATAATGATCTTGTCACGATCAGTCGGCTGGCTTTCGCAGAGAGGTGTGCCGAACCCACCTTCATAAGTGGAATAGAGATAAGGCGTATCAGATGCAAACTCGGCTGCACAGGTATCGATCCGGCGATAGACGGGTTTTACCCCAAGGCTTTCTCTTAATTTAACGACATCTTCTGCCGTTTTGCCACTTAAACGTGCAAGCTGCCGGTCAGAAAAACCCTGTGCTTTCAGCTGACGTAGCGAAATGGCCTCTTGAGGTAAGCCATTGGCTTCAACGTCGCGTTCAGTTGCGACGAGTGCTTCGATCTGCCGGAGGAACCATGGCTCAAACTGGCAGGATTCCTGAATTTCTTCAAGGGAAAGGCCAGCACGGAAAGCCTGTGCAACCATTAGGATCCGTTCAGGGCGTGGTTCTGAAAGAGCGGCCTTGTAAGCTTCATGAGATCCATCACCCGGGGCGGGGACAGGGTCAAGCCCCGTCAGTCCTGTTTCCATGGAGCGCAGCCCCTTTTGCAGTGATTCTGCAAAACTGCGTCCCACAGCCATCGCTTCTCCCACTGATTTCATGGAGGTGGAAAGGAGGGCGGGTGTGTTCGGGAATTTTTCAAAAGTAAAACGGGGGATTTTGGTCACAACATAATCAATGGTCGGCTCAAAGCTGGCCGGTGTGGTTTTGGTTATGTCATTTTTTAGCTCATCAAGCGTATAGCCTACAGCCAGTTTGGCTGCAATTTTGGCAATCGGGAAGCCTGTCGCTTTTGAAGCAAGGGCAGAAGAGCGTGAAACGCGTGGATTCATCTCAATGACGACCATTCTGCCATCCTTGGGATTGACGCCGAATTGCACGTTAGAGCCGCCAGTCTCCACACCAATGGCTCTCAGACATGCGATGGAGGCATCACGCATGCGCTGGAATTCCTTGTCCGTAAGGGTCAGGGCAGGAGCAACGGTGATTGAATCCCCTGTATGGACACCCATCGGGTCAATATTTTCAATGGAGCAGACAATGATGCAGTTATCAGCAACGTCGCGGACAACTTCCATCTCGAATTCTTTCCATCCAATGATGGATTCCTCAATCAGGACTTCTGTTGTGGGGGATGCATCCAGACCACTACGGACGATCTGATCAAACTCCTCCTTATTATAGGCAATACCGCCGCCAGAACCACCCATTGTGAAGGAGGGGCGGATAATGGTGGGGAGACCGACCATTTTCAGAGCTTCGCGTGCTTCTTCCAGCGTATGGGCAATGGCGCTACGAGGGCTTTCAATGCCGATGGCATCCATTGCCTCGCGGAATTTTTGCCGGTCTTCAGCACGGTCAATAACGTCTGCACGCGCACCAATCAGTTCGACATTATGTTTTGTCAGGAAGCCTGATTTATCAAGCGCCATGGCAGCATTGAGTGCGGTCTGTCCTCCCATGGTAGGGAGAACGGCATCGGGTTTCTCCTTGAGGATAATCCGTTCAACAAATTCCGGTGTAATTGGCTCAATATATGTCGCATCTGCCAGTCCCGGGTCTGTCATGATGGTCGCCGGGTTTGAGTTGAGCAGAATGACGCGGTAGCCTTCTTCTTTTAAGGCTTTGCAAGCCTGTGCGCCGGAATAGTCAAACTCGCAAGCTTGTCCGATGACAATAGGCCCGGCCCCGATGATGAGAATGGATTTGATATCAGTGCGTTTGGGCATGGTTCAGGCTCCTGCGACTGAAGAGGTGTTGAGAGAGTCGGCGCGTTGATCCATCAGGGAAACAAAGCGCTCAAAGAGATAGAAGCTGTCGCTGGGGCCGGGACTTGCTTCAGGGTGATATTGCACTGAAAAAGCGTCTTTCGTTGTAGAGGCAATGCCTTCATTTGAACCATCAAACAAGCTGATATGTGTGACTTTAACGTCATGAGGCAGGGATTTTTCATCAACGGCAAAGCCGTGATTCTGGCTGGTGATTTCGACTTTTCCTGTTGTGAGGTCTTTAACAGGCTGGTTGGCGCCACGGTGTCCCTGTTCCAGCTTATAGGTCTTCCCGCCAAGCGCCTGGGCGAGAAGCTGGTGCCCGAGACAGATACCAAAAATGGGGATGTCAGCATCAAGAACCGCCTTGATCGCATCCAGAGCATAGGTCGCTGTTGCGGCTGGATCGCCTGGGCCATTGGAGAGGAAAACCCCTTCAGGTTTCAGCTCAAGGATTTCCTTGCCTGTTGCCGTTGCCGGCAGCACATGGACCTCACATCCGGCGGTGACGAGGCACCTCAGGATATTATCTTTTGCACCATAATCAATTGCAACGACCTTGCGTTTAACGGCGCGTTCAGGGTGCTGGTTGTGCCAGACTGGCTTGTCCCACGTGCGTGCTGGACGGGTCACTTCTTTGGCGAGGTCCATACCTTCAAGTCCTGGCCATGAGCGTGCCTGCTCTAATAATGACTGAGGCGAGATCATACCATTTGAAGGGAAGGATAGCACAGCAGTCTGCGGTCCTTTTTCACGCAGGATATTTGTGATAGCGCGTGTATCAATACCACTGATCCCGCTTTTTTTCTGGTTTATGAGCCACTTTTGAAGGGATTGGTGTGAGCGCCAGTTGGCGGGGGCGGTGATATCCTCTTTGACAACAAGGCCCAGTGCCGCCATATGCGGCGCTTCATTATCTTCAGAGTTCGTGCCGACATTACCAATATGGGGGAATGTGAAGGTGATAATCTGACCTGCAAAGGAAGGATCAGTCAGAGTCTCCTGATAGCCGGTCATGCCCGTGCAGAAACATAATTCGCCCACAGCATGATCGTTATGGGCTCCAAAACCACGCCCCCAGAAGATACTTCCATCAGCCAAAACAAGAGCCGCATTGGTACCGGGAGGCTGTTGGGGAAGTGTGGAGTCAGACATTGTGTCAGAGCTTTCGGATGGGGGGCGGTTAAGGTCAGCGAGAGTAATGCCGGGTATAGCAAGCAGAGCAGGCCAATGGCGGGTGGGAATTGCGCTTGCCTGACGCCATTTACGGACCGCTTCTGTGCCGACTCCTGTTAGTTCAGCAATGCGGGCCGCACCACCTGCCTTTGTGATAAGATCGTCAATATCCATTGGAGACACTCTGCTTTCTGGAACGGGATAATCGTCTCCTTATATATGGGATAAGATGGGAATATGGGAAGTTTTTTCCGACCATGTAAAAATTAATTTCCGGTCATTGGTGTGGGAAATTTTTTCCCATATTTTCCTTCTCACTTATTTATGGGCTATAAATCCCACTGAGAGAGATTTTTTGATTTATCATATTTTACAGGAGCTATTATGAGCTTGCGCACGCGAATTATGGATGATCTCAAGGCCGCCATGAAGGCTGGTCAGTCTGAAAAAGTAGCCCAGTTGCGTGGGATTACCGCCAAAATAAAAGATCTGGATGTTGCTGCCAGAGCCAAACAGGCTGAAGTGACGGAAGAAGAAATCCTTTCAGCTCTACGTTCTATGATCAAGTCACGTTCAGAATCCGTTGCTCTTTATCTTAAAGGCGGACGGCCTGAACTTGCAGAGAAAGAAGAGGGGGAGATTAACGCCATTCGCCATTATCTTCCCCCAGAGCTTGATGAAAAAACACTTTCTGATGCTCTTGAGACGATTGTGACGGATCTGGGTGCGAGCAGTATGAAAGATATGGGTCGTGTTATGGCGGCTCTGAAGGAACGTTTTGGCGCTGCACTTGACCCCGCCAAAGCGAGCGCCCTGGTGAAAAGCCGTTTAAGCTGAGACTAAAGGATTGAGGGGCTTTATTCGTGTCCCTCAATCCCCGATTCCTCAGGTTTACGGTGGGCATGCATACAGGTGATGACGCTGCTGCCTACAAGGAAGATGGCCAAAGCCTCGGAAGGGGCAGGAAGTCTCTTTTCATAAAGAAAGCTGTAAGTCAGGGCAAAGAGTGTCTCGAATAAGATCATCTGCCCGACCATTGTTAAAGGAAGGAGCCGGCTCATTTTATTCCAGAAGCCATTGCCAATGATGGAAGCGAGCAGGGCGGCAGAAAAACTGACAGTCAGAAACCACCACCATTCCTCTTTTGGGTAAGAGGAACTGTTCAGGAAAAAACTGACGGGAATGAGGCAAAGTGCCAGTAATCCTGTGACAAGCCCGGTCAGAAGATTCCAGTCATATTCTGAAGTATGGTGCAGTCGGTTTAGCCATCGGGCATTCTGGATGGCATAAGTGCTCCATGATAAGAGGGCGCCAACAGCACAAAGTAACCCAATAACGAGTTTAAAAGCGTCGTTCTGATGCGGAGCATGTTGGGCAAGTATGTAGGCATGCCAGGCAATACAGCTCATGCCGCCGATGCTGAGTAAAATAGAAGGAGTCAGTTTCCGTAAAGGTACAGCACCATGTTCAAGAGAACCGATGACCGTCACCGTAACGGGAAGAAAGCCGACAATGAGGCTCGGCATGGCAGGTCCGGCAAGCTGGACCCCTGTCCCGAACAGAACGTAATAAATAATATTGCCAAAGAGGCTTAGAAATAACAATCCAAACCATTCTTTCCGGCCAATAAAGGCGAAAGCTTTTTTCCAGCGGGGCAGAATGAGCAGACCTGCCAGAATTCCATAAAAAGTAAAACGTGCAGCAGCCAGTTGCAAAGGAGAAAAAGGGCGGATTAACGCGGGGGCTAATAAAGCCAATCCCCATAGGGCGCCAGCAGCTACGCCACAGAAAAAGCCCAGAACCGTTTTACGTTCTTTTATCAAAGACAATCTCCGCTAAACATAATTGTGATTATCTTGTATGAAGAGATAAAAGCCGTTTCAATACCAAATCGAAATAAATTATGAAAACTTAAAGTAACTATGTGCCTAACTGATTGTTTTTCTGTAAAATTTCATGTTGCTGATGAGCGTGTACTGAGCTGAGAATACTTAGGGCGATAAAGCTGATTGCCATAATTTCTGGGAAAACAGGGTGCCTCTGTTCATAGAGAAAGCCATAAAGCAGGCCGAAAAACGTTTCGAACAAAATAAGCTGCCCACCCATGGTCATGGGAAGTAGACGGCTCATTTTATTCCAGCATATATTTCCCAGAATGGAGGAAAAAAAGGCAGTCATAAGGGAGATGCCCAGAAACCAGCCCCATTGTGGTAATTGAAAAATGCTGTGACCAATAAAAGCAAAAGGCAGAATGCAGAGGGATAGCCCTCCTGTCACTAGACCTGTCAGCAGGTTCCATTCATGTGCGGAAGTATGATTCAGACGGCGCAGCCATCTTGTATTGCTAATTGTATAATAGCTCCAGGAAGCGAGGGCTCCGCAGGCACAGAATAAACCGAGAACCATATGCAAGGCATTTTTGCTCTCTTCATGGTGCGCTAGATGATATGCGTGAAATGCGACGCATGATAGCCCGGCAATACTGAGCAAGATCGTCGGGGTCAGTTTTCGCAAGGGTACAGCACCTGGCTCAAAAGACCCAATAACCATCACAGAGACGGGAAGAAGGCTGTCTATAAGGGTCGGCATTGTGACGCCGGCTAATTGTATGGCTGTTCCAAGCAGTGCGTAATAAATGATATTACCTGTCAGGCTGAGCAGGATAAGACCCACCCATTCTTGATGTCCCAGAGAGGAGAAGAGTTTTTTCCAGCGTTGCAGGCTTAATAATCCGGCGAGAAGGCCGTATAATAAAAAGCGCATGCAGGCGAGTTGAAATGATGTAAAAGGGGTGACAAGTAGAGGGGCCAGAAGTGCGAACCCCCATAAAGCACCTGCACTCACACCGTAAAACAAGCCCAATGCAGATTGAGACCCCACCTTAAAACCCTTTTTCCAGAACTGGTGATATAGTGAAGCACGCTCTGTGGCATAGAGGGCGTTTCTTTTCAATTTTAATTTGAGTATCAGATATAAAATTTATGGCCTTAAACTCTGTCTTTCTTGATGAATTACGTCAGAGAGTTCCTCTTTTTTCTCTGATCGGGCGCAGCCATAAACTAGTGCGCTCTGGTAGGCACTGGAAGACATGCTGCCCGTTTCATGAGGAAAAGACGCCTTCTTTTTATATTTATGAAGATAATTTTCACTGTTTTGGCTGTGGCGTGCATGGAGACATATTTTCCTATGTCATGCAGAGCGAGGGGCTAAGTTTTCGTGATTCTGTAGAACGTTTGGCGCATGAAGCAGGACTGGAAGTTCCTAAAGAGGATCCACGCGCTGAGGAAAGAGCGCGCCAAGCAGCTTCTCTTGAAGAGATTATGCAGCATGTACAGGCTTATTATCGGCGTAATCTTTCAGAAAAACAGGGTGAAGCAGCCCGTCATTACTTATTGAAAAGAGGATTGAGTAAAGAAACGGTTGAGCGTTTTGGTCTTGGTTGGTCCGGTGATGGACGTTCTATGCTGGAAGCGCTTAAGCCGTATGAAATTACGCAAGAGCAGCTTGCCCAGTTAGGGTTGTTACGGCGTGATGAACAAGGTGCCATTCGTGGAGAATTGTTTTTCAACCGCCTTATGTTTCCAATCCATGATCGTAAGGGAAGATTGATTTCTTTTGGGGGGCGGATCCTTGGGGATGGGCAACCCAAATATCTCAATGGTCCTGAGACGGTTCTATTTTCCAAGAAACGTACGCTTTTCAATCTCAACCGTGCTTCTGAAGTGGTCAGAAAAGGAGCAGAGCTAGTCGTGGTTGAAGGTTATATGGACGTGATTGCGCTAGATCAGGCTGGTTTTAAAGGTGCAGTTGCTCCTCTGGGAACAGCTCTGGGAGAAGAACAGCTGGCTCTTTTATGGCGTCAGAGCAAAGCACCTATTATTTGTCTTGATGGTGATGCAGCAGGGCAAAGAGCAGCCTTGCGTACTTGTGAGCTGGCCCTTTCGCTTATAACACCTGAAAAGACTCTGCGTTTTTGCCGTCTGACAGGGGGAGATGATCCTGATAGTCTGATACAGCGGGAAGGGGCGCAGGCTTTTAATGCTTTTCTGCATGCTGCCCGCCCGTTATCTGAAGAATTATTTGCCTTGATGACGGCAGGGAAAAATCAGGCAGGGCCTGAGGAACGTGCTGCCTTGCGTAACAGGTTTGTTGAGCTGACGCACCAGATACCTGATCGTGCACTCTCAGGGGAATATCGGAGCACATTGCTGGATCTGTTTTTTAAGCATTTCCGTAATCATCCAAAAAAGCAGGGATATGTGGGTGATAAAAGAGAGAATTCGTACAGGGATCGTTCTGTGCAAGCTCGTGAGGTGCCTCGTCTGGTTTCTGAAGGGGCGTCAGAACGGTTAAAAATTCTGATAGCTTTGCTGATAGCGCATCCGGAGATCCTGCCACAGGTGGAACAGTCTTTTTATCAATTAACTTTGCCGGGAGAGCTGGCTTCCTATCGTTCTATGTTTCTGGAATGGGCAAGTCAGGCAGAAAGAATCACCTCATCGTCCTGCCGGGAGTGGATGGAACAGAACGGGCAGAAAGCACTCACCAATGAGCTTCTTGAACGTTATCTTCCCCAGGCTGCCAGTAGCAAGCCTGTCGTTAAAGAGATGCAACAGGAAGAAAAAGAGGACCTCTTTTTTGTCACTGTTGCTGAAATGTGGTGGCATTTTTACGGGCTGGTTAATTTTGCTGCCTTTAAAGAAGATGTGGACCGGACAGTAAGGGAAGCGATCCTGAAATCATATGAGCGACCTTTAAGCGAATCGACTCAGGAAGCCACTTTCCCTTCCGAGGTAAAGGCAAAAATCCAGGCTTTAAAGAAGCTACAACAGGGAGAAGGCTGAAGGCCGAAATCTCAAGGATAAGCCAAAAAAAATTACGAATCTCTTTATGGAGGTTCTTTTTAGATGAGAACGGTCTTGACTTGTTGGCAGGAATTGCCCACTTGCACTTTGGCCTCATATTTTTTGTTTTTGAGTAAGAACGTAACGGAGAGACGAATGGCGACGAAAACAGCTTCTGGATCTGGTCAGAATGTTCCGGAGCAGGATGGTTCGCCTTTAGATATCCAATCCGCTGCGGTTAAGAAACTGATTCTCAAGGGTAAAGAAACCGGCAATATAACCTTTGATGAGCTGAATGCTGTCCTGCCACAGGACAAAATGACGTCTGAACAGATTGAAGATGTCATGGCAGCTTTATCAGAGATGGATATTCAGGTTATCGAGAGTGAAGAGCGCGATGAAGAGTCTGCTTCCTCTCATGATGAAGATGATGATTCTGCAGAAGATTCCTCTATTTCCGAAGAGAGTGATGGCGATACAGACGAGGCTACGGGCGGCAATGTTAATGCTGAGACAGCCAGCCGAACAGATGACCCTGTACGTATGTATCTGCGTGAAATGGGTGCTGTGGAGCTTTTATCCCGTGAGGGAGAAATCGCGATTGCCAAGCGTATTGAGGTCGGTCGTAGTGAAATGATCGGCGGCCTTTGCCGCAGCCCCCTGACATTTGCGGCTATATTGAGCTGGTATGAGAGCCTGCAGGCAGGCTCTATGTTATTGCGTGATATTATTGATCTTGAAGCCAGCCAGAGTGACCCTGAGGCAGAAGAGGGTCTGGGTGAAGATCTTGAAAATGACAGTGATGAGGATGAAGGAGATGATCCTGATTCTGACTCTGTTGGGGATGATGGCGATGGTAGCAATGGCGAGGGGAATAACCTCTCCCTCGCAGCGCTGGAAGAGAAACTAAAGCCAGAAATCATGCTCCTCTTTGAGGAGTTTGGAGTTCTTTATCAGAAGCTCTCTTCTATGCAGAGTGAGCGTATCAAGTCACTTGCCGAAGGTCAGGAGACCTCTGATGAAGCAGAGACACTCTATAATCAGTTCCGTAATGAACTGGTCGCCATTGTTGAGCGCATGCATCTGCATAATAACCGTATTGAAGAGTTGGTGGAGCTGATTAAAGCCCAGGTGCAGCGTCTGAACGGACTCGAGGGGCGTATGCTGCGTCTGGCTGAGAGCTGCAAGATTTCACGTGATGAGTTCATGTCCTATTACCGTCACCATGAAATGGACCCGAACTGGATTGATGAAATTATTGCTTTGCCTGGTAAGGGCTGGAAGCTTCTGACCACTAAATATCTTGAACCTCTCAAACGTTTGCGGCAGGAGATCAAGGCTCTGGCTTATGAAATGGGTCTGCCTGTTGATGAGTTTAGGGTTGTTTATCAGAGTATTTCAGGTGGTGAGCGTGATTCAACGCGTGCCAAGAAGGAAATGATTGAGGCGAATCTGCGCCTTGTGATTTCTATTGCTAAGAAATATACTAATCGTGGCCTGCAGTTCCTGGATCTGATTCAGGAAGGCAATATCGGCCTGATGAAAGCGGTCGATAAATTCGAATATCGCCGTGGTTATAAATTCTCAACCTATGCCACCTGGTGGATCCGTCAGGCTATTACGCGCTCTATCGCCGATCAGGCCAAGACAATCCGTATCCCTGTGCATATGATTGAGACGATCAACAAGCTTGTGCGTACGTCTCGCCAGATGCTTCACGAAATTGGCCGTGAACCTGCACCAGAGGAATTGGCCGAGAAGCTTGGCATGCCGCTTGAAAAAGTGCGTAAGGTTCTCAAAATTGCCAAAGAGCCGATCTCACTCGAAACCCCGATTGGGGATGAAGAAGACAGCCATCTTGGGGACTTTATTGAAGACAAGAATGCGGTCATTCCGCTGGATGCAGCTATTCAGACTAATCTGCGTGAAGCAACGACGCGCGTTCTGGCATCCCTGACACCACGTGAAGAACGTGTCCTGCGTATGCGCTTCGGTATTGGGATGAATACAGATCATACGCTTGAAGAGGTTGGGCAGCAATTTAACGTGACGCGTGAACGTATCCGCCAGATTGAAGCTAAGGCTCTGCGTAAACTAAAACACCCAAGCCGCAGCCGGAAATTGCGCTCGTTCCTCGATGATTGAGGTTAGCGTGTATTTCTAAAAGTAAGAACCCGATGTCAGTCAATCTGATATCGGGTTTTTTATTATATTCAAAAATTAGAAAATATTTATTATTTTATAAAATAAACCTATATCTTATTATGGGTAAGTAGAGATTGTGGTCAATAAATTTCTAAATATTATAAAAATAATCTCATAATTACGTTATTTAATAGTGCTTATAATATCTCTATTAAAGGGATTCCTGGAGGTATCTCTGCTGACGAATTGGCAAAAAAATATCTGACATATTCAGAGCCATCCTATGAAGCGGTAAATGCTCTTATCAGATAGCAAAAAGCCATGGCGGCGATAGTTGGTTTTACACCCAATTTGGGTGGTGTAATAACATTACTGGTTTCTCTTCCTGCTAATTTTATAATTAATATTTATTTGCAGCGGCGCATGATTACGGCAATTGCTTCTATAGGAGGAGAAGATTTACAGTATGAGCGAGTAAGAACCATGGTTTATGGGTGTCTCTTAGGAAACGGAATGGATGAATTATTTAAAGAGCTAGGCGTTCAGTTAACAACGAAAGTGGCAAGCTCAGCTTTACAAAAAATTTCGTGGAAAATGTTTATCGAAATTAATAAAGCTGTGACATCCCGTTTAATTGAGAGACTAGGCGCTGAGGGTCTTGCTCATTTGGGTAAAGCTATTCCTCTTCTGAAAGGAATTATTGGCGGTTCCATTGATTTTACAGCGACATATATAATTGGAAGGACAGCCCGCGAGCAGTTTATCAAACCTCTATGATGAAATAAGAGGATTGCTTATTATTTTGTTTTATGCCTATAAGGCACCCTTTCCCTGCCGCACATTATGGCGATGTTCGGCTATACCCGCGGTCTGGTCTCATCAGACTGAGTGAGGCTGGCGTAGGGCTGGCCCGGGTTGATTTTATCCGAAGGGGTTTACATGCCACTTTATGAGACCGTGCTGATTGCACGTAATGATGTCTCTCAGGCTCAGGTTGAAGGCCTGGTCGAGACCATCACAGCCCAGCTTGCAGAGCAGGAAGGCAAAGTCCTTAAACGTGAGTTCTGGGGTCTGCGTACACTTGCTTATCGTATTAAAAAGAACCGTAAAGGACATTATGTCCTCCTCGGAATTGATGCACCGATCGCTGCTGTACGCGAAATGGAGCGTCAGCTTTCCCTGAATGAAGATGTGCTCCGCGTTCTGACACTTCGTGTGGAAGAGATTGACGATACACCTTCTCCGATCCTGTCTCGCAAGGGTGATGATCGCGGTGAACGTGGATCTTCCCGTGGGGGGGCACGTTCCGGCGGTGGCCGTTTTGAGAGCGGTCGTGGTCGCCGTAACAATGAGTCTCCTGAGGCTCGTGATCTTGCCTTTGAAGACGGGGAGTAATATTCATGTCTGATACGACAAATTCAGCCGAAGTGAATCCCGCTACACGCCGTATGGCTGTCGGGGCACGTCGTCCTTTCTTCCGTCGTCGTAAATCATGCCCATTCGCTGGTGCGAATGCGCCCAAGATTGATTATAAAGACGTAAGACTTCTGAGCCGTTATCTTTCTGAGCGTGGCAAAATTGTGCCAAGCCGTATTACGGCTGTCTCAGCAAAGAAACAGCGTGAACTGGCGCAGGCAATCAAGCGGGCACGCTTCCTTGCATTGCTTCCTTATGTTGTAAGCTAAGGAGCGCGTTATGTCACAGACAGAAATCATTCTCTTGCAGCGCGTTGAAAATCTGGGCCAGATGGGCGATATCGTCCGTGTAAAACCAGGTTATGCACGTAACTTTCTCCTGCCACAGGGCAAGGCTCTTCGCGCGAATGCGGCTAACCGCAAGCGCTTTGAAACAGAGCGTGCTCAGCTAGAGGCTCATAACCTTCATAAACGTGAAGAGGCAGAACGCCTTTCTGAGCGTATGGAAGGTCTGAGCGTTGTCATTATCCGTCAGGCTGGTGACAGCGGCAGCCTTTATGGCTCTGTTACAACGCGTGATATTGCAGCAGCGACAACATCAGCTGGTCTGACAATCACACGTCAGCAGGTCGTCCTTGATTCTCCAATCAAGTTCCTTGGTCTGTCTGAAGCTAAAGTTGTTCTTCATCCGGAAGTTTCTATCAAAATCGTGGTCAATGTTGCCCGTTCTGAAGAAGAAGCTGAGCGTCAGGCTCGTGGTGAAGAAGCTGTTGTGCATGAAGAAGAGGAAAATATCCTCGGCGAATTACATGCTGAGCAGCTTGCAGAAGAACAGGCAGCTGAAGAAGCTGAACTTGCTGCATCCTAAGTAGTAAGTAACATAAATCAGTTTCTCGGAAAGAGGGACTAGGTTTGTGTAACGGGGAAACCCGGTAGAGAAATTCTACCGGGTTTTTTTTATGTGATTTGTTTTATTTAATAAGAATATATTTCCACAATTAATATTTAATGTGGTGTATGGTTTGTAAAGCTTATTTTTATAAGCTGAATGTTATGTATATGATGAAAACATAATTATCGGGATTTAGTTATGAAACGCGTACTAGATATCCTTCTTAAGAATTTTATTCAGACTGGTGCCTTAACTGTTACTTATAGTGATGGTTCTGTTCGTCATTATGTGGGCCAACAACCTGGAGATGAAGCTGCTTTAGAAATTACGACCCTGAAAGCTGAACATGCCATAGCATTAAATCCAGCACTTTCATTTGGAGAAGAATATATGAACGGGCATGTTTTGCCCAAAGACTGTTCTCTCGATAAGCTCCTTCATGTCGTGATGCAGAATCTAGGAAATCATACATTGCTCAGTAATGAGGTTGGTGCGCGTCTCAGGCAGTTATGTCGTTTGCTGAAACCATTTAACTCATTAAGCCGTTCACAAAAGAATGTAGCACATCATTATGATCTTAACGGTGCGCTCTATTCCCTGTTTCTTGATAAGGACCTGCAATATTCATGTGCCTATTTTGAGCGTGATGACATGACGTTGGAAGAGGCACAGATAGCAAAAAAACGTCATATCGCAGCAAAATTATGTCTCGACCGCCCTGGATTGGAAGTTCTCGATATTGGGTGTGGGTGGGGAGGGATGGCTCTTACGCTTGCCCGTGATTATGGGGCAAGGGTGATGGGGATTACCCTCTCTGTTGAGCAATTGACTGTAGCACGTCAGAGGGCAAAAGAGGCAGGTCTTGAAGAACAGGTGCGCTTTGAGATGATGGATTATCGTAATTTGCACCGTACATTTGACCGCATTGTTTCAGTCGGGATGTTTGAGCATGTTGGTCTTAAACAATATAAGACCTTTTTTCAGGATATTAAACGTTGTTTGAAACGTGAGGGAGTAGCACTGATCCATTCTATCGGGCGGATGGATGGCCCCGGTACCACCAATCCCTGGATTGCGAAATATATTTTTCCCGGTGGGTATTCACCAGCTTTGAGTGAAGTTTTTGCAGCAGTTGAAAAAACGGGATTATGGGTCACAGATTGCGAGATACTGCGCCTGCATTATGCGAAGACAATTTCTGAATGGTATAGGCGTTTTGTCCAAAATCGTGAAAAAATCAGAGCTCTTTATGACGATCGTTTTGTCAGGATGTTCGAGCTCTATTTATTGGCAAGTGAGCAGGCATTCCGCGTTCAGGGGCACATGAATTTCCAGATTCAGCTAACAGCAGATATAGAGGCTGTGCCCTTAACGCGTGATTATATGTTCGTTCAAAAGGTAAGCTAGACTTTACGGGCAAGATGCTCGGTAGCGAGGCGGTCAAACTCCTCAATGCTGAGTGTCTCTGCTCTTCTCGTTGGGTCAATACCTACTTTATCAAGCAGGCTTTCGCCTCCAATCACTTTCAGAGAAGCGCGAAGCATTTTGCGTCTTTGCCCAAATGCAGCAGCTGTAACCTGTTCCATAGCCTTGAAGAGTTCTGAAGAGGGCTGGTTTTTATGGGGGATAAGGCATGCAACTGCGGAACTGACCTTAGGGGGAGGAGAAAAGGCGCCAGGCGGCAGTGTCATTGCAATGGAACATTCTGCACACCATTGCGATAGTACCGCCAGCCGGCCATAAGCCGAACTTCCCGGTGCAGCGCAGATCCGCTCAGCAACCTCTTTCTGGAACATGAGAATAAGCCGTTCCCATTGTGCAGCCTGTCTGAGCCACCCGACGAGAAGAGGCGTTGCGACATTATAAGGTAAATTGGCAATAATCTGCCGTGGAGCAGGTGCCAGGGTTGTGGCATCAAGCGTCAAGGCATCTTGTTTTATAAGCGATAACCGATCCGGGAAGACTGAAGAAAGCTCGTCCAGAAGCGGCCAGGCCCGTGGGTCAATTTCAACAGCATTGATTGTTTCAGCCTTGCTGAGAAGAAGCGCTCGCGTTAATCCACCCGGTCCAGGGCCAATTTCAATAACATGGCGTCCCTCTAGATTCCCCCCCAAGGCGGCAATGTGGGAACATATACCGGGATCAAGCAGAAAATGCTGACCAAGGGCTTTGCGCGCTTCAAGGCCGTGCTGGAGAATGGAGTCTTTGAGAGAGGGGAGTGTTTTTAGTCTTTCTGTTACTAGGTCCATTCAATTATCTTTTTGAGTAAGCTCTTTGGTTTTTTTATGCGTATCTTTAGCCGCCTTTTCAGAGGCTGGCCCAGATTGTGTGGTGTCAGAGGACTGATCCGTTTTTTCCTCTTTGGAGCGTTTCAGGAATTCCTGCACGCTCGGGCGGATTTTAATCACAGCTCGGCGATGAAGCGCACGCTGTAATTGCTGGGCGGTCTGTTCAATACGCTCATTCATAAGCTGGTCGGCAATCTGACCGGGTGATTGCTGGGCAAGGTTTTTTTGTTCACGTGAACACACCATGAGTAATGCAATGCCATCACGTGCAACAAGGGGATGTGTCGATCTGTTCAGGGGTAGTTTTTCAAGAACTGCGCGCATCTGTGGTGCGAGCCGCTCCAATACTTGTGTGCCGGGATTGGCAGGGCGCTTTTCTCCAAGCGATTTATTTAAAGATTCCATTGCGTCACAACTTGCAAGTGTCTGTGAAGCATGTGTCGCCTGCTGCAAGATTGTCTTTTGTGAATCTGTCGGGTTCTGAGGGTCAAGAAGGGTCTGGAATGGGAAGAAGGCCTGACGTAAGCTCAGCAATGTTCCCATTTGTTTGCCGACCTGCCTGCGTGCCTGAACCGTGGCAATGACATAGCCCCCCGGTACCTTAATTGGGTTTGAAATAGCTCTGTCAGGCATCTGGCGTACGATTTCGACAACAGCAGGATCCAAATGGTCTTCCTGAACCCATCCCATAGAGCCACCATCAAGTGCGCTCTGATCCTGCGAGAACTGGGCGGCAACAATGGGGAAGGGAGCACCTTTGCGTAATTGGCTGATGATTGTCTGGGTAAATTCCAGTTCAGCTCCATCATGACGCGGGTCTTCAACAGGAACGAAAATTTCATTTAAAAAATATTGCGTGCGGCCAGACTCAGCCTGAAGAGCTTTTTCACGTTGGACAATTTGTTCGGGAGTGACACGGCTGCGTGGTCCCAGCTCCTGCCTTAGAACCTGCATCCAGGCAATTTGCACACGAATCTGATCTATAAGGGTAGTGAGAGAGATGCCATCATTGGAGAGACGTTGGCGTAAGGCCCCTTTCGGTAAGCCGTTGCGGGCTTCAATTGTGCCAATGGCTCCAGCAATCTGTTCTGGCTCAACATTGATATGACGCGCCAGAATCTCCTGCATCTTCAGTTTTTCATCAATGAGCTGATTGATAATCTGCCCACGCATACGTTGCATAATTTCAGGACTGACAGGCAGACCGGTCGAAAGCACAAAGAGCTGGGCGCGATCATTAACATCACGTTTGGTGAGAACCTGTCCGTTCACAACAGCAATGATTTCCTCTTCCTCTTCTGGATGAGAGGAGAGGCCAGTTTCCGTGACGGTCCTGTCGTCAGGGCGGTGAGCAGCCTTCAGGGGCTGGGAAAAACTTAATGCAGCACAGGAAAATGCTGTAAATGTAAGGAGAGCGGAACGTAAAGATATGAACATAATTCAACCGTTAACCCCGAATGTGCCAATGGTCTTGAAGTAGAAATTCAGTAGAACTGTCGAACCTCTTTTCTCACCACCAACATAGGTGTACTGCTTGATGTAAATTACGTCCAGTCCGAAACAGTCATTTTCATAACCAATATCACCACCATAAGCGATTGCTTTATTGGCTTGGAGGCTTCGTCTTGTATAAGCTGAAATATGATATTGGCCAAACTGCGAAGTAACACGTCCTGTAAATTCGCTTGTTGGTTTCAGGTAGGGCATATTCCGTAACTCACGGTAATTCATGCGGTACATGTAATAAGGCGTTACAGGCTCATAGACATAACCGCCTGTCAGACGGAATAAGGGAACACCAACTGAAGCGAGTGCCTCGCCATAATCAAGATTGCCACGCCATGGGTTGTAGCGGCCCCTAGCCGTCAGATCGACATATTGGTTGGGGGTAATGGTAATACGCCCAACCGGATCAGAAATATGGTGGTCAAGACCGGAATAGGGAATCCGGTTATGGTCAATATGTTCCTGAAAGCTTTCACCTACAAGCATATCAATGCTATGGCCATTCCAGCTCCAGTTCTGATGGATTCCGACATTGGCACGTAATCCACTATCTAGACGGTCTGTGCCCATATAGCGGTTAAGGGCAAAGAGTGTTGTATCGCTGAATTCATATGAAAAGCTGTCTTCATTGGGTATATTGCGATTGATCGAATTTCCCATATTCGGCGCAGCGATCAGCTGTATAATCGGTTCAAAGACTTCACTGCCCTGGCCATGGGCGAATGTTCGCAGGAAGGGCCAGTTCATTTTCAGGGCAAGTGTTGGCAGAACTGTTCCTCTGACGTGGCTGCCGCCATGGCCATAGCCAGGTTGCTCTTCAAGATGTTTGGCGTGGTAAAGGGTTGTATCCAACCGCGCTGTCAAAAGCCAGTTCTGACCCAGGCTGTTTGTAAAAGGGCGATCCCATTGCATGGCAAGCTCACCACGCTGATCGACAGTGCCTTTGGAACGATAGACAAAGAAATCAGTCGTGTGAAGGCTGAACCGTCCCCCAAGTGCGTCCGGCTCTCCCTGAAATTCATAAGTCAGGCGGGGAAGGGCAAAAGGAAGGGCAGAGTTATTGATAATCCCACGGTTCAGACCCTGATAGGCTTGGGCATCAGCCCGGAGGTAGGAGCCAACCCCGTACCCTTCTACGTAAATATTGGATGTCAGAACGTCATTACCATATCCGGGGACACGATAATCACGCATATAATTAGCAGAACTCGCAATATCAGCTTGAAAACCTGCTCGCCAATGATCAGAGACCGAAAAGTCTCCATTAGCGAAAATATATCCCTGGGCACCATGTCTTCCTGAACGGTCGAGTTGGTCACCGAATGTGTTGATATAAGGTTGGTTACGCCTTGTATCATCGGCGATGCCACCTTTGATATTCAAACGCCCGAAATTCATCCAGTTACGGTAAAGAGCCGTAAGCTGTGGGCCTGTCTTTGTCGCAATTAAGGGGTCAAGAGTCAGGTCCTGTTGGTCATCTAGCACCAGAAAATATGGGATGTTAAAATAGGTGCCAAGATAACGGTCGTGGGGGTTAACATTGGGCATCAGAAAACCGCTATGGCGCTTTACGGTCGGATCAGTGACAAGAAAATAGGGGAAATAGAACACAGGAACCCCAAGCATTTTCAGCCAGGCATGGTTGAATTCCACATTCACATGTTCTTTATCCTGCGTTGCCCCATAAGCCTTGATTTGCCAGAAAGGCGGAATGTCAGGATGCTCTTCGCAAAGGTTACAGGCCGTATAAACGACATTTGAAAAATCAGTTATCTGTTTGCTGGTGCGTCTCATCCCTGTCGCTGCAAGTTTGGCATTTTGTTGCATCTTCATATAAATTGAGGAGCCAATGCCATTTTCGAGACCATTTGTGAACTCAACGTGATCGGCATAGGTCGTGCTGCCACTTTCCTGGACGAGCGCAACGTGACCTTCTGCTTTCATGACCCCGCTGGCACGGTCATAGGTGATCTTATCTGCCCGTAAAGCCTGCGTTCCCTGCCAGACACGAACATTTCCCTGCCAGATGACCAATCCGGTTTTATCATAACTTTCATGATCTGCCAGATAGGTCAGTGGTTCCTGTGAAGACGTATGTCCTGGGAAGGTTTCTTTTGTGACTGTTTTGCGTTTTGCGGAGTCTGCCTGACTTTCCTGCCCATAGGAAACAGGCGCTAACAACATGCCTAAAGCCGTGCCTGCAAGGGTAAAACAAAGAAACGAGAGCCGCTTCTTTATACCGGACGGATAAGTTCCGGGCTTCGGCATTAACCGTCCTCCATAAATAAAAGCAAGGTCACAGCAACGCACAACCCTGCCAGTGTGGGCGCCCAGGCCGCCATAAGCGGGGGCAAAGCACCTGACTTTCCCAATTGCTCAGCAATCTTGGAAACTGCAAATAACGCAAATCCCGTTAAAACACCACTTGCAAGGAGCCGAGCGATACCACCCCTTCGGGCAGGGCGCATCGAAAATCCTGCTGATACCAGTACCATTGTACCAGCTAGGAAGGGAAGAGCCAACAGGGATTGAAAACGTAATTTCATTTGTATCGTAGAAAAGCCTGATCTTGCCAACAAATGAATGACATGAGGAAGTGCCCAGACCGAGAGGGTATCAGCAGGTGCAGCACGTCTGAGCATTTGTTTCAAACTTAAATGTGCAGGGATGAAAATCGTTCCTAAAGAGTGTGGTCTGGCGGTAGCAGAAAGGCTGACACAATTTTCAAAAGACCATTTATCTTTAAAGAGCTCTCCCCGGGTAGCTTCAATATGCTGACGGATATGATGATGGGTATCAAGCTCGAAAAGCGTGGATTGCAATACTTTGAGGTGGTTATTTTCAAGATGAAGATATCTGAGGTGAAGGAGTATATCGCCTTGGTTTGAATCATTTTTTTGCCATATCCATAGCGAATCCTGTTTGAAATCCAATGTAGAGGTTTCATTTTTCAGATAGCGGCTATCAAGCCGGTCTGCCTTGCTATACATGAGCGATGAGAGTGGCGAGACGAGCATGGTAAATAAAAGACCGATAAAGAACGCACATAAAGCGGGGCTTATGAGAATCTGCCAGGCTGAAATACCAGCTCCGCGTGCAACGACCAGCTCTGAAGAACGGGCAAGACGGGAAAAAGCAATAATTCCTGCCAATAGCATAGCAAAAGGCAGAACATATAAGGCGTAATAGGGAACGTGCAGTCCGGCAATTTCAAGCACTATTGCAAAACTAGCGGCTGGATGACTGGCAGCTCGTCTTAAAAGATCAATGAAATCAAAGAGTGAAATCAGAAAGGTTAGTGCAAGGATAATCAGTGTACTGGTTGTAAAAAAACAACGGGCAACATAGCGGGCAAATGTGAGGGAATACCCAAAACTATCGGAAATCTCCTGCTCTTCAAGCGTGCGGTAAAGCTGATTGAGCGAGGAATGCCTAAAGCGCCATGCTCCCAAAAAGCGGCTCATGACGGTGAATACCTATTACTGTTTTCTCCTGAAATGCGCCGGGACATAAAGGCCAGAGTAGAAAGTGCTAGAAAGGCTGGAAATATGGCTTCAAGAGCGAGTAGGAAAATCAGCTCATTATGACGTTGTGCCACGCTCTTCAGCATCAAGGAGAGAGTCAAAAGGCCAACAACAGTTAGGATAGCGATAAGAGACAGGAGGAAGCTGCCGCGGCGTGAGAAACGGCTGCTTAAAATGCAGATCACGCCGATCATGCTATAAGAGAAGGTGAAAAGAGGGGCAATAAGGCGGTTCCAGCCTTCTAGTTTTAGTTTGTGGCGTAATATTAACGGTGTTCCCTGAGGGGGAGAAAGAAGCGTTCTGAGAGGCAGTTCCGAAGCATCTTCACTCAAAGTTGCCTCATGTTTGGAAGAGCGAGTCAGATCAAGCGTATCATTCTCAAACTGTAATTCATTGATTCTTAGGCTATGGCGGTTGAGCTGTTGCCTAGTGCCATTTGAGAGGATCAGGCGAGGTCCTTCAGGGCGGGAGAAAAGTATGCCCCGCTCAGCAAAAATCGTGACAGGATTATTGGGGTCCCTGTCATCCTGTATCATGACACCACGAAATTCATTACCGTTCTTTTTTTCATGAATATAAATCGTCATGCTTGAAGAAACTGGCGTAAAAACGCCTTCTTCAAGCAAAAAGGCGGCAATCCGGTTGCGGATCTGAAATTCATAACGATGAAAGGCATGATAAGAGGCGGGAGCCATCCATAATGTCAGGATATATCCCATAAGGGTGGCAAAAAGACCGCAGAAAATTGCCGGTCTGGCAAGTCTGAGAGGGGAAAGTCCCATAACACCCAGTACGACAATCTCACGGTCATGGGTAAGTTTCTGGTAGATAAAGAGAATAACCAGAAAAGTGCTGACAGGCAGGATGACAGATGCAAAAGAGGGCACCATAAGCAGGGTCAGGTGCAGAAAAGCCCGGAGTGACAGGCCGTGCTGAACGATGAGCGAAATGAAATGAAGAGATTGCGTCAGCCAGATAAGAGCGATGGCCCCGGACGTTAATCCCAGAAGGCCGATAAATAGCTGACGGAGCACATATAGATCTATGAGCTGGAAAAAACGCCTCTCCGCAATGTTATCCAAATTCGCCATGAATCTCTTTTACGTCCAAGGGGAAAGCAAAAAAAGAGTAAATTTAAGTAAAGTACCATCCGGTTTTATTATGGCGATATATCCGAAAGCGGTTTAGGCACACATAATGACCGGTCTATTTTGTGAGAGCTGCCCATATCATGAACAACCTGACTGGCAGCGATACCAATCAAAAGTCCTGTGATTAATGCGAGAACAAATTTGATACGTTGCCAGGGAAGAAGATCGCTCTGGGCGTTGTTATAACGCAGAATCTGGTTATCCTTTTCCAGATAGGAAACATATTTCTGCAATTTCCTGTGCTGTGCGCCAAGCTCCTCCATCATTTCCTGATAACGTTTTATTTCCAGCGCATGCCGTTTTTTAAGGAGGTCAGATCGTCCCTCTGAAGTTTCGGCCAATGTGATGATGAGGTTTTTAAATGATCCGCCAGAAATATCCTGTTTTCTGGCTCTTTCGCGTAATCGCTCCAGCGCTGCCTGGGCCTGTCCGACTTCATCATCAAGGACGAGCGCTAGAATATCGGCAAGAAGGCGGAGTTCCTTAGGGTCAAGAGGGAGGGGGTCGCCTGCCATGATATTATGTTTCTGGAAGAATCCGTGGGGCGGCTGCCCGTTTCAGGCGGTCCATAATGGCTTCCCCAAGTCCTTGGTCAGGGATTGATTGTACAGCGATGGCAGTACAGCCTTGCGCGATACCTTTTTCATCCAATAAGCGAAGGCCGGTATAAAGTCTGGCAGCCGCCTCACTCAAATCACCTTTCGGGCTCAGGTTCCAATGAGGAGTATCTGTCTGAGCAGCAGTAGAATGACCAAAACTGAGCCATGCTTCATTTATTGCTGGAGCTTCAGCTTCAAGGCGTAGGGGAAGGGTCGGTGCATAATGAGAGCTTAACTGACCAGGAGCCTGGGGTGTCTGATCATTTTCAGCCAGAGGGGCTGCCCGTTCAATAGGGCCAATAACAGCTTCAAGGCATTGCTGTGTTAGCCCCCCAGGTCTTAATAAACGTGGTTTTTCGCCACTCAGATCAAGAACAGTGCTTTCAAGGCCAATGGCGCAAGGGCCTGTATCAAGGATGGCATCAATGCGCCCATTAAGCTCTTCCCTGACATGAGCTGCACAGGAAGGGCTGACGCGGCCAGAACGATTGGCTGAAGGGGCGGCAACAGGAGCATCTATCAGGCGCAGCAATTCCTGCACAACGCGTCCACGGGGGACACGGAGTGCCAATGTAGGGAGTGCCGCGCTGACAGTATCGCAAATGCGACTATCTGGACGGCGGGGAAGGATGAGGGTCAGAGGGCCAGGCCAGAATTGAGCAGCGAGAATCTGCGCTTTCTCTGCCAAGGGGCCTGAAAGATCAACTTCTTCGAAAGCTTTTTCTGCTGTGGCGAAATGGCTGATGAGAGGGTTAAAGGAAGGCCGCCCTTTTGCCTTGTAAATACGGCTTATGGCCGAAGAAGAACGAGACAGCCCTCCAAGACCGTAAACTGTTTCAGTGCCGAAGGCTACGATCCCTCCCTGACTTATGATGTCAGCAGCACGGTGAATATGGTCAAAACCTACATCAAGCCATTCAGTCACAGGCGTTCAGGGTCCTTGTTAATAGTTAATCGTTTTCCCTAAGGGATGGGGGAGGAATCATAACAGGACCGGAACAATAAAAAGCGGGGTTACGCCTGTCTTTCTTATCGTAGGTCATACGATTTCCGTCTTCTGTATAAAGATGCCCTCCTGCTGCTTCAAGGACGGCTTGTGGTGCTGCTGTATCCCATTCCATAGTGGGGCCAAAGCGGGGATAGAAATCAGCTTTTCCCTCTGCAATCTGTACGATTTTTACTGATGACCCCATATGATTGATGGACTGGATTTTTTGCCCTGCAAGATAGTCATGCAGTTTTTGTTCAGAACCAAAATGACGGGAAGCAAGGACGCGTATACCTTTTTCGGGAAGAGGTACAGTATGGATTTTACGCCGCCCGTTACTATCTTGTAAGAAAGCCCCGAGGCCTTTTCCCCCGCAGTAAATTTGCCCGGAAGAAGGGATGGCAACAGTCCCCAGGACAGGTTCACCCCTATAAATAAGGCCAATATTGATGGCATAATCATTCCCGCCATCAGCAAAGCCACGCGTGCCGTCAAGAGGATCAATCAACCAGTAAAGGTCGCCGGTTTCTGGGTGTATATTCGAACAGAACTCCTCTTCAGAAATAGCGGGGATAGTAGGGTAAGCCTTGCGTAGATGTCCCAGAATACAGGCTTCCGAAGCGTGGTCAGCCTCCGTTACGGGAGAGGCATCAGATTTCTGCTCGGTCTGGAAGCCTCTTTTTCTGATGTCGAGAATAATGGAAGACGCTTCTGAGACGGTTCTAACAGTCAATTCCAGAAGAGCTTGGAGGTCAGGCATTGCAGCAGGAGAAGAGTTCATTTTATGTAGGCTATCCTATTTATGACTGTTCGTCACGAAACACTTATCTGATACGTTGTGAGAATTGAATGTCTATGCGTTCTTTAACGCCCTGAAAACAAGTTCATCAAGTTAATGTGAACTGTCTGAAGAAAATGAGGTCCAAGAATGATATCTGTTGATTTTAAAGGTTATTCACTTCCCCTGTCAGAGTATAGCCGTTCAATAGTGCTGTTTTGTGACGGGAAGTCCTTTGCTCAGGAAGAGAATTTTCAGCTTTTTGACAAGATTATGCAGGGGCGTTTAAGTCAGGCGGCCGCAGCACAGGAATTTAAGGGGGAAAGCGGTCAGACGCTTGATCTGTTTGCTCCAGCAGAAACAATCATTCAGTTTCATCTGGTCGGAGTTGGTAAAAAAGAAAGAGAAACTCTTTCTGACCGGGTGCGATTCCAGCAGGCAGGAGGGAACGGATTTCAGGCTTTGAAAAGAGCGAAATTAAAAGAAAATGATGCAGTTTTTATTATTCCAGAGTCTTTAGGAGCAGAAGCTGCTTTTATTGCCTTTGGCGCACGGTTGGGGGCGTATGAGTTTTCGCTTTACCGTTCTGAAAAGAAAGAGACAGCCCCCAAGAACCTGACGATATTATATCCGTCAAGTTTTTCAGCTTCAATGCTGACAGAGCAATGGAAAGAACTCAAAGCACTTGGTGACAGTGTTATCCTGACCCGTAATTTCGTCAGTGAGCCAGCAAATATTCTATATCCCGAGAGTTTTCGTGCCCGTATTGAGACCTTGCAGACTTTGGGGTTAGAGATTGATGTTCTGGACCGGGCGGCCATGAGTGATCTTGGATTTGGCGCGTTGCTTGGTGTGGCACAGGGAAGCTCCAAACCGCCTTTCACCGTTATTTTACGGTACCAGGGTGCTGATGATAAAGATGAAGCACCGCTGGCCTTTATTGGTAAAGGTGTTACCTTTGATTCAGGCGGCATTTCCATCAAACCCGCTGCCGGGATGGAAGAGATGAAAACCGATATGGGGGGGGCTGCGGCCGTTGTTGGGGTCATGAGTGTTCTGGCGCGCCGTAAAGCCAGGGTTAATGCAGTCGGAGTTGTCGGGTTGGTTGAAAACATGGTCTCAGGCGATGCGCAACGCCCCGGAGACGTGGTGAAAAGCTATAGTGGCCAGACGATTGAAGTGCAGAATACGGATGCGGAAGGACGTCTGGTTCTGGCTGATCTGCTTGCTTATACAAGAGATAAATATGCGCCCTCTCTGATGATTGATCTCGCAACATTGACAGGGGCTATTGTTGTGGCATTGGGCCATGAATATGCGGGCCTTTTCGGTAATGATGACGCGTTGAGCAAAGAGCTTGAACGGGCCGGATCTGAAACAGGTGAAAAATTATGGCGTATGCCAATGGGAGAGGCCTATAACCGTCGGATTGATTCAGATATCGCGGATATGAAAAATATCGGAGGCCGTCCGGGAAGCTCCAGCCTTGCGGCGGAGTTTTTAAAACGTTTTGTCGGAGACACCCCTTGGGCGCATCTTGATATTGCCGGCACAGCCTGGTGTGATAAAGGTTCAGCCTGTATTCCCAAAGGGGCCAGTGGCTTCGGGGTCCAGCTACTCAATCAGTTTGTAGCAGAACGGGAAAACAAGTCTTAGACGGCTGAATTTCTGGAGAGAAATTTATGGTGGCAGAACAGGAAGATCTTTCTGCACAGGTCGAAAAGGGAAGAGAGGGAAAAGCGTCTCTTCCCCAGATTGGTTTTTACCATCTGACACGATCAACTATGGAGGAAGCTCTTCCTGCTCTGCTTGACCGTACCCTCTCAAGTGGGGAACGTGCTGTTATTTATTGTGCCAGTGCAGAGGAAATGAAGCAGCTGGACAAGAAATTGTGGGAAAGCACACAATATTTATGGCTTCCACATGGTGTGCCGGGAAGTGATCATGCTTCCCGGCAACCAATATGGCTGACCTCCCGAAGTGACCTCCCTCCAAACAAGGCAGGTTTCCTCTTTCGCCTTAATGGGGCAGAGATACCCGATTTAAGTAGTTTTAAACGTATTTTTGACCTTTTTGACGGACATGATGAGCAGTCGGTCATTCAGGCCCGTTTACGCTGGAAATTATTTAAAGAACAGAGTTATGACCTTGCCTATTGGAAGCAGGAAGCTAAAGGCTGGCGGCAGGCGGGATGACGGGAACCATGTGGTATCGTGATCCTTTTCTGATTTACCTGATTGGCCTTCTGGCAGTAATCTGGGGCAAGCAGCTTTTTCTCTTTTTTAAAAAAGGAAACCTCAAGGACAGGGGAAGTCTTTATACGCTTTTCTCATCTCTTGCAGCTTGTTTTAGCCTGTTTTCGATAGGTTTGTTTTTTCAGGTTTTTTGGCTTGGTGTGTATCTTGCTTTTATAAATTGGCAGAACGTCCGTTACTCGCCTTTGCCTTATAGCATGATTGCCTTACTGTTTTTTGGGCTTTATCCTTCAGTCTGGAGCATTTTTCCTGTCATAGCGGTCTTATTCTGGCTGGAGGCTGGGAAAGGAAAACCTGTTTGTGATGAAGCTGGCATATCCTATATTCTGGTCATAGGATATGCTTTCAAAAATGGTATTAGTGACTCATTTTCCTGGTTTTTAGGCGTTGCGATTCTGGCTCTTCTGGTCATTTTATGGAGTATTTACAAACGCTCTGAAAAAAATTTTCCTTTTCTGATACAATTTTGTGCTCTGATACGGTCCTTATTGCTGGTTGGGCTTTTGCAGATTGCTCTTCATGAGACGCTATATGGCTGTGCCCAGATTGCCTTCTGTGCTTTGTTGCTGGATGTTACATGCCAGGTTGGTGCTTCATGGGGGCCGCAATGGCGTAGTCTTGCGCTGGCATTTCCGCTTTTGCCGGGTTTTACGGTATTATGGCTCGGGCTTCATGCTGCTCTTCTGATTGCCGGTTCGCACAATTCCCAGACTTTGCTGGGTTTGGCATTGGGTCTTGCGATTGGATCATTATCCATTATTGAAACAGTAATTGTTGTGGTAACGCTTCCCCCCCTGCGGGTAGATGGCTCTTTTATGACAGTGACTGCCATAGTTTCATCTGTGCTGCCAGCCCTTGCTCTATGCCTTGCACCGCATGATGGAGGGGTCACTTTCCTGCGTTATGATGAAATGGGTCAGTGGGTTCGCTCTTGGTATGAAACAGGAACAGACGCAGCTTTTTTACTTCAGCCATTGCTTTGGGTTTTATGGACTATTATCTGGTTTTTATTTATTAATCCGCGTCTGACATGGCATAAGCCCTCCATATTCCTCTCATGTCCCTTAGCAGTGAAAGTAAAATTCAAAGAGTTTTTTTCCCTTTCCTTGCCCCGTTTCTTTAAACCGCATCATTCTTTGACAAGACACGTAAGTCTTCTGAAGCGCCAAGGCAGAGTGATCAGACTCTCTTTAAATGACTGGTGGGATGGACAGCCAGATATCAGTCTGTTCGTCTGGTTGTGTGCCATGGCGTTCCTGTTTCTGATGATTGGGTTATCATCATGACCGGTTCAAGTCCTATATTCAGCTTTATAGCAGGTTGGGGGGCGGAATTATCTATTCTATTGGTTCTGATGCCTTTGATGAGTTGGCTGGTTGAAGCAGCACCTGTTTTCTGTTCTGGGCAAAGAGGATTTCCGCTTCGCTTGAGTTATAAAAGGGCTTTTGATTTCGTAGAGCAAAGCTGCAAAAGGGGAATGGATCTCAAGGAAGGCTTGTGCTGTGCTGCTCTGGCCTTGGTATTTTTATCATTACCTGGTTTTTTTATACCGCATATCCTTTTGCAGAAGATTCCTCTCAATCTCCTTTCTGATCCCCTTTTGACAGGTACAGCCCTCTTATTGGTCAGATTCTATTTAATGGGTGATAATGCCCTTCCTGTGACAATATGTGGCGCATTTACCCTTCTTTGGATGTATCTTCTGCTTTTGTTGATGGCGCCTCATCATTACGGTCTTTTTACATTACTGAAGCATGCAAATACATCTTTAGATGGTGTCTCGATGGCCTCTTTACTGGCTTTAATCATTTCTGTTCCTCTTCCCATGGCTTCTGAATTACGGCGTGTTCCGTGGAATGAAGCAGAGTTCAGAAATTATGACCGCTTTGGAATTGACCGGAAATATGGGTTGCTTATCTTTTTTCAGGCAATCTGGCTTATGTTCCTGAGTGACTTAATCGTGTTTCCTGCCAAAGCAGGAGAATGGACTGGATTGTCTGAAAGTTTTTCAGAAAGTTTTTTCTGGCGGGTGTTTCTTGTCATAACGGGGATTACAGTCTGCCGTCTGACAAAAATGGAGAGAAACTTTCACTGTGTCGTACTTTTTTGGGGGTTAGGACTTTTATTTGCCCTGTCAGGACGGTTGGGATCGTGAGCTTCGGATTTGCCCTGAATTTTGTGTTCCTTTTTCTGTCACTGGGAAAAGGTGCAAAATGGCTTGCTTTTTATGGAGCTTCCTGCGCCGTGACAGTAGCAATGGTCGGAAGGGGTGCGTTATCAGGCCCAGTCTTTTTCATGCTTTTATTTCTCAATGGTTTTGCCTGGTATTTCCTGAATGATTTTACAGATCGTGATGAGACTTATGGTTTCAAAAAGCTGACATTTCTGATGTCCATTATCCTGATGGTTGCTTTTTTACTTATTGTTGCCCTGGGCGGGGCTGGTATGGGCGGCGTATCAAATCTTGTATTAGGTCTGGTACTTGCCAGTCTCTGTGTTGTAGCTAGTGGTGGCCCATTAGTGCAGTTCTGTGGGCTCCTGATGGCGGTTGATGGCCTCATGATGGAGGCGGTTATGCTGTCTTCATGGCCACTTTGCCTGACAGCGCTCGGTTTATGGTGTGTTATGACTGTGCTGGGTACTATTTTACTGCCCCGCTTAGTCTGGCGGAAAAGTGAGGATTTCTGATGTTTTCCTCTTTTTCGGCAATTTTACCCTCTATCGGGCTTTTTGCTGTTTTATGTTGGCCTTTTCTGGTTGCCTGGCTTTTATGGGCGTCGCGGCGGACAGGTCGTGTGCATAGCCTTGCAATCGCAGGGGCAGTTATGACAGTCGGAGCTTTATGCCTGTTTCCTTCAAGGCTTGATATATTGGGGAAAGTCTCTGTCGGGCTGGCAGGCTTTCTTCCCCTGATATTTTTTTATTTTGCGCCGCATTATTCATCAGGAGCAGATGGCAGGACAGAAGAGCTGGAAGTTATGGCAAGAGGCGAGCGCCTGCCATTTTTGATTACTGGCTGTATCTTGATGGCGCTGAGTTTGTTTTCTGCTTTGCTGGCGAGCCTGTTTATTGGGGCGGGCTGTGTTATCCTTGCTTGGTGGGATGGTTTATCTCCCCGCAGGGCCATGGCTGCATGGTCCATGGTCAGACTCAGATTATGCGGTGTTATTCTCGCTGTTTTAGGCGCTGCTTTATTACAGGTGGCAGCAGGCCCCGCAGAGCAGCTTCTTAAAACCCAGTGGGGACTGGTTTTTCTGGTCATTGGGTTGGGTATGATGGCAGGTCTTGGGAGTATTACAGGGCAGAAGTCCTCTTTTGCCTTACTAGATTCAGGGCTGCGCTTTGCAGCTTTATGCCTGATGGTAAGACTTGGCCATTATCCCCTCGCTCATGGGATTCTTCTGGGGGCAGGGTTGATTGGACTGATATTCAGTGCTGTGATTAGAGAGCGTGCTGGAGCCTTTCTACCCTTTCTGGCAGCTTTGGCGACGGTTGCTGCTTCAACGCAATCCTCGGTGGCATTTTTCATGTTAATGGTTGCAGCCTTTGGAGGAATCGGTTTTCGGCGGGAAGAAGAGCGCATAAACTCTTCTGTTATCCCCCTGATTTTTGTAGCGTTACTATTGATAGGGCAACATCTTTCACCTTTCTCTATGCTTGTCTTGATTATTTTGGCAGGGCTGAATTTCAGGTCACTGTCACATGTCTATTTTTGCGACATGTTTATGAAAAAGGACCGGTATTTTTCGCTTAAAGAGAGTTTAATCCCCGTTATGATGCTGGCTATAAGCCTTGCGGGTCTCTCTCTGGGAGGACAGTCATTTCCTATTAGGTGGCATCCATGAGTGAAATGATGGCCTTTTTGCGCTCCAAACCGCGTGCGGGACTGTTTCGCTATATTTTGGAGCCTGATGAGTGGGTCAGGTTTCTGACTCTGACAAAGCGTCCTGTGCCTCTGCTGGCGGCGTGGGCCGATGAGCAGAAAGCGACAATCATGCTCCTGGAGGGCGAACGGCCAGTTCTGGTCAGTACTGCCCTGGAGTTGCGGCGTTATCACGCTTCTTCAAGTCTTTATCCAGTAGCCGCATGGGGTGAACGCATAGCGCGTGATCTATGGGGGGTGGAAGCCCTTTATGCTACAGAGGATGCGCCCGCTCTTGATGACGGAAGCTGGTCTAAAACCTGGCCTCTATCAAGGGATATGATCACAATAGAAGGGACTGGGCTGACTGAACCACAGGAGCCTTATATCGCCCCTTGCTGTACCGGACTCTCGGGATTGTTGGGGTTTGAATATGGTCTCAAGGCAGGGCATATTGAAAAAGTAACCCCCTCTCTGGCTCCCGCACACCGGGGCGTTTTGTCGCAATTAAAGGGTATGACGCCTCAGGAAGCTCTGCCTTTGATATCGAAAGTCAGTGCAGGGGGGTTTATTGCTCATCCAGTAGCGTTTTTACGGGCTCTAGAACAGGCTTATGGTTTTTATCCTGTGCCACATGAACGGGATACCCGTTTATTATTGCTAGAAATTGAGCGGGTTAGTCTTCATCTTTTTGATCTTTCCCAGACAGCCCGTTTCGTTCAGGCGGACTTATTTGCAACACAATGTGATCAGGTGCGCGAAATCATAGCCTCTCTTTGTGAAGCGTATGGATTTTCCCGTCGCTTGACAGAAATCATAACACTTGATGAAAAAAAGCGTGAGACCATGGAGATTGTTCCTTTGGTGCAGGCTATCAGAGAGGCTGTAGACACAAAGCTTGCGCTTATTTCTGATCTTTATCCTCTTTATGAGGACCGTTTCAAAGGGTTAGGTTTTTTGTCCAATGATACAGCCTGGCATTATGCTATTGGCGGCGTGACGGGTCGGGCCAGTGGCCGTTATATTGATATGCGTCGGGGCGATGTTGGGATGAGGGTAGAGGTTTTGCGTTCATCTGGGGGGCATGGAGGTGATGCTCATGGACGTAATGTGCAGCGTCTTTCTGAAATCAGGGATTCCTTAGCTTTAATGGATGAGATTATTGCAAGTTTTGCTCTTGAGGATGAAACGGCATTATTCAGCGCGACACAGGAGGGGCTTGGGGTTGTTGAGACAGCGAGAGGTGATCTTTGGTATTGGGTAAACCTTAAAGAGGGGCGTATCGAAACAATCCAGATCCGGGATCCTGCCTTACCTGTCCTGACTGCATTTGGAGAAATTTTTCACGGCGCCCTGCCAGAGCAGGTGCCTGTTATCCTGGCCTCTCTGGGGTTTTCATCGGCTGGTCTGGCATTATAGGAGCATTGGGCAATGTCTTCACATCTGACAGCTGTGACGTGGCTACAGGCTTTATGGGATGCCCGGCAGTTTAAACTTTCTCAGCCAGAAAAGAGAAAAGCGTCTTCATTGATCCGGCTTTATGCTCTCGAAACGGGAAGCTGTGAAGGCTGTGCCATGGAGCTGAAAACACTGGCTGGAGGTGCTTTTTCTCTGAAAGCCAACGGGTTTGAATTTGTCGCCATGCCGGGCGAAGCGGACTGGCTGTTAGTGACAGGTGCTGTAACCAGAAGCAATGCTGGCACTTTGCTGGAAGCATGGCAGTCCATGCCAGCCCGTAAAATGATGGTCGCTGTTGGGGGATGTGCTCTCAATGGGGGCCCTTTTACAGCTTCTTACGCCGTATTAGGGGGGGTTCAGTCTCTGAGTCGTCATTATCAAGTGATTAAAGGCTGCCCCCCTGCACCACAGGATATATTTCAAGCTTTGGGCATATTGGCGGAAGAAGTCTGGGGAGACTCTTCCTCAGTTGTCAGAGCGGCAGAGTGAGTCTCTTCGGCTTCCTTGCGTAAACGCCAGTAGGAGCGGCGGGAAAACGGTAATAAGCATAAATAGAGAAGCCCGGCTCCAGCCAAAGCTGCCCAGGGAGCTGCGACTAGGAAGGCAGCATAGAGGCCTGTGCCTAATAATAAAGGCAGGATTGCAGGTGACGGTACCTTAAAGTTTTTGAAAGACCAGACAGGCAGGGTAGAGACAAGCAGACAGGCGACCAAAATCAGACAGGATGCCACGAGATATGGCGAGTGAGAAAAAGCCTCAATCCTGCCCCAGCCATTATGATGCGCTTCCAGACCCAGAAAAACAGGGAAAAGTGCCATACCTCCACCAGCAGGTGCTGGAACACCAGAGAAAAAACCCGCAGCGTAAGAGGGGGTATCGTCATCAAGGGCTGCATTAAAACGTGCCAAACGCAGAGCCATGCAGACTGTGAACATTACACAGGGAATGAAGGCAAAGCGTTCAGTAAAAGGAAGACCCCACATTGAAAGGACAATAGGAGGTGCTACTCCAAAACAGACAAAGTCAGAAAGGCTGTCAAACTCAGCGCCAAAACGAGAGGTTCCTTTCAGCATGCGGGCAATACGTCCGTCCAGTCCGTCGATGCAGGCTGCAATCAGCAAAGCGATGACAGCATGCTGGAAATTATGAAGGAACGCGAATTTGATTGCATTTAATCCTGCACAAAGGCCCAGCATGGTCAGAAGATTGGGAATCAGCCTGTTGAAGGAAAGTCCCCTGATCCGAGCACGCCGTCTGATATGGCGAGATGTTTTGTTACTGTATTTTGGTGCTGGGGAGGAATCGTTTGCAGCCATATAAAGTTGCCGATGTTGCAGTTACAGATGCGCTATAATCGTTTCCCCACCAATCATGGTCTGGCCTTCTAGGACACAGGGGACAACATCGGGTGGGAGATAAATATCAGTGCGGGAACCAAAGCGGATTAACCCGAACAGATCACCGGCTTTCAGTGTATCGCCTTCATGAGCCTCACAGAGAATCCTGCGGGCAATCAACCCAGCAATCTGTACAACGGCAACCTGACGGCCATCCTGCATGGTAACGCGGAGCTCATTGCGTTCATTTTTCTCAGATGCCTTGTCCAGACTGGCATTAAGGAACTGGCCTTTATGATAGGCGATTTTCGTCACTTCGCCGCTGACAGGCATACGGTTGACATGGACATCAAGCACAGAGAGGAAGATTGAAACCCGCCAGACCGGAGCTGACCCCATTTCCAGCGCAGCGGGGGGGGGGACTTGCGCAATCCCTGTCACACGGCCATCAGCCGCCGCAATAACGAGCTTATCCCCCTGGGGTGTCACGCGTTTGGGATTACGGAAGAAATAGGCACTGAAAGCCGCAAACCACAGGCTGGCACACCCTAAAACCTTGGTAAAACGCCAAGGAGTTACCTTCCCTGTCACAGCCCCCAATATTCCCCCTATAATGAAGGGAAGGCCGGCAGGGTGTGGCCTTGAAATAACAAGTTTGAGGGATTTTAACAGGGACATGGCAATCAGGCTCTCAGTAACCTGCCCGTTCACAGAAGGGCAGCGGGTCAGTCTTTATGTGATATATAGAATATTAAGGGAATAGCCTTTTAAGGGGAGTATTGCAAATGCCAGTGAAAATTGAGCCAATCAGTATCCTTAAGGATAATTATGCGTGGCTTTTATA
This sequence comes from Aristophania sp. ESL1142, assembly GCF_058107345.1. Lineage (NCBI taxonomy): Bacteria > Pseudomonadati > Pseudomonadota > Alphaproteobacteria > Acetobacterales > Acetobacteraceae > Aristophania > Aristophania sp. ESL1142. Next base: position 980,273 of record NZ_JBYLUH010000001.1, read on the forward strand.
TTCTTCAAAATCCGCATTGCTTTTCGATCCGGGGGAAGTCGTACCAATTGAGCAAAGACTTCAGAATAGGAAACTGACAGCGATCTTTATAACCCATCATCATGGAGATCATATGGCAGGGGCTACTCGTTTGGGTGAGATATATAAGGCCCCAGTTTATGGCCCGGAAAATTGTAATCCTACTTGCGGTCATGCGTTACAAGGGGGAGAAGTGTTTGAATTTGAGGATATTACCCTCAGGGTTCTTGCCTCTCCAGGTCATGCAAAAGGGCACCTTACATATTATAACCCGCAAATTCCGGCTTTAATAAGCGGTGATGTGCTTTTTAGTGGTGGTTGTGGGCGTCTTTTTGAAGGAACGGCATCAGAGCTTTTTAAAAGCATTAAAGCTTATGATGCCCTTCCTGATGAAACGCTCTTATGTGCCGGGCACGAATATACACAAGGAAATTTGGAATTTATTAAATCACTCCCGCCCTCAGTTTCTTCTGTCGATCATAAGGTTTTTCAGGAAAGGGAAGAAGAGGTCAGAAAGCTGCGACTAGAACAGAAACCAACCCTGCCTGTACCCTTAGGAACAGAGCGGGCCTATAATCCGTTCATCAGGGCAAAAACATCAGAGGAATTTGCTTATATCAGAAAGCTGAAAGACCAGTTCTGAAGGTCTGTGTTGGCAGGTAGCACTCTCAGTGCTCGTTTTAAGGCCTGATCGAAACAGGGTGGCTCTTTCTGTTTTGATCAGGCCAGTCTATGAGAAGCGTTATAATTACGGCAGAGAATCAAGCCCGATATCCAGGGCTTTTACACTATGGGTGAGCCAGCCGAGTGAGAGCACATCAACACCAGTTTCTGCGATAGAGCGCGCTGTTTCAGGTGTGATGCCGCCTGAAGCCTCAGCAATGGCACGGTGATCGATCATTCTGACAGCCTGTCGCAGCGTATCGGGGCTCATGTTATCAAGGAGATAAGCATCAGCAATACTGACAGAAAGAGCTGTTTCAAGTTGTTCAAGAGAGTCAACTTCAAGCTCTATCTTCATAAGGTGGCCCGCTCTTTGTCGCGCAGCTTGTAGGGCAGCGATAAGGTCACCTTCAAAAAGGGCAATATGATTATCTTTTAGCATGATAGCATCATCAAGGCGGTGGCGGTGATTGCTTCCTCCTCCTGCACGGACGGCATATTTTTGCAGGGCCCTTAATCCTGGCAATGTTTTGCGTGTGCAACAGATATCTACAGGACAACCTTCAACAGCTCTGACAATTTGTGCTGTGGTGGAAGCAATGCCACTTAAATGTGAAAGCAGGTTAAGGGCAACACGTTCACCACCTAACACTGCCGCAGCAGGACCTTCAATAGTGGCAATCACATCGCCTGGCGTAATGATATCGCCATCACGTCTCAGATAATGGAAATGCACGTCCTGATCGAGAAGCTGGAAGGCCAGGCGTGCTCCGGGAAGCCCAGCAACGACACCGTTTTGCCTTGCTTTGAAATAGGCTTTCAAGCGTTTTTGTGGTCCTGCTAGTAAAGACTGTGTTGTGACGTCACCCCCTGTGCCGAAATCTTCGAGTAATGCTGTCCTGATAAGGGGTTCCCATAAGAGATCAGGGAGGAAAAGCGTTTCAGTCATGATGCACGAACTCCGTACAATTGGGTAAATCACTGATCGTAAAGCTTTGTCTTTTTGCAATGGTTTGTGTTTCAGGATAGTCACTTCGCCAGTGCCCCCCGCGTGACTCCTGACGTTTGAGTGCCGCTAAGCCGACAAGGGCGGCTGTCAGAGCACAATCATTAAAGGGCGCCAGGGGAAGGATGTGCTCAAGAAATTGGCTGAGACCTGTTGCATCACGGATGATTCCCAGGTGACGTTCCATGAACGCATTTTCTGTCCAGCCGGATGAAGCGAAATAGGGAATCGAGGAAGATTGCATTATGGAAGTTGATTGCAGAAACAGGCCCTGAATATCTTCTGCGACCCATTTTCCTGCTACCAATGCTTCAAGCAAGGAATTGCTTGCCAGACGATTAGCACCATGCAGGCCAGTACAGGCAATTTCACCACAGGCCCAGATGCCATTCACTGATGTCCGTCCCCGTAAGTCTACTTTAAGCCCGCCCATATGATAGTGCATGGCAGGTTGAACAGGGATCGGCTGCGTGTCCGGGTTAATGGCTATCGCGCGGCATGATTCCGTAATTCCGGGGAAAAGCGTGCTGAAACGTCCTTTTGGTAGTGACATTGCCTGAAGGAACACTTCATGTCCTTGGCTGATTTGTGCTGCGATTGCACGGCCTACGACATCACGTGGAGCGAGTTCATTGACAAAGCGTTCTCCTGTTTCTGTGGTGAGGAGCGCCCCAGCACCGCGCACAGCTTCACTAATAAGAGGCAGGCGGCCAGTCAGAAGAGGGCTTCGAAGGGCAGTGGGATGAAATTGGGTAAATTCCAGATCTATTGCCTCCAGACCTGCCCGTAAGGCTATTCCTAAAACATGCCCTTTATTCGCCAGAGGAATGGTTGTGTGATGATAAAGGCCCCCTATGCTGCCAGCAGCGAGAATGCAGCATGACGTAGCGATATAGCCTGCACTGGTCCAGATTCCTCTAAGGCTGCCTTCCTGAACATCAAGTCTTAAAAGACGGTGGGGGGAAAGATGATGGATGTTGCTTCGCATCCGGGCCTGTTTCAACACACTTTTCATGATGCTTGCCCCGGTGCGGTCCCCCCCCGCGAAAACGATCCGGGGATGTTGATGTGCTGCTTCCAGGTGCAGGGCCAGTCTGCCTTTATCATCATGTGCCAGAGGGACGCCCCAGTTTAAAAGGGTCTTTACAGCTGACGGTCCTGCTTCAGTAAAGGCTCTGACGGCGGTTTCGTCGCATAAGCCTGCGCCTGCCTTCAACGTGTCTTCAGCATGGCAGTGAGGGCTATCCCCCGGCCCTATTGCCGCGCACATGCCTCCTTGGGCCAAGTGGCTGGAGGTCAGCTCTGCCTGAGCATCGGGTGTGACGATCAGACAAGGTTTGTCGAGATGTAATGCCGCAGAATAGGCGGCAAGTCCCCCTCCGATAATAATCGGCCAGTCTTTATAAGCCTCAAGGATGGCAAGAGACTGGCTCACACCTGCAACATCCGTTCAACAGCGCGGCGGGCAGGAGCCTGCAAGTTGGGATCAATTGTTACTTCAGGGGAGAGTGTCTCAAGTGATCGTCTGATGTTTTTCAGGGTGATTCGCTTCATATGCGGACAGAAATTGCATGGCCCTATAAATTGGGTCTGAGGATAGAGGGCTGCTAGATTACGCGTCATGGAACATTCCGTAATCAAGAGAACTCTTTCCGGTTTTTTCTCAGCGACATAATGCAGCATCTCAGCAGTGGAGCCAGACATATCAGAGGCAGCAACGACCTCTGGGCTACATTCCGGATGAGCAATGACGGTTACAGGGGCAAAATTTTTCCGGTAGGTAGCAATCTCTTCTGGTGTAAACTCTCTATGGACTTCGCAATAAGCAGGCCAGGTATACATTTTGATACCTGTTTCTTTTTCGATATTACGGGCCAGATTTTCGTCTGGGATCATAATAACTTCTGGCACACCAAGACTTTCAACGACTTTGCGTGCATTTCCCGAGGTGCAGCAAATATCGGTCTCAGCTTTAACGGCGACAGTACTATTCACATATGTGACGACAGGTACACCAGGATGTGCAGCCTTGAGGGCACGCACATTTTCAGCCGTAATGCCTTCAGCGAGGGAACATCCTGCCTTCAGATCAGGGATCAGAACCGTCTTTTCTGGGTTCAGCAATTTCACGGTCTCTGCCATGAAATGCACACCGGCCATAACCACGACCTGTTCTTTTAGGTTCTGTGCTTCACGGGCCAGTGCCAGGCTGTCTCCCTTAATATCGGCAACAGAGAGGAAAATTTCCGGTGTCTGGTAATTATGGGCCAGAATAACGGCATTACGTTCTTTTTTAAGTCTTTGGATCGCTTCTGCGTCTTCTGCATAATCGGATTCCCACTTTTTGGGTGAAATTGATCCGGTCATGGAAAGGAAAGAAGCGGCGGAAGAGGGTACCGTGTTATCTCGAAGCATCGAGTTGTTCCTGAGAAAAAATCATGTAGGGGTATTTATACTCAACTTGAGTATAAGATAGGGACAAAAAAACAAATAACCAGATATAAAAAGATATTATTTTTCTTTGAGGGGCAAATTAGCACCAGCGAGGTAACAACTCACATCACGTTTTTGGCAAAAGCGGTAAAAACGCGCCGGGCGACCAGGTGATGATCCTTTAAAATGGTTGGTTTCCTCCAGTAATTTCTGATTAAGGACCAGCCTTCTGAAATTTGATTTATGAATCAGTCTGCCTGTGACAGTTTCCATCGCATGCTGAAGCTGATTGAAAGTAAAAATGTCGGGGAGGAAGCTGAAAATCATAGCGCTGTAACGTACTTTACTGCGGATTCGTGAAAGGGCCGTTGCCAGGATGCGTCTATGGTCATGCGCCATGGGTGTTCCGCTGAAAGGTTTTGCCTGCCCGCAGGCAGACTCGCCAACGAGACCTGCCTCCCATAGGAGTTCGTAACGATCAAGAACCTTTTCATCGTCCCAGCCATTATTCTGTAAGCCAAAATAATGATGAATCCGCGCCATTTTTTGCGGGTGATTATCTGCCCATCTTATGAGTTGCTCAGTCAGTTCTGTCAGGGACGCGGCATTTCTTCTGGAACGCCGGTCTTCCCAAGGAAAATAATTATAAAATGATTTGAGTGCATTTCCTTCATCAGATAAGGCTGGTGAAATGGCGAGATAGGAAATGCTGATAAGGCGCCGTGCAGCGCCTTCTGCCGTCTGGTCAGCGAAAGTATAAAGCTGTTCCATGGTATGGATCGAGCTGCATCCCGTCAGTTTCGCGGCCCAATGATGAAAGCCGCGCTGAAGTGAGGCGCGTTGTGCATCAAGAGGACCGGAAGGCAGGGTATTTTCATCTCTTACCAGAACCATAGGCGCTGCATGTCCCAATGTTACGAGGATGGCAATTAGGTCAACTTCGCAAAGCATTGAGGACATAGGAACGTTTTGAAACCTTTATGGAGCGTTGGAGGCCGCATTGTTAGCGTCGGCAAATAACTGGAAGAGCGGTTGAAGACTGCCCATATCAAGCTTTTCCATTTTTCCATTCCTCATAGAGGCAGATATGACCAGTGGTTTTTCAGCATCATCATGATCGCTCCTTAGGAGTTTGTCTAATAACGCTTCAGAGAAGGGGGAAATTTCTTCTCCTGTAATTGCTTTGCCAAAATGATGATAGGTTGATTTGATTAAATCACGCCATGCATCAACCTTAAGTGTAAGTTCACCTGATTTTGTGTCTGGCGAGAATTTACCTGACAGTGCAATGGCCGGTATGGGAGATTTTTCCTGTGTGTTCTTATCATGCGATGTTGAGGGGAGAGCCATTGAAGGGAGCTGAAAACTGTAATCCTGCAATGTAAAGGCAGGGTTATGTGAGTCCTGAAGAGCGTTAAAAGCCAAGTGCATATGGCTGATCTCAAGGTTTATGGGGCTGCCAGGATTATGGATGAGGGTTTCAGCACGTTCAGCAGAGGCGTCTAAGGCGAGTGAAGCGGACTGGGGGTCTGTCCCTTCATTGTTTTTGACGATACCTTTAATCTCATGAAGCGTTAATGTGTTGACGGGAATATCATTTTTTTTGAGGTCGAACTGGATCTGCTGGAGAGAAAATGGTACTTTTGCCCCTTTATTACGGGCTCGATCTGTCGGTTTATAAAAACGCACATTTTCTAGGAAAATAATGGCTGTATAGGGTTCATCTGATATGGCGATGACATTTTTACCGACCAGGGTAAAGGGCACAGCATGATAGCGGGTAAATCCCTTGAACCAGTCTTCCCATGTTCCTCCGATACGTGTAGCTGTGCCGAGAAATGAAACAAAGGGTTCCTGTTCTGTCTGGCTGAATTGAGGAGAGTCGATTTTAACCCATGCACCAAAGGGCCATCCACCTCTTTTGGTAATCTCGAAACGAATTTTCTCTCCATTTGAACGTGCCTGTGCCTTGATGGCTTCTACCTGATGGGTCATGCGATGCTGAAGTTGAAAATAGGCAACGGAATCAATGATCAGAAGAGTCGCAATGAGAGCGCTAATAACACCGGTAAGAATAAAAAACTTCAATCTGGAAGGTGCGTCTTTTTGATATTCTGTATTGTTCGAATAATGATCTTCCATAATTTATCCCCAGTTCTTATTAAGTGCTTGTAATAACTAAATTGTGTAGATGGAAAATTATAGACCTATTTGTCAAGAAGATTCCTGAAAGATAAATTGTTAATCTCTTGGCAGAATTCTGCGGCTTTTAAACGCCCTAAAGAAAGGAGCATAAAGAGGGCTTTTTTGTTGTAGACGGCAGATTTTACACTGGTTCCTGAGTTCCAGGTTTTTTTATTATTTTTGAGTCCACAGAGTTATCCACAGGATAATAGGCAATATTGTGGGTTTTGCACAATTCACTCCATGCAAGATCAAGGGTTGTGATCAGTTCTCGTCCTTTTGTCGGGGGGAGGGCTTTCCCGATGGCAACAATTAAGGTGCCTGGATATTTGCGCCAGGGAGAGCGGGGCCAGAAAAATCCAGAATTGGTTACAACGGGAATGACCGGTCCTTCTATCTGCCTAGCGATAGCAACAATTCCGTTCTGGATAGGTGCTTTTACACCAGGAAGTGTGCGTGTTCCCTGGGGAAAAAGAATAATCTGTCTGCCGTCCTTCTGTGCCTCTGAGGTGGCATCCATCATATCTCGAAGTGCTTGTGAGCCTCCCTGTCGATCCACGGCAATCATACCGCTTAGAAGGAGCATGGGGCCAACGAAGGGAATGCGCGTAAGTTCTTTTTTGATAATATAGGCAGGGTATGGAACAGTATTCATCCATATAAACCCATCAAAAAAAGACTGATGCTGGGAAGCAATCAGGCAGGGACTATCAGGGAGGTTTTCACGTCCTCTTATCTCGATTTTAATAGAGCAGATATGGCTAAGACCCCACAGAACCGCACGAGACCATGTTTGTGCATAACGCAGGGCAAGGTTTTTCTGATGGAAAAAGCGTATAGGGAGTGCTCCCAACCCCATCGTAAGGGTCAGAACTAGCAGGTAAAGATTAAAAGCGGCACCACGAAGAAAGCTCATAATATCTCCTGCATGAAGGGAATGTCATCATTTTGGGTTTTAGAAAGAGGCCCTGATTTTAAAGAAAATTTCGCAGGATCACACCTGTAAATTTTATATATTCCCCGCAGAGAATTTTAAAGCGGTTCAATGTAAAGACCTGTTCGGGATCGGATGAAAGGACCCTATAGGGAATGAGCTGTAGATCAGGTCCGGCTTTTCGGAGTTCAGCTAATGCGCGGGGCATATGGTAGGCGGAGGTCACGATTAAAAGGGTATGGCTATGATTATGCATCACCCATTCTGCTGTTTCCTGAGCGTTTCCTATCGTGCTGAGGGCGCGATGGCCTAAGGTAATGTGGGTATATAAACTGGTAGGGAATAAAATGTTCTCTGTGCTGTAGAGAAGCTGGTGCAGCCCGGTTTTAGCGTCTACGCCAGAAATGAGCAGCTGGGCTGAAGGATTTTTCTCTAGAAGGGAAAGGGCTGTTTTAACCCTGTCCTTTCCTCCCGTGAAAACGACAATATCAAAATTGCCCGATGGAGGCGTCACAGGAGGGGCAGAGTGCCTGGTGACGGAATAGGAAAAGAAAAGGAAACCGGAGAGATAGAGCGCCGACAGGCTGAGCATGGCCCATAACAGATAGGTGGAGAGTTTGGGCTTCGTTGCCTGATTATTCATAAAAGCGCCTTGAAGGGTGCCGAAGGAAACAGGCGGCTAGTCCCCATCCGACCAGGCAGTTCAGAACAGGCCATAAAAGCAGGGAAAAAGTGAGGAATGGTCCAAACGGATTATGAAAAAAAATATTATCCAGACGGTCAGGTTGAGTGGGAAGGTGCATGAGAGGCCGTAAGATGGATGTCATGATATTGAGGAAGGGTACCATAATCATGAGACCTGCGTAACCGCCTGCCAGACAGCGCCACCCTATCTGACGTTGCAGGCTGCGAAAAAAAATCTGCTCAGAGCAACCGCTATGGAAAAGGATTTTCAGGCTGGTAAGATGTTTTTGCCAGCCGTGGGAAAGAGATAATATGAAGCTCAGAATAAAGACTGCTTCGCCTGTCAGAATAAGGAACAGTGAAACAAAATTCCCTGCCAGTTGAAGAGGACGAAGAATGGAGGAGAGTCCCTGTGTGACATCAGGGGGAAAAACGACCATCGCATCTGGAAGTTTCCGTCTGACAAGTTCTTCAAGATCCTGCTGTTTGCCTTCATAGGGAAAGCTGACGATCAGAGGGAAAGGGGCTGTCCATGAACTGCCCCATTGTGACATGAGGTGTTTCATTTCGGCCTCTGTCATGATTTTTACATCTCGTATTTTCGCGTCATTACGCAGAAGCTGGAGAAGGATTTCTTTCGGAGGTAAAGCATCTGCCTGCTCTGGAGGGGAGGCTTGTGGCAAAGTGATAAGGACACGATGAGCCAGACGCTGTTGCCAGTTTTTGACAAGAATATGGGTGCCAACCGTAACATTCAGCCCTGAAGCGGTGAGTAAAAGAGCCAATGCTGCAAAAAAAGGAAGAAAATTCGAGCAAAGACGGGGGATAAGGGGGGGAAAGGTTTTGAGTGCTCTCATTACACCTTGATTTCACCGGCTTTGAGGATCTGGAGAAAAAGGCCTTTCTGTCGAACGGGCCTCCAGCTCATTATGAATACTGCTGCCGAGGCTGGGGAGGGTTATAAGAGGGGCTGGCAAGGCTTTGATAATGTCTGTTGTATCCGTAGCGGTAACGATAATGGTCCTGCCGGAACGGATCATATCTTTTAGCAGGATCATGAGTTTATTACGCAGGGCGGGGTTTATGCTCAGAGCCAACTTGTCAATGAGCAATAAGGCTGGTCTGATGATAAGGGCACGCGCAACGGCTAATTTCAGCCTTTCTGTATGTGAAAGGTTTTTGGGTAGTGTCTGTGCTATATTGTCCAGCCCCAGCCATCTGAGGATGCTTGTCGTATCCCGCAGGATGGTTTTTCTGTCATAGTGATTAAGACGCATAGGGAGGGCGACATTATCAAATAAGGTCCAGGTTTCAATAAATTCCGGCTGGTCGGCGATATAACCTGTGCGGGCCCGTAAGAGCGACAGGGTTTTGGGTGGGAGCTTTCTGTTAATCTCAAGGCCGAACATACTGAGAGAACCGGACGTAAAGTTACGTTGCAGGGCGAGGATATCAAGCAAGCTTGTTTTTCCGCTCTCAGGTGGTCCTGCAAGCCAGTAATGAGCACCACTTTCAAGGCGAAGAGAGAGTGTCTGCTGCTTTTGCGGATGATAATCCTGCGAAAGGGGTAAGGTCAGATTGCGCAGCTCGATCATAAAGTCGTCGTCAGCAAGGCGGAAAGCGGAGCAGAATGGCTATTAGAGGCGGCGTCCCAGCCACGTGGCGGCTGTTGCACAGAAGGCAGCTGCGGCCATGAGAAGGAAACCGTCAAAAATCAATCCATGTGGCGTGATGATATGTCCCATAAATTCCAGTTGTGTTGGGACAGACTGGGTAATATGGCCAACCAGGTCTTTTGTCTGGGGGTCGTTACTAACAGTTGATACATTTTTACTTACAACTCCAATCAATGCGGGCAAACAGCTCCAGCCGAAGCCAATAATCAGGAGCAAGGGGGCAAAAAGCTCGCAAATCTGGAGTAAAAAACAGAAAGAAAAATGGAAAATAGCCCAGAGTGTCGTTCTGAACCCTGTCAGGATGAAAGATCCAGCGGTAGGGGAATGAGGATGAGATGGCAGACGAGGAAAGGAAGAACCAGACCCAGAAGGTTGAGTCATACGTTCGGGCTTTGATGTCGTCTGTTGAGATGAAATCTGGTCCATAAAGAATATATCCTGACCTTATCCATAAGGGCTTTATATCACAAACCCATCATTGTTTCTTAATGATGGGTTTGTGATTCTAGCGCAGTTATAGTTAACTGCAAGTTCTATGAGCTCGTTCTTATCTCTTGCCTGGTAGATAAAGGGGTTATTATGCAAATATTTTCTCCCTCTGAAGTAGAAAAAACAACCATTCTGCTTGTTGAACCCGAGGGGGAGGAAAGGGGAAAAGTCAAAGAGCTTTTCCTGGCACAGGGCTTCACTGTCGCTTGTGTTGAAACAGCGGAAAATGCTCTGCCGGAGCTGGAAAAGGGTCTGAAGGCTGATTGTCTGCCTGACCTTCTTGTTGTCTGTACATGGCTTGAGGGCATGAGTGCCGGCCAGCTTGTGCGTCGTCTTCGCCTCGATTCCCGTTTCCGTTCAGTGCCTGTCCTGATGCTGACTGAAGACGTTCTTTCAGGCATGGAACGTGATGGTCTGGAAAGTGGAGCAGATGCCTATATTTCGCGCTCTGCCCACCCGGATCTGTTATTGCTCCGTATTCGTGCCCTGCTGCAGTCAGGTGTAGAACGAATCCCCAAAGATACGTCGCCTGAGTTGCGTCGTGCCCGTATCGTTATTGTGAATCCTCCCACAGATGATTCCCTGCAAAGTTTCTGGGATAACCCTCAGCTTGAGCAGCTTGATAGCGAGCAAGATGAGGATGACGAGGTTGAAGGGCCTGGTCTGGGCGAGCTTCTCTGGCGTGATGGCTATACTGTTACATCGGTTGAACGCTCTTCTGATCTGATTGAAGGGGGGTGGCTAGGTGGTAGTGCCGCTCCTGATTGTCTTGTGTTGGTCGATCTTGGTCAGAGTGAACATGATCTTGCTTTCTGTCAGTTACTTGAAAGACGCAGGAAAGCTATTCAGGAAGCGGGAGGGACACCCTTTCGTATATTAGGCATTGTTGAAGCAGGCCAGTTCCGCCAGCAATCTTCAGTTGTTTTCCTTGAGGCCGGGATTGATGATCTTGTTCCCAGCGATATTTCCCTGGATGTCCTGGCTCTGCGTATCCGCACATTGGCACAGCGGCGCATGGCTGAAGAGAGTTTTCGCCAACAGGAGGCAGAGCGTCAGATAGCTGCCATTACTTATGAAGCGGCTCGGGCAAAGGCTGAAATGGCTGATGCTCTGGAGCGTGCCAATCAGGATCTCGCCCATACAAATTCTGAACTGATTCAGACGCAGGCAAAACTCGTCCATACAGCCAAAATGGCTTCTTTAGGGGAGCTAGTTGCCGGTATTGCTCATGAAATTAATAATCCACTGGCTTTTACGATCAGCCATGCTGAAACTGTGGCAAAAAATCTGAGCTTATTACAGAAAGAGCCCTTACCTGATGATGTCCTTAATAAATTAAAAAAAGGGTATGACCGCCTGAAAGCGATGAAAATCGGCTTGCAGCGTATTCAGAACTTGGTGCTGGGTTTGCGGCGTTTTTCACGTCTTGATGAAACAAGTTTCCAGAAAGTTGATGTTGCAGATGCTCTGGAAACCACTTTGACACTTCTGGCGCATAAACTTGGCAAGGGAATTATCGTTGAACAAAAACTTGAAGCCCCCCCTTATCTGATCTGTCAGGCATCGCTGATTAATCAGGCAATCATGAATATTATTTCCAATGCAGCAGATGCCATTGCGTCTGTCAGTGAACCAGGGAAAATGCCTTCGGGCCATATTGAGATCAGGACATATTTGCAGGATGGGCTATATGTGATGTCTGTCTGTGATGATGGACCTGGTCTTGATGAAAAAGTCCGTCACAGGATTTTTGACCCTTTCTTTACGACAAAAGCAGTCGGTGAAGGGACCGGACTGGGACTGGCGATCGCCCATGGTGTGGTGGAAGCGCATGGAGGAACGATTGAAGTCGGGTCAGGAGCAGAAGGATGTTCTGGTGAAATAAACGAAAAACGTAAGGGAACTTATTTTAAATTCTTGATTCCGGTTGAAGAAACACCTGAAGGATTAAAAGCAAAGGGGCGTGTGAAATAAATGGTTAAAGATTCGGCAAAAAGGGGAAATCCATTCCTGTTGCCTGATGATTACAGGCCAACCATTCTTTTAGTTGATGATGAAGAAGAGATCCTCGTTGCCTTAAGTGATATTCTCGAAGAGCATTATACGCTCTTAAGCACCACCAATCCTCTTGAAGCTCTTAAGCTTCTGGCCCAACATCCTGAGATTGTAACAATTATTTCCGACCAGCGTATGCCAGGCCTGATGGGAGACCGTTTTCTCGCAAAAGCGGGAGAAATCTCAGATGCAAGAAGCATTTTATTGACAGGTTATGCAGACCTTGAGGCGGTTGTCTCTGCCCTCAATGAGGGGCATGTTCAGGCTTATATTCACAAACCCTGGGAGGCTGATGCGCTCTGCACGCTGGTTGCAGAAGTGACGCAGCATTGTTTGTCACAAAGGGCTTTGCGCACTGAGCAGGCTCTTTTAAGGGGGTTGATGGATGCCCTACCTTTGCGTCTGGTTTTTTCTGACGCAGATGGCCATGCGATCAGAAGCAACGTGCCTGAGACGATGGTTGAAAACTGGTCTGAAGAGTTAACACATTATCCTGAGAGCCTGCGTCAGGATATTCTGGAAATGCGGGAAGAAACACGCCGGAAGGGACAGTCTGAACGTTTGGTGCCTGAAGTTATTGAGACTCAAAAAGGTGCCAGTAAAACGCGTTGGCATGAATTAAGCCGTCTTTCACTTGCCTGGCCAAGAGATGTCTCTCAGGATCGGGCCTGGCAGGTATGCCTTGATCGCGACGTGACACGTCGCGTGATTGTTGAAACGCAGTTGCGTCAGGCAGAGCGCCTTGAATCTTTAGGAACCCTGGCAGGAGGGGTTGCACATGATTTCAATAATCTTCTGGCTGCGATTTCCGGGTCTCTGGAGCTTCTGGAAGATGATATTGGAGAAGATAACAAGCAGGGCCACCAAATTCTCTCTCAGGCGCAGGACGCTATAAAACGTGGCGCTGCCTTAACGCGGCGTCTCTTGCAATTTGGTCGCTCGCGGCAGGATGACCTGAAAGATGTACCAATCAAGCAGTGCCTTGAGGACTTGCAGGATATATTGGAGCAAAGTCTTCGTGGCACTGGCCAGAAATGCCAGCTGGTCATTCATTCCATTCCTGAGGGAATTCCTCCTGTTCTGACAGATCCACAACAGCTTGAAATGGCGTTGCTGAATCTTTGTGTTAATGCACGTGATGCCATGCCTCATGGGGGAAAAGTCGAAATAAGAGTGCGTCTTGTCGAGCACCCTCTTGAAAACGTACCACCATCATGCTCGTCCTGTCACGCAGTTGCGCTGGATGTGAGCGATGAGGGAGAGGGAATTCCACCAGAGATTATTGACCGTATTTTTGACCCGTTCTTTACAACCAAAGAGGTGGGGAAGGGGACAGGGCTGGGACTTTCTGGCGTATATGGTTTTATTACGCGTTGTCATGGCGATATTCAGGTCCAGAGCAAGGGCGGACATGGAACAACCATGACTCTATATCTGCCAATTACCGCTGAAATGCCTACTGAAACAGGTTCAATAGGTGGATCCCGCCATGTTCTTGAGAGTGACGTAAAGCATGGCGCTGAAAAAGCCATTCATACAGCTATAACAGAAACAAGACGAGTTCTGGTGCTGGATGATGAAGAGATGATCAGGCTGGTTGTTGCCAATTTCCTGAAAGCGGATGGCTTTCTTGTAAAGACGGCTGGTACATTTGAAGAGGCTCTGGAAGTGATCGGGCAAGGCTATATTCCCGACCTGGCTGTACTGGATGTGCGCATGCCTGGTCATGATGGGCCAAGTTGTGCACGTTATTTCAAGGAAAATTTTCCTGAAATGAAATTTCTTTTTATGAGCGGCGATGTCGCTCAGTTTGATCTTGAAGGGGTGCCTCTTCTTTCCAAACCTTTTACGCAGGAGCGCCTGTTGCGTGCTGTGCAGGATGTGATGGAAAAAAACCCTTAAAGGCCCCTCTTGAGTTATGGCGGGGACGTATTATTTAGGGAGGCAATGATGACATATTCTTCGCATGACCCGATTGGGTGGCACGGTACGACCATTTTATGTGTTCGTCGTGGGAAGCAGGTTGCCATGGCTGGGGATGGCCAGGTAACTCTTGGACAAACTGTTATTAAAGGCAATGCACGTAAAGTTAGGCGTATAGGTCAGGGTGGGTCCATTCTGGCTGGCTTTGCAGGTGCAACGGCTGATGCCTTTACACTTCTTGAACGGCTTGAAGCCAAGCTTGAGCGTTACCCAGGCCAGCTTGAACGTGCCTGTGTCGAGCTGGCAAAGGACTGGCGGACAGATCGTTACCTGCGCCGGTTGGAAGCGATGATGGCAGTTGCAGATAAAGAGCGTTCTTTCACCCTGACCGGGAACGGCGATGTACTGGAACCTGAAGATGGGATTGTCGCGATTGGTTCGGGAGGGAATTACGCCCTGTCAGCGGCGCGTGCGCTTTTACCTTTTGAAGAACTCTCTGCTGAGGATATTGCCCGTCGGGCGATGAAAATTGCAGGCGATATCTGCGTTTATACAAATTATTCTGTAAGGGTGGAAACTCTGGGCATTGGAGAGGAAAATAATTGATGAAACATCAGGAATTAATGCCCAGAGACATTGTTACTGAACTTGATCGTTATATTGTCGGTCAAAATGATGCCAAACGTGCCGTGGCCATCGCGTTGCGCAATCGCTGGCGTCGTGAGCAGCTTGATGGCACAATGCGTGAAGAAATTGTGCCCAAAAATATCCTGATGATCGGGCCTACAGGGTGTGGCAAGACCGAAATTGCGCGTCGGCTTGCTCGTTTGGCGAATGCTCCTTTTATCAAGATTGAAGCGACGAAATTTACTGAAGTTGGTTATGTGGGGCGTGACGTTGATAGTATTATCCGCGATCTGGTGGAAGTTTCACGTTCCATGTTGCGCAAACAGAAACGCGAAGAGGTGAAGCCGCAAGCTGAAAAAGCAGCGGAAGAACGGCTCCTTGATATTCTGGTCGGGAAGGAAGCTTCAGCTGATACACGTACGCGTTTTAGGCAGATGCTCCATAATGGAGACTTCGAGAATAAAGAAATCGAAGTAGAACTGAGCAGCGATAAAGACTCTCAAGTGGGGAATGGTGATCTGCCTCCCGGACTGGTTCCCGGTCAGGTCATTAATCTGGGCGACATGATGCGTGGAATCATGGGCAAGAAACCAGCCAAGAGAAAAATGACCGTAGCGCGTGCTAGAGAACAGATTTGTCGTGAAGAAGCGGATAATCTGCTTGATGATGAGGTGCTCGATCATGAAGCCCTACTTCATACACAGAGCAACGGCATTGTCTTTTTGGATGAAATTGATAAGGTTTGCGCTTCTTCTGAGCAAGGGGTTCGTAGTGGAAATATTTCACGCGAAGGCGTGCAGCGTGATCTGCTTCCCTTAATTGAGGGGACGACGGTTAATACAAAATATGGTCCTGTTAAAACGGATCATATTCTATTTATTACTTCTGGTGCCTTCCATCTTGCCAAACCATCTGACCTCCTGCCTGAACTTCAGGGGCGTTTGCCAATCCGGGTTGAGTTATCTGCCCTTGATCGTGATGACCTCCGTCGCATTCTGATTGAGCCGGAGCATTCTCTGATTAAACAATATGTTGCTCTATTGGGGACGGAAGGGGTTACGCTCACATTCAGCGAGGATGCGATTGATGCCCTGGCTGATCTGGCTGCAGAGATTAATGAGCGCGTTGAGAATATAGGAGCTCGTCGTTTGGCAACAGTGCTGGAGCGGCTGTTGGAGGATGTTTCCTTTACAGCATCTGAACGTTCAGGTGAGAAAGTGATGATTACTGCTCAGGAAGTGAAGGAAAAAGTATCCCCATTGGCTGAAAAGGGTGATCTAAGCCGTTTCATTCTGTAAAAGACACGGTTTTTAGTCTCATAAGAAAAGAGGATTTGTCATGACAGATCAGCCTTCCTCCCCTTTTGTAAAAGCTGAAGAACAAAGTTGTCAGGAGGCGATTGCAGCGATTAGTGATGAATTGATGCTTTTTGATGACTGGATGGAACGTTACCAATATATCATTGAGCTGGGGAAGAAATTGCCAGATTTCCCGGCTGAATGGCAGAATGATGCCCATCGTGTGCCAGGATGTCAAAGTCAGGTCTGGCTTGAGGGCGTATTTGTTGGTGATAAAGCCTTTTTTGCTGGCGCTTCCGACGCGGCCATTGTGCAAGGGTTGGTTGCGCTTCTTCTGCGGGTTTATTCAGGCAGGACACGTGAAGAGATTCTCAAAACAGGTTCAACATTTCTTCATGATCTTGGCTTGGTAAAAGCCCTTTCAACAAATAGAGGTAATGGCGTTGAAGCCATGGCCCAGGCCATTCAGCGTTTTGTTCATTCCCAGTGAGCGTAATTTTTTTTAGAAAGAACATTTCATATAAAAAGCCTGCTTCTTAGTGAAAGAAGCAGGCTTTTCTCAAGACTCAGTTGAGTCTCTGGATTATTCTGCGCTCTGAGAAGATGATTCAGGAGCAGCAGGAGCAGCTGCTGACTCAGCAGGAGCTTTAGCAGGAGCAGCCATGTCTGATTTCATAGTATCAGGAGCTGTTTTGGCTTCATCACCCTGAGCTTGCTGAGGAGCGGCTTCTTTAGCATCGTTAGCAGCGTCTTTTTTGTGATGAGCTTTTTTATGAGCGTGGTGTTTATGGTGCTTTGGAGCTTCAGAAGCATCCTGTGCAAGAGCTGCCTGACCACCAAAAGCGGCAACAGCAAGAGCAGCAACAGCAAAACGGCGTAATGTCATGATAAATCCCCTTATGAGGAATAAGAAAATAACCCCTGTAGAATCACAGGATTCTCTGATTCTAGGACGGTTTTTTTAAAAAGAATAATTAAAGCTCTGTAATGTATGGAAAGAATTTTTTCAGTAAAAAAAGGGGACTTAATTACCTAGGTTCCCTGAGTTTCTGAAAATATCTTCGAAGTAAAAGTTGACGTAAAATTAAATCCGTCTGTCTATTTGGAGGATGTGTCTATATTCTCCAATGTATAGGCAATCAGGTAATCTCCCATTTTTGTTGAGAAAGACGAGTGTCCTCCAGCATAAGTAACGATAAATTGTTTGCCATTAACTGCGTATGTCATGGGCGTTGATTGTCCGCCTGCAGGGAGGCGATCATGCCAGAGGATCTTGCCTGATGTCAGATCATAGGCCCTGATATAATAATCCATCGTTGAAGTTACAAAGGCGAGGTTCCCCGCCGTTACGAGAGGTCCGCCGAGGGAAGGGACCCCTATTGTGAGAGGAGGGAGTTCAACCGGAAGGCTAGAGCCATAGAGTGAATCTCGTATTGTACCATTGCGGTGACGGTAGATGACTTTGTTACTTGTCAGGTCAATTCCGGCAATTTCTCCCCATGGAGGCGTGCTACATGGAATTCTGAGACCAAGTTTAAGGAGAACAGGGTTCATAAAGGGTGACAGTTTTACGGCATAAGGGATTCCGTAATTATGCTGTAAGCCATTTTCACTACCCTTGCCTTTTGCAGTGCTGGAAGAAGGCCAGAGAGGATTATCAGGGCCACGAGGTACTAATTGTGAAACGAAAGGCAGGCTGATCGTATTTGCGAAAGCAACCTGACGTTGTGGATCTACGCCCAGCCCGCCCCATTCAAACATGCCAAGATCGCCGGGAAATACCAGTGTTCCCTGGAGTGATGGCGGTGTAAAGGGGCCCTCATAACGGAGGGAGTGGAAGTAAATGCTGCATATCATCTGGTCTAATGTGCTGCCACCCCAGACATTTTTATCTCCAAGGGGAATTATAGGCTGTAAACTCAAAGAAGAATGAGGTTGGGTCGGGCTTGTGTAATCACCTGCAACGGGATGGCCTGGTACATTTATTTCAGAAGTTTCAATAATTGGTTTCCCTGTTCTGCGATCAAGAGCAAAGATATCGCCTGTTTTTGTAGGGATATAAATCGCTGGTATTTTTGATCCGTCTTTTTGTACAATATCTACCAGGCTTGGTTGTGAGCCTATGTCCATATCCCATAGATCATGGTGAATTGTCTGATAGAACCAGACCAGCTTTCCATTATCAGCATTCAGAGCAAGGATCCCTGGTACGTACCGTTCAGCGTCTTTAGTGCGATAGCCTCCCCATTGGTCAGGCGTGCCAATACCCATGGGAATATAAATCAGGTTCAGTTCCTTGTCATAAGATGAAATACTCCAGGAATTTGGCGAGTTTGGATGAAAAAGAGGATGGCTTTTGCTCGGCATTTCATTCGGGTCAGGGTTCGCTGCATCGAAAACCCAGGCCAGTCTGCCCGTATAAACGTCATAAGCCCGTGTGGCACCCGATGGCTGGCGGATCGAGCCATTATCCGTGATGGCACTATTAACAATTATGTATCTGTCAGTAATAACGGGTGGAGAGGTCGGCTCATAATCACCGAGAGTGCTATAAGGCTGGTGGCTGAATCTGAGATCAAGCTCCCCATTCTTGCCAAAGGCTGCGCATTTTTGGCCTGTTGCGGCATCAATTTCGATAATCCTACCGTCATTAACAGGAAGAATCACTCTTCTGGTGCATTCTGTCATTGAAATGGGGGTGCCAGTTGAATCTACAGCCTGAGCGGGCGTTGTGTGAACACTGACGCCGCGGCATGTCAGATGCTGGAAGGTGGGATGTGATTCCAGTTTTGGGTCAAAAACCCATTTTTCTTTCCCCGTACTGGCATCAACAGCAAAAACTTTCTGGTGGAGCGAACAAAAATAAAGCGTGTTGTCAAATTCAAGGGGCGTTGCTTCATTCGTCGCTTCAGCAGAATCGTGATCTGTCAGAATGTCTCCTGTTCTCATGACCCAGGCACGCTTCAATTTTTTGACTGTTTTATCGTTGATTTGGTTTAGAGGAGACCAATGGTTCCCTTCATAAGTGCGTCCATAAGCAAGCCATTCCGTGTCTGGGACCTGGCCGGCATTATGAGGGGAAGCATTGGCGATCTCGGTTGGCAGTTTTCCAGGAACGTCAGAAGGATCCTCTGACCAGCTTGCAGTTAGGATAATGATTGTGACGATAATCATAGCCGCTAGTGGGGCTGTGGTCATGACTCGGGCAGAAAGGGGACGTGTGACCCAAGGAAGGGCGATGATAATGCCTATGATAAGGGCAACATCAAGTAACGGAAGAAGGGACCAGAAATCAAATCCGACAAGTATAATTGCCCAGCTGAGTGTGCCCAACATAACGAGAGCAAAAAGGACCAGCCCGCTTGCTTTTCTTTTAAAAAGGCAAAACCCGGTCAGGAGATAACCAATTCCAGCTATGAGATAATAAACAGGGCCGCCTATGATGACATCCCACAGGCCCCCGATCATGAAGAATATGCCAATTATTGAGACGATAAGGGCAATGACGGAAAGCCAGACATGTCTTTTTTTAGATGGAGTTGTCATATTGCCCTCTTTTTATGTGTTATTATTGAAAAATACGCTCTTTATATTTGAGGTATGTCTGCTTTAATACTATTCACTTTGGAGGTGAATTTAAATAAAAGTTTTTTATTTTAAAAAAATCATAAATGGTTTTTTAATTATTTATCTTTTTTATTTTTATAAGAAAAAGCTTTATTTATTATTAATTCTTGCTCCTAATATTCATTTTATTCTCAACGAAGGCGGTTTCTGGAGTGCCGTTAGTATGTATCATTCCATCGATGACGGCTCTTTTTAGCTTGCTCTGAAAGGAAAAGCTTTTTATAAGCACACCGAAACCAGCCACGCGTCTGGGCGAAATGTGGCATGCCTAGCCGTGGAGCTTTCTATTTTATGAAATAGAAGGTTTGAATGAATGTTACAGGGAGAGCAAAATGCCCAAGATGAAGACCAAGTCTTCGGTCAAAAAGCGGTTCAAGATTACCGCGACCGGTAAAGTCATGTGCGGACCCGGCAATAAACGCCATGGCCTGATCAATCGTCCACAGAAGATGAAACGCTCCAATCGTGGTCCTCAGACCATGACGGAAATGGATGCGCGTACAATCAAACAGTGGGCGCCCTACGGGCTGTCATAAGGAGAGATAGGATACCATGGCACGTGTAAAACGGGGCAAAACCTCCCACGCCCGTCACAAAAAGGTTCTGGAACTTGCTAAAGGCTATCGCGGCCGTTCCTCTACCAATTACCGTATCGCTCTGGAGCGCGTTGAGAAAGGCCTCCAATATGCGTATCGCGATCGTCGCAACAAAAAGCGTGATTTCCGCGCTCTCTGGATTCAGCGTATCAATGCTGCAGTGCGTGAGCATGGCTTGACCTATAGCCGTTTTATTAACGGTCTGGCCAAAGCTGGCATTGAAATTGACCGTAAGGTTCTTGCTGCGATTGCCTTTGATAATTCTGAAGCTTTTGCTGAGATTGTCCGCAAGGCTCAGGCAGCTCTGTAAGAGTAATTTTACAGATAAATGTACATTATTTCCCTTCTGCCTTGTGCTGAAGGGGGTGTATCAGGCGGGCCGTCCTTGTATAAAGGGTGGCCCGTTTTTGTTATGGTTAAAGAATTCCGGGGGAGATGCAGGGTAAATGGCCAATGATCTCGAGCTTTTAAGGCAGGAAACGCTTCAGGCTTTAAAAAACGTCACGACACAAAGTGAGTGGGACAATGTGCGTGTTGGTACGTTGGGACGTTCAGGGAAGTTGACAATGCTCCTGCGACAATTGGGGCAGTTTCCTGCTGAGGAGAGAAAGGCCCGAGGTCAGGATCTCAACCGTTTACGCGATGAGCTTACCGTTTTGATTGAACAGCGTGGTGAGGAGATCGAAGAGCTGTCCCTACAGGCTCGCCTTGAAGCAGAGCGCGTTGATGTTACCTGTCCGCCCCCTGTTATTCTGCAAGGTTTGATTCACCCGATCAGCCGCACGATTGAAGAAATGACAGCTCTTTTTGCCAATATGGGGTTTGTCGTTGCCGAAGGGCCCGATATTGAAACGCAATGGCATAATTTTTCTGCTTTAAATACACCAGATCATCATCCTGCCCGTACAGAGCAGGATACATTTTACCTTCCCGCATTGAATGGTGAATCAGAAGCTCCTGTCTTGAGAACCCAAACGTCAGGGGTGCAAATCCGTACCATGTTAAGTCAGGAACCGCCTATCCGCATCATTGCGCCAGGTCGCACTTATCGTGCTGATCACGATGCGACCCATTCTCCCATGTTTCATCAATGTGAAGGACTTGTGATCGACCGTAATATCACACTGGGCCACCTGAAATATTGCCTGATTGAATTTTTGCGTGCCTTTTTTGATAAGCCTGATCTGCCTGTTCGTTTCCGTCCCTCTTATTTCCCTTTTACGGAACCTTCAATGGAAGTTGATATTGGCTGGTCGCGTCAGACGGGTGAATTGGGGGCTGGCTCTGACTGGCTTGAAGTTCTTGGCTCTGGCATGGTGAATCCGCGTGTTTTGGCAAATTGCGGGGTTGACCCCTCAGAATGGCAGGGATTTGCGTTCGGGATGGGGATTGAACGTCTGGCGATGTTGAAGAATGGTATTGCTGATTTGCGTTCCTTTTATGAGAGTGATCTGCGCTGGCTCCGTCATTATGGATTTTCGTCGTTAAATGCTGTTGGCGCAGGAGGGTGCTAGGATGAAATTTTCACTATCATGGCTTCGTGAGCATCTAGATTATACAGCCTCTCTTGCCGAAATCTGTGCGACCTTGAATAATATTGGCCTCGAAGTTGAGTCTGTTGATGAGCCAGCAAAGAGACTGGCTGGCTTCCGTACTGCAAAAATTCTTGAAGCCTCGAGACATCCTGATGCAGACCGTCTTCAGGTCTGCCGTGTAAATGCAGGGGCGGGGTTTGAAAATATTCAGGTTGTTTGTGGTGCGCCAAATGCGCGTGCAGATTTGCACGTTATTTTTGCACCTCCCGGCACATATATTCCTGGCAGTGATATCACGATTAAAGCAGGCAAGATCCGGGGGGAGAAGAGTGATGGGATGCTTTGCTCCCTTCGTGAACTTGGTCTGGGAGAAGAGAGTAACGGCATTGCCGAACTGTCTCCGACAGCACCAATCGGTGTTGATTATGTTGATTATGCCGGGCTTGACGACCCTGTCATAGAGATTGCGATTACGCCTAATCGGGGGGACGCTTTAAGTATAAAAGGTATTGCTCGCGATCTCGCTGCAGCAGGATTGGGGCGCTTGAAACCCTGGTTGGTTGAAACGATTGAGGGGCAAGGCTCTTCAGAGCGTAACTGGAAAATCCAGCATCCTGCATGTCTTTTCGTAACAGGACGCCTTATTCGTGGTGTAAAAAATGGCCCAAGCCCGCAATGGCTTCAAAGTAGGCTTGAATCAGTCGGCCTTACCCCACGTTCTCTGGTCGTTGATATAACAAATTATGTGATGTTTACGCTCGGTCAGCCTTTGCATGCCTTTGATGCTGCAAAGCTTGATGGTGATGTACTATATGTCACACAGGCACAACCTGGCGATTTTCTCGCTCTGGATGGAAAAGAATATGCCGTGACACCAGACGATATGGTGATTGCGGATTCCCGCAAGATTGTATCACTAGCCGGGATTATCGGTGGGCAAAATAGTGCTGTTGACGAAAATACAACGGATATTTTCCTCGAATCAGCCTATTTTAATGCTGTGCAGATAGCTCTTACTGGCCGCAGGCTTGGTGTGCAGACTGATGCCCGTTACAGGTTTGAACGGGGTGTCGACCCTGCCATGGTGCGGAATGCTCTGGAGCAGGCCACAGCTCTTATTTGCTCTTTAGGAGGTGGGGAGGCAGGTCCCGTTATTGAAGCCGGGGAAGAGATACATATACAGCGTAAGGCTTCCATGAGGTTTGAGCGTCTTAAAACGCTTGCTGGTCTAGATATGGATCCTGCGGAAGCTGTGCATTACCTTGAGCATCTAGGCTTTGAAGTCATTGACCAGAATGATGAAACAGTGTCTTTCAAAGTGCCTTCCTGGCGCCATGATATTGCTGCAGCCCAGAGTTTGGCTCAGGCTCCTGTCCTCTCGGAAGAGCAGGCCCGAAAAGCGGCTCTGCATGTCAATGAGCTTGAAGCAGAATGTGATCTGATCGAAGAAGTTCTGCGTCTGAAGGGGCTTGACCATGTTGCGCCTGTAGCGCTTCCTCCTATAAGCAGACAGAAGAGTGTTTCTTCACAGAAAACACCTCTTTCCATGATACGTGCTCTTTGTGCCGGTCGTGGTCTGATGGAAACGGTTGGCTTTTCCTTCGTGTCAGGGCAGGATTCTTCTTTATTCGAAGAACCTGTAGCGCAGGAGCATCTGGTCAATCCAATCGCTTCTGATCTTGACCAGTTGCGCCCGACCTCATTGATAAATTTGTTACGCACGCTTGAGCGCAACCTCGCCCGCGGGTTAGGCCAGAATGGTGAGGCAGCCTTTTTCGAAATTGGTCCTGCTTTTGGCCGTAATGGCACACGTTCACTTCTTGCTGCCGTCCGGGGCGGAGTGACAGCGCGTTATCCCGGTCATTCTGCACAGGAGCCAGATTGGTTGCAGGCCAAGTCTGACCTCATGGCCGTGCTTGAGGTGCTGGGTGTGCCTGAACTTTCTCTTTCCACGACGGCTGATGCTCCTTCCTATTATCATCCAGGTCGGTCCGGGCAGTTACGTCAAGGCCCGAAACTGGTTCTGGGAGCTTTTGGTGAGCTACATCCCCGTTTGGTTAAGGCTTTTGGTCTGACCGGGAAGGTCGCAGTTTTTGAGCTTGATCTCAATAAGGTGCCTTTGCCGAAGGTGAAGCGTAAATCTGTGCCGGAGCTATCTTCTTTGCAGCCTGTGAGGCGTGACTTTGCTTTCCTTGCAGGGCCTGACGTTTCTGTGCAGGATGTCATTAGGGCGGTTCGTCTGGCTGACCGCAAGTTGATTAGCGACGTTAGGCTCTTTGATATTTATGAAGGCGATAAACTTCCTGAAAATTATAGATCCTTAGGCATTGAAGTCACGCTTCAACCTAAAGAGGAAAGCCTGACAGATCGGCAGCTTGAGGCGCTTGCCCAATCGGTTGAGCAAGCTGTGCAAAAAGCAACAGGGGCAACATTAAGACGCTAGGGTCTTTCTAGGGAGGCGGGGCAGGGAGGTCCACCATGGGGGCAAGAATTGCCGTTCAAGGCCAGATGCAGATGGAGAATAAGGGTCGTGTGGTCTGGATTCTCGCTGGAGAGGCCAGTGGGGACGTCATTGGTGCTCGCCTCATGCATGCTCTTCATGAGCGTGATCCCGAGCTTGTTTTTGCAGGTGTCGGTGGAGGGAGAATGGAGGCTCTGGGTCTAAGAAGCCTTTTCCCGATGGATGATCTTGCTGTTATGGGTTTTTTTGAAGTTGTTCCCCATCTCAGATTATTATCCCAACGTCTCTTGGAAGCCGAGTTTGATATTAGACTAAGGCTTCCTGATGTTGTAGTGACAATTGACAGTCCTGGTTTTTCTTTCAGATTACTGAAACGTATAAGGTCTCTTGGGCTTAAGAGGGTGCATTATGTTGCTCCACAGGTCTGGGCCTGGCGTGAAAACCGTCTGAAACATTATAAGGGTTTATGGGACCGGCTTTTATGCCTTTTCCCCTTTGAGCCGGAATGGTTCGCTGAACGTGGGTTTGAGGCACGTTTTGTCGGGCACCCTGTTTTGCAGGCTGGGGTTGCGCAGGGAAAGGCGCATCGTTTTCGTCTGCGTCATGACGTTAGTGAAACGGCGCCTGTCCTGATTTTGATGCCCGGAAGCCGTCGTTCTGAAATACCAAAGTTAATGCCGGTATTCCACCATATGACGAAATTGCTTCTCAAGGATTTTCCTGACCTTTGTCTGGTGATTCCTGTTGTGCCAGCGATGGCAATGCAGGTGCGTCACTATGTTGAGAAATGGGAAATCCAGCCACGTATTGTGACAGACCTTCAGGATAAGCATGATGCTTATGCTGCGGCCCAATGTGCTGTGACAAAATCAGGAACCTCGACGTTGGAATTAGCCGTCGGACGTGTGCCGATGGTTGTGACCTATAAGGTCAATAAACTCTCTGCCATGCTTATCCGGCGGATGATAAAAGTGCCCTATGTAGCAATGGTTAATTTGCTGATGGGCACAAAAGTCGTTCCCGAATTATTGCAGGAAGACTGTAACCCTGAAACCCTTGCCCAAACAGTCGGAGAACTTTTGCGAAATCCTATTAAGGCAGATATGCAGAAAGGTGTCTTTGGGCGCTTATTATACAAGCTCGAACAACCATTCGGGACAACACCAGCCGATGCTGCTGCCCTCGAAATTCTGGCTTTGCTGGATGGAAAGGATCAGGTTGAGCAGGTTCAGGAAGCCCCTTTAATGGGAGCCGTTACAGAGTTTGTCAAAAAAGAAGAGCCTGAAAAAGACGTTTTGAGCTGAGTTAGTCTCAGGAAAATAAGCTTTCAGGCTCAATTTTGAAGGGGATATTCAGATTTTACCGAATAAACCCTACCAGACGTTCAGCTTCCTGCACGATAGGTTCTGAAACCTCGGAGGCGGCGTGAGCGCCTTTGCGGAGGAGGGCGATGATGTGGGCTTCATCATTTAACAGATCGTTTGTTTTATGGGCGATGGGAGCGATCTTTTCGACCATTAGTTCTGTCAGAGCCTTTTTGAAATCGCCAAAGCCTTTCCCACTAAAATCATTTAACACATCTTGCGGTGTTTGATCTGAAAGAGACGCATAAATCGTAACAAGGTTCAAAGCTTCTGGACGACCTTCCAGCCCGGTGATTTCATCAGGAAGAGGGTCGGAATCTGTTTTGGCGCGGCGGATTTTCAGGGCAATTTCGTCTTCATTATCTGTCAGAAGAATACGGCTTTGTTCTGATGGGTCTGATTTGGACATTTTTTTTGTCCCGTCACGCAGATTCATGACACGCGCTGCATGGGGAGGGATGAGCCCTTTGATTTCTGGGAAAAATTCGACGCCCATATCATGGTTGAATTTCTGGGCAATATCATTGGCAAGCTCAATATGCTGACGTTGGTCATCGCCTACAGGAACGTGCGTTGCGTGAAAGGCTAAAATATCAGCAGCCATTAGATTGGGGTAAACGTACAGCCCAGCTGAATGATTTTCCCTGTTCTTGCCGGCCTTATCTTTAAATTGTGTCATTCGGTTGAGCCAGCCGAGGCGGGAGATGCAATTAAAAATCCAGCCAAGTCGTGCATGTGTGCTGACGGCAGACTGATTATAAAGATGCTTTGGATCCAACCCGCATGCAAGAAGGCAGGCCGCGGTTACGAGTGTCTGGCGACGGAGTTTTTCTGGCTCCCAGGGCATGGTGATGGAATGAAGATCAACCAGGCAGAAGAAACTCTCATATTCATCCTGCAACGCGATCCAGTTCCTGATGGCCCCAAGATAATTACCGAGATGAGGGACACCTGTAGGCTGAATACCGGAGAAAACACGTTGCATAAAATACCTCAATGAAGGAAGAAAGCCGCCCTTCCCATGGAGAAGAAAGAGGCGGCTTTATCAATAGAAAATAATGGGGGTTTTTATAGCCCGGAACCGTCATCAAGTCCTAAAAGCTGGATCTTGAAGATCAGAGGACTGTTAGGTGGAATGATGCCCATTGAGCGTTTGCCATAAGCAAGCTTGGCAGGGATGTAGAACTCATATGTATCACCTACATGCATGAGCGGTAGCCCTTCCATCCAGCCTTCAATCACACCGTCAAGAGGCATTTCCATATAGGCTGCGCCGGTGTGCATTTCGGAACTGTCGAAAATCCCGCCATCTGGCAGACGACCTTCATAAATAACCATCATCATGGAACCCTGATGAGGTGTGGGTCCATTTTTAGGACCTGCTTTAAGAACTTTATAGGCTAAGCCACTTTTCAGGGTGGTGACACCTTTCTGCTGACTAACTTGAGCCATGAATTGCTCACTGGTCAAAGTTGGTTTGGGGGGAGCACTGCATGCTCCCAATCCGATTAAGCCCGTAAGGGCTAAAGCGGGGATGATCGTTCTGGCGGAGCGTTTCAGACTGCGCATAAAAGATATCCTTTTTGAAAAATAATCTTACTAAAGATTAGAAGATGGAAGATAAAAGGGTAGCGCGTTAAAGCGCTCCACCCTTGCGACCAATCTGTGCGCCCAGGCGTAGGCGCAGCGCATTGAGACGAATAAAGCCTTGAGCATCAACCTGATTATAGGCGCCTTCATCATCTTCAAATGTAACGACACGAGCATCATAAAGGCTATTGGGGCTTTCGCGTCCAATACAGATAACATTGCCTTTATAAAGTTTCAGGCGGACACGCCCAGTCACAGAGTGCTGGCTCGTATCAATCAGAGCCTGCAACATGCGGCGTTCAGGAGAGAACCAAAGGCCGTTATAAATCAGTTCAGCATAACGAGGCATAATGCTGTCTTTAAGGTGGCCAGCATCACGATCAAGTGTAATGGTCTCCATAGAGCGATGGGCCATTAGCAGGATCGTGCCGCCCGGTGTTTCGTAAATTCCACGTGACTTCATGCCGACAAAACGGTTTTCAACCAGGTCAAGACGCCCGATCCCATTAATACGGCCAAGTTCATTAAGGCGGGTCAATAGTGTTGCAGGGGAGAGTGTTTCACCATTTAGAGCAACGGGGTCGCCACTGACAAAATCGATACTGATTTCGGTTGGTTTATCAGGTGCTGCTTCTGGAGAGACTGTGCGCTGGAAGACAATTTCATCCGGCGCGATGGCAGGGTCTTCAAGCAGTTTTCCTTCTGATGAGGAGTGAAGCAGATTAGCATCTACAGAGAAAGGCGCTTCACCACGCTTGTCTTTTGTAACAGGGATCTGGTTTTTCTCAGCAAAATCCAGCAATTTGGTGCGTGAGGTCAGGTCCCATTCACGCCACGGGGCGATGACTTTGACATCAGGTTTCAAAGCATAATAGCTGAGCTCAAAACGAACCTGATCGTTCCCTTTGCCTGTGGCGCCATGCGCAACAGCATCAGCACCGACAGCTTCAGCAATTTCAATCTGTCTTTGGGCAATTAAAGGACGGGCGATGGAAGTGCCGAGAAGATACTGTCCTTCATAAAGCGTATTTGCCCGGAACATGGGGAAGACGAAGTCTTTGACAAATGTTTCGCGCAGATCTTCAATAAAAATTTCTTTAACGCCAAATTGTTCTGCTTTTTTACGAGCAGGTTCCAGCTCCTCTCCCTGGCCAAGGTCAGCAGTAAAGGTGACAACTTCGCACCCATAATGCTGCTGTAGCCAGCGTAGGATTACTGATGTATCCAATCCGCCGGAATAAGCCAGCACAACTTTTTTAACATCTGACGTCTTAGCCATCTAACGCCTGTCCTTTTGTTTAATTTTTCAACAAACTACCGGACGCATATTATCATAGCAGGTGGGGAAACCACCAGAGTGTAAAAAATTGTATTTATAAATATGGAAAAAGCTTCTTTTACAGAAAAGAGGATCCTAAAACAGCAAAGTGAAATACGGGTTTTAGGGAAAGAGCTATTTCTTCACCTCAATAGAGGTTGCAGGCGGGGCGGATATATTGAACTCGTTCAGTAAATCAATCTGACAGACAATAAAATCCACTTGTTTGAGAAGGATATGAAGCATGATAATATCTTCGGTCACGGTTTCATCCTGTTCTACAAAACGGTTGAAAAGTTTTTCGAGGGCGTAGGTCAGAAGGGCGAGATTATACATGACGTCTGAACTAACTTGATAATAAAGAGGGGGTTCCGACTGCCACCTCGTAATTTCGTAAAAAGAAAGTGCCATAATTATAATCTTTTGGAAGAAATCGGTTTGATGGATCCAGAACCTAATGTGCCAAGTTGTTCAAGTATGGACGTCGTATAAATATCCCCGGAGTGCGTAAGACACTGGCGTAGGGAACTTAAAATAATACTAAGTGTAAAGAGTTGCTTAAATGAAATCTCTTGACAGGGTTTATCAAAAGGTAACGTCTCAATGAGACTCGCGCAATGATAATGCAACTTTTGGAGAGATTGAAGAGAAATCTGGCATGTGTTTTGAAACTCACTGTTTTTCATGAGAGTAAATGAATCCTGTAAAAAATACTTAAAAGAGTATCTGGTGTATTAATTATTTATTAATCACTTTTTGTGTCTGTGAAAAGTTTTTTGGTTAAACCTACGATTTTATGAGGTATTAAAAAAATATTTAGGAGTTATCTCTTATTTTTCACCGTAAGCGTGTCTTAATTACATTGATAATAAAAGCAACGAAGAGGCTGTATGGAATTATTTATATCGCAGATTGTTAATGAATAGTATGCGAATTAAAAATATAGATGTAAAGAGATGATATATCTGTAAGGCATAAACTGTTCTTAAAATGCAGGATAGAGAAATGTATTCCTATCTATCTTACTTGTTCATAATTTCAAGCAATGTCATTATAGTTAATATTGTAAATATTCGTTTTTACTTATGTAGTGTATAAAGATCTTTACTAAAAAATGATTCCTGTATTGCTATTTAAAAACTAGCAAAGATATTTCCAGAATGAAGTATGAGCCTTCATGTTGCAAAGCATAGAAGATAAAAATTACAGATCGTCTATCAAGTCAAAATTAGCACAGGAATATAAGAAATAGGCCGTATTAAAATAATTTTATGTTGTAGCTGATAAATTCTTAACTCTTTATCTATGGAGTAGTCTATATGCCCGTCTCAGGGGTGTAACCTCTGACATGCAAGGGTTACACATCTTCGGTTTAACTTACACGCCGCCTAACATTTCATTATAGATGTCATTTGCGTTGCGTCGTAATCTCTCGCTTTGTGTCTTCAGCTGTCCGCAGGCAGCGAGGATGTCGCGGCCTCTTGGCATGCGGATGGGGGCGGAATAGCCGGCATCCATAACGATCTGGGCAAAGCGGGCCAGGCGTTCCTTGGTGGAGGGTTTGAAGTCTGAGCCAGGCCAGGGATTGAAGGGAATAAGATTTACCTTGGCAGGAATGCCTTTTAACAGACGCACAAGCTCTCTGGCATCTGCATCGCTGTCATTAATGCCGCGCAGCATAATATATTCAAATGTAATGCGGCGTGAGTTCGAAGCAGCTGGATAACGGCGACAGGCAGCCATCAGCTCTTCAATGGGATATTTCCGGTTTAGCGGAACGATCTCATCGCGCAGTTCATTTGTGACGGCATGGAGCGAGATTGCCAGATTGACGGCAAGCTCTTCACCACAGCGATCCATCATCGGCACGACGCCAGAGGTTGAAAGTGTGATGCGCCTGCGGGAGAGGGCTATGCCTTCGCCATCCATCACGATTTTCATGGCTTTAGCGACATTCTCGTAATTATAAAGCGGCTCTCCCATACCCATCAGCACAATGGTTGAAAGCAGGCGGGGTATCTCTCCTTTCGGGCTGGGCCATTCGTGGTAGCTATCACGTGCCGCCATGAATTGCCCGACAATTTCAGCCGCTCCTAGATTGCGTACCAGTTTTTGCGTGCCTGTATGGCAGAATGTACAGGAAAGCGTGCATCCAACCTGGGAGGAAATGCAAACGGCTCCTCTGTCTTCCCGGCGGTCAGGGATATAGACGGTTTCAGCTTCCTGACCGTCGCGGAAGCGGAAAAGGAATTTCCGTGTTTCGTCCTTGGAGGTCTGCTCGGTCGTGATGGAAGGGCGCCCCACTATGAAATGTTCTGCCAGTTTTGCCTGAAGCGGTTTGGCAATGGTGGACATGAGGGAGAAATCGGTTACGCCCTGATGATAAATCCAGTGCCAGAGCTGCTTTGCCCGAAATGGCTTTTCCCCGATTTCGACGAGAACCTCAGCAAGCTCTTCGCGTGATAAGCCGACAAGATCACGTCGTCCATCCTCTGTGATAGCGGAAGGTGGCGCAAAAAGGGCAGATTTTGCCAGAATACGTTTACGCTCTGCGTCATTAAGGTCATGCAAAGCATCAGAAGAAAGGGGAGAAACGGCTTTATTTGTCATAGGCGCGTCCCATAGCATATGAGCAAGCAGAAACGCTATCATTATTGGGGGCTAGGGGTGTGTGAATTATTAAAAAGCTGCCTTTCCGTTTAATGAATCCTCTATTTCTTCATAAGCCCAGATCGGAAAGAGAGGGATAATCATTCGGCCGTTGAGGCCCGTCCCACAAAAATTTTCGTTCATCGGGCGTTATGGAAATGTCATTGATAGAAGCATGACGAGAGGACATAAGGCCTTTTTCGTCAAATTCCCACATTTCATTTCCATAAGAACGCCACCATTGCGCGGTTTCGTTCTGCCATTCATAGGCAAATCTGACCGCAATACGATTGTTATGAAAACTCCATAATTCTTTTATGAGACGGTAATTTCTTTCCGTAGACCACTTCCGGGTTAGGAATGATATGATCTCATTTCGGCCTTTAATGAACTCATTTCTGTTACGCCATGAACAATCAGGACTATAGGCAAGAGAAACCGTTTCAGGATTACGGCTATTCCAGGCATTTTCAGCAGCGCGGACCTTGAGAAGGGCAGTTTCATTCGTAAAAGGTGGTAAAGGGGGTCTCATAAATAGTTTTATTCCTTGATAAATTCACATAAATATCCGTTTATCGGTATTATTAAAGGTATATTTTATGTATTCTACTATATTGGGAAGTGTTTTGTTTTAGGGAACGATTCAATATAGACAATTCCTTTTTTAATATGGAAATACTCTTCTTCTTTGGAAATTTTGAATAATTTAAAGTCGTTCTGGAAAATGTTATCTTGATAGGGTTGGTTATTATACTAGCTATATTAGTAAAATAAGTGCAATATGTTAGTATTTAATATTATTTTTAAAAAATATTTGGCAGCAAAGCGTTACAGTGGCATCAGTTCTTTTTTACGGATTATCCTGGATAAGAACTGAATTCGTTTGAGATGGAAAATTAATGATGGATGTCAGATATTTTCCGGCAAAGCGTTTTTCTGTGCGCAGATCAGGAATTCAACATTTCCTTCCGGTCCGGTAATCGGGCTGGTATCAAGCCCTATGACATTCCAGCCGGGGAGGGAGCCGAACCATTCTGTAATTTCCTGACAAACGCGTTCATGAACAGCAGGGTCTCTTACAACCCCTTTAGGACCAATATCGGCACGTCCTGCTTCAAATTGTGGTTTGATGAGAGCAACGGCGTAAGCCCCGTTCTTTGCTAAATCCAAAGCAGCAGGGAGAACTGTTTTCAGGCTGATAAAACTGGCATCACAAACTACGATATCTATCGGTTCGGGAATGATTTCGTTATTTAAGTAACGTGCATTTGTTTTTTCAAGCACGATGACCCGTTCGTCAGAACGAAGTTTCCAGGCAAGTTGACCATGACCAACATCAACGGCATAAACTTTCTGAGCGCCGTGTGTAAGAAGCACGTCGGTGAATCCGCCTGTTGAGGCGCCAACGTCAAGTCCGATCTGATCCTTTACATCCAGCTTAAAAGCTGTGAGTGCGTGATCAAGTTTCAGTCCTCCGCGTGAAACCCACGGATGATCCTGTCCTTTGACACAGAGTGGTGTTTCTTCAGGAAGCTGATCGCCCGCTTTTTTGACTGGTTTGTCCCCATCAGGACCAGCGTAAACCAGTCCAGCCATAATTAAAGCCTGGGCACGAGTGCGACTTTCGACCAGCCCCCGTTCAACGAGAAGCTGGTCTGCGCGACGTTTAGACATTTAGCGTGAAGAAGAAAGGGCTTTACGTGCCGTTTCAACAATATGAGGTGCTGTTAGTCCAGCCTCTTCATATTGTGCTTCAGGCGTATTGTGATCAATCCAAATATCGGGAAGCGCCATAGGGCGGAACTTTACCTTATCCAGAAGGCCTGTTGCCGCAAGATGCTGCACGACCTGTGAGCTGAACCCACCCGTTGCACCTTCTTCAATAGTGATGAAGACGTCATGTTTTCTGGCGAGTTCCTCAATCAACGCCGTGTCAACAGGCTTGGCGAAACGGGCATCAGCAACCGTGACGGCAATGCCTTCATCTTCTAGCAGGGAAGCGGCTTTAAGTGATTCCTGTAAACGTGTTCCCAAAGAGAGGATTGCGACACCGGCTTTATCGGTATCCTTTATGATACGGCCTTTTCCGATTTCCAGAATCTCTCCTTCAGCGGGCAGATCAAGACCAATGCCTGACCCACGCGGATAACGCACAGCACTTGGTCCAGAATCATGGGCCCATGATGTTGCTGTCATATGCACAAGCTCTACTTCATCAGAAGGAGCCATAATGACCATATTGGGCAGACAGCAGAGATAATTCAGGTCAAAAGATCCAGCATGGGTTGCGCCATCAGCGCCAACCAGACCAGCGCGATCAATGGCAAAACGAACTGGTAGGTTTTGTAGTGCTACATCATGCATGACCTGGTCATAAGCACGTTGCAGGAATGAAGAGTAAATAGCGCAGAAAGGTCGCAGCCCCTCAGTTGCAAGCCCAGCCGCAAAAGTTACTGCGTGCTGCTCGGCAATGCCAACGTCAAAGAAACGGTCAGGAAATTTGTCTGCAAAAAGATTTAAACCTGTGCCAGAAGGCATTGCTGCGGTGATAGCCACGACACTGTCATCCTGAGCGGCACGATTAACCAGCTCTTTGGCGAAGACCGATGTATAGGTTGGCGGGCCTGCGGGACCTTTTTTCTGCTTGCCGGTTTCAACGTCAAATTTCGCCACGGCGTGATATTTGTCACCTGCTGCTTCAGCTGGTTTATAGCCACGTCCTTTTTCTGTGATGACGTGAAGGAGAATGGGGCTACGATGTTCAGCATCGCGCAGATTGCGCAAAATAGGCACAAGCTGGCTCATATCGTGACCGTCAACCGGGCCGACATAATAAAAGCCAAGTTCTTCAAAAAGCGTGCCACCCGTAATCATGCCACGGGCATATTCTTCAGCTTTTTTCGCAGTCCGTTCAATTCCAGAAGGAAGGCGCTTCGCCCATTTTCCGGCCAGGTCACGAATGGAAAGGAAACGGTGTGATGACATGAGACGTGTCAGATATGTTGACATCGCCCCTACAGGGGGAGCGATGGACATCTCATTGTCATTGAGAATGACGATCAGTCGGTCAGCACCCCGTTCACCCATATAGCCAGCATTATTCATGGCTTCATAAGCCATCCCTGCGGAGATCGATCCATCACCAATTACAGCGATGACGTTACGGTCTTCATAGCGGGGGTCTTTTTTAGCCTGGATATGATGGGCTGCTGCCATGCCCAGACCTGCTGAGATGGAGGTCGAGGAGTGAGCGGCACCAAAAGGATCGTACTCACTTTCTGAACGACGTGTAAAACCTGAAAGCCCCCCAGGCTGTCGTAAGGTGCGGATGCGTTCACGACGGCCTGTTAGGATTTTATGCGGATAGGCCTGATGTCCTACATCCCAGATAAGACGGTCATCAGGTGTGTTAAAAACAGCATGAAGTGCTACTGTCAATTCTACCACACCAAGAGATGCCCCTAAGTGACCGCCTGTCGTGGAAACGGCGTCAATCGTTTCAGCCCGTAATTCATCAGCAAGTGTTTTGAGCTGATCAACAGACAGATTGCGCATATCAGAAGGATAATGGACGCGGTCCAGTGTTGGGTAACGACCAAAAGTGGGAATGGTTGAATGACTCATGAGAGGCTTAGCTCCTGCGCTCAACAAAATAATCCGCAAGAGAGCGGAGGGTTTCTGCACGTGGCCCAAAAATGGAAAGGGATTCGCGTGCCTGTTCACTAAGGCGACGTGCCTCTGCACGTGCCCCATCAATCCCTAAGAGGGCGACATAATTGGATTTATGGGCATTTTCATCCTTGCCAGCCGTTTTGCCCAGCTCTTCAGTGCTAGCAGTACTGTCAAGAATATCATCAGCGACCTGAAAGGCTGTCCCGATATCTGCACCATAACGTTGCAGGGCTTGCCGCCGCGGGTCACTGACTGGGATAGCTGCCAGTATGGCTCCTGCTTCAGCAGAGTAGCGGATCAGGGCACCGGTTTTCAGGGCGTGAAGTCTTCTCACTTCGTTTAACGGAAGCGAACGGCCTTCTCCTCGGATATCAATAACCTGACCTCCGACCATACCTGCGGCACCAGAGGCTTTGGCAAGACTTAAAGCCAGTTCCGCGCGGACAGAGGCATCCAGGCCGGTAGCAGGGTCGAGTATGACCTCAAAGGCGCTGGTCTGAAGAGCATCGCCAGCCAGAACGGCAATGGCTTCATTAAATTTCTTATGGGTTGAGGGCTGTCCACGGCGTAAATCATCATCATCCATGGCTGGGAGGTCATCATGAACGAGTGAATAAGCGTGCAGAAATTCAACTGAAGCAGCAGCTCTTAAAGCCGCTTCGCGTGAAGCACCAAAGAGAGAGGCGGTTTCAAGCACGAGAAAGCCACGAAGACGTTTGCCTCCACCAAGAGAAGCGTAACGCATAGCTTCGATCAGAAGACTTTCATCGCCGTCCACCATAGGAAGAAGGGCATCAATTGTCTGTTCAATTTCATGACAGGACTTGCTGAGAGCTTCTTTCAGGGGAAGGGCGGTCATTCAGGACGTCTCCTCAGGAGCGATAAGAGTGGAAGTCAGATCCTCAACTGCCCGGGATCCGTCACTTTTTTGTACAATAGCTTTAACACGCATTTCTGCTTCACCCAGCCGTGCTTCACAATGTTGACGCAATAGAGCGCCTCGCTCATAGGCGGTAATGGCTTTTTCCAATGTCAGTTGCCCACTTTCCAGATCACGCACAATGCGTTCCAGCTCAGAAAGGGCTTCTTCAAAAGAAAGGGATCTCAATGTTTTCTGCTCAGACTGGGACATGGCAAATTACGAATAAGCTCGCATGCTATGAAAAAAAGATAAAAGAGCATTGAATCTACAGCGATGCAGCATTTTTTTCCAGCCCCTGAATGGCTCCCAGACTGACACTTAAATCATTAAATGCCTGGTCGGGTTTGAGAAATCAGCTCTTCATTAAAGCCTGTTAAAGATTCAGTCCAGAGCTGATGCCATATTTCTCTTGATTGTTTAATTAATGTTTCAGAAATGGCTCTGTAAGATCAGATAAAGAATAAAGAGGCTGTCTAGCCCGATTATAATAGGTGTGAGGCGATAAAATTTCCCGGAAAGCAGGGCCAGAGAGCTGTAAAATAGCATTCCAAGTGTCAGGCTAAGCATAAAGTTGCCGGTTACGGCAGCGATAAGAAACATCAATAGAGGCGTGATCATATCATCTATTGTGTTTGAGAGCTGGCCTAAACAGCTCGCCATGCTCAAGCCTACCATTATGAGGACAGGCGCTGTAGCCAGAGCAGGAATGGCCGTAATGAGCGGCCATAAAAAACAGGAACCGAGAAAAAGAAGCGCTACAATTAAGGCAGTCAGCCCTGTACGGGCGCCAATTTCGGCGCCTGTCAGATTTTCAACATAAGCAGAAACCGTGCTGGTCCCCAGGCTGGAGCCCGTTACGCTGGCCAGTCCATCAGCGATAAAAGCGCGGGCATTTAATTTTAGGGGTGTCGCGTCACTATGAGCGTTCGAACGTTGTATGACGCTCATCAAGGTGCTGGTTGCATCAAAAAAATCACTCAGCAGAAGGTAAAGTGTAATGGGCAGGATTATTCCAATATGGCTGAAGAATCCTGCAAAATCGAAGGGGAAGAGGAGATGGGTGGGGTAGTCTGGCCAGTCGAGAAAGTGGTCTGGTAACTGGGTGATAAAATGTCCGTGAGCATCAGGGACAAAAAGCCCGATTATCGTGATTAGGGCGATTGTGATTAAAAAACCCGCTGGAATTTTACAAACCAGAAATGCGCCACACAGAACGATTCCCCCCATGGTGAGGAGGAGCGAAGGATCTGAAAAGGAACCAAAACTCAGACCTTCAGGAGAAGGAATTGCGATGCCGGCTGTAGTCAGGCCTAGTCTTGCAGCAAAGGCGCCGATAGAAGCCTGTATGCCGATAATGATCACAGGAGGAAAGGCACTGATAATCTTTTGTCTTATATGTGTCAGTGACAGGGCAGTGAAACATAACCCACTGAAGAGAACGGCGGTAAAAGCAATCTGGGGAGAGAAATGCTCTTGTACGATAATGACCTGCGTAAAAAGGACATTGCTGCTCATGGTCGGCGCAAGGGCGATAGGCAGCTTCGCCCATAGGGCCATGATTAATGTCCCGGCAACTGCCCCGGCGATGGTCGTCATGACCATATCATGGCGTGCAAGGCCAGTTGCTGACAAAATGGAAGGATTTACAGCAACGATATAGGCCATCGCGCTGAAAATCGTTAGACCTGCAGTCAGCTCACGTTGAATTGTAGAGCCTCTTTCAGAAATATGGAAGAAACGGTCAAGCCATGAGCTTATCATGGGATCATTTTCGTAAAGGTCATTTCGGAGAAATATCTAAAAATAGTGGTTTGATGCGTGTCATGACTTCTGTCTTTTCTCAGGATTTGAGCGACACATGGAATATACCCTTAAGATAAGGGGGAAGCAGCATGGCTCTTTCTGTTTCAGGAAGAGCAAACAAAGCTGAGGCCAGTAATGAAGGAGAAATCCAGGCATTTTCTTTGAGGGCTTTTGTCACACCAAAGGCGGAGAACCCGTAACGAAGCAGATTTGTCCAGTTTTTAAGGAGTGCAGGTGCTTTCGGAAAAAGAGTCTCATCAATTTTTACAGGCTTGAGCCAGAAAGCCGGATCTTCTGGCAGGATTGTGCTTTGATCCAGTCTATTAATCAGCGAAACTTTCCGGGCATATTCCACAATATGGAGTGGGATAAGCTCAAGAAATGCTCCTAGATATCCACTTCCAGATTTTTGTGAGATGAGATGAGGAGTGTTTCCGCGAGGTGGAGACCAGCCCCATAGAAACAGGCCTTCCCTGGGAATATCCTCATCTTTGACGTCACCAATCAGGTAAAATGGACTGAATCTTGTTGCTGGAATTTTATCCTTTTCAACCCAGACCATTGTCTTTTTATCCGGGTCGAAAGCCAGTTGTGAAGTTTCTGTAACGACTGCAAAAAACCTGAAGGAAGAAGGCTGTATAGGACCTGGGTCTGGGAAAAGGTTCAGGCCTTCTTTGATCCTGTAAGCGAGAGCCAGGAGAAAAGCGTGAATGAGAGAGAGGACTATGGCATAACTTTTATCAAGGAACCGTTCTGTGCCTGCGAGATGTTCATTGTTCCGGTTATAATAACGTCTTGCAATGTTTTGGGAACTTGCAGCCGCATCATGTAAAATACGTCCATAAGACCAGTCTACTTCATGGTCGATCCAACTGAAGGGATCTGGTAATTTCTCAAAAAGGGCTTCTGGTCTGCAAATAAAGCGGACGATTTTATGATCGTTAAAATCCTGAGGGGCATGACGGGTAAAAAGAACTCTTGGTGACAGGCACTGACTGTCCAGTTTGTTACTGTCATTCTGACCCAGACCCATAATACACCAGTTGATGGGGAAAGACATGGTCAGGTTAAAAGTCTCTTCTCCATATTTTTCTTTCAATTGGGTTATGAAATTATGGACAGAGTCGTTTTCGGGGTAAAAATATTCGTCAAGGGCTAAGGGTAAGATCCAGTGAAGGGATTGGCCAGCCTGACGGACCAGCTCTTTTTGGGCTGTTTCACGGCGTGTTATCGTGTCCTCGAGCGCAGGGTTTGTGCGCATGATCCTGATGTCGTAGCGATGAGCGGCATTCTGAAGAAACTCCCATGTGCCGTCATCTGATTGATCATCGCAAATAAGTAAGGCGTCGAATCCTACAGAGAGATGATGTGCAATCCACCAGTGAAGGTCTTTAAGTGCATTATGAACACAAAGCAGGACTGCACATCTACTCATAAGGTTCTAGTCCATTTTTAGAGCGGCGAGGAAGGCGCTTTGGGGAATTTCAACCTTACCAAATTGCCGCATCCGTTTTTTGCCCTCTTTCTGTTTATCCAGGAGTTTTCTCTTGCGAGAAATATCTCCTCCGTAACATTTGGCCGTAACATCCTTTGACAAGGCACCAATTGTCTCACGTGCGATCACCTTGGAGCCAATAGCAGCCTGAATGGCAATTTTGAAAAGCTGTTTGGGAATCAAGTCTTTCAATTTAGCACAGATCGCACGTCCCCGCATTTCAGCGGCAGAGCGATGGGCAATAAATGAGAGAGCATCAACAGGCTCGTGATTTACAAGGATGGAAATACGAACGAGGTCACTCTCTTCATAGCCGTCCATTTGATAATCGAAAGAGGCATAGCCACGTGTCAGGGATTTCAGACGGTCATAGAAATCAAAGACAACTTCATTGAGCGGCAGGCGGTAGACCGCCATGGCACGATTGCCAACATAGGTCAGGTCTTCCTGAATACCGCGTCGTTCACTGCATAGACTTAATACAGAACCAAGATATTCGTCCTGAACAAGAATAGAGGCCTTGATCCATGGTTCCTCAATTTTTGCAATCTGGGAAAGGTCAGGCATATCGGCAGGATTATGCAGCTCTTCAGTTGTACCGTTAGTGCGTTCGATCTTATAAACAACGGACGGCGCTGTTGCGATCAGATCAAGGTCAAACTCACGTGAAAGGCGTTCCTGTATAATCTCAAGATGCAAAAGCCCCAGAAAACCGCATCGGAAGCCAAAGCCAAGGGCTGCAGAGGTTTCTGCTTCAAAATGAAAGGAGGCGTCATTGAGGCGTAATTTACCCAGACTGTCACGTAGTTTTTCAAAATCATCTGCATCAATCGGGAACAACCCGCACCAGACAACCGGAATGGACGGTTTGAAGCCGGGCAGGGCCTTGTCGGCCGGGCGGTTATCTAGCGTAATTGTATCACCGACATTACAATCTGCTACGGTCTTGATGGCAGCATTAATATAGCCGATCTCACCAGGGCCAAGAGAGTCCACAGCCTTCATTTTTGGCAGGAAAACGCCAACCTGATCGACATGATAAGTAGCGCCTGTCTGCATCATGCGGATTTTGTCTCCGCGTTTCAGACGCCCTTCCTTGATACGGACGAGAATAATAACGCCCAGATAGGAATCATACCAGCTATCAACTAGTAATGCCTGAAGAGGGGCTTTTTCATCGCCTGTAGGGGCAGGGAGTTTCTGCACCAGAGCTTCAAGAACACCTTCGATGTTGAGGCCTGTTTTGGCGCTGATTTCAACGGCGTCATCAGCCGGTATTCCAACGACCTCTTCAATCTGTTCGCGGACCCGTTCAGGTTCGGCTGCTGGAAGGTCCACTTTATTGAGAACGGGCACAATTTCATGATTAGCATCAATGGCCTGATAGACGTTCGCCAGCGTTTGTGCTTCTACCCCTTGGGAGGCATCAACGACGAGGAGCGACCCTTCGCAGGCAGCCAGGGAGCGGCTGACTTCATAGGCAAAATCCACATGGCCAGGTGTGTCCATGAGGTTGAGGGTATAGATCTTGCCATCTTTTGCAGGGTAGGTCAGACGTACTGTTTGGGCTTTGATGGTGATACCGCGTTCCTGTTCCAGCTCCATGGAGTCAAGAACCTGTCCCTTCATTTCACGGGCGCTCAGAGCGCCGCATGCTTCGATAAGACGGTCAGCTAAAGTCGATTTGCCGTGATCAATATGGGCAATAATCGAGAAATTCCGAATGAGGGAGAGCGGTGTATCAGTCATAGTCTGTCTATAGGTGATTCGAGGATGTTTGTCAGCACTCACTGAGGCTCAATAAAATGCTCAGCGGTCTGTCAGGCGGAATTCGATACGGCGGTTACGTGCCAGAGCTTTGGGACTGGAACCTCTGGCAAGGGGTTGATAGTCCGAAAAGCCGGTAGCGGCGAGATGATGAGGATCTATCCCTTCAGAAA
Organism: Aristophania sp. ESL1142; assembly: GCF_058107345.1. Lineage (NCBI taxonomy): Bacteria > Pseudomonadati > Pseudomonadota > Alphaproteobacteria > Acetobacterales > Acetobacteraceae > Aristophania > Aristophania sp. ESL1142. Next base: position 1,021,235 of record NZ_JBYLUH010000001.1, read on the forward strand.
TCAGCATTTTCACCACTGTAATAGCTCTTGCTGAGGAAAGCTCCCAATTGCTAGGGTAAATCGTATGGATAGGCAGCAGGTCAGCATGACCATCCACGCGCAGAATCCATGGGATATCAAGCGGGATGGTTTTTGCAACTTTTCGGAAGGTGCGGGCCAATGTCCGAATCTCTTTCTTTCCTTCTGTTGTCAGTTCAGCGCTTCCCGTTGGAAAAAGAATTTCAGAGGGGAAAACAAACCGATCCCCTACGATTTCAATCCCGGGTCTGTTTTTCAGAATTTCGCGAAGACGCCCGAAGAATTCTGACCGGTAACGCTGTAACTGTGTCACTTTATCAGCAAGAGCCAGATTCAGTTTCTGACCAAGGTCAGTGATCTGCCTGTCTTTATCCGTGCTGGCTTTCTTCTCAAGATCCAGTGCATCAGCCAAGGCCTCAAGCTGGCGTGAAAGTTCCATCACCTGCTTTGAGAGTGAAGTCATTGTAGTGAATTGTGAGCTTTCGAGAGCTGCACTTTCAGTCTTGAGTTTCTCAAGAGAACCGCTTTTCTCATCAAGGTCTGATTTAAGCAAGGTAAGCTGGCTTTCCTTGAGCTGATTATCCTTTTGCAGGTGCTGGAGTTCTGCCTGCCTGAGGGAAAGTACTTCAGCGAGGTGATTGACCTGCCCTTTGAGGGAGGTAAGTGTACGCTCCTTCTGCGTAATGGAGACAGACAGAAATTGCTGTCCGACTACAAAAACAAGCAGAACGAACGTAATGACCATCAAAAGGGTGGAAAGAGCATCAACATAACCTGGCCAGGCATTGATCTCCTTTTGAGAGGTGCGTCTGCGCCGTGCCATGGCGTTACGGTTCTTCTCTCATGTGTGATTTGGTACGTAGATCATCATGAAGTGACCTGATTTGTCTTCCGATATCTTGCAGGATTTGCGTGGAGGCCTGTTCACGATTCTGCTGCTCGATGGTTGATAATATGTCGCGTAGGGTTGCAATAAGCTGCTGTTGGCTTTCCTGGTTATCACGGACCAGAGAACGCAAAACCGCCTGATTTTGCTGTAGAAGTGTAATGTTCTCGGTTGTCAGGCTCATGAAGTCTTGAACTTGTGGCAGCCAGTTTCCCATAGATGCGGCAAGAGTGCCTGATTCAGTGGAATTCATAACGGCGGCAGCTTCGCCTTTGGAGAAGGGCTGACTGGTAAGCCAGTCTTCCAACTCATTGAAAAAACGATTTTGGGCCTGGCCAGCCGTTAAATCGAGAAAGCCGAGTATTAAGGCGCCTGCCAGGCCGAACATGGAGCCGGAAAAGGCCGTTGCCATGCCTCCTAAAGGCTGTACCAGGCCATTTTTAACATGATCGAACATTAATGCGATGTCAGAATCTGCTGATGGTAAACCACCAATAACATCAGCAATGGAACGAATCGTCAGAAGGAGGCCATAGAAGGTTCCTAAAAGCCCAAGAAAAATGAGCAATTGCGTCATGTAGCGTGAAACATCACGGGCTTCATCCATCCGCGCATTTAAACTGTCCAGAATGGATTCTGCTGACTGAGGGGAAAGACGCAATGGAACCTTCTCATTAAGTACTGCTGTCTGTCCCACCAATTTTGAGAGAGGGCTAAGCAGGCGCATTCTGCGTTGTGTCATCATGGCAGAGCGGGACTGGCGCAGGGTCTCGGCACCATTAACCTCAGGATAAAGCCTGGCTACGAGATAAATATTCCAGATAATACCGATGAGTAAAATCGCAATGATCGTGCCATCAAGCCCAGGGTTGGCCATAAAAGCGTGAGCGAGTGTTGGTTCTAACCAGACACATAAAGCAGCTATAACCAGAAGGAAGAAACACATTCTGATCAGATAGGTTGTAGGACGCGTCATGGTGTTTTTGCTCCCTCCTTATGGGTGGCAGGAGCTGATGGGGATGGTAAAAGGTCAGATCCCGGTGCGATTTTGACAGGATTTTCAAGAATGTGGATATCAACGCGGTCTGGCGGATTTTTATCTGAAGGGTCAGTCAGGCCATGGGCTATGGGATAGATTCTTGTGCTGGCAACATGATTGAGCATAAGCAGTGAACGTATAATAATGGCGCGTTCTAGAGAAATACGGCGCGGCATGGATGCGTCATCATCAACGCCTGCTGCATAGCTTTCCAGGCGGATACGTTGTGTTGGGTGTTCAGCCAGATTCTTTGCCAAATCATTGATTGAATCAAGCGTTGCCTGATTGATTTTGGCCGATTGCGCCTCAAACAGGACACGCTTTTCATTGGGATCAATACTGTTAAACGAACTTTTTGCAGTAGGGTCTGCTTTGACTTCTTCCGGCGGAACAGGAGGATGTTTCTGAACAGGTACAAAAGCAGGCGCAATGACAATGTTCTTGGGTGGCGCGGACGGAACAGAAGGAATCGTCGTATAACCCGGTGGAGAAGGAGGGGCTTTGTGCGCAGCGGCTATTGTCGCATTAACAGAGGTATTTTCGGTTGCACGAGGTTCAGGCGTGCGTGGCGTTATATGTGATCTATGCGGTGCTGTCTGAGGTGCTTGTGATGAGGGTGATGGAGAAGGGGGAAGGGCATCGAGATTTGTTGAAATCTGGGCCAAGGCACGTTCATGACAGGCAAAGCCTGAAATGAAAGAGGCACCTAACAGGAAAGAGACAATCAGTCTGGTTCTCATAATGTAATCCTAACCGGGGGAAGCTCTCTCCTGCAACCCTCTTCGCATCTGGGGTGGGTTTTATGTCTTAGTAATTGGAAGCCTTGATGATAGATGCTTGAACAAGGTCTTTCAGGGGGGCATGGAAATTTGGATTGGCGGCAACAATGACAATTTCGTCCGTATCCAGAGCGCTAAGGTCATTTCCTTCCGCATCTGTGACGTAACCGCCAGCTTCACGCACCAAAATCAGGCCTGCGGCACAATCCCAGGGTTTAATGCCAAGCTCCCAATATCCTTCAAAGCGACCTGCGGCCACCCAGGCGAGATCAAGCGCAGCAGCACCAAAACGGCGGATTCCAGCAACCTTTGGCATCAGAGCACCGAGCGTGTACCCAAAGGGCCTACGATGTTCTTCTGAGACTTTTGCAAAAGGGATTCCAGTGGCAAAAACGGCTTCAGACAATTTACGCCGGGCTGAGACGCGTAGGCGACGTTCATTTAAGAAAGCGCCAACACCTTTTTCTGCCCAGAAGAGCTCATTGGCAGCGGGATTATAAACCACACCTGCGACGAGCTCTATGCTGCCATCAGCCATGCGGCGTTGCAAACCAATAGAAATGGCCCAGTGAGGCATGCCGTGTAGGAAGTTTGTGCTCCCATCAAGTGGATCGACAACCCAGCGCCAGCTCCAATTATCGCTGCCTGAAGCACCGCTTTCTTCCATCAGGAAAGCATAGCCAGGACGGGCGCGACTTAGCTCTTCTTTAATCGTTGCTTCAGCACGCATATCAGCCTGAGAGACAAAATCTCCCGGGCCTTTGATGCTGACCTGAAGCTGTTCGACTTCAGCAAAATCCCGCAATAGGGAGCGGGCGGCCTTATGCACAGCATTATGCATAACAGCCATATGGGGCGATAAACGCATAACCTTAGTCCTTAGCGCGTTCTACGTAAGAACCATCTTCGGTACGGACAACAATACGTTCACCGGCTTCCACAAAAGGCGGAACGAGTGTTTTAACGCCATTGGACAGAAGAGCTGGTTTATAGGAGGAGCTGGCGGTCTGTCCTTTTACAACAGGGTCTGCCTCTGCAACTTCCAGTGTCACGTGTGGAGGAAGGGTTACTGCAACAGCATCGCCTTCGACAAGTTTGACGCTCAGGGGCATATTGTCTTGGAGGAAAGCAAGCTGATCGCCAAGGATACCTTGTGGCAGCAAGGTCTGCTCAAAGGTTTCAGGATCCATTAGAACAATATTTTCGCCGTCTGTGTAAGAATAGATATAGTCTTTATCTTCTGTGACGAGGCGCTCAACCGTGTCAGCGGTACGCCATCTTTCATTGGTTTTATTGCCAGTTGTTAGGTCACGCATTTCAACCTGAATAAAGGCGCCACCTTTCCCGGGCGTGAGGATTTGTTGCTTCAGAACCGTCCACCGACGGCCATTATGTTCAATAACCTGTCCAGCTCTGATAAGGTTGGCTTGCTGTTTCATGGAAGTCGGTTCTCCGCTCTCGTAAATAATCCCGTTTTTACTTTTATAGCGGTTTCTAGCGTTAGCAAGGGGGAAGATGCAAGGCGTTCCTTGCTCTATTTACCGAAACTGGTGAATTGTCCCTTTGGGGGACTTTATAGTTTCTTCCGGGGTATCGGTTTTTTCTTTGGGTAAAAGATATTCTGGTCCTATGGGAACTTTCCCTTTTCCTCCAGGAATATCAACGACATAATGTGGCCATGCCAGTCCTGAAAGGCGTCCTCTCAGGGTAGCCAGAAGGGCACGTCCTTTCTCTACCGGGACGTGAAAATGGGAAGTGCCAGGAGCTGGGTCAAGGTGATGAAGATAGTAAGGTTTGACTCTATTTTGGATCAGGCCACGTAATAATGCTTCAAGTGCAGCAACATCGTCATTCACTCCTTTCAGAAGCACAGATTGTGACAGAAGAGGAATACCAGCTTTAACAAGCGTGCGGATTGCCATGCGCGCTTCAGGACCGAGTTCCCGGGCGTGGTTGGTGTGTATGACGATCCAGAGCGCCTTTTCAGTTTCAAGAGCATCAGTTAAGGCATGTGTGATTCGTTCTGGGGCAGCAACAGGCACCCGTGAATGAATCCGGATTGTCTGAATATGGGCAATAGAAGTCAGCTGCTCCATGATAAAATGCAGCCGGCGCGGAGAAAGCATCAGGGGATCCCCTCCAGAGAGAATGACTTCCTGAATGTGGGAGTGTTCTCTAATCCATTGAAAGATTTTAAGAAGAGCTTCTTCGCTCAAAAGCCCTCCATCCGGGCCGACATGTTCACGGCGGAAGCAGAAACGGCAATAGAGCGGACAAATCAGCAGTGGTTTGAGAAGAACGCGGTCTTCATAGCGGTGGATTAACCCTGGAAGGGGGGAGTAGGCTTCATCACCAATGGGGTCTTCTCTTTCATAATCCCTGACAACAAGTTCTTCAGTACTGGGAATCACCTGTCTACCAATAGGGTCTGAAGGGTTTTCGATGAGGGACTTGAATGCAGCCGGGATAGCTGTGGCATAACGCTTTGCGACTTCTTCAAGGAAAGCAAGATCCTTTGGAGAGGCCAGTCCCGCTTTGATAAGAGAGTGTGGTGTTCGTAATGTCGGGGACGAAAAAGGTTTGTCAGCGTTTTGCATAAATTGGCTCTAGCGAAGCTTGAGGGAGTTATGCAACAAAAACCCTTCTTGTTTTCGAGTTAAATTTTGTAGTCTTTTACATGACGGGGTCTATGGTCTCTCTTTCTCATGAATTGCGTAATCTGTCTGATAAGGCACCCATCGTCAAAAGACGCATGGAAATGATGCGTGATGTCAGAAGATTTTTTGATGAGCGGCATTATCTTGAGGTTGAAACCCCTTATTTGGTAAAAACCCCTGGTGAAGAGGTGCATTTGCAGTGTTTTTCAACCATGCTTGAAAGAGCAGATGGGGCACGTCCAGAAAAGAGGTTTCTTCATACGAGTCCCGAATTTGCCATGAAACGGCTTCTGGCTGCTTTGCAATGTCCGATTTATCAGCTCGCCCGTGTCTGGAGAAATGGTGAAAAGAGTGCCACCCATCTGCCGGAATTTACGATGTTGGAATGGTATCGTCCCGGAGCGGATCTGGCCTCTTTGATGGATGAAACTGAGAAGCTGCTTAAAGCGATTTTACCGCCAGTGGTCTGTTTTGGAAAAGACAAGCTCGATTTAACCCTGCCTTTTGAACGTATGACCTTGCAGGAGGCATTCCATCGTTACGTGGGGGCTGATCTTCTGGGAACGATTCATGACGCCCCGGCCTTGGCGTATCAGGCCAAGGTGCCCTTACGTCAGGATGAAGATTGGGAAGATCTGTTTTTTCGTTTGATGATGGAGAAGATAGAGCCTTATATCGGGCGGGAAAGGCCGATTTTTCTGACACACTGGCCTTTTCCCCAGGCAGCCTTGGCCAGGAGAGATTCAAAGGAGGTGCGGGCGGCACTTCGTTTTGAACTTTATGCAGCGGGGCTAGAACTCGGCAATGCGTTTGAAGAATTGACCGATATGGCCGAACAGAGAGAGCGTTTTGCTGAAGACAGAGCACGACGCGCCTCTCTTTATAAAGGACAGGATTGGCCTTTGGATGAAGATTTTTTGCAGGCTCTTCCTTACATGCCTCCTTCTTCAGGTATTGCCGTGGGCTTTGACCGGCTCGTGATGCTGGCGACTGGTGCCCCTCATATTGACGATACGCTCTGGTTCAGCTGATCTGTCATGATAGGATGACTGTTATGGTGATAAAGAGATCATTCACAGAGGCGAGGATGGCGGCACAGACAAACCATTTCATCAGAAAAAATCTTCTCTCCCTGCTGTTGCTTGGTCTGGTTGTGTCTGGGTGCGCAACGCCTCCATTACAGCAGAAGAAACTCCTCGACTCGCTTATCGGGCATTCGTCCCTTGATATTGTGCGGACTTTCGGCGTTCCTTCAACAACGTATCACACCCAGGATCACGATTTTATGGCGTATCTCGTCACTGATACCCAATATTTTCCCGGTTCGCCGGATTGGGGCTGGGGATGGGGCGGTGGTTACGGATTTTGGGGAGCACCCGGCCCATGGGGAGTCGGTGGTTTGCCGCCCAGCTATTCCACGACCTCATGTCAGACATTGTTTGAGCTGGTTGAAGACCGTGTGATATCCTGGCGTAAAAGAGGAGATGGCTGTTGAAGACATATAACATGTCATTGTCGAAAGCAGGCTGTTATATAGGATTGCTGCTGGGTCTGACGGGTCTCTTATCTGCTTGCGGAGGTGGAGAGCCGGATCAACAGAACCATTATCATGTTCAGCAATCAATTTATTCAGAACTTCTTCCTGATGCTGAATCGATTAGTAATCAATATATGACGCCAAGAAAAGGGCAGCCTCCCAGCAGTCAGTTTGCCTATCATATGACGCCGACTGTCTCTTATGAGGATAATACACTAGACGATAATATAAGCTCATCCATTGAATTGGCAGATTATTATGCTGCGGTTCAGCAGGCGGGATGGGTAAGATGGCTACAGGCTGATGGGCCTTATACGGTCCTGGCCTTGTCTAATGGTGCGCTGGAATCCTACGGTCACAACTGGTCAGGAGGCTTGATGGCTCCGGCTAATCAAAAGCGTTTGTCTGACCTTATGGGTGATACGATTTTGATAGGAAATTATAGTCTGGCGCGTTTACGCCATCTTGCACGTCTTTATGATGGAAACGCCGAAGCGACGACTTTAACAGGGAAGAAAATCTTTTTAAGACCTCTCCCCTCAGGGGAGGTGATTGTTATTTCGTCCAACGGTGCAACGGCGCGTATTACTAGTCAACCTTATCCGCAATCCAATGGAACATTATATGTTGTCAGTACTGTGATCGTGCCGGATAATTCAGCAACGGAATATTAAATTTATTCCGTTGTAAGGGCGTTGATCCACTCCAGGTCGTTATGGTCCCCTTTTAAGGGGAAAGAGACGAACTCAGCGCCGTTTTGTATAGCGCTCAGAGCAGAGGCAACAGAAGCAGGGTCTTCCGCAACACAGGGGAGCTCGGCAAAACAGCTCCATTTTTCTATAATTTCTGAAGATTCGGCTGGGAATGAAACATAGTCAGCTCCTGCTTCACCGGCGTACATGGCTTCATCAAGTGTTACGCAGAAACAGCCTACCTGCAATTTGAAGGGCTTTAAGGCGGGAAGTCCTGCTTTAAGAGAGGTTACATCACGAAAATGTACTCCATCACTTTTTTCTAGAAGCAGAGAGTCGATTTTAAATTTTTCTAAAGGGGATAGAATAAGAGCAACATCGTGAGATTGTGATAAATGTATCAGAGATGCCATCAAAGCTTTAGGCACAGAGCCAGAATATTCTAGCCTTAATGCTGAAATATGTGGATGTGCGAAGATATCTTTCAGATTATCAGGAAGGGACTCACGTCCGTTCTCGAGCAGCAGGGAGGGGTAGAGGTCAAAATCTTTCATCGTGATCTATGATGCCAGAGTCTTGGAAGGCTTACTAGTGCCTGTATTCCATGAATGATGTTATATAAACAAAGCCCTCTTTGGAAAGATGTTTGATAGCGAAAAGTTTTTTGCAGGGAATCAGAACCCCTGATACTGTCACATAAGAAATAAGGGAATAAAGTGGATATGACAGAACAGCCTGAGTCGGAACTCCAGAAAGATGATCCCGTTGAGAGACTGGAAAACGCATTAGTACGTATGGCATTTATTCTGGAGCAGCGTGAGAGTCACCTTGCACAACAGAAAAAACAAAAAGAAGCACAGATGACAAAAGTCTTGGCGCAGATTGATGCTTTAGAAGGCAGGATCGCCGCCATTTTGCAGGAAACCGTCACGGCTGAAGAGAAGGAAGATTGATTCATGGCACAGGTTACGCTCAATATTACAGGGGCGACCTATATCGTCGGATGTAAAGATGGTGAAGAGAATCAAGTGCAGTCTCTCGCCCAAGAGGTAGAGAAGCGCCTCAATATAGTGAGAACCCGCCTTGCTCCTAGTAATGACGGTCATGCCCTCTTTCTGACGGCCCTTATGCTTGCTGATGAAGTCACTGATTTACAGG